>NZ_CP080409.1:0-713105 GCF_019448235.1 Nocardioides panacisoli
ATTGTGCAATGGGTCGATGTGGTCATCGGGTCATTGCATGGACCGCGCGCAATGCTTCGACGGCGTGGGATCCCCAATGAGAATGGAAACTGAACCGCCACTCCCACGCTGCATCGCTCAGCGAAGTCTCACCGTCAAGAGCGATGAGTGGTGCCTTGAGGTCGCGCCAGATGTCTGCGAGATCATCAGCCAGTGGCAGCATGACTGGCTGCGGGAGGGCGTCGCCGAGCGTTGCGAGGGTCGTCCAGTAGGCGCCCTCGGCCCCGAGCGCCCCGGCAAGGCGTCTGTACTGGGCAGCCCACGACTCTTGGTCGATCTCTGGTGAGTCGCCCTCGGATGTTTCGACCTCGGGTAGGCGCAGCGCAACGCAGATCAGAGCGGGTAGGAGCTCATGCAGGTGCGCCAGAAGAACCTCTCGACCCAGGACGCCTGCATTCTCGATGAGGTCGCAATATGTCGCGGCGCACTTCCGGAACTCGGCTTCTTCGTTGCCCATCAGTCAGTCAGATCCACGACGACAGGGGCGTGGTCCGACGGCTTGTCGGTGCCCTGCGCGGGGTTGCGCTCGTCGGTGTCGATGAAGGCGCCGGTGACGCGGTCGGCGAAGGTGGGGGAGCCGAGGACGAAGTCGATGCGCAGGCCGCGGTTCCGCTCGAAGCGCTGCCGGTAGTAGTCCCAGTAGGTGTAGACCTCCGGCCCCGGGCAGTGGGGACGTACGACGTCGGCGTAGTCGCCCTCGACGGCGAAGAAGGCGTCGCGCTCGGGCTGGGTCAGGTGGGTCGACTTCGTGAACTGGCTCGGGTCGAAGCAGTCCTCGTCGTAGGGGCAGACGTTCCAGTCGCCGACCAGCGCGGTGGGTTGGTCCCGCCACTCCTGCGACGCGGCCCGCAGGGCGGCGAGCCACTCCAGCTTGTAGGCGTAGTGCGGGTCGTCGGGCTTGCGCCCGTTGGGGACGTAGAGGCTCCACACGCGCACCCCGTCGCAGGTGGCACCGAGTGCGCGGGCCTCGTGCTTGTCGTTGAAGGCCGGCATGCCGGGGAAGCCCTCGGTGACGTCGGTGAGGCCGACACGGCTGATGATCGCCACGCCGTTCCACTGGTCGTGACCTAGTGCGGCGACCTCGTAGCCGGCCGCCTGCAGCCCCATGAGCGGCAGCTGGTCCTCGCGTGCCTTGGTCTCCTGCACCGCGAGCACGTCGATGTCGTGGCGTTCGAGCAGGGCCTCGACGCGGTCGATGCGGGTGCGGAGGGAGTTGACGTTCCAGGTGGCGAGGCGCACGGGATCAGCGTAGGGGTGCCACGATGGAGGGATGATCGGTCCCTCTCCCACGTCGGTGTCGGCTGCCGAGGGCGTGCAGGCCGCCGCCGACGGCAAGGTCGTCGTCTACTTCCGCCGCGGCTGCACCTTCTGCGAGTGGCTGCGGCTCTCGCTCGGCTCGCGACGCAAGGACGTCGTGTGGGTCGACATCTGGGCGGATCCGGAGGCGGCGGCGTACGTCCGCAGCGTCAACGACGGCAACGAGACCGTGCCGACGGTGGTGATCGACGGCGCGGCACACACCAACCCCGCGCCGCGGAAGGTCAAGGCCGCGCTGGACCGCTGACCGGCGGCTCCCCGACGAGGAACTCCGCCAGCATCTCCGGCGTCGCGCGGTGGGCCAGCGCGACCGCCCGGCCACGAGGCACGTCGTGGACCACGACCTGCTCCGGTCCTGCGGCCGTCGTCGCGACCAGGTCGGCCAGTCCGCGACGGCGCTGGAAGAGCGACTGCTTGACCACCCAGCCGATGATGCCCTCGATCTCGAGTACCTCCCGCTGGGCGGTGTAGACCCCACTGCCGGCGACCAGGTGGCGCGCCGTGAGGGCGTGGCCGAGGTGGCGGTACTGCCAGTGCACGGCCAGCCACGACAGCAGCCCGTTGAGCAGGACGAGGCCGGCGGCGATGCCGATGACCGGCAGCGAGTCCGGGCGCGAGTCCGCGGGCGCCTGGTGGATCGCCAGCACCACACCGAGCCCGATGGCGGCCCCGATGCCGGTCGAGACCAGGCCCTGGAACCGCAGGCGGGCACGGGCGGCCGGGCCGTGCTCCTGCAGCGGGGTCGTCAGCGGTGCGGCGTCGCCCAGGAGCGCGCTGCCGACCCGCTCCACCTCGCCCACGGGAGCCGTCGGCAGGATCGCGGTCACGCCCTCCTCGACACCGGTCGCGTACGTCGCCAGGTCGCCGCCGTCGGCCCACCGGATGAGCGGTGCCTGGTTGAGCCGGAGGCCGCGGATGCGGGAGAGCTCCAGCGTCGTCGACCGGGTCGTGAACAGCCCCGCCGTGAGCCGCAGCGTGTCGGGGGTGCGCGTCAGCCGCAGCTGCCACCAGTGGATGAGGTACGCCGCCACCGACAGCACGACCCAGGCCACCAGGGCGACCACGAAACCGACCAGCAGCACCAGCAGCAGCACCTGCTCGGCCAGCCACTGCCACGTCGCGTCGGCCCAGGCCATGTCGGAGATGGCGTCACCGTCCACGCCCTGGGAGAGCGCACCGAAACCACCGGCGATGACGGCGAGGCCACCGAGCTTCAGTGGCGCGAAGCGCGCCCAGCGCGGGTCGAGGCGGCCGAGCTCCTCACCCTCCTCCGCGGCGGCGGTGTCGGGTGCCGGGAGATCCGCCTCGCCCTCGTCGGCGCCCGGCGCCTCGTGGGCGCGGCGGAGCAGGAACTGTCGCAGGTCGGCGGCCTGCTGCTTGCCCAGGGAGTCCAGGGCGATGCGGGTGTTGTCGACCCCGGTGCCGATCTCGACGCGGCTGATCCCCAGGACCCGGTGCAGCAGCGGCGCCTCGAGGTCGACGCTGCGGACCTTGTCCAGGTTGGCGGTGAGGGTGGTGCGGTTGAGCAGGCCGCGGCGTACGCGCACTTGGCCGTCGGCGACGAGGTAGCTGGTGGAGAGGTAGGTCAGCACCCCGAAGAGCACGATGGCGACGAGCAGCCCGGGGATCGCCAGCAGCGCCCACCAGCCCAGCTGGCTGGCGGCGCCGACGACGCCGATCATCGCCGGGACCCCGCCACCCTTGACGGCCGCGACGGGCGCGACCGCGATCGACCGCGGGTCGAGGCGTTGCCACGGCGAGTCGGCGGTGGGGAGCCACGCGTCCTCCTGGGTCGGCCCTCCGAGGGGTTCGCTCACGTGGCGTCACCCTCGGACCGGCCGACGATCGCCGTCAGCTCGCTGACCACGCGGATCGCGACCTCGTCGTCGAGGCCCTCGATGGTGATCGGACCCGCCGCGGAGGCCGTGGTGACGGTGATGGAGCGGATGCCGAACAGCCGCATCAGCGCGCCCTGACTGGAGTCGACGGTCTGCACCCGTGACAGCGGGGCGATGCGCTGGTCGATGCTCAGCCAGCCCGCCCGGGTGTGGATCGCGGTGGGCGTGACCTCCCAGCGGTGGATGCGGAAGCGCACGTGCGGCATCACGAACGCCCAGACGAGCAGGGCCACGACGACCGCGACGGCGGGGATGGGCACCCAGCCCGGGAGGCCGGGGATCGCCCACGCCGCCACGAGCAGCGGGATGCCGACGACGGCACACGTGATCAGCGCCAGCACCCGCCAGTAGCCGATCGCGCTCGGCGACACCTGGTGCTGGGGGAGGGTCAGCGCGGGATCCGCTGCGTCGGGTGCGTCCACGGCACCAGCCTGCCACCAGGCACCGCCCGCGAGGGGCAGGGCGGGAAGTTGAGTACCAACACTCACGACAACGGCGCACCGGGCAGGGCAGGGTGGTGGCATGGAGAGCAAGCCCGTACGTCGCGTCCCGACCGTGATCCTGTGCGTCCTCGCCGTGCTTGGCATGGTTTCCGGGGTGCTGGTCGGGCTCGGTGGGGCGTTCCTCGTGGTCGAGGACGCCGGCTCGCGCACCGACCAGTGGGACGGCCTCGGGGCGATGATCGGTGTGCTCCTCCTCGGGGGCGCGGCGCTGGTCCTCTGCGTGTGCGCCCTGCTGCTGTGGCTGCTGGTGCGGCAGCCGCGGGCGGGGCTGTGGACCACCGGCGTCCTCGCCGGGCTGGGACTGCTCACCACGGCGATGTACGCCGTCACCCAACTGGCAGGCGGACCGCAGGCTGTCCCGTGGGGCCTCGTGGCGGCGTACGCGGCGGGGAGCGGAGCGGTGCTGGCGCTCGTCGCGTGGGGGCTCAGCGTGCCTGAGGGCGCGATGCAGCGCAGCCGCGCGTGAGTGGCGGCGTTCGCGACTTCGTGACGGCGGCGCCGACCTCCTAGACTCGCCGCTCGTGGCACTCACCATCGGCATCGTCGGCCTCCCCAACGCGGGCAAGTCGACCCTCTTCAACGCCCTGACCAAGAACGACGTCCTCGCGGCGAACTACCCGTTCGCGACGATCGAGCCCAATGTCGGCGTGGTGGGGGTGCCCGACGACCGGCTGCCGAAGCTGGCGGAGATGTTCAGCAGCGAGAAGGTGCTCCCGGCGACGGTCGAGTTTGTCGACATCGCCGGCATCGTCGCCGGCGCGTCGCAGGGGGAGGGCCTGGGCAACAAGTTCCTCGCCCACATCCGCGAGTCGGCTGCGATCTGCCAGGTCACGCGGGTCTTCCGCGACGAGGACGTCACCCACGTCGACGGCAAGGTCGACCCCGGGTCGGACATCGAGACGATCAAGACCGAGCTGGTGCTGGCCGACCTGCAGACGGTCGAGAAGGCGATCCCGCGGCTGGAGAAGGAGGCCAAGGGCAAGAAGGAGCTCGCTCCCGTCGTTGCGGCCGCCAAGCAGGCGCAGGAGGCCCTCGAGGCCGGTACGCCGGTCATCGACCTCATCACCGCCGGCGACCTCGACGCCGAGGACGTCAAGGAGCTGCAGCTGCTGACGACCAAGCCGTTCCTCTACGTCTTCAACTGCGACGGCGACGAGCTGGCCGATGAGGACCTCAAGCAGCGCATGCGTGATCTCGTCGCGCCGGCCGAGGCGATCTTCCTCGACGCCAAGTTCGAGGCCGACCTGGTCGAGCTCGACGACGAGGACGAGGCGCGCGAGATGCTCGCCGAGATGGGCGTGGACGAGCCCGGCCTGGACGTGCTCGCCCGCGTCGGCTTCGACACGCTCGGTCTGCAGACCTACCTCACCGCCGGGCCCAAGGAGGCCCGCGCCTGGACGATCCGCAAGAACGCGACCGCCCCCGAGGCCGCCGGTGTGATCCACACCGACTTCCAGAAGGGCTTCATCAAGGCGGAGATCATCTCCTACGGCGACCTCGTCGAGGCGGGCTCGATGCTCAAGGCCAAGGAGGCCGGCAAGGTCCGCATGGAGGGCAAGGACTACGTCATGGCCGACGGCGACGTCGTCGAGTTCCGCTTCAACGTGTGAGCGAGGCGTGCCCTGTCCGCTGTTGACGGGACTCTGGATGGATGTTGTGGGCTCAGCCTATTTCGAGGCTCCGACAGTGCATGTCCGTTCCACGTAGGCGTGACGGTGCCTCACTCAGGCTGTCTTATCGCCAACTCTGTCTGGACTTTTCGGGACGCGGAATGTGAAAACTGCGGCCAGACGCTTGATACGCGTTCAGGCGGCGGTCAAGCGAATCCGGATAGTGCGCACGTAGAGCAGCGAGCGTGATGGAATCGCCGCATGGGTGCTTGGGGTCCGGCCATCTTCTCTGACGACACGGCTTGCGACATCCGGTCCGACTACCGCGAGTTGCTCGAAGACGGCGTCGATGACGAAGAGGCGACACGGCGGGTTATCGCGGACTATCACCACTTGGGCGACGACGAGGCCCACGTTCTGTGGCTGGCTCTTGCTGCTGCCCAATCAGCGCTCGGTCGCCTTGACGACTCCGTGAAGTCCGAGGCTCTTCGAGTCATCGACGGAGGCATCGGACTGGAACTCTGGGCCGAGGCCGGGGCCAAGGAGTTGGCCAGTCGGACGGCTGCGCTGACCAAGCTGCGGAAGACCCTCACGGGTCCCCAGAAGCCTCCGTCGAAGGTCCGGCGCCCTTGGGCCCACGTGACCGGCCTAAGGGCGGGTGATGTGCTTGCCTACACGCTGCCTGATGGGAAGCACGCGCTCTTCCGAGTCGCCTCGCTCGATGCACAGCGGGTGGGTACCGCGCCCACTCTCCGACGCCTCGACTGGCGCAAGTCATCGCTACCCAGCGGTCGCAAGTTGGCCAAGTTGAAGCCACTTGCGGAGACGCGGGCGATGGACGACAAGCCCAGCGTGTCCTTCCGTGTCGCTCGGCACCGCAAGAAGGATGAGGACTGGAGCGACGTCGGCTTCACCGTGGTTGAGCACCTGACACCACCCGCCGAGGACGCGAACTTCTCGGCGAGGACCTGCACGACATGGCGCGCGCTCCGGACCAGCCTCGACAACGGGTGGAGAGCATGACGGTGTACGCGTCGCTGAGAAGCATCGACTTGCAGCCTGAGCCGTCCTCCTTGCCTGCCGACGCGGAGGAGTTCTGCTTCCTAGCCCGCCTGTACGCCGGTCCTGCTGACGGTCCCGGTGAGGAGTCGTTTGACATTACGGTGTGCTCGCCCGAGTGGCTTGCTGCCCAATGTCGTGATGGAGGCATCTTCGACGCGCGTCATCACCTCGTGGTTGACGTGCAGCGGTTCGACCAAGGTGCTCTGGTCGCATGGCTGGAGAAGCGTGTGCAGGCGGTCTCTGGCGACAACTGGTCGCAGGTCGGGAAAAGGCTCGGACATCTCGGCTTCTGGGAGTTCGAGGACTACCGGCCATGACGGAAGTAGTGACTTCGAGGACCAGGCGGAACAGCGCGTCCTGTGGGACCTCGAAGCGATGTTGGAGAAGGCACTTGTCGCGCCTCTACGTGCCGACTACGCGGACTTGCTCGCGACGGCTCGCGAGCGAGTTCGCTATAGCGACATACAAACGACCCCAACACGCTATGAGGCCGCGCGGGACGCCACCCGCGAACAGGTGGCGTCCCGCGGCGCTGACGCGCCGAGCGTTCGGCTCAGCGGAGCGTCTCGAGCATCCGCTCGGCCAGCGGCCCGGAGGATGCGGGGTTCTGGCCGGTGTGGAGGTTGCGGTCGGTCACCACGTGCGGTGCCCATGCCTCGCCCTCCTGGAAGTCGGCGCCGAGGGCCACCAGGCGGTCCTGCAGCAGCCAGGGGGCGACGTCGGCCAGCCCGGCCTGCGACTCCTCGGTGTTGGTGAACCCGGTCAGGGCGTACCCGGCGAACGGGGACCCGCCCTCGGCGTCCTCGGTGGCCAGAAGCGCGGCGGGTGCGTGGCACACGACGCCCAGCGGCTTGCCCGACGCCAGTGTGCTGGTCAGCACGCGCGCGGACGTCTCGTCGGAGCTGAGGTCCTCCATCGGGCCGTGACCGCCCGGGTAGAACACCGCGTGGTAGTCGTCGGGGTCGACGTCCTCGAGTCGGAGCGGCTCCGCGAGCTGGGCAATGCGACCGATTTCGGCCTCGAGCTCGTCGGCACGCTCCTGGCCCCCGTTGGCCTCGGCGGCGAGGCTGCCGGCGTCGACCGCCGGCTGCACTCCGCCCGGGGTGGCGATGCTGACGTCGTGCCCGGCGTCGGTGAAGGTGCGGAAGGGGACGACGAGCTCCTCGGCCCAGTAGCCCGTGGGGTGCTTCGTGCCGTCCTTGAGCGTCCAGTGGTCCGATCCGGTCACCACGAACAGGATGTTGCTCATCAGGTGTCTCTCCTTCGTCTACGGGGGATCGCCCAGTGCGGGGGGAACGCTCACGACGGGGCGCACCATTCCGTGGCAGGCCCGTGGGCAAGCGCAGCGAGCCGGTCGGTGATCTGGGGGCCTGCAAGGTCAGCGCCTACGGTGATCGGCATGCAACCGGTGGACGTCTACTGCAATCGACCGTTCTCGGTCGGGTTCATCCTGCTGGGGCTGCTCATGCTGGCCCTGGAACTGTCCGCCCAGAGCTGGGTGGGCGTCGCGGCGGGCACGGTCGTCGTCGTACTCGGCGTCGTCTCGCGCGTGAACCCGATCCTGCGGGTCACCCACGACGAGGCCCAGGTCCGCAGCCCCATCGGGATCGTCACCAAGCGGTTCCCGGTGGCCTCGCCCCAGGACCTGACCTTCGAGGGCAACGTCCTGCGCCACGTCAGCGGTCGCAAGGTGATCACGCTCGGGTTCGCGGCCGACAAGGAGCAGGTCGCTGCACTGCGTGCGCAGGTGGGGAGCAGCCAGCGCGGCCGCCGGTGACTCAGGCGTCCAGCGGCGCGGCGGCGACCTGACGGGCCACCTCGACCTGGCGGACGAGGAACGCGCGCTCGTCGTACTTCTTGCGGCGCAGCCAGACGGTGATCTCGAGGTTGCACTTGCTGGCGTTGCAGGAGCCGCAGGCGGGTACGACGTTGTCGAGGGTGTAGCGCCCGCCCCGGGAGATGGGGAGCATCGTGTCCTTCTGCAGCGCCCGGTCGGTGGCCCCGCAGTAGGCGCAGCCACCCCACGCGGTCGTCAACGCTGCCCACTGGGCGTCGGTGAGGTCGTGCTCGACGCGCGCCATGCGGCGCTGGCGACGGCGCGCGTAGCGGGCGCTGCGGGTCCGGGACGGCACCCGAGGAGCCTAGATCGCGACACGGGTCGCGCCAGGGTGCCACGCACTACTGTGCCGACATGGAGTGGACCTTCAGCGGCGAGGTGATCGAGTGGCGCGGCCCGGCGCCGTACCTCTTCCTCGCGATCCCCGCCGACGTCAGCGACGAGGTCCGCGAGGACGCCCGCGACCTCGTCTACTGGGGGCAGATCCCCGTCGAGGCCACGATCGGCGACACCGACTTCACCACAGCCCTCTTCCCCAAGGACGGTCGCTACCTGCTGCCGTTGAAGGTCGTCGTCCAGCGCGCCGAGGAAGTCGTCGAGGGGATGACGCTCACCGTCGCGATGTCGCTGCGCCGCGAGTCACCGTGAGCCCCTCCGGTGTCCGACTGCGTCACGCACGTGCCGTCGAGGCGGCCGAGCTGTCGCGGCTCGCGCTGCGGTCCAAGGCCCACTGGGGGTACGACGAGGACTTCCTCGAGGCCTGCCGCGACGAGCTGACCTACACCGCGGACCAATGCACCTCCGGCGGCTTGGTCGTCGCCGAGACCAACGGCCGCGTCCGGGGGTTCCGACTGGTCGAGGGGGACCCGCCGGTCGGCGAACTCGTGGCCCTCTTCGTGTCGCCCGACGCCATCGGGCAGGGCCTCGGCGGCGTCCTGCTCCGCGACGCCCTCACCGATGCCCGCCGGCGCGGCCACCGGAGCCTGCTGCTCGACGCCGACCCCGACGCCGAGCCGTTCTACCGCCACCTCGGCGCGGAGCGCATCGGCACCTCACCCAGCGGATCCATCCCGGGCCGCGTCCTGCCGCGGCTGCGTTTCGACCTGACCGGGGCCACGTAGCCGCGCATGCCGACGGCCCCGCCGACCGGTGGGGTGCGGGGCTCGGTCGCTAGTGCTCCGGTGCGCGGGCCAGGCGGTCGGTCCCGTCGCGGTCGACCAGCCACCGATCGCCCCGAGGACTGGTCCACTCATACGTCCCGGGCGTCAGCACCGCGTAGCGCCAACCGGCGTGGGTCTTGGTGCGGTGGTGCCGCCGACACAACGGCGCGAGGTTCGAGGAAGCAGTCGCGCCACCGTCGTCGTAGGGCGTCACGTGGTGAGGTCCGCCGTGCGGGCGGGTCGCTGGCAGTGGGGGAACACGCAGCTCCCGTCACGCAGGATCACCTGCTCGCGCAGGCGCGGGGGAGCGGCGTAACCGGCCGAACGCCGCTCCTCGGCGAGGTCGACCACGGGCGTGATCGTCACCTGCGTGCGGCGGTCCGCGCACCAGGAGGCCACCTGCTCGACCGAGAGCAGCACATCGGGCCGCTCGATGGTGGCGAGAGTGAGGTCCTCGGACAGGTGCGCGTGGATCACGACCCGGCGGGGCCGCGGCGCGGGTCGGTCGTCGGGTGAGCCGTCGGACAGGGCGAGCGCGAGCTGGTCCCGGGCCATCTCGCCGAGCGCGACGGAGCGGCGCACGTCGTGGGTGTCCGGCGAGCCCAGTGCAGCCAACTGCGCCGCGCCCTGGTCGAGGGCCGCGTCCAGGTCCAACCCGTCAGCGAGATCCATCTCGGCGGTGAAGCCGACCGTGCCGCCGGTGACGTCGTCGCGGTGCAGCGTCGCGTGCCGGGTCTCGGCAGCGGCGAGCCGCTCCTCCTCGGCGCGGACGGGATCGAAGCGTGCCATCGCCTCGCGCACCAACCGCTCGAGCTGGGCCGGTCCAACGCTCCCTGCGAACGGTGCCACCTGACGGTCCACCCACGCAGCGCCGTCCGGCGGGAGGGCGAGGGTCGCGTCGGCGACCTGGAGTGCCCGCCACGTCACGACCTCCAGTGCCGCGACGCGTGCGTGGAGGCGGGGCAGTCGGTAGCGCAACTCGACGGCGCGGGCGACGTGGAGGCGAGCGGAGTCGAACGTCCGCCCCAACAGGGCTGCGAGCTCCACCAGCGCGAACTCGGCCACCCGGGGGCATCCCTCGCCACCCAGCGGCAGTGCCTGCTCACTGCCCGCCCACGCGAACGCTCCCGGAACGATGCTGTCCTCGGTGTGCATGGCCACCCAGTCCCGCCGACTCGGCAGCCCGCCACCGACATCGCCCGCCGAACGCGGGCGTTGTCCACAATGGCTGCCATGACGACGGCACAGCAGCTCCGCAAGGCCGCACTCGACCTGCGGGAGGTGGAGGAGGAACGCCAGACCGCGAAGACGTCGTACGAGGTGCAGGGCATCGGGTTCGCGGCCGCCACCGACGCGGGGGAGGCCGAGCTCCGGCTGCCCCCGGACGCGATCGACGACGCAGTGCGCCAGCACCCGACCGGGGAGCCGATGGTGCTGGCCGGAGACGCCGTCGGCTTCCGCGTGCCGCTCGCCGACGTCAACGGCAAGGACCTCAACGCCCTCGTCCTGGCCGCCTGGCGGCACCGCGCACCCCAGCACCTCGTGGAGCGGGCCGACGCGCCGCCGGAGGACCTGCCGGCCGGCATCGGTGGGCCGGCCACGCGGGGGCTGGTCGCTGCCGGCATCACCAGCATGGACGTCGTCGCCGCGCACACCGAGGCCGAGCTG
The DNA here is from genome assembly GCF_019448235.1 of Nocardioides panacisoli. Lineage (NCBI taxonomy): Bacteria > Bacillati > Actinomycetota > Actinomycetes > Propionibacteriales > Nocardioidaceae > Nocardioides > Nocardioides panacisoli. The sequence continues at coordinate 11,095 of NZ_CP080409.1, forward strand.
ACGGCGCTGCACGGAGTCGGCCCGAAGGCGATCCGGATCCTCCGCGAGGAGCTCGCGGCACGCGGGCTCGACCTGGCCTGACGTAACGACCGTCACACGAGGCTCGTTGGACCCCTGATCGCCCCCGCGGGGGCAGGAGGAGTCCACCATGCGTCGTGTCGCCGCCCCCGTCGGTCTGCTCGCCCTGCTGGCGAGCCTGTTCGCCGCGGTGGGGGTGACCTCGCCCTCGGCCACCGCCGCGCCGGCGTACGCCGTGCAGACGCTCTACTTCCACGTCACCGTGGGCCCCGGGGACGACCAGGACTGCACCATCATCGGTGACGTCTACGTCCCCGAGTCGGCCTCGGCAGAGCCGGCGCCGGCGATCCTCACCACCAACGGCTTCGGCGGGTCCAAGGACGACCAGGCCGGCATCGGCGCCGCCTTCGCCGAGCGGGGCTACGTGGTGCTCTCCTACTCCGGCCTCGGGTTCGGCGGCTCCGGCTGCAGGATCACGCTCGACCACCCCGACTGGGACGGCAAGGCCGGCCGCCAGCTGGTCAGCTACCTCGGTGGCGCCGACGGCATCGCCTTCCTCGACGAGGCCGGCACCCAGCCCGCGCCGACGCTCGACGTCGTCGCACTCGACGGCCCGGGGGACCCCCGCGTGGGCACCCTCGGCGGCTCCTACGGCGGCGGCTCGCAGTTCGCCACCGCCTCGGTCGACGACCGCGTCGACACCCTCGTGCCGCTGATCACCTGGAACGACCTCAGCTACAGCCTCGGTCCCAACAACACCGACCAGTCCGTCGGCGTGAGCACCACGACGCCGGGCTCGATCAAGTTCAACTGGGGCCTGGGCTTCTCCGCACTCGGCATGGCCAGCGACCTGCAGAACCAGCAGGTGCCGCCCGACCTGCTGCCGTGCCCCAACTTCGCCGACTTCGTCTGCCCGGCCCTGGTCACCGCCGGCACCACGGGCTTCTTCCAACCCCAGCACGTCGCGAAGCTCCGCGCCGCCTCCGTCGGCTCCTACATCGACCGCATCGACGTGCCGGTGCTGCTCATCCAGGGCCAGCACGACACGCTGTTCAACCTCAACGAGGCCGTCGCCACCCGCGACGCACTGCGCGCCAACGGGGTCCCGGTCACCATGATCTGGCAGTCGTGGGGCCACTCCGGTGGCACCGTCCCCGGCGAGCTCGACCTGGCCGACCCCGACCCGGCGACGCAGTACATCACCGGACGCGTCGTGGACTGGTTCGACCACCACCTCCGCGGTGCCGACGTCGACACCGGGCCGCCGTTCGCCTACTTCCGTGACTGGGTGGCGTACGACGGCAACGCGCGCCCGGCGTACGGCAAGGCCGGTCGGTACCCCGTCGGTCGCGAGCAGGTCTGGCGCCTCTCCGGCGACGGCGCGCTCGTCACCGGCACTGAGCCCACGCGTCGCGGGCAGCAACGCTTCCTGACCCCGGCGGCGGGGCTCCCGACCAGCTTCGACGAGGCCGACGTCGTCGAGCAGGTGCAGGACCTGCCGCTGGAGCAGGTCGGCGACCTGCCCGGCACCTTCGCCTCCTGGACCTCGGCGCCGATGGCGGACCCCCTCGACGTCGTCGGTACGCCGACCGCGAGCCTGCGCGTCCAGGCTCCGACCGCGGCGCTCACCCAGGGCGCGGGGCAGTTGGGCAAGCTGGTGCTCTTCGTCAAGGTGCTCGACGTGGCCCCCGACGGCACGGCCAGCACGATCAAGGCGCTCGAGGCGCCGGTGCGGGTCCCGGACGTGCGGCAACGCTTCGACGTCACCCTGCCGGGCATCGTGCACCGCTTCGAGCCGGGCCACCGGGTGCGGTTCGTGGTGGCCGGCGGGTCCCTGAACTACCGCGGCGGGGTCACCAGCAACCCGGTGACGATCGCCGGCGGTGAGGAGCAGACGCTGCGGCTACCGGTGGTGCGCTGACCGGTTCGCGGACCAGGGCGCGTCAGTAGGCGGTCCGGTCCTCGTGGTCCAGCCAGGTGTCGAAGGGCTGCGCCGCGTCGGCCAGCCGTTCCTGGTGCACCGGCATCGGCCACGACTCGCGGGGCCGGTCGAAGAGCTCGTAGAACACGGCGTCGTCGAAGCCGCCGCGGGCCGCGTCGTGCCGGTCGGCCGCGTAGCAGACCCGGTCCAGCCGCGCCCACAGCGCCGAGGAGGCGCACATCGGGCACGGCTCGCAGGAGGCGTAGAGCGTGCAGCCGGTGAGCTCGTGGGTGCCCAGGGTGCGCGCGGCGATCCGGATCGCGGCCACCTCGGCGTGGGCGGTGGGATCCAGGTCCAGCGTCACGCGGTTGGCCGCCTCGGCGACGACCTCGTCGCCGCGGACGATGACCGCACCGAAGGGGCCACCGCCCTCGGCCACGCTCGCGGTGGCCAGGGCGACGGCCTGCTGCAGCCAGCGTGCGTCGGAAGTCACACCGCAACCCTAGAGCCACGCCGGTACCGTTGCCGGGTGACTGCGACCGCCGATTCCGCCCAGCTCGCCGAGTTCGACCGGGACGCAGCCGTGACCCCGTCCGGCGAGGGCATCTACGCCGCCGACCTGCCGCAGGGATGGCACGTGGGAGGCGGCATCAACGGCGGCTTCCAGCTCGCCGTGATCGCCAATGCGATCCGCGCCGAGCTGCCCGAGCACCCGGACCCGCTCGCCATCAGCGCCTACTACCTCTCGCCGGCCACGCCCGGGCCGGGCGCGGTCGACGTCACGGTGAAGCGACAGGGCCGCTCCGCGTCCACGGTCGCCGCCGAGCTGCGCCAGGGCGACGACGTCCGGCTGACCACGCTGGCGACGTACGGCGACCTGGGGGCGCTGCCCGAGCAGCCGCCGCTGCTGGACGCCGAGCCGCTGCGGCTGCCGCCGGTCGAGGACTGCGTGTCCAACGAGCTCGCGCCGGCCGACTTCCGCAAGATCGCGCCCCTGATCGAGCGCTTCGACATGCACTTCCACCCCGACCAGGTCGGGTTCTTCCTCGGCGAGCCGACCGGTCGCGGCGAGCTGAGCTGCTGGTTCCGGCTCAAGGACGGCCGCGAGCCCGACCCGATCTCGCTGCTCTTCGCCGTCGACGCGATGCCGCCGGTCTCCGGCGACCTCGGGCTGCCCGGCTGGGCCCCGACGCTCGAGCTCAGCGCCTACGTACGCCGCGACCCGGCCCCGGGGTGGCTGCGGCTGGTGCACCGCACGCGGCACGTCTCCGGCGGCCAGTTCGAGGAGGACTGCGAGGTCTGGGACTCCGCGGACAACCTCGTCGCGCAGAGTCGGCAGCTGGCGCGCCTGCCCCGCTGACCGCGTCGCCCCGGCTCAGTCGAAGTCGGTCCGCCGCATCGCGAAGACCCAGCGACGGTGCGGGTGCTCGGTCGTGGACCACAGCAGGTCGTCGTGGCCGGACCAGACGAGGTCCTCGGGACCCATCGGCGTCGCGCACCAGTGGTCGGTGAACGCGCCCGGGCGGCCCGCGTGCACGGCCCCGGCGGTCCAGTGCCCCTGCGACGCGGTGAGGTACCACCGTCCGTCGACCACGACTGCGCCCTGCATCCGTGGCGGGCCGTCGTCCTCGACCAGGACCGGGCGGGCGATGCCGTCGGCGTCGGTGAGCAGCTCACCCGAGGCGTCGTCGACGGGGATCCGGACCAGCCGCCGGGTGCGCCGTGCGGAGCCGTACTCACCCACGACCAGTGCCGGCGTCGTCGTGCTGCGGTCCAGCGACAGGAACGAGTAGCGCAGGGGCTCCACCCCCTCCTCGCTCCCAGCGCGGTGCGTCCAGCGCACCGGCAGCACGTAGCGGTACCCGCCGACGGCGTACGGCGTCGGGTCGGGGACGCGCAGCACGTCGGCCACGTCGCAGGTGAGGAAGCCCCGGCGCGTGGCGGCCACGTGGAGGTGGCGTCCGTGCCACACCAGCCCGCCGGCGTGGACGCCGAGCGGCGCCAGGCCCGGTCGCCCGTCGACGAGGGTCGGCACCACGACCAGCACGTGCTGGTAGCGCCGGCGACGCAGGTCCAGGAAGCTCAGCCGCACGCCCTGGCCGTCCTTGGCGTACCACGAGGTGACGAGCACCTGCTCCGCGACGCCGGTGTGCTCGGCGGTGGTGATGCCCTGCGGCCACCAGTTGCGGTCGGCGCGGTCGTTCGCCTCCCACGTGAGTGCGCGGGCGACGTGGCGGCCGAGCAGGCGCGGATGCGGTGCGAGGGTCCGGCGCAGGCGTCGCGAGAGGTCGTCGAGCAGGCCGTCGACCCCGACCCGAGCGCCACCGGCGGCGGTGACCGCCTCGGTCAGTGCCGCGACCTCGGCGGCACGGTCCGTGGTCCGCGACAGCCGGAGACCGCTCGCCGTGTCCATGCCGACAGACCGTAGCCTCTGGCGCGTGGCGGGACGCAGGAAGCAGGTCGTGGGTGCGGCGATCGTGCGCGGGGGACGCGTGCTCGCCGCGCGGCGTACGACGCCCCCGGAGGCGGCCGGCCGCTGGGAGCTGCCGGGCGGCAAGGTCGAGCCGGGCGAGACGCCCGAGGCTGCACTGTGCCGCGAGCTCGACGAGGAGCTGGGCGTCGCGGCGCGGGTCGAACGCTGGTTGGACGGCGACGTGGTGATCAACGAGAAGTACCGCCTGGCGATTGCGCTGGTGCGCATCGAGGGCGACCCCGCCCCGGTCGAGCACGACGCCGTGCGGTGGCTGGCCGCCGACGAGCTCGACGAGGTGCCCTGGCTGGCCTCGGAGGTTCCGTTCCTGGCCCAGGTGCGCGCCATACTGGCGGCGTGAGAGGCATCTTCTTCGACGAGGACGAGGCACGGACGGCCGCGGCATCGCTGGTCCGGGGTGGCTTCTCCGCCGAGGTGGCGCGGGAGCGGCTCGCCGGCGAGGACGACGACGAGGACCACCCGTGGGCGGTGGTGACCGACGCGCCGGAGATCGTGCTCGAGCTGCTGGTCGAGACCTACGACGGCTGGCTCGACCACGACGACGCCGAGGACGAGCCGGCCACGCCCGACCCGTTGCCGCTCCCGGGGCAGCCCCGCCGGATCAAGCGCGGGTGAGGGCCCCGCAGGGCCACCTCCTAGGCTTCCTCGCATGACTGACTCGCCGGCGCAGCGCCTGCTCCTGGTCCACGCCCACCCCGACGACGAGTCGATCGGGCAGGGCGCCACGATGGCCAAGTACGTTGCCGAGGGGCGCGGCGTCACCCTCGTCACCTGCACGGCCGGCGAGATGGGCGAGATCCTGGTGCCGGAGCTGGAGCACCTGGCCGCCGACCAGGACGACGGGCTGGGGGAGCACCGCCGCGGCGAGCTGGCCGACGCGATGGCCGAGCTCGGCGTCACCGACCACCGGTTCCTCGGTGGGTTCGGGCGCTACCGCGACTCCGGGATGAAGTGGCACGCCGACGGCCACGCGGTGCCGGCGGACACCATCCACGACAACGCGTTCTGGTACGCCGACCTCACCGAGGCCGCGACCCACCTCGTCGAGGTGATTCGCGAGGTCCGGCCCCAGGTCCTGGTGACCTACGACGAGTTCGGCGGCTACGGCCACCCCGACCACATCCAGGCCCACCGCGTCGCGATGTACGCCGCCCAGCTGGCGGCCGTGCCGACCTACCGCCGCGACCTGGGCGAGGCCTGGGAGATCGCCAAGGTCTACTGGGGCACGCTGGCGCAGAGCCGCCTCCGCGAGGGGCTGCGGGCGCTGCGCGAGGCGGGCGACGAGACGACGTTCGAGGGCATGGACCCCGACGGCCCGCTGCCGATGGGCTCGCCCGACGCGGACATCACCGCCGAGGTCGACGCCACCGACCACATCGACCACAAGATGGCGGCGCTGCGGGCCCACGCCACGCAGATCACCACCGACGGCCCGTTCTTCGCCCTGTCGAACAACATCGGCAGCAAGGCGCTCGGGGTGGAGCACTTCCGCATCGTCAAGGGCACGCCCGGACCGGCGGGGGAGAACGGGTGGGAGACCGACCTGTTCGCGGGACTCTGAGCAGCCGCTCCCGCAGCTCGGCACTCGAGGCGGCAACGGCCCGCGCCGGGGTCGTGGTGGCGCTCCTCGTGGGCGGCGCCACCGTCGCGGTGTGCGTCATCGCCGTCCACCCCCGCTGGTGGGGCCTGGTCCTGGGGCTGGCGGCCACGGCCGCGGCCCTGTGGGCCCTGCCCGACCGCTGGTGGGCGCGTACGCCGTTCGCCCTCGGCTGGGCGGTCACGGTGCTCGTCGCGACCGGTGGTCGGCGGGAGGGCGACTTCGTGATCGCGAGCGATCCGGGCGGCTACACGGTGCTCGCGACCGTGATTCTCGTCACGCTCACGGGCGCTCTCGCGCTGCGTCCCCGGCGTCCGGGGGCTGGCGAAGATTCCGGGAGCGCTGGTCCGGCTTCCTAGAATGGCGGCCGTGACCACTACCAACGGCGCCGGGCAACCGGCAGAGCGCGAACGCGAGGGCGGCTGGATCGTCTGGCTCGTCGTCGTCGTGCTGCTCGTGGTCGCCGCCGGCGCCTACGCGGGCAGCCGGTACTGGGTGGGCGACCGCGTCCCGCGCGGCACCACCGTGTCCGGGGTCGACGTGGGCGGGATGACGCGAGACGACGCCGAGCAGGAGCTGCGCGAGGAGTTCGCCGACCGCGACGAGGCCACCATCGAGGTGGCCGTCGACGACGACCGCACCGCGACGGTCCGTCCGCAGGCGCTGGGCATGGCCGTCGACTACGAGGCCACCCTGGACGCCGCCGGTGCGCAGGCGAGCTGGAGCCCGGGCCGGCAGTGGGACTTCTTCGGAGGCGGCGAGGACGTCGACGCCGTCGTGGAGTTCGACGACCGGGCGCTGGAGACCACGCTGCAGAAGCTGTCCAGGGGACTCGGCACCCCGCCCAAGGACGGCCGCGTCGTGTTCACCAAGAAGGGCACGGTCCGCACCGTCGACCCGCAGGCCGGGCGCGAGATCGAGCGGGAGCCCGCACGGGCCACCCTCGCGGCGGCGTACCTCGCCGGGGACGGTGGGACCGCGCAGCTGGACCTCGTCGACGCCCAGCCCGAGATCGACGCCGACGACGTCGCCGAGGCCGTCGAGCAGGTGGCCGAGCCCGCCGTGTCGGGTCCGGTGACCTTCGAGTTCGACGATGCCCGGGTCAAGCTGGGCAAGAGCAAGGTCGCCCAGTCGCTGCGCATGGCACCCGTGGACGGTGCCCTGGAGCTCCGGGCCAAGCAGAAGAAGCTGGTCGGCTTCGTGGAGGGCGCGACCAGCAACGGCGATCCCGTCGATGCCCGCGTCGAGCTGGTCCGCGGCCAGCCGAAGGTCGTCCCGGGCAAGCCCGGCATCAGCTTCGACCCCGCCGAGGTGTCCTCGGTCTTCCTCGACCTGGTCGGCAGCGGTGGCGGCAACGGCCGCTCCGGCGCGGTGGAGGCCGAGGTCGAGCAGCCGGGGTTCACCACCAAGGACGCCGAGGAGCTGAAGATCACCGAGAAGGTCTCGGAGTTCACCACCAGCTACCCGCACTCGGAGTACCGCAACGTCAACATCGGCCAGGCGGCGCAGAACGCTGACGGCACGCTGCTCAAGCCCGGCGACACGTTCTCGATGAACGACATCGTGGGCGAGCGCACCGCCGCGAACGGGTTCACCGAGGGCTACATCATCTCCAACGGCATCCTGAAGAAGGACTACGGAGGCGGCGTCTCGCAGCTGGCGACCACGCTGTTCAACGCGATGTTCTTCGCCGGCCTGGAGGACATCGAGCACAAGCCGCACTCGTTCTACATCGACCGCTACCCGGTGGGCCGGGAGGCGACGGTCGCGTGGCCGACGGTGGACCTGCGGTTCCGCAACGACACCGACTACGGCGTGCTGGTGCACTCCTACATCAACCCGAGCTCGCCGGGCTCGACCGGATCGGTGACGGTGGAGATGTACTCCACCAAGATCTGGGACATCACCGCGTCGAAGTCCGAGCGCTACGCCTACACCCAGCCCGAGACGCGCTACATCCAGGAGGACGGGTGCGAGGCGCACACCGGCTACTCCGGATTCAAGATCGACGTCACCCGGACCTTCCGCAGGGCCGGTGAGGACGCGGTCGACCACACCGAGGAGTTCAACACCACCTACACCCCGTCCGACTCGGTGGTCTGCGGCCCGCCCCCGGGCCAGGGCGGCAACGGTGGCAACGGCGGCGGTGGCAACGGCGGCGACGGTGGCGGCGGTGGCAACAACCGCGACGGCGGCGACCGCGAGGGCGACAGCGGCGACTGACCGGTGGTCGCGGGTGACACACGTCACCCCCGGATGGTTGGATGCCGGACATGCGCTCCCAGCTCCGGTCGGTGTCCCTGCTGCTCGCGATCGTCCTCGGCGTCGGCGCGTACGTCGCCGCGGCGGCCCCCGCGTCGGCGGCGCCCCCGTCCGCGCAGGGCGCGTCCTCGGCACCGCAGCCCTCGCTGCTGTTCGGGGACCCGCCGGGGGCGAACGACTGGGACTGCGTGCCGACCGCGCAGCGACCCACCCCGGCCGTGCTGGTGCACGGCACCTTCGGTGACCGCAGGAACCTGTTGCAGGGGCTGTCCCGCGACCTCAAGGACGCGGGCTTCTGCGTCTACTCGTTGGACTACGGCCTGCGCGGCACCCGTGACATCAAGCGGTCCGCCCGCGAGCTGCGCAGCTTCGTCGACCGGGTGCTGGCGGCGACCGGTGCGGACCGGGTCTCGCTCGTGGGCCACTCCCAGGGCGGCATGATGCCGCGCTACTACATCAAGAACCTCGGCGGCGACGGGCTCGTGGAGGACCTGGTCGGCATCGCGCCCTCCAACCACGGCACGAGGCTGGTCAACGCCTTCTCCAGCCTCGTGGTGGGCGTCTTCTGCCGCTCGTGCGTGCAGCAGGCCGCCGGGTCGGCGTTCCTGGCCGACCTCAACGCCGGCGACGAGACGCCCGGCGACGTGGACTACACCCAGATCACCACCCGCTACGACGAGGTCGTGGTGCCCCACACGTCGGGCCACCTCACCCCGGGGCCGCGGAGCACCAACATCACGCTGCAGGACCTGTGTCCGCGTGCCCTCGCCGAGCACCTGCTGATCCCGACCAACCGTGGGGTCCGTTCCCTGGTGGTCCACGCCCTGACCACCGACGGGCCGGCGCGCAGCGACTTCCGGCCCGCCTGCTGAACTCGTCACCGCACTGGCGCCGCCGATCCCGTTGGGTGGACCACTCGACCCGAGACGAGAACACGTTCTAGTCTGGGTGCGTGACGTCCACGCCCAGCACGCCAGCCGTCGAGGGCTGGTTCACGACCGGTGAGCAGCCACGCCTGCTCGCCTCGCGGTGCACCACGTGTGCCGACGTCGTGTTCCCGCCCGTGCCCGCCGCTGCCGCCACGTTCTGCCGCAACCCCACCTGCGCGGGGGAGGAGGCCGAGACCGTCGAGCTCTCCGCCCGGGGACGGGTCTGGTCCTACACCGATGCGCAGTACCAGCCGCCGGCGCCGTACGTGCCCGAGAGCGAGACGTATGAGCCGTTCGCGATCGCAGCCGTCGAGCTGCCCGAGGGCCTGACCGTGCTCGGCCAGGTCGCGCGGGGGTACGGCGTCGCCGACCTCACCGTGGGCGACGCGGTCGAGCTGGTCGTGGAGACGCTGCACGCCGACGAGTCCGGCGACCGCACCATCTGGCGGTGGCGACCCATCCTTGCTGGTCGAGCCGCCCGTGAGGAACGAACGGGCGTGGCGAGACCCGATGAGGAGGTGGAGGCCGAGTGAGCACCAGCGCCGACCGCAGCGTGACCGTCGCCGGCGTCGGGATGCACCCCTGGGGCAAGTGGGGGCGCAGCTTCGTCGAGTACGGCGTCAAGGCCGCCCGGGACGCACTCGCCGACGCCGGGGTGGCCTGGACCGACGTGGACCTCGTCGTCGGCGGCGAGACGGTGCGCAACGGCTACGCCGGCTACGTCGCCGGCTCCACCTTCGCCCAGGCCCTGGGCTGGAGCGGCGCCCGCATCGCGACGTCGTACGCCGCCTGCGCGACGGGTGCGCAGGCGCTGGACACCGCACGGGCCCGGATCCTGGCCGGGATGTCGGACGTGGCGCTGGTCGTGGGGGCGGACACCACCCCGAAGGGCTTCCTCGCACCCAATGCGGGGGAGCGGTGGGACGACCCGGACTGGCTGCGGTTCCGGCTGCTGGGGATGACCAACCCGGCCTACTTCGCGCTCTACGCGCGGCGGCGGATGGACCTCTACGGCGCCACGAGCGAGGACTTCGCACGGGTGAAGGTCAAGAACGCCCGCCACGGGCTGGCCAACCCCAACGCGCGCTACCGCAAGGAGGTCAGCGCCGAGGACGTCGCGGCCTCGCCGGTCGTGTCCGACCCGCTGCACCTGCTCGACATCTGCGCCACCTCCGACGGTGCGGCCGCGGTGGTCCTGATGAGCCCGGAGTACGCGAAGCGGCACGGGATCGCCCGCCCGGTGCGGATGGCGGCCGTCGCGACGGTGACGCCGACCTACCCCAACACGGTCATCGACATGCCCCTGCTGGCCACCGACTCCCGTGCGGCCGCCGGCGAGCCCGAGCGGACCTTCAAGGAGTCCATCGGCGACGCGGCGTACGAGGAGGCCGGGATCGGCCCCGAGGACGTCGACGTCGCGGAGGTCTACGACCTCTCCACCGCGCTCGAGCTGGACTGGATGGAGGACCTCGGCCTGTGCAAGCGCGGCGAGGCGGAGGTGCTGCTGCGCGAGGGTGACACCACCATCGGTGGTCGCATCCCGGTCAACCCCTCCGGCGGGCTGGCCTGCTTCGGCGAGGCCGTGCCCGCGCAGGCGCTGGCGCAGGTGTGCGAGCTCGCCTGGCAGCTCCGTGGCCGGGCGACCGGTCGCCAGGTCGAGGGTGCCCGCGTGGGGATCACCGCCAACCAGGGCCTCTTCGGCCACGGCTCCTCGGTGATCCTCACGCGTTGAGGCCGTCACGGGCACATGCGGTGCCCCCGCGTGCCGTAGTCTCGTAGACGACGAGAGGCGACGGATGACCCAACGCCAGCCGCACGACCTGACGACTTCCTTTCGAGCGGTCGAGCGAGCGCGAGCCACGCTCGCGACGGCGCGCAGGAATGGTTCGCACCGTGACGCGGCCACCCCGGAACAGCGGGAACTCCTGGATGCGTTGGAGGACTGCGCCGATGCGCTGGCGTTCCACGGACAACCCATCTCCTACCGCATGCACAACGAGTTGGCCATGTACCGCGCGCTGTTCTGCACCAGGCGGCCCCCCGCACTGTGAGTCGGGCCCCGTCGGGGCCCGGAGGCTCACACGGCGCTGCGGTTGCCGCGGGTGCGGGCGGGCCGGACCCGCCAGACGCGGTGCGTGCCGGTGAGGCCCTTCAGCGGCACCTCGTCCCCGCCGTCGAGCACCACGGCGGCGTCCTCGTCCAGGGCGTCGCGGACGGCGTCGCTGGCCAGCACCTCGCCCCCGGCGGCGAGGTCGGCGACCCGGGCCGCCATGGCGACGTTGCGCCCGAAGTAGTCACCCTCCTTGGCCACCACCTGGCCGCAGTGGATGCCGATCCGCACCCGGACCGGGCCGTGGCGGCGCAACGCGGCGTCGGTGCTGCGCTCGAGGTCGCGCTGCACCTTCACGGCCGCCCGGCAGGCCGCCTCGGGGTCGCGGAAGGCCACCATGAACCCGTCGCCGGCGGTCTTGACCACCTGGCCGCGGTACTTGTCGATGCGCGCCCGCAGCACCCGGTCGTGGGCGTTGAGCACCCGCACCCACGTGTCGTCGCCCAGCCGGTCGTTGAGCGCGGTCGAGTCCTCGATGTCGGAGAAGAACAGCGTCACGGTGCCGTCCGAGGCCGCCATGTGGACGATCTCCGCCCGCTCCTCGGTGCCGGCCCACTGTGCGATGTCCTCGATCGCGCCCTGCACCAGCCCGGTCAGGCCCTCGGTGCGCACCCGCTCGGCGGTGCGGAGCATCCGGCGCGCGTAGCGCTCCACCGTCGTGCTCGGTGGCGGCGGCTTCAACGCCGCGGCGAGGTCCGCCTCCACCTGGGCGAGCCGCTCCTGCTGCTCGGCGACCTGCCGGCGCAGCGTGACGGCGTACACCGCGAGCCCGCCCAGCGCGGTGGCCAGGGCGAGACAGAGGAGGAGCAGAGCGGTGACCACGACGGCAGTATGTCCCGAGTCGGCCCCCGATGGGGCCTGCGTCCCAGCGATTCCCGCCGATGTGGCGGGCGCCACGTCCGGCGGTCGCCTTCTGCGCTGCCTAGTACCTTGGCAGGCGTGACTTCGGCTCCCAGCATCAGCACCGTCGGTCAACTGCGCGCCTCCGGGCACGAGCACAAGGGGCTGCGCACCGAGATCCGCGACAACCTCCTCGCCCGCCTCGCGGCCGGGGAGGACCCCTGGCCCGGACTGCACGGCTTCGAGGACACCGTCATCCCACAGCTGGAGCGTGCCCTGATCGCCGGGCACGACCTCGTGCTGCTCGGCGAGCGCGGCCAGGGCAAGACCCGGCTGCTGCGCACCATGGTGGGCCTGCTGGACGAGTGGACGCCGGTGATCGAGGACTCCGAGCTGGGTGAGCATCCCTACGAGCCGGTCACCCACGAGTCGCGCCGCCGCGCCGCCGAGCTCGGCGACGAGCTGCCGGTCACCTGGCGCCACCGCGAGGACCGGTACGCCGAGAAGCTGGCCACGCCCGACACCTCGGTTGCCGACCTCATCGGTGACGTCGACCCGATGAAGGTCGCCGAGGGACGCTCGCTGGGCGACCCCGAGACGATCCACTTCGGCCTCATCCCGCGCTCGCACCGTGGCATCGTGGCGATCAACGAGCTGCCCGACCTGGCCGAGCGGATCCAGGTGGCGATGCTCAACGTGATGGAGGAGCGCGACATCCAGATCCGCGGCTACGTGCTGCGGCTGCCGCTGGACCTGCTCGTGGTCGCCTCGGCCAACCCGGAGGACTACACCAACCGTGGCCGCATCATCACCCCGCTGCAGGACCGCTTCGGTGCCGAGATCCGCACCCACTACCCGCGCGAACTCGAGGCCGAGGTCGCGGTGATCCGGCAGGAGGCCGGTCTGGTCGCGGAGGTCCCGGACGCCCTGCTGGAGGTGCTGGCGCGCTTCACCCGCAACCTGCGGGACTCCTCGGCGGTCGACCAGCGTTCCGGCGTCTCGGCACGTTTCGCCATCGCGGGCGCCGAGACCATCGCGGCTGCGGCGCTGCGCCGTGCGACCCGGCTGGGGGAGTCCGACGCCGTGGCCCGCGTCGTCGACCTCGACACCGCGGTGGAGGTGCTCGCGGGCAAGATCGAGTTCGAGACCGGCGAGGAGGGCCGCGAGACCGACATCCTCACCCACCTGCTGCGCACCGCGATCGCCGAGACCGTCCGCGAGCACTTCCGCGGCCTGGACATGGGCCTGCTCGTCACCGCGATCGAGGACGGCGCCACCGTGACCACGGGCGGCGAGGTGAGTGCGCACGACGTACTCGACGGACTGCCCGTGCTGGGCGAGTCCGAGCTCTACGACGACGTGTGCGACCGACTCTTCGACCGCGCCGAGCTCAGTGACGGCCGCCGGGCCTGCGCGATCGAGCTGGCCCTGGAGGGGCTCTTCCTCGCCCGCAAGATCGGCAAGGACACCGACGGCCGGGAGACGGTCTACGGATGAGTCGCTACCGCCGCTACGACGGCGGCGACCCGCTCGCCCCGCCGGTCGACATCGCCGAGGCGCTCGACGCCATCGGTGAGGAGGTCATGGCCGGCTACAGCCCCGAGCGGGCCATGGCCGAGGCACTGCGCCGCGGCGACAGCGAGCGACGGGGCCTGGACGACCTCGCCCGCCGCATCGCGGAGAAGCGCCGCGAGCTGCTGCAGCGCCACAACCTCGACGGCACCATGAACGAGGTCAAGGAGCTGCTGGACCAGGCGGTGCTCGCCGAGCGCAAGCAGCTCGCGCGCGACGCGATGATGGACGAGGACGACCGCACCTTCCGCGAGATGCGCCTGGGCACCCTGCCCGACTCGCCCGCAGCCGCGGTGAGCGAGCTCTCCGACTACGACTGGCAGTCCGGCGAGGCGCGCGAGGCCTTCGAGCAGATCAAGGACCTCCTCGGCCGCGAGGTGCTCGACCAGCGCTTCGCCGGCATGAAGCAGGCGTTGGAGGGTGCCACCGAGGAGGACCGCGAGGCCGTCGGCCAGATGCTCTCCGACCTCAACGAGCTGCTGGAGAAGCGGGCGCGCGGTGAGGACACCCAGCAGGACTTCGAGGACTTCATGGCCGAGCACGGCCAGCACTTCCCGGAGGACCCACAGGACCTCGACGAGCTGCTCGACACGCTCGCGCAGCGATCCGCGGCGGCCCAGCGGATGCTCAACTCGATGTCGCCCGAGCAGCGGGAAGAGCTGATGCAGCTCTCCGCCCAGGCGTTCGGCTCCCCGGCGCTGATGGACCAGCTCAACCGGCTCGACGCCAACCTGCAGGGCCTCCGCCCGGGCGAGGACTGGTCGGGGTCGGAGCGGTTCGGCGGCGGTGAGGGCCTCGGCCTGGGCGACGGCACCGGGGCGTTGCAGGACCTCGGCGAGCTCGACCAGCTCTTCGACCAACTCTCGCAGTCCTACCAGGGCGCCCGACTCGACGACATCGACCTCGACAAGCTCTCCCGCCAGCTCGGCGACGAGGCCGCGGTCGACGCGCGCAAGCTCCAGGAGCTCGAGCAGGCACTGCGCGACTCCGGGGCCATGGAGCGCAGCTTCGACGGCGACCTGCGGCTGACCCCGAAGGCCATGCGGCAGCTGGGCAAGGCACTGTTGCGCGACGTCGCCGAGCGGATGTCGGGACGGCAGGGACAACGGGACCTGCGCCGAGCGGGTGGCGCCGGTGACCTGTCCGGCGCGAGCCGGCCCTGGGAGTTCGGCGACACCGAGCCCTGGGACATCCCGCGCACCGTGCTCAACGGCGTACGCCGCCGCGCGGGCGACCCGGACGGCCCGCGGATCGCGGTCGACGACATCGAGGTCGCCGAGACCGAGGCCCGCACCCAGGCCGCGGTGGCGCTGTGCGTGGACACCAGCTTCTCGATGGCCATGGACGGTCGCTGGGTGCCGATGAAGCGGACGGCGCTCGCGCTGCAGACCCTGATCGGGACCCGGTTCCGCGGCGACGACCTGGAGCTGATCTCCTTCGGGCGCCATGCGCAGACGATGCGGATCGAGGAGCTGACCGCGCTGGAGCCGCGATGGTCCAAGGGCACCAACCTGCACCACGCCCTGCTGCTGGCCAACCGCCACTTCCGCAAGCACCCCAACGCCCAACCAGTGCTGCTGGTCGTCACCGATGGCGAGCCGACCTCGCACCTGGAACCCGACGGCGAGGTCTACTTCGAGTACCCGCCGCACCCGCTGACGCTGGCCCTCTCGGTGCGGGAGCTGGACAACGCGATGCGGCTCGGCGCGCAGACGACCTTCTTCCGGCTGGGGGAGGACCCCGGCCTGGCGCGGTTCATCGACTCCATGGCCCGCCGCGTCGACGGCAGCGTCGTCAACCCCGAGGCCGACGACCTCGGCGCCGCCGTCGTCGGCTCCTACCTCGGCTCCCGCGGTCCCTCGGGTCGTCCGGGGTCCTACTCGGACTTCTTCGGCGGCCGCGGCTTCTGGGTCGGCTGAGGTCCGTCGTACCAAGCGAATTCGTCGTCCAACCAGCAGGAAGACGACAAGAACGCTTGGTGCGACGTGCCTACTCGGCGACGGCGGCGTGGTCGATCGCGTCGGGCGACAGCACGTGGGCGATGGCCAGGGCGGCGGCACCGGTGACACCGGCGAGCCCGCCCGCGCGGGAGGGGACCACCGAGAGGTGTTCGGTCGCCAACGGCAGCGAGCGCTGGTAGACGATCTCGCGGATGCCCGCGATGAGGCCCTCGCCGGCGACCGCGAGCGAGCCGCCGATCACGATCACCGACGGGTTCACCAGGTTCACCAGCGCCGCCAGGACCTCGCCGAGGTCCCGACCGGCCTGGCGCACCGCCTGGACGGCGTGCGGGTTGCCGCCACGGACCAGGGCGACCACCTCGTGGTCGTGGGACACCTCGACACCGGCGTCGCGCACCCGCGCGGCGAGCGCGGGGATGGCGGCGATGGCCTCCAGGCACCCCTGGTTGCCGCACCGGCAGCTCACCTCGGCGCCGCGGGCGACGAAGACGTGGCCGAGGTCGCCGGCCGTGCCCTGCGCCCCACGCTGCAGCACGCCGCCGCTGATGATGCCGGCGCCGATGCCGGTGCCGACCTTGATGAAGACCACGTCGTCGACGTCGGGGAGGTGGGCGTGGCGCTCGCCCAGCGCCATCACGTTGACGTCGTTGTCGACCAGCACGGGGACGTCGAACGCGCGCTGGACGTGTCCGGGGACGTCGTACCGGTCCCAGCCGGGCATGATCGGCGGATTGATCGCACGCCCCGTCGAGTGCTCGACGGGTCCGGGCAGCCCGATGCCGATGGCGGCGAGGTCGCGGCCGTCCTCGGGCCGCTCCCCGAGGAGCCGGTGGATGGCCTGCTCGACCCAGCCCAGTACCCGGTCCGGGCCCAGCGCGATGTCGAGCCGGTCGGTGTGCTCGGCGAGGACCCGGCCGTCGAGATCGGCGAGGGCCGCGGTGGCATGGGTGGCGCCCAGGTCGATGCCCGCGACGACGCGGGCGGAGGGGTTGAAGGCCAGCAGCGACGGGGGCCGCCCGCCGGTGGAGACCCCGCCGTAGGGGACCACCAGCCCCAGTGACATCAGCGCGTCCAGCCGCGCCGAGACCGTGGACCGGGCCAGTCCGGTGAGCTCGGCGAGCTGGGCCCGGGTGCGCGGCTCGCCGTCGCGAAGGAGGTCGAAGACGTCGCTGTGCCGCACGCTCATGAGTCAACCACGCGGGACTTTATCTCGTCCACCCACCGACTTCTGCGCAGTGCTCGACAAAAGTGGGTGACGCATGCCACAGTGACGGCGTGCCGCAGCAGAGCGACAGTGCCACCGGAACGCCGGGCGCGCCGGGGGTTGCCGACGGGGCCCACGTCGTCCTGCGGACGCGGGGGCTGACGAAGAGCTTCGTGGGCAACACCGTCCTGGCCGACGTCGACCTCGACCTCCACCGGGGTGAGGTCCACGGCCTGGTCGGTGAGAACGGTGCGGGCAAGTCGACCCTGATGAAGATCGTCGCCGGGGTGCACGCCGCCGACTCCGGCAGCGTGGAGCTCGACGGACGACCGGTGAGCTTCCACCACCCCGTGCAGGCCCAGCAGGCCGGCGTCTCGACGGTCTTCCAGGAGTTCAACCTGCTGCCGGAGCGCACGGTCGCCGAGAACGTCTGGCTCGGCCGGGAGCCCCGGCGCTCCGGACTCGTCGACGTGCCCCGGATGCAGCGCGACACCCAGGAGTTGCTGGACGGGCTCGGTGTCGGCGGACTCGGGCCGGACCAGCTCGTCCGGACCCTCTCGGTCGCCGAGCAGCAGGTCGTCGAGATCGCCAAGGCCGTCAGCTACGACGCCCGGATCATCGCCATGGACGAGCCGACGGCGGCACTCGCCGAACACGAGGTGGAGCTCCTCTACGGCATCATCCGCGGCCTCACCGAGCGCGGCGTCGCGATCCTCTACGTCTCCCACCGGCTGCGCGAGATCTTCGACCTCTGCGACACCATCACCGTCCTCAAGGACGGCGAGCAGGTCGCCACCCGGTCCGCGGCCGACCTCGACGACGGCGAGCTGGTCCGCCTCATGGTCGGGCGCGAGCTCACCTCCTTCTTCCCCGCGGCCGCACCCGGCACCGAGGTCGGGGAGCCGCTGCTGACACTGCGTGGCGCGGGCAACGACTACGTCGACGACGTCTCCCTCACGCTGCGGGCCGGTGAGATCGTGGGCGTCTCCGGACTGCAGGGGTCGGGCCGCACCGAGCTGCTCGAGGCGGTCTTCGGCGTACGTCCCTTCAGTCGTGGCGAGATGGTGCTCGGCGAGCGCAGCATCCGGCCGGGATCCCCCCGCGCAGCCATCCGCGCCGGGTTGGCGATGATCACCGAGGACCGCAAGGCCACCGGGTTGGCGCTGAACCTCTCCATCCTCGACAACGCGCTCGGAGTGGTGCGGGCGGTCTTCCCCGGACGCACCGCCGCCGCGCGGCGGGACGTGCCCGGACTGATGTCGAACCTGTCGGTCGCGGCACGCGCCCTGGACCAGGAGGTCCAGTTCCTCTCCGGCGGCAACCAGCAGAAGGTGGTGCTCGCCCGCTGGCTGTCGACCAAGCCGCGGGTGGTGCTGATGGACGAGCCGACGCGTGGGATCGACGTCGGGGCGAAGCACGGCATCTACGAGCTCATGCGCGAGCTCGCCCGCGAGGGGGTCGCGGTGCTGATGGTCTCCAGCGAGCTGCCCGAGGTGCTCGGCATGTCCGACCGGATCCTCGTCATGCGTGACGGACTGCTGGCCGGCGAGCTCGCATCCGGAGCCTCCGAGGAGGACGTCCTGGCGTTGGCCACCGGGATGCGAGAGGACGGTGCGGCATGACGGCGGCGGTCCAGCGACGGACGGGACGGCTGACCTCCACCGGCATCGTGACGATCGTCCTGGCGCTCAGCATCGTGGTCGGGGCGATCCTGACCGCCCTGGAGGGACGCAACTTCTTCAGTGCCGGCAACCTCTCCTCGATCCTGACCGCGACCAGCATCCTGGGCTTCATCGCCATCGGACAGACCCTGGTGATCCTCGTCGGCAGCCTGGACCTCTCCGTGCCGTACGTCGTCAGCCTCACCAGCGTGCTGGCCGCCGGCACCATGGCCGGTGAGACCGGCAACGTGCTCCCGGCCGTGCTCGTCGCGCTCGGGGTCGCCGCGGTCCTCGGCCTGGTCAGCGGTCTCGTCGTCAGCCTGCTCCACGTGCACGGCTTCATCGCCACCCTGGGCATGGGGCTCATCGTGAGCGGCTACCTCGCCACCAACTACCAGGGCAACCACGGTGCGGCCCCGCGTTCCTTCCGGCTCATCGGTGCCACGCAGATCGGGCCGGTGCCGGTCTCGTTCCTCATCCTGCTCGGCTGCGCCGGCGCCGCGATCCTGATGCTGCGGCGTACCCGCATGGGCCACCACCTCTACGCGGTCGGTGGCAACGCCGAGGTGGCCCGCCTCTCCGGAGTGCGCACCCCGGTGCCGATCGTGACCGCCCACGTCCTGTGCTCGGTGCTGTGCGGCATGGCCGGCCTGCTGCTGCTCGCCCGGCTCTCGGTCGGCAACCCCACCATCGGCAGCCAGGGGCAGTACGACCTGATGTCGATCGCCGCGGTCGTGCTCGGCGGCACCGTGCTCGGGGGCGGCAAGGGCAACGTCACCGGCACGCTCGCCGGCGTCGCGATCTTCGCGGTGATGAGCAACGTCATGGCGGTGATGCAGATCGACCCGTTCCTGCGCGACGTGATCCGTGGCGCGGTCATCGTGATCGCCGTGGCCGTCTACGCCCGCCGCGAGGTCAGCCGTCGTCCCGCACGGTTCGAGGCCGGACGCACCGGATCCGCCACGCTGCAGGGGGTCCGATGAGCTCCGCCACCGCGCCGTCCGCGCTCGCGCAGCGCTCCCACGGCTTCCTCGGACGCCTCGGCGCCGCGCTGCTCACGCCGGGGGGCGCCGTCTACGTGCTGGTGATCGTGCTGGTGGTCGCGATCATCGCGGCCAACCCGAACTTCGGCGACCCCGGGGTGTTGGTGCGCTTCCTGGGTCGTACGGCCCCCATCGCCATCGCCGCCATCGGGCAGTACTACGTGATCGTCTCCGGCGAGTTCGACCTGTCCATGGGGGCGGTCGTCGCCACCCAGGTGGTGATGGCGGGCAACCTGATCGGCGAGGACCCCGACCGGATCGTCCCCGTCATGGTGCTGATGCTCCTGGTCGGCGCCCTCGTCGGGCTGGTCAACGGCCTGGTGTCCACGTTGCTGCGGGTCCCGAGCTTCATCGTCACGCTCGCGATGATGCTCGCGCTCGGCGGGCTCATCGACTACCTGACCGGGGGCGCCGCGACGGGCAACCCGCACGAGAACTTCCGCGAGATCGGACGGGGCGTCATCGACGGCGTACCGATCATCGAGGTGCTGCCCTACTCGCTGATCATCCTCGCCGTGATCGCCGGCGCCGCGTCCTGGCTGATGCGACGTCCCTTCGGCCGGACCCTGATCGCCGCCGGTGACAACCCGCACGCCAGCCACGTGGCCGGCGCACCGCTGTGGTGGGTCAAGACGCGTGCCTTCGTGCTGTCCTCGTTGTCAGCCACCGTGGCCGGCATGCTCCTGGTGGGCTACGCCGGCGTCCACCCCTCGGTCGGCGAGGGGTACGAGTTCACCGCGATCACCGCCGTCGTGCTCGGCGGCACGGTGCTGGGCGGTGGCCGGGGGTGGGTGCTCTCCTCCGCGGCCGGGGCATTCGCGCTGGAGTTCCTCTTCACCCTGCTCACCGCCCTCGACGTGCAGTCCACGTGGCGCGACACCGTCCAGGGCCTGATCATCATCGTCGCCGTCGCGCTCGCCGCACGTGCCTGGACCGTCGGCCGCGGTCGCGGTCGTCCCGAGGCCCGGGCACCCGACACCACCGATCTTCCCGAGACACCCACGCCCTCGTTGGGCACCAACACAGGAGGAAACTGATGCGCACACCGATGAGAGGGATGCTGGCGGGTGCTGCGGCCCTGGCGCTGTTCGCCGCCTGCTCGACCGACGAGTCGCTCGACGACCCGGCCGCCGAGGACACCCAGGACGAGAGCACGCAGTGGTTCGTGCAGGAGGAGTACGAGACACAGCTGGAGCAGATCGAGGCCACCTTCGAGGGGCCCGAGGACCAGCCGTGGCTGCAGTACATCGACGGTGACATGAGCGACACCTCCGAGTGGGCGACCGACCAGCCGATGAAGGCCTGCTTCGCCAACGCCTCGATCTCCAACCCGTGGCGCCAGACCGGCTGGATCACGATGAACCAGCAGCTGAAGGTGCTCAAGCAGCAGGGCGTCATCTCCGCCATGGAGACCCGCGACGCCGGCGACGACGACAACACCCAGATCGCCGACATCGACTACTTCATCTCCGAGGGCAACTGCGACGTCTTCATCATCTCCCCGAACTCCACGGCGGCGATGACCCCGGCGGTGGAGCGGGCCTGTGACACGGGCAAGCCGGTCATCGTCTTCGACCGCGGCGTCGAGACCGACTGCCCCGTCTCCTTCGTCCACCCGATCGGCGGCTACGCCTGGGGCATCGAGAGTGCCAACTTCCTCGTCGACGAGCTCGAGGAGGGCGACAAGGTCGTGGCGCTGCGGATCCTGCCGGGCGTCGACGTGCTCGAGACCCGCTGGGCCACCGCGGAGAGGATCTTCGAGGAGAACGGCATCGAGGCCGTGGACTACTTCACCGGTGCCGACCCGTCGGAGATCAAGAAGATCATGTCCGACGAGCTGGTCAAGGGTGAGGTCGCCGGCATCTGGATGGACGCCGGCGACGGGGCCGTCGCCGCGATCGAAGCCTTCGAGGACGCCGGCGTCGACTACCCGGTGATCACCGGTGAGGACGAGATGAGCTTCCTGCGCAAGTGGGAGTCGACGGGCCTGACCGGGCTCGCGCCCGTCTACTCCAACTTCCAGTGGCGCACGCCGCTGCTCGCGGTCGAGAAGATCGCCGCCGGCGAGGAGATCCCGACCGAGTGGGTACTCCCGCAGGAGCCGATCACCGAGGAGGAGCGCGGCGACTTCCTCGAGGCCAACCAGGGAATGCCCGACGGGCACTACGCGAAGTTCGGCGGCGAGGACCTCGCGGGCTACCCGCAGGTGTGGCAGGACCGGCAGATCCCGTGAGGCCGCTCGGCGTCAACACTTGGGTCTGGGTCTCCCCGCTCACCGACGACAACGCTCCCGGGCTGCTGCACCACGTCGCGGCCCTCGGCTTCGATGCCGTGGAGCTGCCGCTGGAGAACGCGGGCGACCTGACCCCGGGCCGGCTCGCCGACGTGCTCGGCGAGACCGGGTTGACGCCGTACGTCGTGGGGGCCATGGCGCCGGGGCGCGACCTGGTCGCCACCTCACCCGACGTCGTTGCCGACACGCAGGAGTACCTGCGGGCCTGCGTCGACCTCGCCGAGGCGGTGGGAGCAGCCACGGTGTGCGGGCCGTTCCACGCCGCCACGGGGCGGGTCTGGCGCATGACGCACGAGGAGCGGGCGGCGGCGTACGACGAGTGGCGCGAGCACCTCGCGCCGGTCGTGGCGTACGCCGCCGACCGCGGGGTCCGCATCGGCATCGAACCGCTCAACCGCTACGAGACCTCGATGGTGAACACCGTCGAGCAGGCCCTGGAGGCCCTCGACGGGCTGCTCGGCGACGGTCTCGGGCTGGCGTTGGACACCTACCACCTCGGCATCGAGGAGCGCTCGGCCGCCGACGCCGTCCGCCGGGCCGGGCACCACCTCGCCCACGTCCAGGTGTGCGGCAACGACCGCGGCGCCCCCGGTGGGGACCAGACCGACTGGGACGGACTCTTCGCCGCGTTCGACGAGGTCGGGTACGCCGGCCCGCTGAACATCGAGAGCTTCACCCCCGACAACGCGGCGATCGCGGTCGCGGCCTCCATCTGGCGGCCGCTCGCGACCTCGCCCGACGACCTGGCGCGTGACGGGCTTGCGTTCCTGCGCACGCGCGCGACGGGAGGAACCGTCACATGACCGGACCCACGCACGACCCGGCCCTGGGAGTGGCGGTCATCGGCTACTCCTTCATGGGCCGCGCGCACTCCAACGCCTGGCGCAATGTCGGCGCCTTCCACCCGGACCTGCCGGCCGTGCGACAGCAGGTGCTCGTCGGACGCGACGGCACTGCGGTGAAGGAGGCCGCCGCGCACCTCGGCTGGCGGGAGTCCGCCACCGACTGGCGCTCGGTGCTCGACCGTGAGGACGTCGACCTCGTCGACATCTGCACACCGGGGGACAGCCACCACGAGATCGCACTGGCGGCCCTCGCCGCGGGCAAGCACGTGCTGGTCGAGAAGCCCCTCGCCAACTCCGTCGCCCAGGCCGCCGAGCTCGCCGCAGCTGCCCGGGACGCCCGCGCCCGCGGTCAGCGCGCGATGGTCGGCTTCAACTACCGGAGGGTCCCGGCGCTGGCGCTCGCCCGTCGGTTGGTTGCGCAGGGTCGGATCGGCACCGTGCGACAGGTGCGGGTGGCGTACCTGCAGGACTGGCTCGTCGACGCCGGGGCACCGATGACCTGGCGCCTGCGGCGGGAGAGCGCCGGTTCCGGCGTGCTCGGCGACCTGGGGTCCCACGCCGTGGACCAGGTGCACGCGCTGCTGGGCGAACCCGTGACGAACGCGTCGGGCCACCTGCGCACGTTCGTCCCCGAGCGCGACGGCCCCGACGGTCCCGAGCCGGTCACCGTCGACGACGCCGCGTGGGCGAGGTTGGGCACCGCGTCGGGGGCCGTGGCGAGCCTGGAGGTCAGCCGGATGGCCACCGGCTGCAAGAACTCCCTGACGATCGAGGTGTACGGCGACCGCGGCGCCCTCCGCTTCGACCTCGAGCGGCTCAACGAGCTGCAGTTGCTCGACCCCGACGAGTCCGGTCCCGACGGCTTCCGCCGCGTGTTGGCCACCGAACCGGACCATCCCTACCTGGACGCGTGGTGGCCCCCGGGCCACGTCCTGGGCTGGGACCACACCTTCACCAACCAGGCGGCCGACCTGCTGACCGCCATCGGGGAGGGCACCGACCCGGTGCCGTCGTTCGACGACGGCCTCGCCGTGCAGCGGGTGCTGGCGGCGATCGAGGCCTCGGCGGCAGACTCCGGTCGGAGTGCCGCCGTACCGACCGAGGAGGACTGATGGGCAAGCGATTCACGCTCTTCACCGGCCAGTGGGTGGACCTGCCGCTGGAGGAGGTGGCCGAGCTGGCGGCCGGCTGGGGGTACGACGGCCTGGAGATCGCGGTCTCCGGGGAGCACCTCGATGCCTGGCGGGTCGACGAGCCCGGGTACGTCGAGTCCCGGCTGGAGATCCTGCAGCGCCACGGTCTGGGCTGTTGGACGATCTCCAACCACCTGACGGGCCAGGCGATCTGCGACGACCCGATCGACTTCCGCCATCGGGCGATCGTGCGGGACCGGGTCTGGGGCGACGGCGGGGCCGAGGGCGTCCGGCAGCGCGCCGCCGAGGAGATGAAGCTGACCGCGCGGCTGGCAGGGCGGATGGGGATCGACACCGTCGTCGGGTTCACCGGCTCCTCGATCTGGCCCTACCTGGTGATGTTCCCGCCGGTCCCGGCCGAGGTCATCGAGGCGGGTTACCAGGACTTCGCCGACCGGTGGCACCCCATCCTGGACGTCTTCGACGAGCACGGCGTCCGGTTCGCGCACGAGGTGCATCCCTCCGAGATCGCCTACGACCACTGGTCCACGGTGCGCGCTCTGGAGGCGATCGACCACCGGCCGGCGTTCGGCATCAACTGGGACCCCAGCCACATGATGTGGCAGGACCTCGACCCGGTCGCCTTCATCAGCGACTTCGCCGACCGGATCTACCACGTCGACTGCAAGGACACCCGGCTGCGCGTGGGCAACGGGCGCAACGGCCGCCTCTCCTCCCACCTGCCCTGGGGCGACCAGCGCCGCGGCTGGGACTTCGTCTCCACCGGACGCGGCGAGGTGCCGTGGGAGGACTGCTTCCGCGCGCTCGCCGCCATCGGCTACGACGGCCCCGTCTCGGTGGAGTGGGAGGACGCCGGCATGGACCGGCTCCACGGCGCCCGCGAGGCGTTGGAGTTTCTGCGCCGCTTCGACTACCCGGCGCCCACGGCCGCCTTCGACGCGGCATTTTCCCAGCAGAGCGAGTGACCGCAAGACTGGCCGGGTGGACGACCCGACCCTGACCGTGCTGGCGCTGCTCGCGCTGGCAGCACTGGCCGCGGGCTACGTCGACGCGGTCGTCGGCGGGGGAGGGCTCCTCCAGCTGCCGGCGCTGCTGGTCGCGCTGCCGGGGGCGGCGCCGGTGCAGATCCTGGCGACGAACAAGATCGCCGCCTTCTGCGGCACCTCGGCCGCCGCGGCGACCTACTACCGACGCATCCGCCCCGATCCACGGACGTTCGGGCCGATGATGGCCTGCGCGTTCGTCGGCGCGGTGGGCGGTGCCGCGGTGGCGTCGCAGATCCCGCGGTCGGCGTTCGAGCCGATCGTGTTGGTGGTCCTGGTCGTCCTCGGCACCTACGTGGTGTTCCAGCCCACGATCGGTGAGGAGACGCTGCTGCGCTTCTCCGGTGGCCGCCACCTCGCCGCCGCGATGGCGATCGGCACCGTGATCGGGTTCTACGACGGCGCGCTCGGCCCGGGCACCGGCACCTTCTTCGTCTTCGCCCTGGTCGGCCTGCTCGGCTACGACTTCCTCGAGGCCTCGGCGAAGACGCGACTGGCCAACTGGGCCACCAACCTCGGCGCGCTCGCGTTGTTCATCCCCACCGGCGCGGTGCTGTGGAAGGTCGGCCTGCTGATGGGCGTCTCCAACCTGCTCGGGGGCTACCTGGGGGCGCGGAGCGCGGTGGCCCGGGGCGCGACCTTCGTGCGGGTGTTCTTCGTGCTCGTCGTCGGTGCCTTCGCGGTGCGCATCGGCGGCGGCATCGTCGGGCTGTGGTGACGCCGCCACCACGGCTACGGTGAGGGCATGAGCATCCCCGTCGCGATCGGTGACCTCGCGGGCGCGCTGGCCGACTTCGGCAGCGGCTACCTGCTCACCACGACCGAGGGCCGGGTCAAGGTCGTCACCGTCGACCCCGAGCTCGACGGCACCGACCTCGTGGCGCGCGGCCCCGGCCGCGGCACCCTCGCCAACCTCGCCGCCAACCCGGCCGTCACGGTGGTCTTCCCGCCGGCGGAGCCGAAGGGCTACACGCTGCTGGTCGACGGCACGGCTGCCGCCGAGGGCGAGGACGTGCGGGTCACGCCCACCACGGCCGTGCTCCACCGTCCCCGCTCCCACGCCGACGGTCCCGTCCCGCCCGACGGGTGCGGGCACGACTGCGCCCCGGTGTGATCGTGCCCTCGGTGCCGACCGCGTCCGCACCGACGTGGATCAGCGCCTTCCTCGACTTCGCGCCCGACCACGCCGAGACCGGCCCGGCGTTCTGGGCCGCCGTGACGGCGTACGACGTCTCCGCGCCGCGGGGCTCCCACGGCGAGTTCGCGAGCCTCCTGCCGTCCGGCGGCGCCGCCCACGTGCGGGTGCAGCGGCTCGCCGCCGGCTCCGACCGGATCCACCTGGACCTCCACGTCGGTGACCCGGCGGCCGCGGCCGCGACGGCGACCGAGCTCGGCGCGACCCTCGTCGCCGATGACGAGGTCGTGGTGATGGCCTCGCCCGGCGGGTTGGCGTTCTGCCTCGTCGACGTCGGTGCGGGCGTGGTCGCTGCACCGACGACGTGGCCCGACGGGCACGACTCGGTCCTGGACCAGGTGTGCCTCGACGTGCCGCGTGCGGCGTACGGGCAGGAGTGTGCGTTCTGGGCCGGACTGACCGGATGGGAGCGGCGACCGCCCCAGGTCCATGAGGCCTTCTCCTCGCTGGCCCGGCCGGCGGGCCAGCCGTTGCGCCTGCTGTTCCAGCGGCTCGACGAGGCCGGCGGGCCAGCCCGGGCGCACGTGGACTGGGCGACCACGGACCGGCCGCTCGAGGTGGCCCGCCATCGCGGGCTCGGCGCGAGGGTGCTGGAGGAGTTCCGGTGGTGGACGGTGATGGCCGACCCGGTCGGCCGCGCCTACTGCATCACCGATCGCGACCCCGCAACCGGGGTGCTGCCGGTGCCGGAGACGCAGTAGTTTCAGGACATGACGATCCCGCGCGCCGATCCGCCGCTGCACGCCGACGAGGGGACGATGCTGCGGGCGTGGCTGGACTTCCACCGCGCCACGCTGCGCCGCAAGGCCGACGGCCTCGACGCCGAGCAGCTGGACCGGGCGCTGCCGCCGAGCACGATGACCCTCGGCGGCATGCTCAAGCACCTCGCCCTGGTCGAGACCAACTGGTTCGACGCGGTGCTGCGGGGCGAGGCGATGATGCCGCCGTTCGACGCCGTCGACTGGGACGCGGACTTCGACTGGGACTGGCACAGCGCGGTCGACGACAGGCCCGACGAGCTCCGCCGGCTGCTCGACGCTGCGATCGAACGCGCCGACCGCGTGATCGACGAGGCGCTCGCCGGGCCGGACGGGCTCGACACCGCCTCGGTGCTCACCAGCACCAGCCGGGGCGAGCCCTTCACGCTGCGCTGGATCCTGTGCCACATGGTCGAGGAGTACGCCCGCCACAACGGCCATGCCGACCTGATCCGGGAGGCGATCGACGGCGAGGTCGGCGAGTGAGCGATCCGGCGATCCGCCCGGCCACCGACGCGGACTGGCCCTCGATCCACGCCTTCTTCGACCGCATCGTCGCCGAGGGCGAGACCTATGCCTATCCGGCCGACCTGACCAGCGACGAGGCCCGCGCCCTCTGGTTCGGCCAGGAGCACGTCGTGGTGCTGGAGGAGGAGGGCCGCGTGCTCGGGTCGGCGATGTTCGGCCCCAACCGGCCCGGTCGCGGGGACCACGTGGGCACGGCGTCGTTCATGGTCGACGACGCCGCCCGTGGGCGGGGCGTCGGACGGCGCCTGGGGGAGTACGTCGTCGCGCGCCTGGCCGAGCTGGGCTACCGAGGTATCCAGTTCAACGCCGTCGTGGCCACCAACACCGCCGCCGTCCGCCTGTGGGAGGGGCTGGGGTTCGAGATCGTCGGCACCGTGCCCGGCGCGTTCCGCTCCCGCGAGCACGGCCGCGTGGGCCTGCACGTGATGTATCGCGAGCTCTAGCCGACCCCGGGGGCGATGGTCAGGCGTCGGCGAAGCCGGGGAGGTTCCGCTCCAGCAGCGCTCGGAACGGCGCCTCGGCCTCGAGCTGGCTCAGCACGCCCACGGCACCGACGCAGGTGCGGTGGATGAGGATGTAGCTCGGCGGCAGGTTGAGCTTGACGTTGATGGAGTACGACGGGTCGCGGGTGTCGTTGACGCGGCGGAACTGCTCGCGCATCCACTCCCGGGTGAAGCGGAACCGTTCGGTGCGGCTGGGCTCGGCGAACGGGGAGAGGTAGTCCATCAGCAGCTGGGGGTCGATCCGGGTGCGGTCCTTGATGAACCCCTCCTCGCGCAGGGCGGCCTCCACGGCCTCGCCGTCGCCCTCGACGCAGAGCCGGATGAGGCGGCCCAGGGGAGCGGGGAAGCCGCCGTCGGGCAGGCGGGCGACGGCGCCGTAGTCGAGCACGCCCAGCCGTCCCGGGGCACCGTCCGCGGTGGGGATGATGCGGTAGTTGCCCGGGTGCGGGTCGGCGTGGAGGAGGCCGGTGCGGGCCGGGGCGCTGAAGAGGAAGTCGGCGTACAGCTCGCCGTAGTGGTCGCGCTCGGCCTGGGTGCCGTCGGCGATCGTGGCGGCGAGGGAGGCGGTGGACTCCAGCCACTCGGTGACCAGGACGCGCGGACCGACGGCGACCACGTCGGGCACGACGATGCGCTCGTCCTCGGCGTAGGTGCGGGCGAAGGTGCGTTGGGCCTCGGCCTCGAGGTCGTAGTCCAACTCCTCGCGGGCCCGGGCCTGGACCTCGGCGACCAACGGGCCGATGTCGACGCCGGGGAAGAGTGGGTCGAGGCTGCGGGCGGCGCGACCGATGGTGCGCAGGTCGGACTCCAGGGCCGCACCGGCGTCGGGGTACTGCACCTTGATGGCGACCTCGCGGCCGTCGTGCCACTCGCCGCGGTGGACCTGGCCGATGGAGGCAGCCGCCGTGGGAGCACCCTCGAGGCGCACCAGGCGCGTCTTCCAGTCCGCACCCAGGTCGGCCTCGAGGATCTCGCGCACGGTCTGGGTCGGCATCGGCGGTGCGGAGTCCTGCAGCTTGGTGAGGTGCTCGCGGTAGGGCGCCGCCATCTCCTCGGGCAGGGCACCCTCGAGCACCGACAGTGCCTGGCCGAACTTCATCGCCCCGCCCTTGAGCTCACCCAGGGTGCGGAAGAGCTGCTCGGCGGTGCGCTGCTGGATCTCGGTCATCACCGCGTCCGCGGGAGCACCGCCCAGGCGCTTGCCGAAGCCGATCGCGGTGCGCCCGGCGTACCCGAGCGGCAGCGACGCGAGCCGCGCCGTGCGGGCGGCTGCCTTGCGGGGGAGGTCGGCCATGTGGCCATTGTCGCCGGTCCGCCCAACCCCGGACCGCCGGGCCTGCACAGGAACGTACCGACTGGTGCGACACGCCACGTCCGGCGCCCGGAGCGGCCGTGCTCAGTACCGTTCGGTACGTCCGCCGGCGGTCGGGGGGAGTCAGCAGGACGGCGTGGTGTCGGCCTCGACCGACGGGCCGCACAGGGCGACTTCCCACGGGACCTCGAGGACGTGCTCGTCGCCTTCTGCGGTGTAGACGATGTCGAATCCGGTGACCAGGGCGCCGCCCTCCTGTGCGTACGCCGTCACGAGCAGCTCGGTGAAGAGGTAGGGCTCGTCGTCCGCGTCCTCACAACCTCGACTGATCACCGCGCCCTCGAGGGGATCGATCCGGCCCGCCAGAGCAGTGCCACCTCGGGAGTAGGCCTCCGCGAAGTCCGGTGGCGTGCCACGGCTGCCGAGCAGTGGCGTGACGATCGTGCCCTCGCGTGCCTCGTCCCGGAGCGTGGGGGTCATGCGCCGGATCGTGGCCTGGAATCGTTCTGGTGTGACGACTGATCTCGGGGTGACGCGGTCGAGCACGATCTCCGCGGCGGGTTCTTCGCTGCACAACTCGATGCCTCCGAGTGTCAGCGCCCACGTGTCGCTGCCCCAGCGGTCACGTGGCGGGGCCACGTCACCCACTCCGCCCCCTTCGTCGCCGCCACGCACCACCAGCGGGCCCGCAGAGGCATGGGCCCCACCGTGCTCGGACTGGGTGCACCCGGCTGCCGGGGCGAGGCCCGCGAGTGTCGCCAGGAGTATGGCTACTGCCCGTGGCGGACGAGAGTGCCGGCCCGGTCCGGAAGCAGTCAGTCGAGTGCGGATCTCCGCAGGCTACCCGGGGAAGGCGACGCCGGTGTTGGCGTGGCAGCGGTAGCCGAACGGGTTCTTGTGCAGGTACTGCTGGTGGGCCGCCTCGGCGTAGTAGTACGCACCCGCCGGGGCGACCTCGGTGGTGATCTCGCCCAGCCCGCGGCGGGCGAGCTCGGCGCCGTAGGTCTCGGTCAGCTCGCGGGCGACCTGCTCCTGCTCGGGCGTGGTGGTGTAGATCGCCGAGCGGTACTGGGTGCCGACGTCGTTGCCCTGCCGCATGCCCTGGGTGGGGTCGTGGACCTCGAAGAACTTCTTGACCAGCGTGGCGTAGCTGATGCGGTCGGGGTCGAAGACGACCCGCATCGCCTCGGTGTGGCCGGTCAGGCCGGAGCACACCTCCTCATAGGTCGGGTACGGCGTGTGGCCGCCCGCGTAGCCCACGGAGGTCGACCAGACGCCGTCGAGCTCCCAGTAGATCTCCTCGGCGCCCCAGAAGCAGCCCAGGCCGAAGATTGCCACCTCGAGCCCGTCGGGGACCTCGTCGGTGACCAGCGGGGTGCCGAGCACCGCGTGGGTCTCGGGCAGGGAGAAGGCGGGGGTGTCGCGTCCGGGCAGCGCGGCGCCGGGGTGCACCATCTGGGTCTTGCGGGGCGGGAACATCGGCACTCCTCTGTGTCGACCAGACGATCGGCTCTCACCGGGAGCAACACCGTCCGGCGGTGAACCCTTCCCGGCAGTCCACGCCGGGGTGGCGCGGGCCTCAGCGACTGACACGACGGGGCCGTCGATGAGTAGGCTCGTCCGGGTGAGTGACCGGGAGCTGAGCAAGGCGGGTTTCGAGACCCGCGCGATCCACGCCGGCTACGAGCCGGACCCGACGACCGGCGCGGTGATCCCGCCGATCTACGCGACCTCCACCTACGCCCAGGACGGCGTCGGTGGCCTGCGCAACGGCTACGAGTACAGCCGGTCGGCGAACCCGACGCGGACCGCGCTCGAGGAGACCGTGGCGGCGCTGGAGGGGGGCAGCCACGGCTTCGCGTTCGCGTCCGGCCTCGCCGCCGAGGACACCCTCGTCCGCGCTACCTGCACTCCCGGTGACCACGTGGTGCTCCCCGACGATGCGTACGGCGGCACCTTCCGGCTCTTCGACAAGGTCGAGCAGGCGTGGGGCATCGCCCACAGCTCGGCACCCGGCTCGGACCCCGAGGCGGTCCGTGCCGCGATCCGTCCCGGTGAGACGAAGCTGGTGTGGGTCGAGACGCCCACCAACCCGCTGCTCAACATCGGTGACCTCGCCGCCCTCGCCGCGGTGGCCCACGAGGCGGGCGCGCTGCTGGTGGTGGACAACACCTTCGCGACCTCCTACCTGCAGCAGCCGCTGGCGCTCGGCGCCGACGTCGTCGTGCACTCCACGACCAAGTACGCCGGCGGGCACTCCGACGTCGTCGGTGGCGCCCTCGTGGTCGACGACGCCGACCTGGCCGAGCGCATCGGCTTCCACCAGAACTCCATCGGCGCGGTCGCCGGCCCCTTCGACGCCTGGCTGGTGCTCCGCGGCCTCAAGACGCTCGGGCTGCGCATGGAGCGCCACTGCGACAACGCCGAGGCGGTCGTCGCCTTCCTGCAGGACCACCCGGCGGTGAGCCAGGTGATCTACCCCGGCCTGCCCGAGCACCCCGGCCACGAGGTCGCCGGGCGCCAGATGAGCCGCTTCGGCGGCATGGTGTCCTTCCGCGTCGCCGGCGGCGAGCAGCAGGCACTCGACGTCTGCGCGGGCACGCAGGTCTTCACCCTGGGCGAGTCCCTGGGTGGCGTCGAGTCGCTGATCGAGCACCCGGGCCGGATGACCCACGCCAGCGTCGCCGGCACCGACCTGGAGGTCCCCGCCGACCTGGTCCGGCTCAGCGTCGGCATCGAGACGGCCGAGGACCTGCTCGCCGACCTCGACCGCGCGCTGGGCGGTGCCTGATGCACCGCGTCACCCTCGAGGAGGTGCAGCGGGCACTGCCGCTGGTCGCCCAGATCGCCATCGAGACGCCGATGATCGAGTCCCGGTGGCTGGGCTCGCTCACCGGCGGCGGCCAGGTCCACCTCAAGTGCGAGAACCTCCAGCGCACCGGCTCGTTCAAGATCCGCGGCGCCGCGGTGCGCATCGGCCGACTCGACGAGGAGGAGCGCGCCCGCGGGGTCGTCGCCGCCTCGGCCGGCAACCACGCCCAGGGCGTGGCGCTCGCGGCCCAGCAGCACGGCCTGTCGGCACGGGTCTACATGCCCGAGGGTGCGCCGCTGCCCAAGGAGCGTGCCACCAAGGGCTACGGCGCCGAGGTGATCTTCGTGTCCGGGCCGATCGAGAACGCGCTGGACGCCGCCCGGCGCGACGCCGAGGAGAACGGCCGGGTCTTCATCCACCCCTTCGACCACGCCGACATCATCGCCGGCCAGGGCACCCTGGGCCTGGAGGTCCTGCGGGACTGCCCCCACGCGGCGACGGTGCTGATCCCCACCGGGGGCGGCGGCCTCATCGCCGGGGTCGCGGCTGCACTCAAGGGCACCCGACCCGACATCCGGGTCGTGGGCGTCCAGGCCGCCGGAGCGGCGGCGTACCCCGCCTCGCTCGCGGCCGGGCACCCGGTCCGGCTGGAGGAGATGACCACGATGGCCGACGGCATCGCGGTGGGGGAGCCGGGTCAGCTGACCTTCGACCACGTCCGCTCCATCGTCGACGACGTCGTGACCGTCACCGAGGAGGAGACCTCGCGGGCGCTCCTCAGCCTCGTCGAGCGCGAGAAGTTGGTCGTGGAGCCCGCCGGCGCCGTCGCGGTGGCCGCGCTCGCCGAGCACCCCGACCAGTTCCGCGGCCCGGTCGTGGCGGTGCTCTCCGGCGGCAACATCGACCCGCTGCTCTTGGGGAAGGTGATCCGGCACGGCATGGCCGCCGACCGGCGCTACCTCAACCTGCAGGTCAAGCTCGCCGACGTGCCCGGCGGCCTCGCCCGGATGCTCGCCGAGGTGGGTGCCGCGGGCGCCAACGTGCTGGAGGTGATCCACGAGCGCGCCTCGGCGGGCCTCCACCTGGGCGAGGTGGACGTCCACCTCCAGTTGGAGACCCGCGGCGAGGCGCACTCGGAGGCGGTGCTCACCCGCCTGGACGACAACGGGTACGTCGTCCTAGAGCGGTGACCGCCCGGCTCGGTGGCCGGCGGGTCAGTCGCCGTAGGGCGTCGCGTCGACGATGACGACCTTCAGCGTCTTGCCGGTGGGCGCCTCGAACGGCACCGTCTCGCCCTTGGCGTGACCCAGCAGGGCACCGCCGAGGGGGGCTTGGGCGGAGAAGACGTCGCCGGTGACCGACGGGTCGAGCTCGTTCTCGCGGGCGCCGAGGAGGAAGGTCTCCGCCTCGTCGTCGTCATCGCCCTCGAACTTGTAGGTGACGACCTTGCCCTGGTTGACGACACCGTCGTCCTCGGGCCGCTCGGTGGTGACGCGGCGCAGCATCTGCTCGAGCTGGTCGATGCGGCCCTTCATCCGGCCCTGCTCGTCCTTGGCCGCGTGGTAGCCGCCGTTCTCCTTCAGGTCGCCCTCGTCACGGGCAGCGCTGATCCGCTCGACGATCTCGTTCCAGCGCGGGCCCTTGAGGTCGTCCAGCTCGGCCTGCAGCTGGTCGTGGGCCTGCTGGGTGAGCCAGATGGTGCCCTGGTCCTCGGTCTGCGTCATCACTACTCCTGACAATGGGGTACTACGAACGGATCGAACGGTGGGCCGGTCGCGGCAGCCGGGCCCTGACGAACTCGACCACCGGGCGTCGCGGGTCCCAATGCCGCGCGCCGGTGGCCGGATAGAGATACGAGTCTACGGGCCGACACGCCCGAGTTCAACGCGGTCGGGGTTGCCCCTCGGCGGTGCAGCCCAGCCAGTCGACCGTGGTCGCGCGCCGGTCGGTGGCCAGCTCCACGGTGTGCTCGGCCTGGTCGGGAGTGGGCTGGAAGGCGATCTCGCCCACCACGGTCTTGTCCGCCGCGATCGCGCGGGCGGTGCAGGTGGCGGCGACGGGACCGTCGCCGTACTTGATGCGGGCGGTGACCGTGGCGGTGTGGTCGCCGACGATCTCGTGGCCGATCTCCTGGGAGGCCACGGCCGGGTCGGCGTGGGACACGGTGACCCAGAGCAGCCAGGCCGAGGCGGGCAGGATGAGGGCGGCCGCGAGCGCGAACACCAGCGCCCGGCGCGCCGGCGACGGGGCGCCGTACCGCTCGGCGAGGGAATCGCTGGTGCCGCTCATTGGTTCATGGTCCCATGCGCGTCCCCACGCCCGATGACGGTCCCTCTACGATGCCGCCCATGACCGAGCGCAGTGGCCTGCGGTTGATGCACGTGCACGCCCACCCCGATGACGAGTCCAGCAAGGGCGCCGCCTCGACGGCGAAGTACGTCGCGGAGGGCGTCGACGTCCATGTCGTCACCTGCACCGGTGGCGAGCGCGGGTCGGTGCTCAACCCCAACATGGACCGCCCCGACGTGTGGGAGGACATCACCCGGATCCGTCGCGAGGAGATGGCGCGTGCGCGCGACATCCTCGGCATCCGGCAGGACTGGCTCGGTTTCGTCGACTCCGGCTGGCCCGACGGCGACCCCAAGCCCCCGCTGCCGGAGGGCTGCTTCGCGCTCGCGCCGCTGGAGGAGTCGACCGAGGCCCTGGTGCGGCTGATGCGCGACTTCCGCCCCCACGTGGTGACGACGTACGACGAGCGCGGCGGCTACCCGCACCCCGACCACGTGCGCTGCCACGAGGTCAGCGTGGCGGCGTTCGAGGCGGCCGGGGACCCCGAGCGGTTCCCCGACGCGGGCGAGCCGTGGCAGCCGCTGAAGCTCTACTACCACCACACCTTCAACCGCCCCCGGATCCAGGCGCTGCACGACGCGATGCTCGCCCACGGCCTGGAGTCGCCGTGGGAGGAGCGGCTGGCGAAGTGGAAGCCGGAGCCGGACTGGGACGCCCGGGTGACCACCCGGGTGCCGTGCGGGGAGTACTTCGGTGTCCGGGACCAGGCGCTGCTGGCCCACGCGACCCAGATCGACCCCGACGGCCACTGGTTCGCCATGCCGCGGGAGCTGCACGCCGAGGTCTGGCCGACCGAGGACTTCGAGCTGGTGGTGTCGCACGTGGAGACCACCACGCCCGAGGACGACCTCTTCGCCGGCATCGTGGGAGAATGAGGTCATGGTGCTGCAGTTGCTGATCGCCGCGGAGGAGGGTCCCGACGCCAACGACGTGGTCGCGGGCTGGACCGGCCTCATCGTCCTGCTGGCGATGGTCGCCGCGGTCGCCTTCCTCGGGTGGAGCCTCACCAAGCAGCTGAAGAAGGCCGACCGTGCCGCACAGGAGGGTGTCTACGACGACCCGGCCGAGCGCGGCGGGTCCGGGACCGACAGGTAGCCACCCACCAGCGCCACCATCTCGGCCACGACCCGGTCGCGGTCGATCCCCGGCTCGTCGAGCACGTAGTGCAGCGCGACGTTCTCCAGCGCGAGCACCAGCGTCCACGCCGTCACGGCCGGCTCCGGCCGGTGCGTCGCCTCCGGACGGCCCGCCAGGTACGCCGTCATCAGCTCGCGCACGCGCACCTCGAGCTTCGCGCGCCGCGCCTTGTGACGTGTCGCCGGGAGCTCCTCGGCCACCACGCGCAGCAACGGTCGGTCGGCCTCGAGCGCGGCCAGCAGTGCGTCGGCGGCGTCGCGCACCATCGCCGGGCCGGTCTCCCCGATGCGATCGGCAAGTGAGGCCGCCACCCGTTCGGTGACCTCCTCCCAGTAGCGGTCGATCACCTCGTCCAGGATCGCGCCCTTGTCGGGGAAGTACTGGTACAGCGAGCCGGGGGAGACCCCGGCGGCCGCGGCCACGCGGTTGGTGGAGAAGGCGTCGTACCCGTCCTCGAGCAGCACCTCGCGTCCCGCGGCGATGATGCGCTCCACCGTCC
Source organism: Nocardioides panacisoli (assembly GCF_019448235.1). NCBI lineage: Bacteria > Bacillati > Actinomycetota > Actinomycetes > Propionibacteriales > Nocardioidaceae > Nocardioides > Nocardioides panacisoli. The sequence continues at coordinate 47,132 of NZ_CP080409.1, forward strand.
GGCGCGAGCGGGCCTGGCGTGGGGTCTTCCGCATGATGCGAATTGTATGCGAGTGATCGCTCGCGTCACGATTGGGGGCATGACGACGCAGCCTGCTCCCGCTCCCGCGGCCGCCCCGGCGTACCCGACCCGCTTCCGCGAGGGCGAGGAACGCGGCGCCCGCCTCGGCCGGGCGCTGAAGTGGATCGCGGGGGTCGAGGAGCTCGACGAGGCGCTGATGGACCGGATCGGCCGCGCGATGCACGAGACCGACGCGCTCGGCGATCGGTTGGCGCGGGCCATGCGGGCACCGTCCGGATCCGAGCAGAAGGTGAGCATGCGCCAGTTCCACCGCGCGCTCGCGGAGGGGATCGACGCCGTGCCTCAAGCGCCACCGGTGCTGCGGGAGTTCCTCGAGGACGCCCACACGGTGCCCGACTGGGTCGACTTCGACCGGGTGCGCCGCGGCCAGGACGCCTACCGCCGCCTGGGCAAGAACGCCTCCGACGTGCTGTTGCAGCTCTCCCTCGTCGGCGGCTACCGCTTCGGCGGGCCCACCGACCTGCTCGTCGCGACCGGCGGACTGACCGGCGACATGACGTTGCGCCGCCTCGGCGAGACGCAGAAGTGGGGCGTGGCCCTGACCGAGCCGGGCTCGCTGCGGCCCGGCGGCGAGGCGTGGCGCCTGACGGTCCACGTGCGCGCGATGCACGCCCTGGTCAACGCCTCCTTCGTCGACCAGTGGGACGTCGCACGGTGGGGCCAGCCGATCAACCAGGCCGACCAGGCCGCCACGCTGGGGCTCTTCGACGGCGTGCTGCTGATCGGCGCCCGGGCGCTCGGCGTCCGCATCACCCGCCAGCAGAGTCGCGACGTGATGCACATGTGGCGCTGGATCGGCCACCTGATGGGCGTGCACCCCGACTTCCTCGTCGACGACGAGCGGACCCGGCACCGCATCAACTACCACGTGCTGCGGGCCCAGGGGCCGCTCACGGAGGCGGGCCCACGGTTGGCGCGGGCCGTCGTCGACGCGCAGGCCGACCGGACCTATCCCGGCTGGACGCGCGCCCTGCAGCCGGTGCGGGCGGCGTACGAGCGCGAGCGGCTGCTGAGCATGCTGACCGTCTTCCTCGGGCCCGAGTCGATGCGGGAGTTCGGCCTGCCGCGACGGCCGCCGTGGGCGCACGCCTACCTCGGGCTGGTCAACCAGTGGCGCTACCGCGTGCTCGCGCGTACGCCGTGGGGTCGCGCCCGCCTGGACGCCTGGGGTCGGCGCAACAGCCGGCACCTGCTCGCCAGCTACTTCGGCGAGGACGACCCGGCGGTCGCCGAGCTGCGTACCTGAGTGCGTCGAATCCCGGTTGCGCGGTGACGGCCCGGCCACGTTGGATCGACGACATGACCAGGCCGGAGGAACCGATCGAGGAGGTGCGCGTGGACGTGGAGTCCGCGCGCGCGGCGAACCGTGCGAACTGGGACGACCGTGCCCGGGTGCACGCCGACAGCACCGAGTACGACCTGCCCGGCCTCGCCGCCGATCCCGACCGGATCTCCACGGTGATCAGCGACGACGTCGCGGTGCTCGGCCCGCACCTGCCGGCGCCGGCGGACCCCGCACGCCCGCTGGCCGGGTACGACGTGTGCCACCTGCAGTGCCACATCGGCACCGACACGCTCTCCCTGGCGCGGCTCGGTGGGCGCCTGACCGGCGTCGACCTCTCGCCGGTGTCACTCGAGGTGGCCCGCGACCTCGCCGACCGCGCAGGCGTCGCCATCCGGTTCGTCGAGAGCGAGGTGACCGCGGCAGCCGACGCGGTGGGCGAGCGGTTCGACCTGGTCCACACCTCGATCGGCACCATCTGCTGGGTCGCGGACCTCGATGCCTGGGCGCACGCCGTCGCCGGCCTGCTGCGGCCGGGCGGCACGTTCTTCTTCCGCGACTTCCACCCGTTCCTGGGCGTCTTCGACGACACCGTGCGCGGCGAGGTGCTGGTGGGCAATCGCTACTGGCCGCTCCCGTCCGGCCATGCGGTCACCTACGACGAGGCGCTGACCTACACCGACGGCGACCCCGGCCGCATCACCGCCACTCGCAACTACGAGTGGCCGCACACGATCGGCGAGATCGTCAACGCACTGCTGGGCGCTGGGCTGCGCATCCTCGCCCTCGAGGAGGGACGGGAGCTGCCCTGGCAGATGCTGGACGTGATGGTGCCCAACGGTGACAACTGGGTGCTGCCCCCGCCGTGGCACGACCAGCTGCCGGCCACCCTGTCGGTGGTGGCGCGGCGGGATCAGGAGTAGGTGTAGAAACCGCGACCGGTCTTGCGGCCCAGCAGGCCGGCGTCGACCATGCGGGCCAGCAGTGGCGGCGGCGCGTAGAGCTGCTCCTTGAACTCCTCGTACAGCGACTCGGCGACGGCCTTGGTGGTGTCCAGGCCGATCAGGTCGGCCAGTGCGAGGGGGCCCTGCGGGTGCGCGGCACCGCGCACGAGGCCCTGGTCGATGTCCTCGGCGGTGGCGAAGCCGGACTCCATCATCCGGATCGCGGAGAGGATGAAGGGGATCAGCAGCGCGTTGACCACGAAGCCGGCCCGGTCCTGGCAGTCGATGGCGTGCTTGCCGAGGCCGTCGTGGATGAACGCGCGGGCCCGCTCGGTGGTCTCGTCGCTGGTGGTGAGGCTGGGCACCAGCTCGACCAGGGAGAGGACGGGCACGGGGTTGAAGAAGTGGATGCCGAGCACGTGCTGCGGTCGGCTGGTGACCACCGAGAGCTTCATGATCGGGATGGAGGAGGTGTTGGAGGCCAGGATCGCGTCCTCGGACTCGACCACCTTGTCCAGGCGGCGGAAGAGCTCGGTCTTGGCGTCCTCGTCCTCCACGATCGCCTCGACCACGAGCTCGCGGTCGGCCAGCGCGTCGAGGTCGGTGACCACGCTGATGCGGTCGAGCACGGCGTCGGCGTCCTCGATCTTGCCGCGCTCGGCGGCGCGGTGCAGCGACTTCTCCAGGCGGGCGCGGGCGCTGTCGGCGGCCGGCTGGTCGGACTCGACCACGATCACGTCGCGCTCGGCGCGGGCGCAGACCTCGGCGATGCCGGCGCCCATCAGGCCACCGCCGACGACACCGACCTTGCTCATCCCACCGGGAAGGTTCGTTGCGTTCATCCTTCATTGCTATCGGCTACCGATCGGTAAGCGAAACCGGTACGGGTGACCCGGTTCGCTAGCGTGTGCGCCCAGGCAACCGGAGGTGGCGATGGCCGACATCGAGGTCGAGTCCGACGGCGTGGTCACGACCGTGACGATGGCGCGTCCCGACCGCCGCAACGCGGTCGACGGTCCGATGGCCCGCGAGCTGGCGGTTGCGTTCGAGCGGTTCGAGGAGTCCGACGACCTCGTCGCCGTCCTCACCGGTGCCGGTGGCACGTTCTGCGCCGGTGCGGACCTCACCGCCGTCGGCGGTGAGCGGCAGAACGACCTCGACGCCGACGGCCCGGCGCCGATGGGCGTCAGCCGGATGGACCTCTCCAAGCCGGTCATCGCCGCCGTCGAGGGGTACGCCGTCGCCGGCGGCCTCGAGCTGGCGGTGTGGGCCGACCTCCGGGTGGCCGCGGCGGACGCGACCTTCGGGGTGTTCTGTCGACGCTGGGGCGTGCCCCTCATCGACGGCGGCACGGTGCGGCTGCCACGGCTGGTCGGCCACGGCCGCGCCATGGACCTGATCCTCACCGGTCGTCCCGTCGGCGCCGAGGAGGCGCTCGCAATCGGGTTGGTCACCCGCGTCGTCGCCAGCGGCACCGCCCGGGAGGAGGCGCACCGGCTCGCCCACGAGATCGCCCGGATGCCGCAGGCCTGCCTGCGCGGTGACCGGCACTCGGCGCGCGAGCAGTGGGGACACGACGAAGCGGCCGCCATGCGCACCGAGTTCGCGATCGGGCTGGACTCGCTGGCCACCGACGGCGTCGCCGGCGCCGACCGCTTCGCGCGGGGCGCGGGACGCCACGGCTCCTTCGAGGACCTCGACGGCTGAGCAACCGTCCGCGGATGTCCCCGGCGCCGGGCAGACTGGCCCCGTGGTGAACCGCCCCGACCCGCCCGAGGCATGGGTCCGTCGTGTCCGCGACCTGCTCGCCGGGTTCCCGCAGTGCCGCGAGGAGGACGCATGGACCGGCGTCCGCTGGCGCGTCCGCGGCTCGACCGTCGCGCACCTCTTCGGCGGCGAGGACCAGCTGTTCCGCATCACCTTCCGCGCCGACCCCGACGAGGTGATCGCCTTCCGCCACATGGGGCCGCCCTACTTCCGCGTGGGCGGCAACGCGGTCGGCCTCGTCCTGGAGGAGTCGACGGACTGGGAGGAGCTCGCGGAGCTGCTGACCGACTCCTACTGCATCCAGGCGCCCCAGCGACTCGCCGCGCTGGTCGAGCGCCCCGGTGGAGCACCGTCGCCCCGCGCGGGACGGGATGCCGCCGATGGGTGAGGTGGCGGGAGGCGGAGCACGGCTCGCCGGTCCTCCCACCGGCGAGGTGGTCGTGCCCGAGGAGGTCGTGGCGATCGCCGACGGCGGCGCGATCGAGCCGGTGTGGCGCAACCTGCTCGGTGGCGTGACCTTCCGCGTGAGTGGCCCCGACGGCCGGTGCTACGTGAAGTGGGCGCCGGCCGGGTGCAGGGACTCGACCTCGGCGCCGAGGCCGACCGCCTGGCATGGCTGGCGCCCCACGTCCCGGTGCCGGAGGTCCTCGGGCACGGCAGCAGCGGTTCGGGTGAGTGGCTGGCACTGTCGCCGCTGCCCGGGCGTTCGACCGTCGATCCCCGGTGCGCGACGGCGGACGCCGACCGGTTGGCCAGCGCGATCGGCCACGGCCTCAGGGCGCTGCACGACCGCCTTCCGGTCGCGACGTGTCCGTTCGACTGGAGCGCCGCCTCGCGGCTGGCAACGGTCGCTGTCGACCAGCGACGGGCGCTGGGCGACGTCCCGGAGGTCGACCGGCTCGTCGTGTGCCACGGCGACGCGTGCGCACCCAACACCATCGTCGACGGGGCGGGCACCTGGGTCGGCCACGTCGACCTGGGCTCACTCGGCGTGGCGGACCGGTGGGCCGACCTCGCCGTGGCCAGTTGGAGCCTGGAGTGGAACTTCGGGCCCGGCCACGAGCCGGCGTTCTTCGACGCCTACGGGGTGGCGCCCGACGCCGAGCGGATCAGCTTCTACCGGTGGTTGTGGGACCGGTCCTGAGGTCAGCCCCGCGGCCCGCCGGACTCCTCGGCCTCGGCGACCTGGCGGCGTACGTCGTCCATGTCCAGCTCGCGCACCTTGCCGATGAGCTCCTCCAGCGCCGCCGGCGGCAGCGCCCCCGGCTGGGAGAAGACCAGGATGCCGTCGCGGAAGGCCATCAGGGTCGGGATCGAGGACACCTGCGCGGCCGCCGCCAGCTCCTGCTGCTCCTCGGTGTTGATCGAGCCGAAGGTGATGTCGGTGTGTGCCTCCGAGGCGGCCTCGTACGTCGGCGCGAACTGCTGGCACGGCCCGCACCAGCTGGCCCAGAAGTCCACGAGCAGGATGTCGCTGTCCTCGACGTGGGACGCGAAGTTGTCACCGGTCAACTCGATCGTGGCCATGCACCGACCCTACGCGGCCGACGGGCGTGGAGCGCCGTGACAGGGTTGGCCCATGGGGCCGTCCGTCGTCGCTGGAAGGTTTCGGCACCTCCACCGGGTTGCCGTCGCATGAGCCCGGCGAGGACCCCTGACGACGTCGCGCGACGCCGTGCCTTCGCCGAGGTCGTGGAGCCCGAGATCGAGGTGATGCTCCGGGTGGCGCGCAGCCTCACCGGCAGCGCGGTCGACGCCGAGGACCTGGTGCAGGAGTCGCTGGTGCGGGCGTTCCGCGCGGTCGACCGGTTCGACGGCCGGCACCCGCGGGCCTGGCTGCTGACGATCCTGCGCAACACCAACGCCAACCTGCACCGCCGACGCCGGCCGACCACGGTGGACGACTGGGAGCTGATCCACGCGTCCCGGCCCGCGTTCGGTGCGGCCGAGGCGCCGGCGGCCGAGGACGTCTACGTCCACGAGCAGCTGGACGCGCCGTTGCGCGACGCGGTCGCCGCCCTGGACCCCCGCTTCCGCTCGGTGCTGGTGCTCGTCGACGTCCACGACCTGTCCTACGCCGAGGCGGCATCGGTGCTCGACGTGCCGGTCGGCACCGTCATGTCGCGGCTGAGCCGCGCCCGCGAACGCGTCCGCAAGGCGATCGGTCCCACCCTCACCACGATCCGAGGAGACCAGTCATGAGCCGCATGCTCCGACAGATGATCTCGTGCCACTGGACCGCGAAGCGGATCCAGCGCTACCTCGACGCCGACCCCTCCGCCCCGCTCACCCCGGGCGAGGTGACCCGCCTCGAGGAGCACGTCGCCGCCTGCGAGCGGTGCCGGGAGGTGCTGGGGCAGCACCGCCTGCTCCACCGCGCCCTCTCGCTGTGGACCGGCACCCGGCCGGTCGACCAGGCCGCGATCGACCGCATGCGCTCCGTCCTGGAGGACCTCACCGAGGGGAGGCAGGCATGAGCACGCCCGAGCAGTGGGACCTGGTCGTCCTCGGCGGCGGCTCGGCCGGCATCGTCGCGGCCAAGACCGCGGCCGGCCTGGGCGCTCGCGTGCTGCTGGTCGAACGGGACCGCACCGGGGGCGACTGCCTCTGGACCGGCTGCGTGCCCTCCAAGGCGCTCCTCGCCGCCGCGGAGGCGGCAGCGGCCGCCCGCGGCGGCGCGCGGCTGGGGGTCGACGTCGCCGACATGCAGGTCGACTTCGGCCGGGTGATGGCCCACGTGCGGGCCGCGATCGCCGAGATCGAGCCGGTGGACTCGCCCGCGGCCCTTGCCGAAGCCGGGGTGACGGTGCGACACGGCCACGCCCGCTTCACCGGGGAGGGCACGCTCGACGTCGACGGGGAGCCGGTCCACTTCACCCAGGCCGTGCTGGCGACCGGCGCGGCTCCTGCCCTGCCACCGATCCCCGGCCTCGCCGACGTCGACCCGCTCACCAGCGACAGCGTCTGGGACCTGCCGGAGGCGCCGCGTCGACTGGCGATCCTGGGCGCCGGCACCGTCGGGTGCGAGCTCGGCCAGGGGCTGGCCCGGCTGGGCGTCGAGGTGACCCTCGTCGAGGGGGCGCCGCGGGTGCTCCCTCGCGAGGACGCCGACGCCGCGACCGCGGTCCACCGCGCGCTGGAGGCCGACGGCGTCCGGCTGCGACCCGGCCGGTCCGTGACGGCGGTCGAGGCGACCGGTGGTGGCGCTGGCTCGCTGCGGCTGGAGGACGGCGGCAGCATCGGGTTCGACCGGCTGCTGGTCGCCGTCGGCCGCCGCCCCCGCACCGACGACCTCGGGCTGGACGCGGTCGGGGTCGCGGTGGACGACCGGGGCTTCGTCGTCGTGGATCCCCGGCTGCGGACGACCAACCAGCGGATCCGTGCCGCGGGCGACCTGACCGGGCATCCGCAGTTCACCCACGTCGCCGGCGTCCACGGCAGCATCGCCGCCAGCAACGCGGTCCTCGGCGTACGCCGCAGCGTCGACACCGCGGCGGTGCCCCGCGTGACCTACACCCAACCGGAGGTCGCGGCGGTCGGGATCGACACCGGCCGGGAACGTCCGGGGGTCCGCCTCCTCACCCTCGCGCACGAGCACGTCGACCGTGCCGTGACCGAGGGCCGCACCGACGGCCTGACCCGGCTCGCGGTCGACCGCCGTGGCCGGATCCTGGGGGCCACGGTGGTCGGCCCACGGGCGGGGGAGACGTTGGGGGAGCTCGCGCTCGCCGTACGCCGCGGCCTGCGCACCCGGGACCTGGCCGGCATCACCCATGCCTACCCGACCTGGAACGACGGCGCCTGGCACGCGGCCATCGCCGACGTCCGCGAGCAGCTCGCGCGGCCGGCCACGCGTCGCGCCCTGCACGGGATCGCGCGCACGCGGCGCTGGTGGCTGGAGCGCCGTGCCGGCTGAGCGTCGCCTGGTGCTCGTGGGTGCCGGGCACGCCCACCTCCACCTGCTCCGGCACGCCCCGCGCCTCGCGACCGCCGGCTACCGGGTGACCCTGGTGGCGCCGCGCTGGTTCGACTACAGCGGCTCCGCCGCGGCGATCGCGGCGGGCGACCTCGATCCCGACGCCGGCCGGATCGACGTCGCCGCCCTCGCCCGCGACCACGGCGTCGAGCACCGCATCGGACTGGTCGCCGACGTGGATCCCGCCGCCAGGACGGTGACGACCGACGACGGTGCCTGGCTGGAGTGGGACGTGGTGTCCTGCAACGTCGGCAGCGTCGCGGCGGTGCCGACGGGGGTCGAGGTCGCCGAGGAGGTGATCGGCGTCAAGCCGCTCGCCGACCTCCACCGGCTCCGCGAGCGCCTGCGGCAGCCACCCCCGGGCCGCGGGCACCAGGTGAGCGTCATCGGCGCCGGACCCAGCGGCATCGAGCTGGCGGCCCACCTCGCCGCGCGTCCCGACACCGACCGGGTCCACCTGGTCGAGGCCGGACCTCGCGTGGGCGACTTCCTGCCGCGTCGGGCGGCCGCGCGGCTCGCTGCGCTCCTCGCCGACCGCGGGGTCTCCCTCACCAGCGGCGCCGCCGTCACCCGGGTCGACGGGGACGGGGTCGTGCTCGCCGACGGCACCCGGACCTCCCACGACCTCGCCGTGCTGGCCACCGGGCTCGCGGCGCCCCCGCTCGCGACACGGCCACCGCTGGGCGGCGACGCCGGCTTCCCGGTCCGCGCCACCCTCCAGCACCGCGACCACGACGACGTGTACGCCGCGGGCGACTGCGCCGACTTCCTGCCGCAGCCCCTCCCGCGCATCGGCGTCCACGGCGTGCGCCAGGGACCGGTCCTCCTGGCCGCGCTCGAGACCCGGCAGCGCGGGGCCGCGGCGCCGGCGTACCGGCCGCAGCAGCGAGCGCTGTCCATCCTCGACCTCGGCGGCGGGACCGCGCTCGCAGTCCGGGGCCGCTGGTGGTGGCTGGGCCGGTCGAGCCTGGTGCTCAAGCACCGCATCGACCGGAGCTGGCTCGCGGACTACCGGGACTGACCCGCCCCGCCGCCGGCGTCCGCCGCGTCGTCGGGCGCGACGCGGCTGCGCGCCAGCAGCCGGCGACCCACGGTGCCACCGAGTGCGGTGAGCGCCACCAGGCCACCGACGGCGACCACGATGCCCACCGGGTTGGCACCCGAGGCGCCGACGGCCGCGTAGGCCAGCGCACCCGGCACGATGCCGAGTGCGGTGCCGAGCACGTAGTCACGTCCCCGGACACCGAGCAGCCCGGCGGCGTAGTTCAGCGGCGTGAACGGGAAGAGCGGCACCAGCCGGACCGCGAGGACCGCCACCAGGCCGTGCGCGGCCAGCAGCCGGTCGGCCTGCTCGAGCCGGCCGTGCAACAGCCGGTCGACGGCGGGGCGCCCGAGCCCGCGGCCCAGCAGGAACCCGCCGCACGCCCCCAGCAGGGCGCCGCACCAGGCCAGCAGCGTGCCCCACCAGATGCCGAAGAGGACGCCGCCGAGGATCGTGAGCACCGACGCCGGCGTGGGCACCAGCACCAGGACGGCGTACCCGAGGACGAAGACCACGACGCCCGCCCACCCGGCCGACTCGACGAGGTCCTGCAGCTGCCGCGGCCCGTTCCATCCGCTCAGGTGCAGGGCGACGGCGACGGCGGTGAACCCGAGCAGCAGCACGACCAGGCGCAGCACGGCGCCGCGGGACGGGCGCTCGGGGGCATTCACGACGCGGGAACCCGGCGGACCGTCCGCCGACTTCCCGGTCACGGCCGCGCCTCCGCCGGACGCCGCAGCGTGCGGTAGCCGACCACGATCCGGTGACCGGCGCTCACCCCGACCACCGCCGCCCAGACGGCGGCGATGAGCGGTGCGTGCCACGGGAGCAGCAACCACAGCGCGTGCACCAGGATCGTCTCCCCGCCCTCGGCGATCCCGCCCAGGAAGCTCAGCGAGCGGCCGTCCTCGATGCGGTGGCCCGTGCCCTCGGCGATGGAGGAGAAGGCGAGGAACGCGGTGCCGTTGACGTAGTAGGCCACCAGCACCGCGGCGAAGGGCAGCCAGTCGGCGAGGTCCGCCGCCGAGGACGTCACGCCGACCGCGACGCCCACGACCGTGACGCCGTAGACCAGGAAGTCCGCGCTGATGTCGAGGAACCCACCAGCCGGGGTGCCCTCGCCGTGCGGCCCCCGACGGCGCGCCAGCGGACCGTCGAGGCCGTCCAGGGCCCGCGAGACCAACCAGGTCGCCAGGGCCCATCCCCACAGCTCTCCGGCCGCGAGGCCCGCACTGGCCAGGCCCACCACCAGGCCGGCCACCGTGAGCCGGTCGGGCGTGACCCAGGGGCGGTCCAGGACCGCCGCCGCGCGCGCCAGCGGCGCGTCGAGGCGGCGCCGGAGCATGACGTCGAACATCGGGCCTCCTCGTCGCGGGCGGTCGGGGCGCGCAGCACCGTCAGTATGCTGGCCGACACCGCGGCCCGTGCTCCCACTGCGCCGTCCCCACGTGACGGGAAGTCCCCGTGACCCCCACCGTGTTCCCGTGGCGACGACGCCGCGCTCCCGCGCCGACCACCCCGAGGAGTCCCGCCGCCATGAGAACCCGCCGTCCGGCCACCGGCGCCGCCGCCCTCGCGCTGGCCGGCCTGGTCACCGCCGCCTGTGCGGCACCGGCCGCGGAGAGCCCGGAGGCCACCGACCGGCCGTGGGCGGAGGTGCTCGCGGAGGCCGACGGGCAGACCGTCGACCTGTGGATGTACGGCGGCGACGAGCGCGGCAACGCCTACGTCGACGACGTGCTGGCTCCCGCGGCCGCCGACCTCGGGGTCACGCTGCGCCGAGTGCCGGTGGCGGACACCAAGGACGCCATGCGGCGCCTGCTGGCCGAGAACGCCGCCGGCGAGGAGGAGGGCACCGTGGACCTGGTCTGGGTCAACGGCGACAACTTCGCCACCGGCCAGGAGGCCGGCGCGTGGCTGTGCGGGTGGGCCGACGACCTGCCCCACCGGGAGTTCGTGGCGCAGGACGACCCGCTGGTCGCCGAGGACTTCGGCGTGGCCGTCGAGGGCTGCGAGTCGCCCTGGCACAAGGCGCAGTTCACCTTCGCCTACGACGCGGCCCGCGTCAGCGACCCGCCGCAGACCGTCGCCGGGCTGCTGGACTGGGCCGAGGAGCACCCGGGCCGGTTCACCTATCCGGCGCCGCCGGACTTCACCGGCTCGGTCTTCGTCCGCCAGGCGCTCTACGCGCTCTCCGGCGGCGCCGAGGCCGTGCCGGCAGGCTTCGACCGGGCCGCCTTCGACGACCTCACCCCCGCGCTGTGGCAGCGCCTGCGCGAGGTGTCGCCGTCGCTGTGGCGCGAGGGCCGCACCCACCCGCGCGACCAAGCGGCCCTGGACCGGCTCTACGCCGACGGCCAGGTCGACTTCACCATGACCTACGGCCCGGCGACCCTCACCGAGCTCGTGCGCGAGGGCACCTTCCCCGAGACCACGCGGGTGCTGGACCTCGAGGACGGCACCGTCGGCAACGCCAGCTTCCTCGCCATCCCGGCCAGCTCACCGGACCGTGCGGGCGCCATGGCGGTCGCGGACCTCGCGCTGTCGCCGGAGCAGCAGGCCGCCAAGGCCGACCCCGAGGTGTGGGGCCAGTTCACCGTGCTCGACACTGACCTGCTCGACGGTGCCGACGCCGAGGCCTTCGCGCAGCTGCCCGACTCACCCGTGGTGCCGGCGTACGACGAGCTGGCCGAGAACGCCCAGCCCGAGCTGTCCTCGGACTGGGTGAACCCGCTGGACGAGGGGTGGCGCCGCGAGGTCCTGGGGCGCCGATGAGGCCACGCCCGACCGGTGCCGTCCCCGGGGTCGTGGCCATCACCGTGGTGGCGGGCACCGGGATGCTCGCCGTCGTCGCGACCTCGCTGGGGCTGATGCCGCTCTACGGCCGCCCGACGCCCGGCCTGACCGGCTGGCGTACGGCGGCCCCCGACCTGGCGGCCGGCGTCGGCGAGTCCCTGCTGATCGCGGTGCCGGCGACGCTGCTGGCAGCGGTGGTCGGGCTGCTGCTGGCGGTGGTGATGCTGCCCGGTGGCCGTGCCGCGACCGTGGTGCGGATCGCGTGCCTGGTCGCGCTGGCCGTCCCACACCTGGTGGGTGCCACCTCGGTGCTGTTGCTGCTGGGCGACGGGGGACTCGGCGCCCGTCTCCTCGCCCCGGCGACCGGTGGTGCCTGGCCCGCGCTCGTGGGCGGTCCGTGGCCGGTCGCGACGGTGCTGGAGCTGGCGTGGAAGGAGTCCGCCTTCGTGGCGCTGGTGGTGCTGGCCGCCGTGGCGCCCGGCCACCGCGCGCGGATGGAGGTCGCGGCCGGACTCGGCGCCCGTCCGTGGCAACGCCTCACCCGGGTGCTGCTGCCCACGGCCGCGCCCGCGGTGGGCGCCGCGTCGCTGGTCACGCTGGTGTACGCGATCGGCTCCTACGAGGTCGCCTGGCTGCTCGGTCGCGCCGTCCCGGAGCCGCTGCCGGTGCTGGCCTTCCGGCTCTTCGGGTCCATCGAGCTCGCCGACCGGCCGGCGGCGGCCGCTGCGGCGGTGACCGGCGCCGCCCTCGCGCTCGGCGTGACCGTGCCGGCCCTCGCCGCGCTCCCGCGGCTGCGGGCGCTGACCGAGGGGGTGCGCGCATGAGCCGGCGTACGCACGCGGTGGGCGTGGTGCTCGCGCTGGGCTGGTTGGTGCTGCCGCTGGTGCCGGTGCTGCTGTGGGCAGGGGCCGAGCGCTGGAGCTTCCCCGACCTCCTGCCGCAGGCGTGGGGCACGGGCGGTTGGCGCGATGCCGGCGCCGCGGGACTGGCCCCGGCGCTGCTCCGCTCGCTGGCGCTCGCCGTGGCGGTGGCCGCGGTCGCGACCCCGGTGGGCCTGGTGGCCGGCCGCGCGCTCGGGTGGCGCCTGACCGCACGCCCCCGGCTCGTCGTGGCGGTGCTGCTGGTGCCCGTCGTGCTGCCCCCGTTCGCGGTGGCGATGGGGCTCGACGTCGTGCTGATCCGCATCGGCCTGCCCGCACTGGTCTCGGTGGTGGTCCTGCTGGCCGTGGTGGCGGTCCCGTACGCCGCCTACACCACCGCCGTCGGCTACGCCAGGACGTCGCCCGAGCTCGAGTCACAGGCCCGCGCCCTCGGCGCCACCCCGCGACAGGCGCGGTGGCAGGTGGTCCTGCCTGCGATGCGCGGCAGCATCGTCGTCGCGGCACTGCTGGCCTTCCTCGTCGGCTGGAGCGACTACGTCGTCACGCTGCTGGTCGGCGGTGGCCGGTTCGTCACCGCCCCGGTGCTGCTCGGGTCCACCGCCGCGGGGTCGGGCACCGACGCCACGGTCGCCGCCATGGCACTGGCGACCCTGCTGCCGCCGGTGCTGCTGGTCGTCGCGGTGGCGGCCGTCGTACGCCGCCGCGGTGGTGCCGCGGAGACGGACCCGATGCCGGTCGAGGAGAGGATGCGCTGATGAGCAGGCTGGAGATCCACGGCGTGGGCCACCGGTACCCGGGAGCGGCGACCGACGCGCTCACCGACGTCTCGGTCGAGGTGGCCGACGGCGCCATGGTCTCGGTGGTCGGGCCCTCGGGGTCGGGCAAGAGCACGCTGCTGCGGGTGGCCGCCGGACTGCGGGACGCCGCGACCGGTCGCGTGCTGATCGACGGGCGCGACGTCGCCGGGGACGCCACCGAGCGGCGCGACCTGACGATGATGTTCCAGCGCCCGCTGCTCTTCGACCACCTCGACGTCGCCGGCAACGTCGGCTTCGCGCCCCGCCTGGCCGGCGCGGGGCGGCGGGAGGCGCGACGCTGCGCGCAGCGCTACCTCCGCCTGGTGCACCTGGAGGGGTTCGAACGCCGCGACGTCGCCTCGCTCTCCGGCGGCCAGCAGCAGCGGGTCGCCCTGGCGCGGGCGTTGGCGGCCGAGCGCGGCGTGCTCCTGCTCGACGAGCCGTTCAGCTCACTGGACCGCGAACTGCGTGCCGCGATGCACGACCTGCTCGACGAGGTCCGCGCAGCGCTCGAGCCGACGGTCCTGCTGGTCACCCACGACCTGGACGAGGCCGCGCTCGCGGAGTCGACCGTCGTGCTCATCGACGGCACCGTCCACCAGCACGCCCCGATGCCCGAGCTCCACCGTCGCCCGGCCGACCTCGCGGTCGCACGGCTGCTCGGCGGCTTCACCGAGGTGCCCGGCACCGTCCGCGACGGTGCCCACCACTCGGCGTGGGGACGCGTCCCCGTCGCCGCGGGGGCGCCGCGGAGCGGGGCGGCCACGCTGCTGCTGCGACGTGAGGCACTGTGCGTCGCCGCGGCCGGGGGCACCCGTGGCCCCGGGGTGTCGGCCCGGGTGGTGCGCCGCCGGCCCGTCGGGACGCGGGTCATCGTCTCGCTGGTGGCCGAGGACGGGTCACCGCTGGAGGTGGAGCTGCCCGCCGGCGAGGACGTGACCCCCGGGCACCGGGTCGGCGTGGGGTTGCCCGAGGGAGCCGGCCCGCAGTGGGCCGTGCCGGCCGGCCCCGACCGGGACGCGACGTCGTCGACCTCGCTGGATACCGTGGCGCCGGGAGGTGCCCATGCCGAATCGACTGGCTGAGGCCACGTCGCCCTACCTGCTGCAGCACGCCGACAACCCCGTCGACTGGTGGGAGTGGGGCGAGGAGGCGTTCGCCGAGGCGCGCCGCCGTGACGTACCGGTGCTGCTCAGCGTCGGGTACGCCGCGTGCCACTGGTGCCACGTGGTCGGAGTCGCGCTGAGGTCTCGGCTACTGACGCCGATTCACGCTTGACTTGAGCGTGAATCACGCCATTTGGGTTCGCTGTAGGACGTTGTTGGACGCCTCGTCCGGGCGAGTTTGTATCAAGAGTTCGTATCACCGGCGCTGAGCTGATCTGTCCCCGACGTGACGTAGAGTCCCGGCAATGGCGAAACCCCGGCGATGTGGCCTGGGCCAGTGATCGTTCCGGGGTCTTCGAGGAAGAGGATACAGGAAGAGTCGGGTGTGGCCAACGCAGGTGGAGGCTCGGGCGACCCGGCGCCTGCCCGAGACTACGCGGCGCTGGCGCGTCTGCTCTCGGCTGAACGCCTCGGCTCGTACCTGCGGTGGAGCGGCGGCGACGTACCGGCCGCGTTCGCGCTGTACGAGTGGAACATGGCGGCCTCTGCCGCCGTCATGCATACGACAGGAATGGTTGAGGTCGTCGTACGCAACGCCATGGACCGCGCGCTCGTCGAAATGGGCGACGCGAGAGGTTGGCCGTCGTGGTTCGACCGCGCTCCACTCGACCAGCGAGGGCGCATCGACATCCACAGGGCGCGCGATCGCGCGACTCGCTTCGGCAGCCAGCCCGAGATTCACGGCAAGGTGGTTGCCGAGCTGAGCCTCGGCTTCTGGCGCTACCTCACGGCATCCCGATACCTCACGGCGCTCTGGACGCCGGCGCTGTATCGCGCGTTCCCTGCGGGGCCGGCCGACAAGCTGCAACAGCAGCGGGAGGTCGATCGGCACCTGAAGAACCTCCTGTTGGTTCGGAACCGCGCCGCCCATCACGAACCGATCCACCGGAGGAACCTCACGAAGGATCTTGAGGCCTCTATCGAGGTCGCGTCGTGGGTGGCTCCTGAGGCGGGGGAATGGGTTGGGGACCTGTCGACCATCGCCCGCGTCGTTTCGAGCCGACCCAATCGCAACTAGGGCGCGGGATCGAGCGGAAGCTTGCTCCGCCAAAGGCCGGCAAAGAGTCTGGCCTCCTCGATAGCGTGCTGGTCGTGGATGACGCGGCCGCTGACCAGGACGTCAACAAGCGCGTCTTGATGGCGGTCATCCACATCATCGAGGCCTGGATGGAGCGCGATCGCGGAGCATTGGCGCGTATCAACGGGGGCGCGTCCAGGCCAGATTCGGTGCTGGGGGAGAAGAGCAAACGCGCCTACTCCGTGCTCAAGCAGTACCTACCGTCACATGCACACGCGAACCTTGTGGCAGGGATAGCAGGGATCGCTCCCCGTGCCACAGCAGGCGTCGGCGAGACGGCGCGCCGTTGGGCTCGACCGGAAGATCGGGTACGGGTGGCGCGTGCGCTGCTGGCGTCGGCCGCAAGGGCGCAGAGCGCGGCCGAGGAACGCGAGGAACGGGCACGGATAGCGGCCGAGCTCGAGGCAGCGCGGCTGGCTGCCGAGGCCGAGCGGCTGGCGGCTGAAGAGGCGCGCCGCGCGGCTGAGGCCGAGTCGGAAGCCCGACGGCGAGCCGAACGGGCTCGGGTGCTTGCTCGCTACCGCGGCGAAGCGGACGCTGAGCTGCGGCGAGACTTCCTCGGGGCTGATGCCTGGTTCGACTCGTGGGACACAGGAGGGCACGTCGCGCGGAGCGACTTCGAGGACTGGAAGGCCGCGTTCGTTCAGAACTGGGCTCGCGAAGTCCTCCACGATGACAAGTTCGACATCCAACAGGCCCGAGCCGTCTCGACAACTTCACACGATCTACGGCTCGTTGCCCGGGCAGGTAGTGGGAAGACCCGCACCATTGTCACTCGGGCCTTGTTCCTCCAGCTGCACTGCCGGGTCGATCCCGGCGGGATCCTGTTGGTTGCCTTCAATCGCAAAGCAGTCGAGGAGATCAGCAAGCGCCTAGGGGAGGCGCTCCCGAAGGGTGCTCGCCTGCCGCACGTCGTCACCTTCCATGCGCTCGCGTACGCGCTGCTACGGCCAGAGGAGGAACTTGTCTTCGATGACTCCGAATCGCTCGCCCAGTCGAGGAAGGTCCAAGCCGTCGTGAACGACCTGATCGTCGAGCGGAAGGACGACGTGCGGCGGGCCATGCTCGGTCACTTCACCGACGACTGGAAGCGGATCCAGCAGCGCGGATTGCACATGAGTCGCGAGGAGTTCTTCGCCAGCCGGGCCGAGGTAACGCGAGTGACGCTCGGTGGCGAGTACGTGAAGTCATTCGGCGAGAGACTGATTGCGAACACGTTGTTCGAGCACGGTGTCGAGTACAAATACGAGCGCAACTTCACCCGGGGAGGCTTCAACTACCGACCCGACTTCACGGTGCTGGTCAACTGGAAGCCCCGCGTTGTCATCGAGTACTTCGGAATCACCGACGACCCCCAGTACCAGCGCAACGCCGACACGAAGCGCGAGTTCTGGGCGCAGCAGAGCGACGTGGTGTTCCTCGAGTACGATCCGTCGCAGATCGTTTCGCTCGGCGAGGAGGGATTCCGCGATCAGGTGCTCGCGGCTCTGGACCATGCCGAGATCCCGCATCGCTCGCTTAGTGAGGACGAGATCTGGGAGCGGGTTCGCCAGAGAGCTATCGACACCTTCAGCAAGACCTTGCGTGGGTTCGTCAATCGGGCCCGGCAGCACAACCTCAGCCCTGACGACATCCGGCAGCGCATGTATGCGCTACAAGATCCCGGCGACGGGGTGGTTGCGTTCCTGGAGTTGGCAGGCGACGTGCTCGAGGAATACCTCAACCGAGCTCGGCGTGACGGCTTCGAGGACTTCAGTGGCGTCATGTGGCGGGCCGCCGCAGAGGTACGCCGAGGGCGCGCCACCTGGACCCGGGCAGGCGGGAAGGAGCACGGCGACCTTCGCGATCTTCGATTCATCCACGTCGACGAGTTCCAAGACTTCTCCGAGATGTTTATGGACTTCGTTCAGGCGATCCGCGTACAGGCACCTGGGTCCTCGCTCTGCTGCGTCGGTGATGACTGGCAGGCCATCAATGGGTTCGCCGGAGCTGACCTGCGGTTCTTCGAGAACTTCGAGACTGACTTCCCGAAAGCGGTGACCCACCAACTGGTCACCAACTACCGCTCCGGTGGTCGGATTGTGTCGGCGGGCAACGCGGTTATGGATGGCTTCGGCGAACCTGCCCGCTCGTTCCAATCGCGATCCGGCAGCATCCACATCGCCCGGCTGACCGACTTCGAGCCCTCGCCCACCGAGCGCCATGTCTTCCAGGGTGACGTCGGCACACCTGCACTCCTCCGCTTGATCAAGAGTGGCCTCAACGAGACGGAGGGCACCGTCGCAGTCCTGTTCAGACGAAATACCGTTCCCTGGTTCACCAACACTGGCCAAGGTGCCTTCGTGCGGAAGCTGGACGGCTACCTCACCCATCTCCGAGGGCACTTCTCGGAGGACGATGGCAAGCGGCTCGAGGTCACGACATCCCACAAGTACAAGGGGCGGGAGTCGGACTTCGTGATCGTCGCCGACGCCGACAAGAAGTCATACCCGCTGATCCACCCGACGGTGGAGCTTTTCGAGGTCTTCGGTGACACCGTCGACAGCCTTACCGATGCTGACCGCAGGCTGTTCTACGTCGCAACGACGCGCGCCGAGTCCTCGCTCTGCTACCTCGTCAGTTCCGAGGACCCCTCAAGCTTCCTCGGCGCGGTTATGGCCATGGCGCGGCCCGTGGACTGGCGAGCGTTGCCGATTGCCGTCAGTGACGCCGACGCCCAGGTCGAGGTGCGCGTCTACGACGGCTTCGAGGTACGTCAGCGGCTAAAGGACGAGTTCGGCTTCCAGTTCGATGAGTCGACGAAAGTCTGGTACGTCTTCCGTCCGGCGGATGGATTCGACTTCCGCCACATCCAACAAGTCCTGTCGTTCGTTGGGCCACGTCTGATCGAGGTCCGCGACGAGACCCAGCGTGTGATCCATCGTGCCGGGGCTCGGCTCGAGCGCGGCCGCCCGATGTAGTGCGGCTTCGATCGCCTCGAAGACGTGCAGAACTATTCGGAGTCGCTCGGCTCCTCGTCGCCTGGGTCGGCACTGGGCTCGAACGTCCACGACCGAGCCACCTCGGCAGTCAAGACTCCGGTGAGGTGGACGGCGCCTTGGGGCTGAACCTTCAGGTGGTGGAGCGGATCGTGGATGATCCGGACCTCCGGGTTCCCCTGCCCCGCCTCGACATTGCCAACGAGTACCAGGAAATAGTCATCCGTCACGGCCATTGCGCGCTCGATCTGGCTGTTCTCCAGCTTCACTGTGTCGGGGATCGGCCCTTGGTGGACCTTCAACTCGTAGTACCGCCCACGGTCGTCGACTGCGTCGGCGCCGACGTTTGGTTGGTGACGCACGTCGGTCAGGGCGAGGCCGTCGCTGTCAAGCACCATGCGGAGCAGATCCAGTCCGGCGCTCTCGCGCTCCTGAGCCGTGTAGTTTAGCGGACCTCTGCCGCCCGTCCTTGCCTGCTTGGGCTGGTCATACTTCGGTTCTGTCAGCTTCGACTTGCCGCCGGAAGAGGAACCGGTTGCCCCTGCGGCGTTCGCTGATTCGTCACCCCGGGGCCTGCCGAGGATGAGGTTCCCAGCCGTCCGGAGGACCAGCGCTTCCGTGTCCACGAGCGTGCGTGCCGGCTGTGGGGTTTGATGAGGCGCTGACGTGCCATTAACGGCCTTAGCGCCATTCCTCTGCTTCCGTGACGTCTTCCTAGGCCCTGCCTCGTTCGACGAGGGCAGGGAGATCAAGGCGGCCTGGCTCTTCTCCCGTCGGAGCTTCTCTTCGGCCGCACGCTCGGCTGCGGAAACGACAAGCTCGGCCTGTGCGCCTATTTCCGCGTCTGCCCATGCGACCACCCATGCTTGGTCGATCTCTCGAGGGCTAGAGCCGAAGAGCGATGCGAGTGCGTAGCCAGCGCAGCGTGGTCGATGAGCCGCCTCGGGGGATTCGACGAGGAGCGTGCCACGGCTGACGTCGAGCCACGAGGGGACCGGCACCTGATGGCCGGCGCTGTCGGGGATGGCCACATGGACTCGAAGCTCGGGGAGCACTGCGACTTGGAACTCGGCGAGTTCTTCCCACGTGACGCTGATGGTCTCCGCTGTCCGCGGTGCGCTGACCGTCAGATCTGTTTGGAGGTTGCGCACTGCTCGCCTGAAGGTCTCAGTGAGATCCAGGTCGTATGTCGCCGAACCCTCACCGAGCACACGCGCCTGAGTGCCGTCGATCGACGTGAGAGCGAGGGGCTCGATCAGAGGCTTGAGTTGCGTCAGCGGGCCACCCGGCTGCCAGATGGGCACCTTCGTCTTGAGCGCTTCCGCCAGCAGCGGATTCTCAACCGCGTAGACGGGGCGGTTGCTCATCCATCCGGTTCCAACGTAGACCGGTTGACGGCGTAGGCGGCCAACGCTCTCGGCAGGTGTTCGGGCGAGAATCCGCAGCGCTTCGAGCATGATCTGCCGCTCGTCAGCGTCCATGACCCGACGTCCTGCAAGCTTCTTGATCACGCGCTTCGCGTCGTCCGCGTCGGGTGGCTGGACTCCCAACGCTGCCCAGAGCGGCTCGGCACCGGCCACTGCGGGGACGAATGCCGCGAGGTCTCCGAATATCGGGGGACCCGACCGGGTTGCCGAGATTCGTCGCCAGCCGTGGCTTGTGATGATCAATCCGTGGCCGCGATCAAAGTCGGCCCGCACCCCGCTTGCCTGTCTGTTGCCGATAGTCCGCCGAGCGCCTGTGCCGCGGACCTCGGCCGCGAGCGCCTGATATAGCGGTGCTGCGAGGTCGGCCGCCTCTGTGACGGCCAGGGGGCGGTCGCCGGTCGTGTCGGGTGTCAACGACTGCCCCGAGAGGTGAGCTTCTCGAATCGCTATCAGCTGGGCGATCAGCGCCGCGACGGTCGGATTGCCCGCAACTCCGAGAGCGGCAAGCACGTCGCGAGACGCGGCATCGTCGTATGCATCTGCCAGATACTGAGCGGGATCAGAGCCGTGCAAGGCCTCGTTCGCCTGGGTCTTGAGGCGTAGCTCACCGGGGGCAGCTTGTCTTCCGCGACCGTTTCCAAGCCACGGGACAGATGCCGCCTGGCTGATCCACCACGCGTCGACCTCGCCCTTGTCGATCCACCCGTTGTACGGCACGACGGCAGACACCTTCGCGTACGGCTCCAGACGGTCCCAGTTGCGCGCGAGACAGCCGAGCAGCGCGGTAGCCCTCTGGCGGCGCAGCGCACCGTTCCTTTCGGCTGCGATGCTCGCCAACACCTTGTCCAGGTCTGGTGCAGCGTGGTCATTGCGGGTGCACTGAGCTCCGACCTCGTCCATCTGCCTCTTCCGGCGGGCAGGCGAGCCCGGCGCATCCCGCAACAGGCCCCGCCCGTAGTAGACGAACTGCTTGTAGTGAAGGTCGTCGTCGGGGAACTCCTGCAAGCGAGGTACGTTCTCTGCGCCGAGCAGCCGGAACAGCTTTTGCGGGCCGAGTCCGGCTCGTCCTGCGGGGGTGCGCAGGTCCTTCAGGTAGCGGCGGTGGAGCCAGACCAAGTCGGGGGTCCGCTTAGCGGCGTTCGACCAGGTGCCCTTCTCCCGCTCGATTAAGTACGAGTCTGCGGGCCGGGCATGGATGCGCTTCGGCTTGCCGTCGGTACCGTACACAGTCGCTTCAAGGCGGATCGCACGGCCGATCCCCACGCCCAACCCCGGGCGCAGCGACTCGTCGACGGACTCCAGTGCCGCACGCAGCGCGTTGGCTTGATCGTCGCTGAGGGGGTCCGGCAGCTCGATGCCCATCCGCCCCGCCGCGGCCAGCACACGTAGGGCGTCGTCGTTGGTGGCTGTCCGTCGCAGGGTGTCGTTGTTGAGCAGCCACTCGGCCACTCCCGGCCACCCAGGACGTGCCGTGTAGTCAGGATGCAGGTGGGCGCCGAACCCCAACGTTGACCAAAGTGGCGCGGCGTCCTCGGGAAGGAGCACGCCCAAGTCCGACGCATCCGCGGGGCTGACGCGTCGGCCGTCATCGAGGACGAGGCAACTTGAGTCGATGAGCTCCACCTCCAGATCCTCGTCTTCCTCCTCGTCACGCGTAGCTACTTCGACAACGGCGGCTGTCAGATCGGCGATGAACTCAACCGTTCGATCGTCGGCGTTCAGTAGCTGAACGGCGCTGGCCACGTCGACAACGACCGGCGTCTCGGCCCCGAGGTTGTCGAGCTCGGCGATGACGTCACGCCACCTGCCGTCGTGCGACCGGTTCGCGACAACGACGACATCGGCCGCGCCAGCGAGTCCGCGGATGTCGTTGTCAGTCAGGATGTTGGTGAGGGCGGGTGTCTCGAAGGCGAGATCTCGCAACGGGTGGGCGCTGCCTTCGTCGCCAACGAGTCGGAGTCGTTCCGCCAACGCAAGACGAGCTCGAGTCATCAGAGACTCGCTGAAGGCGTCGTTGAGTTGCCCAGTCGCCATCGCGTTCGACGCGTACTCCTCGTCGAGCGGAACAGACGCCCAAGCGTTGCTCGCATCCAAGCGAAACTGGTCGAGAATCGCGTCCCGCCAGAGATCGGCCACGAGTTCTACCAGGTGAAGATTCCATTGACTGTCGGCGAGGTCGCGGCGGTTGGCGAGTGGATCGAACTGTCCTGCAAAACGGAAGGGCAGGCCGACCGATCGCACCGGCAGGCCGACGTGGGCATGCCCCTCATCCCCGACGAACCTCGCGAACGCCACGGACACCGGCGTCGTGTCATGGTGCGACTTGCCGGCTCGGTGGCCCACCGGGCTCTTGGCGTTGCGCGTATAGAGCACCCAGGACCGGTCCTCCGCGGTGACCGTCATTCGGGTTGCCTCGCCGCCTTCAAAGTTCAGGGTCTCCGCGTCGGTGCGATCGATGGCGAGCCGAGCCACGGCTTGCCCGTCCGGATCGAGCAGGGTGACCTCTTGAAGGGTGCGAAGGAAGATCAAGCCCGCGTCTCCCCACGACTGGAGCCATCGCGCCACCTCGTCCTGGGTGGTGGCGCCATGCTGGAAGGGCACTACGAACACGGTCGTCGCAGACGCCGGCTTGTTGGGCCAACGGTCGTCGTGTTCCGCCGGCTTTAGGGTGCTCCGCCCGAGACGGATGTGGAAGTGCCCGTTGTGGCCCTCCAGGGTCTCCGAGAGCGACTGCAGAGTCTTGAGCCCGATGCCGAATCGCCCCAGCTTCTCGGCCTTGCTGGTCTTCTCGCTCAGCCAGGGGATCGTGAGGCCCCAGACGTCTGGCAGCGTGAAGTCGTTGCCGTTGTGGCCCAAAAGCAGTCTGTCGTTGTCGACCAGGAAGTAGGCACTGTCCGCGCCCTCGTCGTCTGCGTTCTGCAGCAGCTCAGCGAGCCCTTGGAGGCGGTCATCCGACAGTTGGGCAGCGTTGCCCGATGCGCGCCCCAGAGCACCACGGATGCTGGGAGGGAGCTTCTGGAACTCGGCTGCCAGCGCAGTGAGGCTGGCCGACGCGGCCGCTGCGTCGACCGGCGCAGGCATGCGATCCCAAGGGGTGTCGGGATCATGGTGGACAACCTCGCGGGCAGCGTCAGCTGCCTCTGCCTCGCTGAACCACCACGTGTCTTCGCCCACGTCGGCAATCTACTCAGGCGGACCGACGCCGTCGCTTGGCTTGCGGCAGCATCTGGCTCAGGGAGGTTCCTTCGCTGTCCAGGCGAACGAGAGCTTCGAGAGCCGCATTGGCGAGTTCCATGCGCTTGTCCTCCCAGGACAGTAGGTGGTCAAGGCGCCACCGATCGGGGTGCGTCATCACGGGCGGCGGGATGAGGTCGCGGTCCTTGAGGTTCTGGTAGCCTTTCGTCTTGCCCCACCCGTAGCGCGCCATCACGTCGCGCGCGTGGAGGAACACGTGCCGCGGATCGACGCCGGGGTCGAGGCTTCGAACATTTCGGTCATCAATGCGGCTCATGATCCACCTCGAGCGGGTCCTGTGGCTCTTGATCCGGGTCGCCCTGGTTGTAACTCGGCGTGGTGGGCACCGGGCCGACCGGGGTGGCGCCAGTGATGACGTCGACCCCGCTTCGCAGTTCGAGGATGGCCTGATAGCAGACAGCCCATCCGGGATCCTCTGTCGGGTACTTCAACTCGCGGATGAGGTCGCTCAGATGGCCGAGTACGGCGGCACAGAGCGTCGGGTCGGCGACGACAACCTCAACGCAGTACGACGGGTTGGCTCTACAGAACTTTCGCAGGACGTCCTTGGATGTGTACGTCGTCCGGCGGTCGCGCTGCGCCTTGCCGGCAAGCTCACGTTCTAGCTCGAAAGACAGGACGGGAGCCGCGTGGTGTGGCGATGGAGCTGACAGGTCGTCGGCGGACTTGGCCGAGGCCCGTTCGCGCTCGATCCAAGGGTCGACGTCGTGCCGCTCCTCGTAGGCGGCCTGCTTGCACGAGTCGCTGCAGTAGGTACGTGGTCGGCCGCGCTTGCGCTGCTTGAGGGGTGAGTCGCAGACCGGGCATCGACGTGCCGCCTGTGTCGCTGGGTTGTCCATGGCGAGTCCTTTCCGGTGGTCGATGGCAGCACCGAAGCCCGGGGCGCTCACCAGTTCGCTCACCAAACCGCTCACCAAGCGCACTTGGGCGGTCACGATTTGGTAACGGCCGCTCACCAGTCGGCCTCCGGCGTTGATTCCGCCGGTCCGGTCCGCAGCGGTGGTTGTTGCGAGGCTCGCGGCGGTGCTAGAGATCGGCGGGGGTCATCCGGGATCGCCGCCTGGCTTCGATCGCGCGACGCACCCAGCGGCGTGCCGCCTCGATCCGCAGGCTGTGTGCTGCAGGTCCTCCGAATCGCCAAGGAGGGCGTCCAATCGGCCGTCGAGGTCGGCGAGTCCGGTGTCGCGATCGGCGACGTGGAATCGCACGAATCGCGGGATTCGCCGTTGCCCGTAATCGACGAGCTCGGCGCGTGCGATTCCCAGACACGGCAACACCAGGGCGCAGCCAGGCGAGGCGATGCCTTCCAGCGCGGCGATCAGAGACACGGCTACCGCGAACGCGCGATCACGCATCGCGCGGTCGGTCAGGTCATCGCGCACGGGATCATTCTCAGGTGCTCGTGCTTAACGCCCAACTGTGGCCACGCGGGGACGCGACCGGATCGGAGATGCTCGGGCGCATCGCGATCGGGCAGGTTGCCCGCAGCACCGGCGGCGACTACGCGGACTACGTCGTCGTCCGCCTCGACACCGACGGCCGAGCGTCGAAGGCGTCGATGCTTGGACGCCGGAGCGTGATGGCGAGCTGGCGTGACCTGCTCTGGGCAGCGCTCGACGGCGAGGGCGCCGAGCCTGTTGCGATCGACGACCCAAAGGTCGTCAAGATCATCGCTAAGGTGCGCGCCGGCGTCTCTGTGCCGATGAGCCTCGATCGGCGTTTACCGGCCGTGCGCGCTGACAACACCGCCAATTCGTCATGCACCTCATGCACTGACGGAACGGTTGGCCGATCACGGTTGTCCGGAGCGTGCCTGACCTGGGTATCAACCGCGACCCGTCCCGCTTGGCGGACTAGGCTCTCCGAGCCGATGTCGAGAGTCGTCGCCGCGGTCGTTCAGCCTCGGTCTTGAATACTATGCGCTGACCGCGCCGGACCCTCTCGGCGTACTTCGTCAGGTGGCGTGCGGAGATGCTCCCGCCGTCCCGCTCGAACAGGGCGACGATGGTTCGCTTGGTGACGTCCAGGTCATGACCCTCGTCGGGGACGAGCCGATCCGGGTCCTGTCTTCTGCGATGTTCTTCACGGCTGGCGCGATGGCCGCCTTCAGAGCCGCCTCGTTGATCTTGAACTTCAGATCACTCTCCGTGTGGTTGATTTTGCTAGATCACTATGCAAACATAACAAACATGACAGACACTGCGACCGTCCCCTCAACCCTCCAGGCGATCCGTGCTGCGCTCGACCTGACTCAGGCTGAGCTGGCCGAGCGCCTCGGTGTCTCGTTCGCCACGGTCAACAGGTGGGAGGGCGGAGCGAACAAGCCACAGAGGGCCCAACTGGCCAAGATCACTGCACTGGCCGAAGAGGCCGGCGTCGACCTCGGCGATGCTCCGGTCGTCGGCGGCGCGGTTGTGACCCGTCGTCGTGGCCGTCAGGCCAAGTCGGCGACGCCGACCACCAAGCCGATGGAGCAGATGCTCTGGGACGCGGCCTGCTCGATCCGTGGCGAGAGGGATGCGCCGAAGTTCAGGGACTACCTGCTCCCGCTGCTGTTCCTGAAGCGCCTATCCGACGTTTTCGATGACGAGATCGACCGCCTCGCCGAGGAGTACGGCGACCGCGAGGTTGCGATCGAGATCGCCGACAACGATCACAGTCTCCTCCGCTTCTACCTCCCGCCCGAAGCTCGGTGGGCAGTCATCAGCGGCCGGGCCCAATATGACTGGCCAGACGACGAGCGTGGTCGCTCGACCCGCCCCCGCGACGTCGGCGAGCACCTGACCAAGGCGGTGCGTGCAGTCGTCCGCTACAACCCGACCTTGGCTGGCGTCATCGACGTCGTCGACTTCGCGGCCGAGCGCAACGGCGAGCGAGACATCAACCCCGGCAAACTCAACGGTGTCGTCGAGACCTTCTCGGACCCGCGCTACCGCCTCGGCCTCGCTGATGTGCAACCCGACTTCCTCGGTCGCGCATACGAGTACCTCCTCCGCAAGTTCGCCGAGGGTTCCGGCCAGAGCGCCGGCGAGTTCTTCACGCCGACCGAGGTGGGCTTCCTCATGGCCCGGATCTTGCGCCCGAAGCCCGGCCAGGCGTGCCACGACTACGCCTGTGGATCGGCCGGCCTTCTCATCAAACTCCAACTCGTTGCCAACGAGCTTGATCCGACCGCGAAGGTTCCCCTGAAGCTCTACGGGCAGGAACTTCAGGCCGAGAGCTACGCGGTCGCGCGGATGAACGCGATCATCCACGACATGGACATCGACCTCCGGCGTGGCGAC
Organism: Nocardioides panacisoli; assembly: GCF_019448235.1. Taxonomy (NCBI): domain Bacteria; kingdom Bacillati; phylum Actinomycetota; class Actinomycetes; order Propionibacteriales; family Nocardioidaceae; genus Nocardioides; species Nocardioides panacisoli. Next base: position 73,886 of record NZ_CP080409.1, read on the forward strand.
ACCATGATCAATCCGAAGTTCCGTACCCCGTCTGGCTCACTCGACCAGTTCGACCTCGTTGTCGCCAATCCGATGTGGAACCAGCCCTTTGGGGCCAGCATCTTCGAGGACGACCCGTACGACCGCTTCATCAGGCATGGCGGAGCGACTTCGGGCAAGGGTGACTGGGCGTGGGTCCAGCACACGTCGACAGTCCTCAAGGACGGAGGGCGTGCCGCCGTGGTTCTCGACACCGGCGCTGTCACCCGCGGCTCCGGCTCCAGGAACCAGGACAAGGAACGCAACATCCGCAAGTGGTTCGTCGACCAGGACCTCATCGAGGGCGTCATCCTCATGCCGGACAACCTGTTCTACAACACCATGGCCGCGGGCGTGATCGTGGTGCTCAACAAGCGCAAGCCCGAGTCCAAGAAGGGCCAGATCACGCTCGTCAATGCCAGCAAGCGCTTCACGAAGGGCAAGCCCAAGAATCACCTCGCTGAAGAGGACGTCGCCGATCTCGCGAGGCTCTTCAACACGGGCGAGCCTGTAGAGGGCGAGGTCGCAGTAATCGACCTCCAGCAGGCCGCAGATGCGGACTACAACCTCAGCCCGAGTCGCTGGATTCAGCAGGCAAGTGCTCTGGATCACCGCACCGTCCCGGAGCTGCTGAGCGAACTTGTCGAGTTGGACAGCGCTGCGCGACAGATCGATGAGGCGCTCGCGAACATGCTGGTGAAGCTGTGAGCGCGACCGACTGGGCGACGAAGCCCTTGGGGGAACTCTTCGCGGTAGGTGCAGGCAAGACCATGTCGGCGGCAGCGCGAGCCGGCGAGAACAAGGTGCCGTTCCTTCGTACTTCGAATGTTCTGTGGGACGAGATCGATGTTGCCGTCGTCGATCAGATGGCGATTCCTGAGCGCGAGTTGATCGAGAAGAGTTTGAAGGTTGGGGACCTGCTCGTGTGCGAGGGGGGCGAAATCGGTCGTGCTGCCGTCTGGGAAGGCGGGCAGGAACCCATGTCCTTCCAGAATCACCTGCACCGTCTCCGCCCGAAGGTCGATGACGTCGATCCCCGATTCTACGTCTACTTTCTCCAGGCGGCCTTCACGCAGTTGGGCATTTTCGGGGGCGCCGGCAACAAGACCACGATTCCCAACCTGTCCTCGGGCCGCCTCAAGGCCTTGGACGTCCCGCACCCGCCGCTCCCTGAGCAGGTCGCAATCGCCGACGCTCTGCGGCACGTCCAGAGGGCGCGACGACTCAACGCGCGGCTGATCGCGACAACCGAACAGTTGAAGACCGCGGCTATGCGCCAGTTGTTCTCGCGGGGGCTGCGGGGGGAGTCGCAGAAGGAGACCGAAGTCGGGCCGATCCCCGGGAGCTGGGAGCTTGTCGAACTCGGCGAGGTCCGCGAGTTCCTCCAGTACGGAACATCGGTCCACTGCACCTTGGACCCCAAGGAATACCCAGTCCTCAGAATTCCGAACATCGAACCGGGTCGTGTGAACGACTCCGAGCTCAAGTACTGCGACCTCCCTGAGGCGCAGGCGAAGAAGTACCTGCTTGAGAACGGCGACCTGTTGTTCATTCGGACGAATGGCGTCATCGACCGCCTCGGCTCCTGTGCGGTCTACGCCGGCGCTCCGGAGTCTGCACTGTTCGCGTCCTACCTGATCCGCGCACGGCTGAAGGCTAGAGCGCTACCGAAGTTTGTCGCGTACTTCTATGGTTCGACGCTCGGGACGTCACTGGTCGCGGGGCGAGCGACGCCGGCCTCGGACGGCAAGTACAACCTCAACACCGGAACGATCGACGCGCTGCCACTTCCGCTGCCGTCGACACTTGAGGAGCAGCAGGAGATCGTGGACGTGCTCGACGCCCTCGATCGCAAGATCGACTTGCATCGTCGCAAGCGCGAGGTACTCGACCAGCTCTTCAAGTCGCTGTTGCACAAGGTGATGACCGGCGAGGTCTCGGTCGACGACCTCGACCTGAGTGCGCTGCCGACGTTCGAAGGGAGCGCTGCATGACCCAGATCAAGATCTCCGAGGCCAAGTCGGTGCAGTTCCCGATGGTGAAGCACGCCTCGGCTGTCGGTTGGGAGCAGCTCACGCCCGAGGAAGCCGAGGGCATGCGGCGCGGCCGGGCGAACATGCTGTTTCCCGAGGTGCTGGAGGACAAGCTGCGCGAGTTCAACTCCTGGTTGACCGAGGATCAGGCCCGTGCGATCGTCGAGAGTATCGAGGCGCTCCCGGCCACGATCGAGGGCAATCGCGAAGTGTTGCGGTGGCTGCGCGGAGAGCGACAGTGGCGCGACGAGAATGAGCAGCGGCAGCGACCAGTGCAGGTCGTCGCCTACGCCTTCCCAGACCGGAACGCGCTGCAGGTCACCTGGGAGTGGAAGATCGAGCCGCCGGCACGCGCCAAGGGCAACCGCGCCGATGTCATGTTCGTCGTCAATGGCATCCCGGTGACCATCGTCGAGCACAAGAACCCGAAGGATCGCGACGCCCTGACGAAGGCGGTTACCCAGCTTCGGCGCTACGAGAAGGAGACGCCCGAGCTTGTCACCCAGGCACAACTCCACAACGAGACGCACCTGATCGACTACTGGTACGGCGTCACTTGGAACGTCAATCGCCGCATGCTCTTCAAGTGGAAGCACACCAGCGATGAGTCCTACCGCGACGCGGTGCAGGCGTTCTTCGAGCCACGCGACTTCCTGCGCACGCTTCGCGAGTGGGTGCTTTTCTACGTCGAGGACGGCGAGACGCGGAAGTCCGTCCTCCGCGAGCACCAGCGGGGGGCTGTCGACGCCGTTGTCGAACGCTGCGCCGACTCCTCGAGGAACCGTGGGTTGATCTGGCACACCCAGGGCTCGGGCAAGACCTTCACTTTGCTGACCGCAGCCCAGTTGATCCTGAGTCAGAAGGACCGCTTCAAGAACGCGACCGTCGTCCTTGTCGTCGACCGCACTGAGTTGGAGGGTCAGCTGAAGGAGTGGGTTGACAGGCTCCTTGGTGAGATGCAGGCGAACGACATCCCGGTCCGGCGTGCCAACAGCCGGGATGACCTCCAGGACATCTTCGATTCAGACTTCCGAGGGCTCGTGGTCTCGATGATCCACAAGTTCGAGACGATCCGGAAGGACAGCTCTGACCGGGACAACATCTTCGTCTTCATCGACGAAGCTCACCGATCGGTCGCTGCCGACCTCGGCTCCTACCTGATGGCCGCTGTGCCGAACTCCACGATCATCGGCTTCACCGGGACGCCAGTTGGAGGGTCGCAGGGCGGTGGGGCCGGGTCGTTCCAGATCTTCGGAGCACAAGATGAGCAGGGCTATCTGCACAAGTACTCGATCATCGAGTCAATCGAGGACGAGACGACGTTGCCGATCAAGTACAGGCTTGCTCCGTCGACGATGTCGATGGAGCCCGAGGACCTTGACGAGCAGTTCTACGCCCTCGCTGATGACGAGGACGTCACCGACATCGAGGAACTCAACAAGGTGCTCCAGCGCGCCGTCGGCCTGCGCACCTTTCTCGGAGCTGACGCCCGTGTGAAGCAGGTGGCCGAGTTCGTTGCCAACCACTTCAAGGAGAACGTCGATCCGCTCGGATACAAGGCGTTCCTAGTCGCTGTCGACCGGGAAACATGCGCCAAGTACAAGCGCGCGCTCGACGAGCTGCTGCCGACCGAATGGTCCGAGGTCGTCTACAGCAAGAATGCTAACGACGTCGTCGAGCGGCCGGATGTCCACGATCTCCAGCTCTCGGATGACCGGGAGAAAGAGGTGCGCCGCCAGTTCAAGAAGGCTGACCAGCATCCAAAGATCCTGATTGTCACCGACAAGCTGCTGACCGGATATGACGCGCCGGTGCTGTACTCGATGTACCTCGACAAGCCGATGCGCGACCACGTGCTGCTCCAGGCGCTCGCGCGCGTGAACCGCCCCTACGTCGACAGCGAGGGAGTCCAGAAGAAGGTCGGCTTGGTGGTGGACTTCGTCGGCATCCTCAAAGAGCTCCATAAGGCGTTGCGCTTCGACTCATCCGACGTCGAGGGCGCGCTCGAAGACCTCGACGTGCTGCTGGCCGATCTGCTCGTCAAGATCGACGCGGCCTCGACCGAGTACCTCCAGGTCGAGGGCGGTCAGGGAGCCGACGAGCAATTGGAGAGCCTCGTATACGGCAAGTTCCTGACGGAGGACGCTCGGAAGGAATTCTTCGACGCGTACCGCGACATCGAGGCACTGTGGGAGATCCTGTCGCCGTCGGCAGAGCTGCGCGATCACATCGCAACATACAAGCGGCTCTCCGTGCTGTACGCCGCTGTGCGAAACGCATACTCCGACGCGGGCGGCTTCACCGCGGACCTTGAGCACAAGACCAAGCGGTTGATCGCGGAGAGCGCGACCCAGGAAGGTCTCGGGCGCTTTACCAAAGTTGCCACCTTCGACGTGCAGACACTCGAGGCCATCAGCGAGGACGACGGACCACCGGAGGAAAAGGTCTACAACCTCCTGCGTGGACTGCGGCAGGAGATGGAGGACAACACCGCCGCGGCTGTCGCGCTCCAGAGCATCAAGGAGAAGGCGGATCGCGTCATCGAGAACCTCGAAGAGCGCAGGGTCAACGGGCTCGCTGCTCTCGACGAACTGAGGGCAATCGCCGAGGAGAAGGATCGGTTGCGTGAGTTCGCAAAGCAGGCTGGGCTGTCTGATCGTGCCTTCGGCATCTACGCGGCACTGATCAAGGAGCCGGCGCTGGAGGGCTTGAAGGTGGACATCCAGTGGATCGCGACAAACATCGATGTTGCGGTCGACCAGCTCCCGCACTGGAAGCTGAATGCCGACGAGCGTCGGCGTCTTCGAAGCGGCCTCTACAAGCCGCTGCTGGACAACAAGGTACCCGCGAAGGCGTGCAACGAGATTATCGAGAACGTCATGAACGTGCTGGAAAAGGTCTGATGGCACGCCCCAAGATGAGCCTGACCGCTGACCAGGTACTCACCCGCAAGGCGATGGCCTGGGCGGCGAAGATCCGCGTGAACCCCACCCGAGTCGTGATCGCTGAGCTGGAGAACAAGTGGGGTTCCTGCGCCCCTGACGGCGTGGTCACTCTGGCTGGAGATCTCGTCGACATGCCCGAGGAGTTCCAGGACTACGTCGTCGCCCACGAGTTGCTCCACCTGCGCTACCGCTCCCACGGCAAAGCGTTCAGGGCCATGATGACCGCCCTCGTGCCCGACTGGCGGGAGTTGGAGGCATCAAGTCCCGTACGGGAGGTGCGCAAGTGAGTGAAGCGGGGAACGTCGAGGGGCGTTCCGACGGGCATCTGATCAAGGTGCTTGAGGTGCTCGATGGGGGCGAGGCGTTCCTCGGCCGTACATCGAACGGCGGCACTGCCCGATTCTCGCTGGGACAGCTGGCCGATATTCGTCGGGGATCTGTTGTCTTCGTGAGCGAGGACAGTTGGGAGGTAGTTCCTGCCAGTGCCTGGCCCGAGATTCCCGAGGTGGCAATTATCCGGAAGATTCTCGACGACGGACTACTGATCGAGTACGGGGCTGGGATTCGGTTCGTCCCCGGTCATCCGTCTGTCGAGGTCGCCGTCGGAAACACGGTCCAGTTCAGCGAGGTCGACGGCGTGCTCCGGGTACTTGAACCGGGTCCGGTCCGGTACAGGGATGAGGGCGTCGGAGACGACAGCATTGACGAGTACCTCGTCACTTCCGGCGCCGATGGTCCGACATTCGCCTCGTTCGCCGGCTACCACGACGTTCGGCAGCGCGCAGTTGAGTTGATCGAGACCCAATTGAAGAACCGCGAGCGTTTGTCGGCTCTGGGTGCCCGGCCTGTGAAGGGCATCATCTTCACCGGTCCTCCTGGGACCGGAAAGACGCACCTCGCACGGGTCATCGCACACGAGTCCGGAGCCTCGTTCTACCTGATCAGCGGGCCGTCCATCGTCAGCAAGTGGGTCGGCGACAGCGAGGAGGCGATTCGCCGGATCTTCCGGTCTGCAGCGAAGAAGGAGAGCGCGATCATCTTCTTCGACGAGATCGACAGCATCGCCGAGCGCCGCACGGAGGAATCTCACGAGGCGTCCAGGCGACTCGTTGCGCAACTGCTGACGGAGCTCGACGGCTTCGATCAGAGCGGCTCGAATCTCATCGTCATCGCGGCCACGAACCGGATCGAGAGTGTTGACGAAGCGCTCCTTCGACCCGGCCGGTTCGACTGGGAAATCGCTTTCGGGATGCCGACCGCTGAAGATCGGCTAGAGATCCTGCAACTTGGCGCGGGCCAGATGAAGACCGAAGGGACGCTGCCGCTGGAGTCTGTGGCCGCCGCGAGCGACGGCTGGTCAGCGGCAGGACTTGCGTCGCTCTGGACGGAGGCTGCCCTCTTGGCAGCGGCCGATGGTCGCATGGCCATTGTTGATGAAGACGTCGCGCAGGCTTTCGAACGTGTCGCCCGGCGGCCGATGCGTGAGGCGAAGAGAGTCACGAGTGGCTCGTAATAGTTGGTGGCGTCGGCTCCGTGATCGATGGCGCGCGAAGCGCGCACGGAAGGTCGTCGAAAAGGGCCGCCCACTTCGCGAGTTTGTGTACCTGGACGAGGTCAGCCTCACGAGCCTGCTCGTGTCTCAGCGAGACACGATTCCGGAGCATGTAACGAGCGGCAGGTCCGTCTCCGAGCAAGCCGAAGTCTCGGCGAAGGCCTCGGTGGATGCAGTGGCTGCCAAGGCTGAGAGCGCGACCCGCTATCAAACCGCGAACTCCAGTTCGGTCGAGAGCTTACGCAAGGCGGTGGTCCAGACCTTGTTCAACGAGCTCCGCGACGATGCGTGCCTGCCGATGTCGCTACACGACGATGCGACCGGCCCTGTGGTTCTCGCATGCGACGGCTCGTCCCAGGATGGTGCCCTCCGCGGGTGGCGAGGGGATGGCCTGCTGCGGGGACAGCTGATCGAGCTGGAGGTCGTGCTCGAAGTTGACCCCGTGTTCAAGCTCGGGACGATGGTGTCGGAGTTTTCCGCAATGGCCGCCGAGTATCCGCAAATGGCGGGCCCCTCTGGGCTTGCCATGCTCGACGAGATCGAGCCGGTGAAGAAGGTCCTTGATCGTCTACTAGCGGGGCTGATTCCCATCAGGGCGAGGGCCTGCAATTACTCGGTGGCAACAATGAGCGGGCAGGACTATGTGGTCCGTTCCCGTGCGGCCGCCGAGCACGGGGTTCCAGTCCGTCCGCTCGAAGTCGTCGGTGTTACGGAACACATCGGCTACTGGAAGGACATCCGGCGAGTGCTCTTCTCGTCGGCCCAGTTCAAACTCCTGTGCCGCGTTGCGCGGCCTGGTCTCCACGAAACCTGGACCCCGGTCAAGGTCGCCCATCTGTTCGGCGACGTCGCGCCAACTTTGGTCCAGCAGATCGACGCACTGAGCAAGGCCGGCACGTCCGGGCTGCCCGGTCTTCCTGCTGGGCAGGTACACCTCGCCCTCCTGCGGGCTCTCGCAATCTACGCCGACGAGATTGCCCCGGCGGCCAATGATGCTATCCATTCCGCAGAGACCGTCGAGCTCATAGAGATCGCAGCGCGAGTCTCCAACGAGGCATCGCCCACCGCTCAGCGGCAGGCATTTGCTGAGGTTCGGGACCTCCTCGTTGAACGCAACCCTGGGCTCGCGCCCACGCCTGCGCAGGACCTTGATGCCCGTCGGAACGCCAGAGAGCACGCTGGCCTCCCTGTCATGCCAGGTGGTGCCGATGGTGCGACTGCGACAAGCACACACGACGACTCGCCGGGTGGCCGGGCGAACGCCGACGCGGCGAAGCTGATTGACGTCGAGGTCGTGGCCATCTACTGGTGATGAGACGATGTTCTCGCCGTCCCCTCCTGCTTCCGCAAGGCGTCAACGCTTTGTGAGCTTCGCAACCGAGTCGCGGAGGGCGTCTTCGCCGGTACGGACGTAACGGTTCAGGATTGTGGTGAGCTTGTCGCCGAGGTACTGGGCGACAACCTCCCAGGACTCCCCGAGCTCCTCGTGGAACCACTTGGTCGCGGCGTGGTGGCGGAGGTTGCGGTAGACGATTGTCTTGGGCCAGGCGTTGTCGGGGTCGTTGTCGTCAACCCACCTGCGGATGCGGTGCCAGCGCTCGTTGTGGAGCTCGGGCTTCACCGGGAGGCCGGTGACGGTGTCGACGAAGACCCATTGCTCGTCCTCGGGTGCGATTGGATAGTTCCACCAGGCGACGGTCTTGTCTGGTTCGCGCGCGGCAAGATGGGCGCGACGTTGACGCTCCTCCTCCTGGGCGTTCAATACGCGTTGCAGCGTTGCGTTGGCGGGGAGCCCGAGCAGGTCCTTCACCCGGGGGAGCAGCTCGTCCTGCATCACCGAGCGGGGGAGGGGGACCTCGTGGATGACGTGATTCTTCACAGGGCCGCGGAAGCCCGGTGAATGGCGCGGCGTGATCCAGCTGCCGTTGACCTGCACGTAGCCGTGCTCGAAGAAGACGTCGATCGCTCGGAGGCCGTTCTGCTCGCCGAGCCGGAGTCCGCCGAAGCCGGCGACGCGGATCTTGGTGTCGAAGAGCGGCAGCCGGGTCAGTAGCGGGTCCGTGCCCTCCGGCCCGCACAACTTGTCCGCGGCGTCGGCTATGGCCTTCACCTGGCGGGTCTCTGGTCGGAGACGCGGGTCGACGTACTGGGTCGTCGTCCCCTGGAACACGGCCGACCGCCCGATCTCAAGACCGTCGAGCGGGTCGAACCGGCGATCCAGCCACTCCAGGCGCCACGCCAGCTTGCGCATCGCCGCCAGGACGCCGCGCACGTCCTCGCGCCCTCGGGCGGAATGCACCGTCTTGGAGGCTCGATCGAGCACCTGCTGGCTGTGCTCGACTCGCCACTTCGCGACGGGCACGTGGCCGATCGCCGGAATGATATGCGCATTCACCCGGGACTCGCGACCCTGGATCGTGCGGGGCGCCTTGCCCCGGCGCTTGCTGTCGGCGATGTACTCCGCCGCGAGCGCTTCGATGGTGCGGGTCGCTCGCACCTTCGCGCTGGCCGGCGCTGCCTGCTCGTGGTCGAGTGCCTCCTCCGCCTGGGCGAAGATCTTCCTCGCCTCGGCCTCGGTGTTGGCCCGACGCAGAACTGGCTTCCAAGGCTCACCTTCACCGGCGGGGGCCTTGAACTTCACCTGGTAGCTCGTGCCGCCCGGCGGGGGAGCGTAGAGGCGGACACGCCACGGCCAGCCGGTGCCGTCGAGGCGGCGCTCCTTGCCCTGCGCAAGCAGGGTCGACTTCCTACGGGCTGCTGCCATCGCGACCGACCTCCTACGCTGGCGACGAGGAGCTACGAGAGAGTTCGTATCAACTGTTTGTATCATCGGGCCCATATTGATACAAGCATCACTGGATCGGAGCACTGCCCTGATGGCCAACCGACTCGCCTCGGCGACGAGCCCGTACCTGCTCCAGCACGCTCAGAATCCCGTGGACTGGTGTGAGTGGGGCGCCGACGCGTTCGCCGAGGCGCGGCGACGCGACGTACCCATCCTGCTCTCCGTCGGGTACGCCTCCTGCCACTGGTGCCACGTGATGGCCCACGAGTCCTTCGAGGACCCGGGCACGGCGACGTACATGAACGAGCACTTCGTCAACGTCAAGGTCGACCGCGAGGAGCGGCCCGACGTCGACGCGGTCTACATGAACGCCACCACCGCGATGACCGGGCAGGGCGGCTGGCCGATGACCGTCGTGCTCGACCACGACGGTGCGCCCTTCTTCGCCGGCACCTACTTCCCGGACCAGCCGCGGCACGGGCAGCCCGCCTTCGGTCAGGTCCTGAGCGCCCTCACCGAGGCGTGGACCGACCGTGGCGAGGACGTACGCCGCGCCGCGGCCCAGGTGCGCGAGCACCTGGACTCGGTCGGTGCCTTCCCGGCGAGCCCGGTCACGGCCGAGGTCATCGAGGGCGCGGTGGCGACGCTCGCCGACGAGTTCGACCCGATGGCCGGCGGCTTCGGGTCCGCGCCGAAGTTCCCGCCGAGCATGGTGCTGGAGTTCCTGCGGCGGGTCTCGACAGGCTCGACCACCGAGAGTCGGGCACGCCACATGCTCGACCGCACCGTGGCCGCGATGGCCCGGGGTGGCCTCTACGACCAGCTCGGAGGCGGCTTCGCCCGCTACTCCGTCGACCGCGGCTGGGTCGTGCCGCATTTCGAGAAGATGCTCTACGACAACGCCCAGCTGCTCGGGCTCTACGCCCGGCTCAGCCGCACCCGCGGCGACCTGGGCGACACGGTCGCGCGGGAGACCGCCGACTTCCTGCTGCGCGAGCTGGCCACGCCCGAGGGCGGCTTCGCCTCCGCGCTGGACGCCGACAGCGACGGCGCCGAGGGCACCTTCTACGTGTGGACCCCGCAGCAGCTGCGCGACGTGCTCGGCGAGGAGGACGGTGCCTGGGCAGCCGACGTCTTCGACGTCACCGACGCCGGCACCTTCGAGCACGGCAGCTCCACGCTCCAGCTGCGGCACCCGCCCGAGGACACGCAGCGGCTGGCCGACGTGCGTGCCCGCCTGCTCGCCGCCCGCGCCGAGCGCACCCGTCCCGCGCGCGACGACAAGGTCGTCGCCGCCTGGAACGGACTCGCCATCAGCGGCCTGGTCGACGCCGGGCTGCTGCTGGAGGAGCCGGCGTACGTCGACGCCGCGGTCGCCGCCGGGGAGTTGTTGGTCGAGGTGCACCTGGTCTCGACAGGCTCGACCAACGGGGGCGGCTCGACCAACGGGGCCGGCTCGACCGACGGGGGCGGCTCGACCAACGGGACGGCGCTGCGCCGGGTCTCCCGCGACGGCGTCGTCGGCGCCCACGCGGGCGTGCTGGAGGACCACGGCTGCGTGGCCGGCGGCTTCCTGTCCCTGGTGCAGGCGACGGGCGACCCGCGGTGGCTGCACCGGGCCACGGACCTGCTCGACCGTGCGCTCGACGGCTTCCGCGCCGACGACGGCGGGTTCCACGACACCCATGCCGATGCCGAGCGCCTCATCAGCCGGCCGCGCGACCCCGGCGACAACGCCTCGCCCAGCGGCACCAGCAGCATGATCCACGCGCTGTTGACCGCCCACGCGCTGACCGGCGAGGGGCGCTACCGCCAGGCGGCGGAGGAGGCGCTGGCGAGCATCGGCCGCCTGGCCGAGCGCGCCCCGCGCTTCGCCGGCTGGTCGCTCGCGGCCGCCGTGACCATGGTCGACGGGCCGCTCGAGGTGGCCGTGGTCGGCCCCGCCGGCGCCGCCCGCGATGCGCTCGCCCGCGGTGCCCGCCGGATCCCCGGCGCCGCGGTCGTGGTGGCCGAGGAGGGCAACGAGGACGTCCCCCTGCTCCGCGGCCGGACGGCGGTCGCGGGCGAGCCGGCGGCGTACGTCTGCCGCGGCTTCGTGTGCGAGCGGCCCGTCACCGACCCGGCCGACCTGCCGGGAGCGGGAGGGCGCTGAGGTGGACCTGCGCCCGCAGCCGGAGCAGCCCGATCGGTTCCACGACGCCGAGGACGGCCCCGGCAGCGAGCCGCGGATCGTGCTGCAACGCGAGCTCGACGCCGGTGTGGAGCGGTTCCGGATGCTGCGTCGGCTGGCCTACCGCGACGAGGAGTACGGCGAGATCGTGGTGCCGGACGACCTCGACACCTTCCGCACCGACCTCGCCTCGGTGCCGACGCTGTTCACCTGGCTCGTCCCGCGGTCGGGTCGACACCTGCCCGCAGCCCTGGTCCACGACGGCCTGGTCCACGACGCCCCGGGCTCGCCGCCCCACTACGTGTCGGTCGAGGGCCACGTCATCGACCGGGTGGGCGCCGACCGGGTCTTCCGGTCCGCGATGCGCGACTCCGGCACCCGCGTGGTGCGGCGCTGGCTGGTCTGGTCCGCGGTGACCCTGGCCACCATCTGGGGCGGCTCGGCGACCTGGACGCCCGCCCGCCACTGGCGCTACCGCCTCGCGATGGTGGGCTCGCTGCTGGTGGTGGCCGTGCTCGGCGTCCTGGCGACGCTCGACCTGTTCGACCGCGGTGTGGCGCTGCCGTGGATGGGGGAGGCGGCCTGGTGGGTCGAGCTCGCCGGGGGCGCCGCCGGTGCCGTCGTGGTCCCGCTCCTGCTGTGCCTGGCGTGGGGCCGCTTCGCGGTCGCGGGTGCGGTCACGGGCGTGGCGCTGGCGCTGCTGCTCCACGTGACGGTCGTGCTCGCGCTGCTGCTGGTGGCCTACCGCGCCGCGGAGTGGCTCGCCGTACGCCGCCCGCTGGCGCTGGTGGTCACCGCGGGTGTCGTGGTGGCCGCGGCCGCGGTGCTCGTGGTCGCCCTCTTCTGGACCTGAACGAGCCGCTCAGCGCAGCGAGTACGTCGCGAGCGAGACGCCGACGTAGTGCGCGGCGAACGCGAGGATCGTGAAGGAGTGGAACACCTCGTGGAAGCCGAACCACCGCGGGGAGGGGTCGGGCCACTTCAGGCCGTAGACCAGGCCGCCGAAGGTGTAGAGCGCGCCGCCGACGCAGATCAGCACGAACACGGCGACGCCGATGCCGACGCCGAGGGCCAGGGCGCCGTCGAGGAACTGCGGGATGAAGAACACCGCCGCCCAGCCGAGCGCGATGTAGATCGGTGCGGACAGGCCCCGCGGGTGGTGGGGCCACAGCACCTTCAGTGCAATGCCGCTCAGGGCGCCGCCCCACACGACCGAGAGCAGCGTGATGCGCTCCCAGCCGTCCAGCAGGATCAGGCTGAAGGGCGTGTAGGACCCGGCGATCAGCAGGAAGATGTTGGAGTGGTCGAAGCGCTTGAGGAACAACCAGACCCGCGGTGACCACGTGCCGCGGTGGTAGATCGCGGAGACCCCGAAGAGCAGCATCGCCGAGACGGCGTACAGCGTGGAGCCGATGCGGGTCGTCGCGGTCGGGGAGAGGGCGATGAGCACGATGCCGGCGGCGAGCACCAGTGGCGTGGTGCCCAGGTGCAGCCAGCCGCGCAGCTTGGGCTTGACCTCCTCGTAGCGGTCGTGGAGGTGACCGACCTTCGCCCGCACGGCCTCGTTCGCGTGCTGCAGCGCCTGGTTCATGCCCCGGAGCCTACCGGGGGCGGCCCCGTGCGGACGGCGGTTGTCCCTTCCCGCGGATCGCATGCGAGGATAGGCAACCCTAAGTAAGTCGACCTGTTGCAGAGGACCCCATGACCACCACGCGACCGGCCCCCGAGGTCGAGCGGGCAGCGCCGCGTGCGGGCCGCTCCTTCGGCGCCTCGCTGGGACGCGTCGGCCTGGTCGCGGTCGTGCTGCTCGCCGCCCTCGTCGCAGTGTCGGTCGCCAGCCTGGCCTGGGGGGTGCGCGACATCGGGTTCGGCACCGTGGTCCGTGCGCTCGTCGCGCCGGAGGAGGGCAACCCCCTGCACTCGGTCGTGCGCGACCAGCGCCTGGTCCGCACGCTGATCGGGCTCGCCGCCGGCGCCGCGCTCGGGGTGTCGGGCGCCTTGCTGCAGGGCCTGACCCGCAACCCGATCGCCGATCCCGGACTGCTGGGCATCAACGCCGGTGCCTCCCTGGCGGTCATCGTGGCCATCGCCGTGTTCGGCATCGGCCAGCCCGCCGGCTTCGTCTGGTTCGCCTTCGCCGGCGCCGCGGCCGCCGCCGCCGTGGTGTACGGCGCCGCCTCGGTCGGGCGCGACGGTGCGACGCCGGTCAAGCTCGCCCTCATCGGGGCCGCGGTCACCGCCTCGTCCACCTCGGTCATCACCATGGTCCTCCTCACCGACTTCCAGGTGACGGCGGCGTACCGCTTCTGGCAGGTCGGTGCGCTGGTCAACCGACCCCCCGACACCCTGGTGACGGTGCTGCCCTTCATCGTGGTCGGGCTGCTGCTCGCCGCCGGCGCCGCACGTTTCCTCAACGCCATGGCGCTGGGGGAGGACATGGCGCGGGGCCTGGGGCAGCACGTCGGCCGCGGCCGCGCCCTCACCCTGGTCGCCGCGGTGCTCCTGGCCGGCGCGGCGACCAGCCTCGTCGGGCCGATCGCCTTCGTCGGGCTGATGGTGCCCCACGCCGCGCGAGCCATGGTCGGCCTGGACCACCGCCGGATGCTGCCGATCTCCGCGCTCCTCGGGCCGGTCGTGCTGCTCGCCGCCGACGTGCTGGGCCGGCTGGTGGTGCAGCCGAGCGAGCTCGAGGCCGGGCTGGTCGCTGCCGCGGTCGGCGCGCCGGTGCTGATCGTGCTCATCCGTCGCAAGGGAGGTGGGGGACTGTGACCGCCACCCTGGCCGGCGACGAGGTCGGCACCGACCGCCACGCCGCGGCGCTGGACGGCATCCGGCGTACCGAGCGGCGGCGCCGTACGCGCCGCCTGGTGGTGGCCGTGCTGCTGTTCGCCGTCACCGTCGGGTCGGTGGTCGTCGCGCTCAACTTCGGCGAGATCACCCTCGAGCCGGGGGAGGTGCTGGCGGTCGCGCTCGGCGGCGGCGAGGAGGTCTCGCGCCTGGTGCTGCTGGAGTTCCGGCTGCCGCGCATCCTGCTGGCGGCGTTGATCGGGATCGGCTTCGGCCTGTCCGGGGCCCTGTTCCAGAGCGTGCTGCGCAACCCGCTCGCCAGCCCCGACATCATCGGCATCTCCCAGGGCGCGACCGTCGGTGCCGTCACCGGCACGCTGGCGCTCGGCCTGACCTCGGGCATCGCCGTCCAGGCGCTGGCCTTCGTCGGCGCCCTCACCGTCGCCGCGCTCAACTTCCTCGTCGCGTGGCGGGGCGGGCTCACCGGCCAGCGCTTCGTGCTGTGCGGGATCGCGCTCGCCTTCGCGTGCACCAGCGCCATCGGGTACCTGCTGACCCGCACCGAGGTCCGCGACGCCCAGGCGGCCATCGCCTGGATGGCCGGCAGCGTCGGGTCGGCCGACTACGACGTCATCGCCCGGACGGCGATCGCGCTGGTCGTGCTCGTGCCGGCCGCCCTGTGGCTCGCCTCCCGGCTGGGCATGCTCGAGATGGGTGACGACGTCGCGTCGGCGCTCGGGGTCGCCGCGGTCCGCATCCGGATCGTGGCCATCGGCGTCGGCGTGCTGCTCGCCGCCGTGGCCACCGCCGCCGCGGGCCCGGTGCCCTTCATCGCGCTCACTGCCGCGCCGATCGCCCGGCGCCTGGTCGGCGACGGCCGGGTGGCGCTGTGGCACAGCGCGCTGGTCGGGGCGACCATCGCCGTCGTCGCCGACCTGGTGGCCCAGAACGCACTCGACGACGCCCAGGTGCCCGTCGGCGTGATCACCGGCCTCATCGGCGGGCCGTACCTGATCTGGGTGCTGTCCCTGTCCCAGCGAGCCCGGAGGGGCTGATGACCACCTCACTGACCGCGGAGAACCTCGTGCTCGGCTACGACCGGCACGACGTCGTGCACGACCTGACCCTCGCCGTCCCCACCGGACGCGTGACGGCCATCGTCGGTGCCAACGGCTGCGGCAAGTCCACGCTGCTCCGCGGGCTCTCCCGCCTGCTGCGTCCCCGTGCCGGCCGGGTCCTGCTGGGCGAGCAGGAGCTGCACCGGATGAGCCACGCCGCCGTCGCGCGACACGTGGGCCTGCTGCCGCAGCAGCCGATCGCGCCGGAGGGCATCACCGTCGCCGACCTCGTCTCCCGGGGTCGCTATCCGCACCAGGGCATGTTCAGTCGCTGGGTCGGCGAGGACGACGCGATCGTGGCCGACGCGATGACCCGGACCGGCATCAGTGACCTCGCCGAGCGTCGCATCGACGAGCTCTCCGGCGGGCAGCGCCAGCGCGTGTGGATCGCGATGGTGCTCGCCCAGCAGCCGGAGGTCCTGCTGCTCGACGAGCCGACGACGTACCTCGACGTGGCCCACCAGGTCGAGATCCTGGACCTGCTGCGCGAGGTCAACGGCGAGCGCGGCACGACCGTGGTGATGGTGCTGCACGAACTCAACCTCGCGGCGCGGTACGCCGACCACATGGTCGTGATGACCAACGGACGCATCCACGCCGAGGGCGCGCCGGGGGAGGTGCTGACCGAGGCCACCGTGCGCGATGCCTTCGGCCTGGATGCCGTCGTGGCGCCCGATCCGGTGACCGCGGGGCCGATGGTCGTCCCACGATGCGGCCCACCGTCCCGCGTGTATTAAGGTTAGGCTTACCAAAGGTCGCTCCGGCGACGAATCGACGAGAATGGGGATGCCGGTGTCCACTGCCCGCACCTACCGACGCCGTGCCACGCGCGTCGGAACCGCAACCATCCTGAGCACCGCACTGCTGGCCTTCGCCGCCTGCGGCAGCGACTCCGGTGGCGGCGACGACACCGCCGCCGACGGTGGCGGCGAGTTCAGCGAGGTCACCCTCGAGCACGCCTTCGGCGAGACGACCATCAGCGAGGAGCCCACCTCGGTCGTGACCCTGGGCTGGGGATCCTCCGAGGCCGCGATGGCCCTGGGCACCATCCCCAGCGCCATCGAGATCCAGGAGTACGGCGGCAACGAGGAGGGCGTCCTGCCCTGGGTCGAGGAGGAGCTGACCGCCCAGGACGCCGACACCCCGACCCTGCTGCCCTCGACCAACGCCGGCGACCCGGCGTACGAGGAGATCCTCGCCGAGACCCCGGACCTGATCCTCGCGCCGTACTCCGGCATCACCGAGGAGCAGTACGAGAAGCTGGCCAAGATCGCCCCGACCGTCGCCTACCCCGAGGTGCCGTGGTCCACGCCGTGGCGCGACGTCATCCGCATCACCGGCGAGGCGCTGGGCAAGGCCGACCAGGCCGAGGAGCTGGTCACCGAGATCGACGGGGACCTGGCCGAGCAGGCCGAGGCACACCCCGAGTTCGAGGGCGTCAGCATCGCCACGTTGGCCGGCGACACGACGCAGTTCTACACCTACACCCCGGCCGACCCGCGGGCCGCGTTCCTGGAGGACCTCGGCTTCACGACCGCGCCGAGCGTGGAGGAGTTCGCCGAGACCGGTGAGGAGGGTGCGTTCTTCATCGGGTTCTCCTTCGAGAAGGCCGACCAGCTCACCTCCGACGTGCTGCTGACCTACATGGACTCCGAGGAGAACCAGCAGACACTGGAGGGCTCCGCGCCGTACCAGTCCATGGAGCAGGTCCAGGAGGGCACCGTCGCCCAGGTCGTGGGCCAGTCCTACGTCTCCTCGGTCAGCCCGCCGAACGCACTCTCGCTCCAGTGGGGCCTGCCCCACCTGATCGAGCAGCTCGAGGGTGCGGTGGCGGACCTGTCCTGACCGGGTCACCCGCCGCACGCACCGGCGCCCGCCCCCGAGGGGAGCGGGCGCCGAGTGCGTGCGGGACGAGCCTCAGTGGGTGTGCGGGGGTACGCCGCCCTCGGACGGCTGCACGATGACGAAGCCGCGGCCGTTGAACGCGACCTGGAAGGCCTCGCCCGAGCCGCGACCCACCAGCGAGCCCGCGGTCATCGTGGACTTGATCGAGGTCTGCAGCTCGATCGACCACGCCACCAGCGCCTGGGCGTCGGCGAAGGTCGGCGCCTCACCCGCGTCGAGCACCACCGGGTCGCCCTCGGTGGTGATGGCCACCCACCCGGTGCCGCGCAGCGTGGTGTTGAACAGGCCGCCGGCGGCCATGCTGCCGCCCTTGACCCGCTCGATGTTCCAGTCCAGCGAGGCCGAGAACGCCAGCACGTTGTCGCCGTTGATCGAGATGCCGGAGTTGGCGAGCCGCAGGATGTGGACCCGCTTCTGCGTGTCGGCCAGGAACGCGTCGCCCTGTCCCTCGACCCGCATCAGCGACAGGCCCTCACCGGTGAACGCCTTCTTCAGGAACTTCCCGGCACCGCCGCCCTGGTAGTTGAACGTGACCGGCCCCTGGTAGGCGACCATCGCGCCCTGGCGCGCCATGAACGGCTCGGCGAGGCGGACGCGCAGCATCTTGTCGTTCTGCAGCATCGGACCCGGGGCCGAGCTGGTCGTCTCCCCGTAGCGACCGTCGATCAGGTCCCCGGAGATGCCGCCCGCACTCGCCGTCGGCTGGTGCCCGGCCGTGACCGGCGCGGCCGCAGCAGCCGCCTCGGCCACCGGCGTCTCGGTCGCCTCGTGCGCGGTCGCGGTGTCCTCGGCGACCGGAGCGGTCGCGGTGTCCTCGGCCACCTGCTCCCCGCCGTACCTCGCGGCGTACGCCGGATCGCCGCCGTGCGGGTCGTGCCCGTAGGAGACCTCCTGGGCAGCACCGGTGTCCGGGCCGGGGGCGTCGAGCGGGTCGGTCGCCTGGACGCCTGCGTCGGCGACGTGCTCGGTCCACTGGTTGCCGTCCCAGTAGCGCAGCTCGTGCTTGCCGGTCGGGTCCGGGTGCCAGTCGGCTGGGATCATCGGGAACTACCTCTCTGGGTGTCTAGGGCCTTCCGGATGGGTGCCGGGCTCATCGTGTCAGGCTCACCCAACGCCGCGGAAGCACCTCGCGCACCCGGTGTCCTAACCTTGGGCCCGTGGCGGACTGGAAGCGCGGACTGCGGCGGGTGCTCTATCCGGCCTACGAGGCCCGGATGGTGCGTCGGCTGCCCGACAACCTCCCGCAACACGTCGGCGTGATGCTCGACGGCAACCGCCGGTGGGCCCGCGCCGTGGGCCGCGACACCGCCCACGGCCACCGCGCCGGTGCGGCGAACATCGAACCCTTCCTGGGCTGGTGCGAGGAGATCGGCATCGAGGTGGTCACGCTGTGGCTGCTCTCCACCGACAACGTCAACCGGTCCCTCCACGAGCTCGAGCCGCTGCTGGAGATCATCGCCGACGTCGTCGACTCGCTCGCCGACGCGGGGCGCTGGCGACTGCACCTGGTCGGTGCGCTCGACCTCCTCCCGGCCGCGACGGCCGAGCGGCTCAAGCTCGCGGCCGCCCGCACCGAGGAGGTCGACGGACTCCTGGTCAACGTCGCCGTCGGGTACGGCGGCCGGCGCGAGATCGCCGACGCCGTCCGCTCGCTGCTCACCGAGCACGCGGAGAAGGGCACCACCCTGGAGGAGCTGGCCCAGCTCATCGACGTCGAGCACATCGCCGAGCACCTCTACACCAAGGGACAGCCCGACCCGGACCTGGTCATCCGCACCTCCGGCGAGCAGCGCCTCGGCGGGTTCCTGCTGTGGCAGAGCGCGAAGTCGGAGTTCTACTTCTGCGAGGCCTACTGGCCCGAGTTCCGGCGCGTGGACTTCCTCCGCGCCATCCGCGCCTACGCCCACCGCGAACGCCGCTTCGGCACCTGAGGGCGCGGGTGCCTCCGTCGCGCGGGGGATCCGCGCCGTCCGCTCTCCGCCTACGGTGGGGCCGTGGACACGACGATCCCCCAGCGGCTGAGCGGCTTCTTCGCGCTGGACGACGACTGGGAGCGCCGGGGCGGGGTGGCACCGCGCGACTGGGTCGTCGGTGGTGCGATGTTCGTCGTCGCGATGGTGATGCTCGAGCTCGTCCGCAGCGTCGGGGGCCTGACGGAGGTGGACGAGCCGCGGTGGGTGCAGTGGCTGGCGGTGGCCTCCGGTGCCGCGCTGCTGGTCCTGCGCCGCCGCTGGCCGCTGGTCGTGGCGCTGCTCGCCTCGGCCCACATGTTCGTCATCGGCCTGTGGATGCCGGAGGTGATGGCGCAGCTGTCGTTGCAGATCGTCTACTTCGTCGCGATCTTCTCCGGCGTGGCCTGGGCGCGGAGCCGCCGCCACGTCGCCGTCGTCGTCGGCGCCATCGTGCTGTTCATGTTCGCGTGGCTCGCCTGGATGTTCGCGCTGGGCACCTGGGTCGACGACTTCCGCGCCAACGCCGACCTCGACGGTGAGCGTCCCGGCCCGCTGGGGCCGGTGACGGCCGGTGTCCTCATCACCTCGCTGGTCAACCTGCTCTACTTCGGCGGCGCGGTGATCGGCGGCCAGGTCGCCTGGCGCAGTGCCCGGCAGCGTGCCGACCTGGCCGACCAGGCCGCCACCATCGCCGAGCAGTCCGACCAGCTGCAGCGGCACGCGGTGGTGGAGGAGCGGCTCCGGATCGCCCGCGAGCTGCACGACGTCGTGGCCCACCACGTGTCGGTGATCGGGATCCAGGCGGCGGCCGGCCGCCGTGTCCTCGGCCGCGACGAGGCCGCCGTCGCCGAGGCGCTCGGCCACGTCGAGGCGTCCTCGCGGGAGGCGGTCGACCAGATGCGCAGCCTGGTCGGCACGTTGCGCGACCCGTCCCGCACGGGCGGCGACGGTCCGGACGAGTCGCGCGCACCCGAGCCGACGTTGCGCGACGTCGCCGCGCTGATCGCCGCCAGCAACGACCACGGGCTCACGGTCGACTACGACGTGGTGGCCGACACCCCCGAGGACCTCGAGCGGCTCCCGGCCGCCCTGGGCAACGCCGTGCACCGCACGGTGCAGGAGGCGCTGACCAACGTGCGACGCCACTCGACCGCCGACCACGCCACGGTGGTGCTCCGGATCGTGCGTGCGGGCCGGTCGCCGTACGCCGAGGTCGAGGTCACCGACAACGGCCGCCCGCGGGTCGGCTCGACCGGCTCGGGACTCGGCCTGCTCGGTGTCCGCGAGCGCGTCGCTGCGGTCCGGGGCGAGGTCGAGATCGGGCCCCGCGCCGTCGGTGGGTTCCGGGTCCGGGTGCGGTTGCCGCTGACCTCCGCCGACGCCGGCCGGGACACCGCATCCCGGGCGGTGCAGGCATGACTCGTGTGCTGCTGGCCGACGACCAGCACCTGGTGCGCTCCGGCTTCCGCCTGATCCTGTCGGTGGAGGACGACATCGAGGTGGTCGGGGAGGCCGTCGACGGCGCCGACGCCGTGGCACAGGCCGCCGCCCACCGTCCCGACATCGTGCTGATGGACGTGCAGATGCCCGGCACCGACGGCATCGAGGCCACCCGCCGCATCGTCGCCGAGGGTCTGGCCCGGGTGATCATGCTGACCACCTTCGACCGCGACGACTACCTCTTCGCCGCGCTCGAGGCCGGCGCCACCGGCTTCCTGCTCAAGAACGCCGACCCCCAGGCCCTCGTCGCCGCCGTACGCCGCGCCGCCGACGGGCACGCACTCCTCGCCCCGGAGGTGACGCTGCGCGTCATCGAGCGGATGACGGCCGAGCGGGCCGCCGAGCCGCCCGCGACCGACGCCCTGGAGCGCGCCGGCCTCACCGAGCGCGAGCGGGAGGTGCTCGTCCTGGTGGGGGAGGGGCTGAGCAACTCCGAGATCGCCGCCCGGCTCCACCTCGGCCCGGCGACGGTCAAGACCCACGTCTCGAGCTGCCTGGCCAAGCTCCACCTGCGCGACCGGGTGCAGGCGGTCGTGTGGGCGCACCGGCACCGGCTCGTCCCCGCGGCGGAGTGAGATCTCCGCCGCGCGGCGGATCCGGGCGGGCCGTGACCCGCCTAGCGTGAGTCGCATGCTCGAGGTACGCGAACTCACCCGACGATTCGGAGACCTGGTCGCCGTCGACCACGTCACCTTCGACGTCCCCGCAGGAGGCCTGACCGGCTTCGTCGGCGGCAACGGCGCCGGCAAGACCACCACCATGCGGATGGTCATGGGCGTGCTCGCGCCGCACGGTGGCGAGGTGCGCTGGGACGGACGCCCCCTGACCCGCGCCGACCGTCGTCGCTTCGGCTACATGCCCGAGGAGCGCGGCCTCTACCCGAAGCAGCCGATCCTGGACCAGCTGGTGTACCTGGCGCAGCTGCGCGGCATGCCGGCAGCGGCCGCGCGCACCGAGGTGCAGGCCCTGCTCGACCGCTTCGGCCTGGCCGACCGCGGCAAGGAGCACCTGGAGAAGCTCTCGCTCGGCAACCAGCAGCGGGTCCAGATCATCGCCGCACTCGTGCCCCGGCCTCGGGCGCTGATCCTCGACGAGCCCTTCTCGGGACTGGACCCGACCGCGATCGACGCAATGGCCGACCTGCTGCGCGAGCAGGCCCGCGGCGGCGTACCCGTCGTCTTCTCCTCCCACCAGCTCGACCTGGTCGACCGCATCTGCGACCGCCTCGTGGTGATGTCCGGCGGCCGGGTCGCGGCGGCCGGCACGGGCGAGGAGCTCCGCGCCGGCGCTCCGGTCCGCTACCGCGTCGAGCTCGACCGCGACACCGGCTGGCTGCGAGGTGCCGAGGGCATCCACGTCGCCGACGTCGACGGCCCGACCGCACTGATCGAGGTGCTCCGGCCCGGCGCCGAGCAGCAGGTGCTGACCGAGGCGACCCACCGCGGACAGGTGCGCGACTTCAGCCGCGTCGTCCCGAGACTCAGCGAGATCTATCGAGAGGTCACGGCATGAACCACCCGACCGACACCACCGACGACCTCCACGGCACCGAGGGCATCGCCGGCACCGCGCCGGCCGAGGACCCCGCTGGCGAGCGCGGTGGCGAGGGCGGCCTCTGGGCCGTGGTCGCCCGGCGCGAGATCTTCGCCAAGCTCAGCGACAAGTCCTTCCTGATCGGCTCGGTGGTGATGCTCGGCCTCATCATCGGGCTCATCGCCCTCCAGGTGGTGCTGGAGAGCCGGACCACCTCCCACGAGGTCGCCGTGAGCGACCCCGCCGCGGTCGCCCTCGTCGAGTCCGCCGACGCCCTCGCCGCGGAGCGCGACGAGGACGTGGTGCTCGAGGTCCGCGAGGTCTCCGGCGACGGTGCGCGGGACCTCGTCGCCGACGACGACGTCGACGGCTGGCTCCACCGCACCGGTGACGGCTCCTGGGAGCTGGTGACCAAGGACGTCGCCGACCGGTCCCTGGAGCAGCTGCTCGCCGAGGTCGTCCGGGAGTCGGCGATGGCCGCCAACGCCGACGCTGCGGGCACCTCGCTGGACGAGCTCACCGCGGGCGCGGACCTCGCCACCGCCCAGGTCTCCGGGGACGCGGCCGAGTCGGAGTTCCGAGGCCTCCTCGGCTTCGCCTTCGCCTTCTTGTTCTACGTCGCCTCGATCATGTTCGGGATGACGATCGCGCAGAGCATCGTGGAGGAGAAGCAGTCGCGCATCGTGGAGATGATCGCGGCCGCCGTGCCGCTGCGCCAGCTCCTCGCGGGCAAGGTCCTGGGCAACACGGCGCTGGCGTTCGGGCAGATGGTGCTCTACGTCGCCGTCGCGATGGTGGGCCTGTCCTTCACCGAGTACGCCGACCTGGTGCCGGCGTTCTCCGGCGAGGTCGGCTGGTTCCTCGTCTTCTTCGTGGTCGGGTTCCTCGCCCTCGCCTGCCTGTGGGCCGTGGCCGGTGCCCTCGCGAGCCGGATCGAGGACCTGCAGTCGACCTCGGCGCCGCTGACCATCCTGCTGGTGGTGATGTTCCTCGGCTCCGCCTTCCTCGACGGTCGCTGGGCCACCCTGGCCTCCTACGTGCCGCCGGTGTCGGCGATCGTCATGCCGCAGCGCCTCGTCGAGGGCACCGCGGCCTGGTGGGAGCCCGTCGCCGCGCTGGCGCTGCTGGTCGCTGCGGCCGGTGCGCTGGTGCTGGTCGGGGAGCGGATCTATCGGCGTGCCCTGCTGCAGACCGGGGGCAAGCTCTCGCTGCGCCAGGCCTGGCGGCTGGAGGGGTGACCGGCGACGCGTGAGTCCTCCCGGGGACGGCGGTGGGCAGTCGCGATGAGCACGCCGCTGACCACGGCGACCGCACCGGCGAACTCGCCGGGTGCCACACGCTCGCCGAGCAGGAGCCACGCCGAGCTCATGCCGACCACGGGGACCAGCATCGAGAACGGCGCCACCGCCGACGCGGGATGACGCGCCATGAGCCAGGACCACAGCCCGGAGCCGAGAACGGTCGCCACGAGTGCGGTGTAGGCAAGGCCCACCACGGCCGGCAGCGTGGTGCCGGCCTCCCAGGTGGTCAGCGCCGATCCGATCCGCGCCGGTCCCTCGACGGTGAGCGCGAGGGCCAGCAGCGGCACCGGCGGGACCACCGACATCCACAGCGCGAGGTGCCACGGGTTCGGCGGCCGGGCCTGCGCCGTGCACAGGTTGCCGAACGCCCAGGCGAGCCCGCCCGCGAGCACGAGCAGGAAGGGGACCAGGTCCGCCGGACCGGCGGCCCGTTGCCACCCGACGGTCGCGAGTCCCGCGCAGGCGAGGCCGACCCCACCGGCAGCCCGCGAGGTGAGCGGTGTCCGCAGCAGGACGGTGCCCAGGAGCACCGTGAACGGCGCGGAGGCCTGCAGGACCAGGGAGGCCAGGCCGGTCGGCATGCCCGCGGTCATGCCCCAGTACAGGAAGAGGAACTGGAACGTCCCGAACCCCAGCCCGTAGCCGACCAGCCACCGCGTCGCCACCGCCGGTCGGGGCACCAGGAGCACGGTCGGGACGGCGATCACGGCGAACCGCAGGGCGGCGAGGAAGAACGGCGGGAAGTGGTCGAGCGAGGCGTCGATGGCGATGAAGTTCAGGCCCCAACAGACGGCGACGACGGCGGCAAGCATGCGGTGAGGAGTGGGCACGCCTCGATGGTGGGTCGCCAGACAATCAAGGACAAGCGAAAAGTGCTCAAGTGTTTCTGTAGCGTATCTACATGGACGTGCGTCACCTCGACCTTCTCCGCGAGCTCGCCGACCGTGGCAGCATCACCGCCGTGGCCGCGGCGACCCACCGCACGCCCTCGGCGGTGTCCCAGCAGCTCAAGGGCGCGGAGCGAACGCTCGGCCTCGCCCTGGTCGAGCCGGTGGGGCGCGGCGTACGGCTGACCGACGCCGGGCGCGTGCTCGCCGCGGCGGGCCGGGACGTCGCCCATGCGCTGGCACGTGCGGAGGCACGGTGGGAGGAGTTCCGCGGCGAACCGGTCGGCACCGTCACCGTGGCCGCGCTCCCGAGCGCTGCGGCCTTCCTGCTGCCGGGTGTCCTGCGCGAGCTCGCCGGCCTGCCGATCGAACTGGCGGTGACCGACGTCGACCTCGCCGAGTCGTCCTACCCCGACCTCGTCGCGGACCACGACCTGGTCGTCGCGCACACGCTGCTCCGGCCACCCGGGAAGGAGGCCGGGCTGGTCACCGTCGAGCTGGCCCGCGAGCCCCTCGACATCGCGATGGCGCCCCGCCACCGACTCGCGGGGCGCACGACGGTCCGTCCCGAGGACGTCGTCGAGGAGGAGTGGATCGGGGTGCCGGTCGGGTTCCCCTTCGACACCGTCCGGCTTGCCGTCGAGGAGGTGACCGGTCGTGCCGTGACGGTCCGACAGCGCATCCGGGACAACCGACTGGTCGAGGCACTGGTCGCGTCCGGCGACTGCGTGGCGGTGCTCCCGCGCTTCACCACGCCCTCCCACGAGGGCGGTGTCGCACTGCGGCCGTTGGCCGGCATCGCGACCGGGCGACACGTCTACGCGACGGCGCGCCCCGACCGGGCCGAGCGACTGGTCGTACGTCGGGTGCTCGACGCGCTCGTCCGGGTCGGCGGTGTCGTCGGCGCCGGGTAATCTGGCCGTGTTCGGCCCCCTGTCGCGCTCGACCGGGGGTTCTCATGCTGCCCCTGAAGGTGACCCGTGACCCTTGCCGGCCTCGCCGACGCCGTCCTCGCCGACCCGGACCTGTCCGCTGCCCTGACCGAGGCCGCCGGCGGCGCCGTGACCGCCCGCGAGCTCACCGGTCCCGAGTCGCTGCGGCCGTTCGTCGCCGCCGGCCTGGCCCGTGCGGGGCGCCCGGTGCTCGCCGTCACCGCCACGACCCGTGAGGCCGAGCAGCTCCTCGCCGAGCTCGAGGACCAGGTGGACCCCGCCACCGTCGGCTACTACCCGAGCTGGGAGACCCTGCCGCACGAGCGGCTCAGCCCGCGCAGCGACACTGTCGGCCGTCGCCTGGCGGTGCTGCGGCGCCTGTGCCACCCCGGGCCCTCGACGGGCTCGACCGGCCCGCTGTCGGTCGTGGTCGCACCAGTGCGATCGCTGCTGCAGCCGCAGGTGAAGGGCCTGGGTGACCTCACGCCGGTCGAGCTCGCCGTGGGCGACTCGGTGGACCTCGACGACGTCGTGGCCGGCCTGCTCGACGCGGCGTACACCCGCGTCGACCTGGTGGAGCGCCGTGGCGAGTTCGCCGTCCGTGGCGGCATCGTCGACGTCTTCCCGCCGACCGAGGAGCACCCGCTGCGCGTGGAGTTCTTCGGCGACGACGTCGAGGAGATCCGGTCCTTCGCCGTGGCCGACCAGCGCACCATCGACGCGCTGGACCGCGTTTGGGCACCGCCGTGCCGGGAGCTGCTGCTCACCGACGACGTACGCCGGCGGGCCGCGGAGCTGGGACGGGCCCACCCCGAGCTGGTCGAGATCACCGACAAGCTCGCCGAGGGCATCGCCGTCGAGGGCATGGAGGCCCTCATCCCGGCGCTGGTCGACGAGCTCGAGCTGCTGGTGGACCTGATGCCCCCGGACACCCAGGTCGTCGTCCTCGACCCCGAGCGCGCCCGCGCCCGTGCCCACGACCTCGTCGCCACCAGCGAGGAGTTCCTCGGTGCCTCGTGGGCGGCCGCGGCCAGCGGCGGCGACGCACCGATCGACCTGCAGGCGGCGTCGTACCGCACGCTCGCCGACGTCCGCACCCACGCGCTGGACCGCGGTCAGTCGTGGTGGACGCTCAGCCCGTTCGGGCTGGCCGGCGACGCCGCGGAGGCAGAGCCCTCCCTCGACGCCGCGGCGGACGCCACGGATCCCAGCACCGGCTTCACGCCGGCGCCCAACTACCGCGGTGACGTCGAGCGGGCCTTCGGCGAGATCGCCAAGTGGCGCGCGGAGGGCTGGACCGTCGCGGTGGTCCACCCCGGCCACGGCCCGGCGGAGCGCATGGTCGAGGCGCTGGGGGAGCGCGACGTCCCCGCCCGGCTCGTCGAGGACCTCCCGGCCGGCACGGTGCCCGGACCGGACGTCGTCACCGTCGTGCAGGGCACCCTCACCCACGGCCTGGTCGACGAGGGCCGCCGGCTGGCGATCCTCACCGGCGAGGACGTGCTGGGTCAGAAGGCCGCGACCCGCGACAAGGGCGCCATGCCCACCCGCCGCAAGAAGCAGATCGACCCGCTGGAGCTCAAGGCCGGCGACTACGTCGTCCACGAGCAGCACGGCGTCGGCCGCTTCGTGGAGATGCGCCAACGCGAGGTGCAGGGAGCCACCCGCGAGTACCTCGTCATCGAGTACGGCGCCTCCAAGCGCGGGCAGCCGGCGGACCGGCTGATGGTGCCCGCCGACACCCTGGACCAGATCACCCGCTACGTCGGCGGCGAGCAGCCGAGCCTGGACCGCCTGGGCGGCGGCGACTGGACCAAGCGCAAGAACCGCGCCCGCAAGGCCGTCCGGGAGATCGCCGCCGAGCTGATCAAGCTCTACGCCGCCCGACAGGCCACCCGCGGCCACGCCTTCGGCCCCGACAGCCCGTGGCAGCACGAGCTCGAGGACGCCTTCCCCTTCCACGAGACCCCCGACCAACTGACGACCGTCGACGAGGTCAAGCGCGACATGCAGCGCGTCGTCCCCATGGACCGACTGGTGTGCGGCGACGTCGGCTACGGCAAGACCGAGATCGCGGTGCGGGCGGCGTTCAAGGCCATCCAGGAGGGCAAGCAGGTGGCCGTGCTGGTCCCGACCACGCTGCTGGTCGGCCAGCACCTGGCGACCTTCACCGAGCGGATGGCCGGCTTCCCCGTCACCATCAAGGGGCTCAGCCGCTTCCAGACCGAGTCCGAGGCGCAGGCCGTGCTCGCGGGGCTCACCGACGGCAGTGTCGACCTCGTCGTCGGCACGCACCGGCTGCTCAACCCCGAGACCCGGTTCAAGGACCTCGGCCTGATCATCGTCGACGAGGAGCAGCGCTTCGGTGTCGAGCACAAGGAGCAGATGAAGCGCCTGCGCACCTCGGTGGACGTGCTCGCGATGAGCGCGACGCCGATCCCGCGGACGCTGGAGATGGCCATCACCGGTATCCGGGAGATGTCGACCATCACCACGCCGCCCGAGGAGCGGCACCCGGTGCTGACCTACGTCGGCGCCTACGAGGACCGCCAGGTCGTCGCCGCCTGCCGCCGCGAGCTGCTGCGCGACGGCCAGGTCTTCTACATCCACAACCGCGTCAGCTCCATCGAGAAGGCCGCGGCGCGGCTGCGCGAGCTCATGCCCGAGGCCCGCGTCGCGACCGCGCACGGCCAGATGGGGGAGGCCCAGCTCGAGCAGGTGATGGTCGACTTCTGGGAGAAGCGCTTCGACGTGCTGGTGTGCACCACCATCGTCGAGTCGGGCCTGGACGTCTCCAACGCCAACACCATGGTCATCGAGCGGGCCGACACCCTCGGGCTCTCGCAGCTGCACCAGCTGCGTGGGCGGGTCGGCCGCTCCCGCGAGCGCGCCTACGCCTATTTCCTCTACCCGCCGGAGAAGCCGCTCACCGAGACCGCGCACGAGCGGCTGGCCACGCTGGCGCAGCACTCCGACCTCGGCGGTGGCATGGCGATCGCGATGAAGGACCTGGAGATCCGCGGCGCCGGCAACCTGCTGGGCGGGGAGCAGTCGGGCCACATCGCCGACGTCGGCTTCGACCTCTACGTCCGCCTCGTCGGCGAGGCCGTGCGGGACTTCCGCGACGACGCACCGGAGCAGCTGGAGGAGGTCCGCGTCGAGCTCCCGGTCGACGCCCACCTGCCGCACGACTACGTGCCCAGCGAGCGCCTGCGGCTGGAGATGTACAAGCGGCTCTCTGAGGTCCGCGAGGACGCCGACGTCGACCAGCTCAGCGAGGAGATGACCGACCGCTACGGCGAGCAGCCCGAGCCGGTCGCCGCGCTGCTGCTGGTCGCCCGGTTCCGTGCCCGGGCCCGGCAGGCGGGGCTGAAGGAGATCAGCACCGTCGGCAAGAACGTGCGCTTCGCGCCGGTCGTGCTGCCCGACTCCCGCACCGTCCGGCTCCAGCGGCTCCACCCCAAGGCGCTCGCCAAGCCGCAGACCGAGACCGTGCTGGTGCCGCGTCCGCCCACGCCGGGCAAGGTGGGGCGTCCGCTGGAGGGCATCGCCCTGCTTGAATGGGCCCGTGGTGTGATCGACGCCATCATCGACCCCAAGGAGTGATCCGCGATCGTGTCTTCGGTGAAGTGGCCGGCAGCCGGGGTGCTCGCACTCGGCCTCGCGCTGAGCGCCTGCAGCAGTGACGGCGTACCGCAGACGGGCGGCGTCGCCGCCGAGGTGGCGGACCAGACCATCACCCTCGAGGACGTCGACGTGCTGACCGACGCGTTGTGCACGTCCAACGCCGCCACCGGCGACGCCCGCTACACGCGCCCCCGCAGCCAGATGCAGGGCGACGTGCTCGGGGCGCTGACCCAGGCCGCGATCGCCGACGAGCTCGGCCTCGCCGGTTCGGTCGAGGACCCCGTCGACACCGACCAGGTGCCGGGCTGGGCCGAGATGACCGAGGACGAGCAGCGCGAGCTCGCGGAGTTCCTCGACGCCGACGCCCGCCTCCGCGCGGTGCTCCAGGAGATCGGCGACCCGGACGAGGCCGACCCCCAGGCGGCGGCCCAGAGCGGTCTCGGTGAGCTCGCCCGGCGCTCGACCGAGGCCGGCATCGACGTGACGGTCAACCCGCGCTTCGGCATCACCGTCGAGGACGGCGCCATCACTGGCGCCGGCGACCTCTCGACCCCCGTCGGCGTCGAGGCCACCCGCGGCCAGGAGCTGAGCCCGGACTACCTCGCCTCGCTGCCCGAGGCACAGCTGTGTGGCGCGCGGCCCGAGGCCGGCGTGGCGGGATGACCGCGGACGGCATGGCCGTCGAGGAGTTCCTCGAGGTCATGCGACGGCTGCGGGCGGAGTGTCCCTGGAAGGCGGCGCAGACCCACCGGTCGCTGACGCGCTACCTGCTGGAGGAGACGCACGAGGCCGTCGAGGCGATCGACGCCGGCGAGGCCAGCGGCGACTGGGACCACCTCCGCGAGGAGCTCGGTGACCTGCTGCTGCAGGTCGTCTTCCACGCCGTGATCGCCGAGGAGGCCGGCCGCTTCGACCTCGACGAGGTCGCCGCCGGCATCACCGCGAAGATGCGCCGCCGCAACCCCCACGTGTTCGCGGCCGGCGCGACCGCCTCCGAGGACGGTGCCCCGCTGGACGCGGCCGCGGTCAACGACCTCTGGGAGCGGGCCAAGGCCACCGAGCGCACCGAGGCCCCCGGGGCGGGGGACCCGATCACGAAAGGATTGCCGCCCACCCTCCCGGCCCTGCTCTACGCCGACAAGGTGCTCGACCGGCTCGACCGTGCCGGACGCGACGCCGCCGTGGACGGTGGCGACGACCTCGGCGAACGCCTGCTCGCGCTGGTGGCCGAGGCCCGCCACGCCGGCACCGATCCCGAGCAGGCGCTGCGCGACGCCGTACGCCGTCGCCTCTGACGCGACGCGGGTCCCGGCTCAGATGCCGTGGCCCCGCCGGTGGGCCAGGTCCAGCAGCCGCTCGGCGCTGACCATCCGCAGTGCCACCGATGCGGCGAGGTAGGCGCGCGGCTCGCGGGGTGCGACCCGGAGCGTGGAGACCACCGCTCGCCGCGCCTCGGCGCGCTGGCCCAGCGCGGCCAGTGCGAACGCGCGCCGCCCGTAGAGCCGACCGAGGGCGTGGGGGTCGCGATGGAAGACCGCGTGCTTGTCCAGGGAGTACTCGATGGCGTCCACGATGGTCTGCCACTGCCGCGAGAACTGGGACCCGCCCCAGTGGACCCGCACCAGCGGTCGCGGCACGACCGAGACCCGGCCGACCTCGGCCGCGCGCAGCAGCCAGTCGAAGTCCTCGCCGTAGCTGCCGGGGATCTCCTCGTCGACCAGGCCGATCGGGCCGAGGAGCGCCGGGCGCCGGACCACCACGCTGGAGGGGTGGGCCGCCATGACCCGGTGCCGGGCGAGGTGGGCGAGCTCGAGCTCGTGCGGCTCGGGGACCCGGTCGACCGCGTGGCCGTCGTACTCCACGGTGATGCCGGTGACGCAGCAGTCGGTGCCCTCGGCGTCCAGGAGCGCGACCTGTGCGGCCAGCTTGCCCGGCGCCCAGACGTCGTCGTCGTCGCAGAAGGCGACCAGGTCGCCGTCGCCGGCGAGGATCCCGCTGTTGCGGGCGCCGGCCAGACCCGGGGAACGGGTGTTGGTCAGCACCCGGACCGAGCGGCCGGGTGACTCGTGGGCGATGCCCTGGTCGGGCTCGCACTGGTCGAAGACCACGTGACAGGTGAGGTCACGGTCCACGTCCTGCGCGAGGACGCCGGCGATGGCGCGGCGCAGCAGTTCGGGACGGTTGCGGGTCGCGATGACCACGTCGATCCTCGGTCGGCTCATGGGGCCACTCCTTCGGTCGCCACGCTCGGTGGGTGCTGGTCCAGGTGGTCGGCGATGCGCCAGATCCGGCGGGCGTTGAGCAGGTCGGCCACCACGTAGAAGGCGAGCGCGACCACGATCGCCCACGGCAGGTGCGCCGTCGGCACCAGCAGCGGGGCGAGGCCCAGCGTCGCGATTTCCGCCTCCACCGCCCACGGCACCGCGGAGACCGAGTGACGCTCGCAGTAGCCGACCCACTGCCGCAGCGGCGTCCACGACGGGCTCCACGCGTGTGCGGAGCCGCCGGTGCCGAGGCCGGCGCGCGCCGCGAGGCGCTTGCGGTAGCCCAGCTGCCAGTTGTAGATCCCGAGCAGGCCGAGCAGCACGAGCAGCCACGGCAACGCGAGGTGTCCGGCGTCCACCAGGTACCACCCAAGCGCGGCGTACGCCGCCGTCACGCCGATCACGTCGGCGCCGAGGTCGAAGAACGCGCCTCGCGTGCTGCACGTGCCCTGGAGGCGGGCGACGGCACCGTCGAGGCAGTCGACGAAGAACCGGAGGAGGAAGAGCACACCGCCGGTGCGGAGGCGTCCGGTGGCGAAGCACGCGGCCGCCGCGACGCCGAGCGTGAGCGCGACCGCGGTCAGCCGGTTGGGGGTCACCGCCCCCATGCCGGCGAGGCGCCGGGCCAGGGGCTGCCCGAGCGGGTCCACGGCGAAGTGCGTCCACAACTCCGTCAGTGGCTGGCCGATCCGAGGGGCCTCAGCACTCATCGCCCAATCGCCTCCGTGTGGTGTCCGTGGCCGCGCTGCGCCGCTGGTCGTCGCAGGGCCACCACGCCATCGAACCCGACCGCCCGTGGCGCTGTACTCACCGATTTGGGCGATGTTCGGCGTCCTCGGGCGGACCTAGCGTCACGGGAGTCAGCCATCGACCCACCACCCCACGGGGGCCTCTCATGCAAGCTGTGATCCTCGCTGCCGGGATGGGGCGCCGACTCGGGCGCCTCACCGGCGACCGCACCAAGGGCATGGTCGAGGTGCACGGGCGCACCCTGCTGCACCGGAGCATGGACGCGTTGGTCGAGCACGGCGTCGAGCGCATCGTGCTGGTGGTGGGGCACCGCGCGGACGGCGTCCGCGAGGCCGTCGGGACCGAGCACCGTGGCGTGCCGGTGCACTACGTCGACAACCCCGACTACGCCACCACCAACAACATCCACTCCCTGCACCTGGCCGCGGCCGAGCTGGTCAGCGACGACACGCTGCTGCTGGAGAGCGACCTGATCTACGACGCCCGCATCATCGAGCGGTTGGTGAACCACCCGGCGCCGGACGTGGTGGCGGTCGCGGCGCGCGAGTCCTGGATGAACGGCACCATGGTCACCCTCGGGCCGGACCGGCAG
Source organism: Nocardioides panacisoli (assembly GCF_019448235.1). Taxonomy (NCBI): domain Bacteria; kingdom Bacillati; phylum Actinomycetota; class Actinomycetes; order Propionibacteriales; family Nocardioidaceae; genus Nocardioides; species Nocardioides panacisoli. The sequence continues at coordinate 106,537 of NZ_CP080409.1, forward strand.
ATCGAGTCCTTCGTGCCCGCCCACCGGGTCGACCCACGCTCGGCCGAGGACCTCTACAAGACCGTCAACATCTACAAGTTCTCCCGTCGCTTCCTCGAGGACCAGTACCTCCCCTTCCTCCAGGCCTACGTGCGGTCCGTGGGCGTCAACGAGTACTACGAGCAGGTGCTCCGGGTGATCGCCGGGCTGGACCACGGCGGCCTGGTCGGTATGCCGGTGGACGAGCGCTGGTACGAGATCGACGACCTGCAGGACTACCGCATCGCCGAGACGCTGTTCGCCCCGCACGAGGAGCGCTACGAATACTTCCTGCGCCGTCACGGCGGGTTCTGGCGGTTCCCGCAGGTGCTGGACTACTGCTACCTGGTCAACCCCTGGTTCCCCACCGAGGCGATGTACGAGGACTTCGGCCGCTCGATGCGCCACCTGCTCGCCGACTACCCCTCCAGCCTGCAGGTGCAGGCCCAGCTCGCGGCCGAGATGTTCGACGGCGACCCCGCCTGCTTCACCGTCGGCAACGGGGCCGCCGAGCTCATCGCCACGCTCGGCGAGGTGCTCGACGCCGGACGCGTCGGCGTCACCGTGCCGACCTTCGAGGAGTACCTCAAGCGCTTCCCGCATGCCCAGGTGGTGACCAAGGAGGCAGGCGGCGCCGACTTCGAGACCGGCTTCGACCACCATGCCGAGCTGCTGGCGCGGGTGGACGCACTCGTGCTGGTGAACCCCGAGAACCCGACCGGGCGCTGCCTCACCGCCGAGGAGGTGGTGGCGTTGCTGGAGCTCGCCGAGGAGACCGGCAAGCGGATCGTGCTTGACGAGTCCTTCGTGGACTTCACCGACCCGACCCACTGCACCAGCCTGCTGCGCCAGGGCGTCCTGGACGACCACCCCTCGCTGGTCGTCCTCAAGAGCATCAGCAAGAGCTACGGGGTTCCCGGGGCACGGCTGGGCGTCATGGCCACCCGCGACGCGGACCTGCTCGGCCGCGTCGTGGAGCGGCTGCCGGTGTGGAACATCAACTCCATGGGGGAGCACTTCCTCCAGGTCATCGGCCGCCACCGCGGTGAGTACGTCGACGCCTGCGCGGAGCTGCGTGCGGAACGCGAGCGCTTCGCCAAGGCGCTCGACGACATCCGCGACCTCCACGTCGTGCCCTCGCAGGCCAACTACCTCCTCTGCCGGCTGCCCGACGGGGTCTCCAGCCGCAGCGTCGTCACCCGGCTGCTCAACGAGCACGACATCCTGGTCAAGGACTGCGGGGGCAAGCCCGGCTTCGGTGACGGGGCGGCGTACGTGCGCATCGCGGTGCGGGACGAGGTCGACAACGAGGTCATGATCGGCGCCCTCCGCGGCGTGCTGGCCTCGGTCCGCTGAGCGGTCCGTTGAGCCCCGGATCGGCGGATCCGGGGCTCAACGGCGGTCAGTAGGCGCCGCGGTGGCCGCAGACGGCGGACACGGTGAGCAGCAGGATCTTCAGGTCCAGCAGCGGCGACCAGTTGTCGACGTAGGACAGGTCGAGGCGCACGCTCTCGTCCCAGTCGAGGTCGGAGCGGCCCGAGACCTGCCACAGGCCGGTGATGCCCGGCGCCACGGCGAAGCGCCGGTGCACGTCGTCGGCGTACTGCGCGACCTCCTCGGGCAGCGGCGGCCGGGGACCGACCAGTGCCATGTCGCCGCGCGCGACGTTGAGCAGCTGCGGCAGCTCGTCGAGGGAGTAGCGGCGCAGGAAGCGACCCAGCCGGGTGATCCGGGGGTCCTGGCGCATCTTGAACAGCACGCCGTCGTTCTCGTTGAGGTCGGCCAGGTCGTCGCGCTGCTGCACCGCGTCGGTGCGCATGGTGCGGAACTTGTACATCGTGAACGGCACCTCGTGCTGGCCCACGCGCGTCTGCCGGAACACCGCGGGACCGGCGGAGTCCCACCGGATCGCGACGGCGACGGCGAGCAGCAGCGGTGAGAGCAGCACCAGCGCGCTCGCCGCGGCGACACGGCCACACCACCGCGCCACGGTGCGACGCACGCTGGTGAGCTCGGTGTGGCGCACGTGCACCAGCGGCAGCTCCTCCAACGTCGCGACCGAGGCGCGCTGGACGCCGACCCCGGTGAGGCCGGGGGACAGCAGCAGGTGGCGGTCGTCCTCGGCGAGGCGCCACGCCAGCCGGCGGGTCGCCGCCGGCGTGAGGTGCGGGCACGGCAGCACGATCACGCCGTCGACCTCGAGGGACTCGGCCTGGACGGGGATGAGCTCGGGGTCGGGGCCGCACACCCCGACCACTCCCACGGGGCCGCGGGCGTTGCGCGAGAGCTCCCGGACGAGGCGTTGTGCGGCGGTGTCGTGGCCGACGACCAGCACCCGCGACGTGGCGCGGCCGGTGCGCTGCCGGGCGCGGTCGGTCGCACCGACGACCAGTCGGTGCGCGGTCGACACGGCAACGGTCATCGCGACGGCCCCGATGACGGCCGGGCGGGGCACCGTGGGCAGCAGGAACCAGGCGGCCGCGGCGGCGAGGACGGTCAGCCGGACCCCCGCACACAGCACGGTGCGGGTCTCGCCGCGGCAGGCGTCGACCAGCCGGTCCCGGTAGCCGCCGACGCTGGCGACCAGGGCGACCCAGCCGATCACGAGTGAGACGGTGAGGACGACCGCGGTCGCCGACACGGCCGCGACCCAGCCCGGCCAGACCAGCACCACACTGCCCGTCGCGGCGGCGACCACGTCGGCCAGGACCCGCTCGGTCGACCGCGTGCGGACCCCGCTGGTGCGCAGGCGCCGGGACGGTCGCGGCATCGAGACCCGCGGGACCGCCGGCGCACCCGGCAGCAGTTGGGGTCCGAGGCCGGCGAGGGTCATCGGCCCGCGTGGGTGAGTCGTCGCTGCTGGGTGGCCGCCACGAGCTCGCCGAAGCGGCGACACGTGGTGGCGTCGGGGCCGCGGTCGAGCACCGAGGCGTGTCCCGCGCCGATGGCGGCGTGCACCTCGCGGCGGAAGTCGGTCTCCGTGAGCGTGCGGTGGATGCCGCCACCCAGCGCGAGGCGCTCGGTGAACCGGACCTGGTGGTCGTCGACGTGCTCGCCGTGGTGCGGGTCGCGGGGGACCACCACCGGCACGTGGCCGGCCAGGTGGGCGTCCATGATCATCCCCGGCCCCCCGTGCGTCACCACGGCGGCGGCACGCTCCAGCAGCCCGTCCAACGTCGCCTGGTCCAGGTAGTCCTGACCCCCGGTGCCGGCCGTGGGGTGCCACGGGGTCGCGCCGTGCTGCACGAACCACTCCGCCCAGCCCTCGGCGGCGCAGTCCCGCACCCACGACAGCAGCCGGTCGAAGCGGTGGTGGTCGGTGCCCACGAAGACCGCGACGAGGGGACGGCGTACGTCGGTGCCCGGCCGGTCCCACTCCACGGCGATCACCACACACCGCCCAACAGGACCGAGGACCGGTACAGCCGCTGCTGCTCGGGCCACTGGACCAGGAACAGGTCGGTGACCGGCTGGCACAGCCGCCCGGTCAGCGTGGGGGAGTCGATGCGGTCGAAGACCTCGAGGTAGACCGTGGTCGCGCCGAACATCCGGTGCAGCCAGAAGAACGGGACCGCGACGCCGGCGCCGGTCGAGACGATCACGTCCGGCCGCCACGTGCGCAGCAGGCGCCAGGCCAGGGCGGTGTTGCGCGCCAGGTTCGGCACGTTGCGGGTCGTCGGGTGGTGCGCCCACGTGACGTCCTCGCCCTGCAACTTGCTCGTCGCGTCCCCGGTCTCGAAGGTGACCCACCGTCGTTCGTGGGGAGCCCACCACGGCTCCAGGCGCATCAACTGCGCCAGGTGGCCCCCGGAGGAGCAGACCAGCAGAATCTTCATGTCCCAGGTCCCAACGTTCGCGCGACGGCGGGATTGCCGATGACCTGAACCCTAGGAATCGGCGGTGCGGACAGGCATGCCCGAAATCGGCGAAAAGGCCGACTCAGTGGGGCGTTGCCACCCACCCGGCGCGTCGCGCGACGCCCACGGCGGCGACCTGGGAGGACACCTCGAGCTTGGCCAGGATCGACTTGACCTGCGTGCGCACGGTCGCCTCGGACACGACGCTGTGGCGGGCGATCTCGCGCACCTGGCGTCCCTCGATGAGGTGCGCCAGCACCTCGGACTCGCGCCGGGTGAGGCGCTCCATCCGGGACCGTGCATCGCGCACCTCGTGGCGCTCCCGGTGCCATGCCCGCACCATCTGGCCGCGTTCCTCGACCGTGGTCACGGGCAGGCCCTCGTTGATGCGGCGGATGGTGGCGAGGACGTCGTTGAGCGGCGTCGCCTTCGACATCACCTTGCGCGCCCCGAGCGCGACCGACTCGCCCCACCGCGCCGGCTCCCCGCTGCCGGTCATGATGATGACCGTGATGCCCTCGGCGACGAGCGGCTCGACCAGGCGCATGCCGTTGCCGTGGCTGCCCAGGTCCAGGTCCAGCAGGACCATGGTCGGTCGGGTGCGCAGCACGAGCGGCAACAGGCTCGACACGTCGCGGTGCTCGCCCTCCAGGGCGATGCGGCGTACCTCGTGTCCCTCCACCTGGAGTGCGACCGCGAGGGTCTCGGCGAAGAGGACGTGGTCCTCCACGATCGTGATGCGGCTACCGGTGTGTCGTCCCATGCTGACTCCTCAACGTGGCAGGACCATGGCGAACGAGGTGCCGCTCGAGGAGTGCTCGAGCACCAGTTCGCCCCCCTGCTGCCGGATGGCTTGACGGGCGGAGAACAGGCCCAACCCCTCACCGGAGGAGTCCTTGGCCTTGCCACGGCGGGTGAACAGCGTCGACCGGACGTCGGGCGCGATGCCCGGTCCGTCGTCGCGGATGTGCAACGTCACCGTCTCGTGGTCCGCCTCGGGCGTGATCGTGACGGTGGCGCCGGGAGCGTGCTGGCGGGCGTTGCACAGCACGATGTGGACCGCCTTGGCCAGCTCGAGTGCCGAGCAGGTGGCGGTGAGGCCGGTCGGTGCCACCTCGATGGTGGCGCCCTGGCTGCGCTGGGCGACGACGAGCGGCTCGAGCAGCTGGTCGAGCTCGACGACCTCGATCTCCGCCGCGGCCCGTGCGGCATCGCTCTGCATCATCGCCTGCAACCGCGTGAGCTCGGCCTCGAGCATGCGCTGGAGCGAGTCGCGGTGCTCCGGCGGCAGGTGGATGGAGGACTGCAACAGCAGGCGCGTCGCGGAGTCGATGCCGGCGACGGTCGCACGGAACTCGTGGAGCATCTCCTCGCCCTGGTGGGCGGCGGTCTCCGCGCTCGCGGCCCGATCGGTCAGTGCCACCAGGCGCCGTGCGTGGATCCGGAACGCGTCGTGGAGCAACTGCGAGGAGAGCACCACGAGCAGCGCCGAGCCGATGCCGACCGACAGCGCCACGGTCATCGTCGCGGCCGGCGGCGACAGCGCCGCGTGCGGCAGCAGGTGGTAGCAGAAGACCCCGAAGAGGTTCAGCGCGATGAAGACGCGTGCCTTCGTCCGCGGGATGCTCCGCAGCGTGTGCGGCGCGGCGTTGGCACACACGCCCGCCGCGACCGGGAAGGCGGCGGCGATGAGGGTGAAGGTGGCCCACACCGGCACCGTCGGGCCGAACCACTCCCACAGGTCCCGGATCCCGGCCAGTGCCAGGCCGCCGCCGATGCCGACCATGAGCGGCTGGCGCCAGCCCATCGCCGGCACGCGGCGTACGCCGGCGCGCACCATCGCCACGATCGCCACGATCGCGAGCAGGTCGACCACCGAGAGTGGTGTCGACCACGAGCTCGACGGCGGCGCGAGCAGCGGCTGGAGGTAGACCCCCATGCACAGCAGCGCCGCGGCAGCCCAGGCCGATCCGGGTTCACCGAGCAGGAACCACCGGCAGATGAGCATCACCGCACTCGCGAGCACCGCGAGGTTGAAGCACATCCACACCGGGCCCGGATCGGAGAGACCCGTGGTCGTCTCCTGGCTCGCCCACACGAGCATGGTGATCAGGAGCGCTACGGGCGCTCCTGCCATGAGAATGACTTTGTTCCGCCGTTGACGAAGGGTGCGGAGACCGCGGACACAGACGTTCCGCAGTGCCCGGCGTGGCCCGAATCGCCGGTGGATCACTCCCAGTTGAGCCGTGGTCTTCTGTTCCCCCCGTGGCGGGTTTCCCCTGTCCACCCGAGAGATATTAGGACGATATCGGCGATCTGTCACCACTTATGGGGGTCATACCCATAACTGGGGACGGCCGGCATCGTTGTTCTCCCTCTCGGCCGGATGCGTGCGCCCTGCGCCCGGTGCCCCGGCGGGTTGTCCCCAATTTGTGGGGTTTCTCCCGACGGGCGACCCGTGGCCGCCGCCGTCGTGGTCACCATGTCGCCCTCACGTTCAGTAGGGGGACAGCATGGAATCGTCCGTGAGCTCCGGCGCCGCCCGGTGGATCCGCTGGGGGGCGGTGTTGACGTTGCTCCTGGGGGTCGCCGGTGCCGGCGCGGGCTACGTCTACGGCCGCTCGGCGGACCGGATGCACGAGGCCGAGGCCGTCGTGCTGGTGCATCCCAGCGAGGGCAACCCGTTCAGCCCGGGGACTGGTGACGACCTGGTCAACCTGACCACCGAGTCGGAACTGGTCACCGCCGACGCCGTGGCCGAGGCCGTGGCCCGCAAGGAGACCGGGGTGACGGCCGACGACGTCCTGGCGAGTGTCTCGACCGTGGTGCCGGCCAACACCCAGCTGATCCGGATCACCGTCACCCACCCCGACCAGCAGGTGGCGACGGCGCGGGCCCAGGCCTTCGCCGACTCCTACCTGGACTACCGCGCCACGCGCACCACCTCGGCGCTCTTCGACCAGGGTGCGCACCTGGCCGAGCAGGAGCGCACCGCGGAGAAGAGCCTCGCCGCCGCGTTCGACCAGCTCGCGTCGCTCACGCCGAGCACGCCGGCCCGGGCGCGGGTCGAGCAGCAGATCGACGTGCTCAGCGCCCAGCTGGCGCAGCTGCGGACCGACCAGGCCACGGTGCGCTCGGCCGCGGTGGAGCCGGGTGAGGTGATCACCCCCGCGGCTGCGGCCGCGGCCGGTCCGCTGCCCGCGACCGTGTGGGCGACCGGCGCGGGAGCCCTGCTCGGCGTGGCGATGGCGGTCGGCCTCACCGCCGCGCGCGTACGCCGTCGCGACGTCGTCGACGGTCGCGCCGACCTGGAGGCCGCGGACCACGAGGTGCTCGGCACGCCCGACGACCTCACCCAGGTCCGCGCGCGACTGTTGGTCGCCGCACCCCAGCGACCCCTGGTGTGCCTCGCCGCGGGCACGAGCGCGGGCTCTCCGATGACGGCGACGCAGGCCGCCGAGCTCGCGGCCTGCTTCGCACGGTCGCGGTGGGAGACCATCCACGTCGACCTCGACCCGCAGGCCGGGACCGACCCGGCCTCCGTGCTGCCCTCGCGGCTCCTCGGACTGCGCGAGGTGCTTCGCGACGAGGCCAGCATCGACGACGCCCTCGCGGTGCAGGGACCGCACCTGCACCGGCTGCACGTCGGCGCCGGGGTGGTCCCCGAGGACCTGCCCGACCTCGTCGGCGGCCCGACGATGGGGGCGATCTTCGACGAGCTGCGCAAGCGCGCCGACTTCGTGCTCGTCTCCGGCCCGGACCTCTCCGACCCCGGTGCCCACCAGCTCCTGGCGCACGTGGACTGCGTCCTGCCGTGGATCGTGCGGCGCTGCTCGACCCTGGGCGAGCTCGACGCGGCGACGACCGTGGCGAGCGCCGCGGGCGTCCCCGTCGTCGGTGCGGTGTACGACGCCGGCCGGTCACCCGCGCGCTGGGGTGGACGGTGACCACCCTGGGACGTGCGGCACCGGCACGCACCCACCTGGACCGCGTGGCCCGCGGCGGTTTCCTCGGACTGCTGGGCGCGGTCGCGGCCGCGCTGTCCGGCTTCGCGCTGGTCGCGGTCATCACCCGTGGCGTGAGCGCCGACGTAGCCGGCACGTTCTTCGCGGTGACCTCGATGTTCCTCATCGTCGAGGGCGTCGCCGCGCTCGGCACCGGCGCCGGGCTGGGACGATTCCTGCTGCGCCACGAGGCCGCGGGTCGCCCGGAGGCGGTGGCGGCCACGCTGCGGACGGCGGCGGTCCCGGTCCTCCTCACGGCCACGGTCGCCGGCGCCGCCCTCTTCGTGCTCGCCGGGCCGATCGCGGCCTGGGCCGGGCTCGGGGAGGCAGGCGTCGCGCCACTGCGTGTGGTCGCGCCGGTGCTGCCCTGTGCCGCAGCGGCCGAGCTCGCCCTCGCGGCGGCCCGGGCCTTCGGCGAGATCCGCAGCACGGTGCTGGTCGACCGCGTGGTGCGATCCGGACTCCAGCTCCTGCTGGCCTGCTTGGTGCTCGCGCTCGGTGGTGGCCTCGCCTGGCTCGCCGCGGCCTGGGCGGCGGCGTACCTGGTCGCCGCGGCACTGGCGCTGGCGGCACTGCGGCGCACCCTGCGGCGGCGCCGCGAGGTGGCGCCCCCAGCGAGCGTGACCGACGCGGACACCTCCGGCGTGGCGCGGGAGTTCTGGTCCTTCACCTGGTTGCCGGGGATCTCCCGCGTCGCCCAGCTGGGCATGCAGAAGCTCGACATCATCCTGGTCGCCGCGCTGATCTCTCCCGCGACGGCAGCGGTCTACACGGCGGCGACACGGTTCGTGCCGCTCGGCCAGCTCGCGGTGCAGGCGATCCAGCAGGTGCTCCAGCCGCAGTTCACCGCGATCCTGATCAGTGAGGACACCACCACACTGCGACAGGTGCACCGGGTGGCCAGCGCCTGGAGCATCGTGCTGGCCTGGCCCCTGCACGTGTCGGTGGCCGCGCTGGCCGGCACCTACCTGGCGATCTTCGGCGATGACATCGCCGGCGTCGACGGAGCGCTCGCCACCGTGCTGATCATGGCGGCCGCGATGATGGTCGCCGTCGCCACCGGCCCCGTCGACACGCTGCTGCTGATGTCGGGCCGGAGCCGCGCGAGCGCCACCAACGCCGTCGCAGCGCTCGTCACCGACATCACGCTGTGCGTGCTGCTCATCCCGCGGTGGGGCCTGGTCGGCGCCGCCGTCGCCTGGGCAGCCGCCGTCCTGCTGCGCTGCGGGTTGGCCTACCACCAGGTCAATCGGGGCCTCGGGGTGCGCTCGGTCGGCCGCCAGCTGCTGCTCGCCGGCACCCTGCCGATCCTCTGCCTCGGTGCCCCGTTGGTCGTGATCAGCCAGCTGTCCTCGGGCAGCCTGCTCGGCGTCGTGGTCGCCGTGGTGGTCGCCGGCGCGGCGTACCTGGCCGCGCTGCGCCGCTTCCGTGCCGAGCTCGAGCTGGACCACCTGTGGGCGGCCCTGGCCCGACGTCGAGGAGGCCGTCGATGAACCCACGACGCTGGGTGCAGCGCGCCCGCCGGAGGCTCCCGGACCCGCTGGTGCGGGCGGTGCGTGCGACCGCACTGGGCTGGGGGATGCTCACGGCGCGGTGGCGCCTCGCGCCCTCGGTCATCGTGGTGGGCGCCCAGCGCTCGGGCACCACGACGCTGTTCCGCCTGCTGGAGGAGCACCCGGAGCTGGTGCGCCCCACCCTGTCCAAGGGCACGGGCTACTTCGACGACCACTACCACCGCGGCCCGCGGTGGTACCGCGCCCACTTCCCGCTGCGCTGGGTCGCGCGTCGGGTGACCAGCGGCGCAGCGCCCCGGTCCTTCGAGTGCAGCGGCTACTACCTGTTCCACCCGCTCGCGGCCGAGCGGATCGCCCGCGACCTCCCCGACGCCCGAGTGGTGGTGATGCTGCGCGACCCCGTCGCGCGCGCCCACTCGGCGTACCGCCACGAGTTCTCGCGGGGGTTCGAGTCCGAGCCGTTCGAGTCCGCGCTGGCGCTGGAGGAGGAGCGGACCCGTGGCGAGGCCGAGCGGCTCCTGACCGACCCGCACCACTGCAGCTACGAGCACCGCCACCACTCCTACCGGGGCCGCAGTGACTACGGCCCGCAGCTGGCGCGCTTCGTCGAGGCCGTCGGTCGCGACCGCATCCACCTGATCGAGGCCGAGCGCTTCTTCGCCGACCCGGCCGGGGAGTTCGCGGCGCTCCAGGACTGGCTCGGGCTGACGCCCTGGCACCCCGGACCGGTCCGGGCATGGAATGCCGAGCCCGGTACGCCGCTGCCCGACCGACTGACCCGCGAGCTCTCGACCTGGTTCGAGACCCGCGAGGGACCGCTGACCGAACTTCTCGGACGTCCACCCGCCTGGAGGGAGAAATGAGCATGGCATCACAACTGACCGGTCGACCCCGGCCCCAGCTCGACCGATGGAAGCGGCGGTGGTCCTCGGGGGTGCACCGCGTGGCCGCGGCCGGCTACACCGGGGCGCGCAACGCCCCGATGCCGGAGTCGGTGCGCAGCGGACTGAGCGGTCGACTGGCGTGGCGGGGGGAGCTGACCCGGGTGCCGGTGGACAAGCTGCTGCTCGGCGGCCAGGGCCAGCGCTCCGCGCAGGCCTTCGCGGCCGCGACCGATGACCTGATGTGGTCCTCGCGACGGGTGATGGACGGTCCCCACGCCGACCTGCTCGCCCGCGCGCTGCAGCGCGACCTGGACGACACCGAGATCCTCGCCTCCGAGTACGCCACCCTCGCGCGGCGGTGCATCGCCCTGACGGGGGAGTACTTCTCCGCGACGGACGACGCCGGCATCGTGGAGGTGGCCCGGGACTTCATCGCCCGCGCGAAGGGCGAGGAGGTCGAGGGGCCCCGGAAGCCGCGGCAGAGCCCGCGGGGGATGCCGATCCGGGTGAGCCCGGTGCTCGACTCCGACTGCTACCAGGTCGTCGACGGCCACCACCGGGTCGCGGCGCTCGGGCTCGCAGGTGAGGAGACGATCCCGGTCCAGGTCAACCGCATGGGTGTCCGCACGCCGCTGCAGTCGTTGCTGCAGGAGATGACCTGGATCGGTGGGGAGCGCGAGCTCTACCAGCCGATCGACGCGCCGGAGCTGGAGCAGTGGCCGACCGTGCGGGGCTGTGAGGACCGCCTGGAGTCGATCGCCGGATTCCTGGCCGGCAGCGACTCCTCGACCTACCTCGACGTCGCCAGCTGCTACGGCTGGTTCGTCGCGGCGATGGGGGACCTCGGGCACGAGGCCGAGGGCATCGAGCGGGACCGTCTCGCGCCGACCCTGGGGTCGGCGATCTACGGGCTGGACCCCCGCCAGATCATCACCGCCGACGCCGTCGACTTCCTCCGTGGCACCGACCGCACCTGGGACGTCGTGTCCTGCTTCAGCCTGCTGCACCACTTCGTGCTGGGGCGCGGCGTGGTGGATGCACCGAGCCTGCTGCGGCTGCTGGACAAGGTCACCGGTTCGGTGCTCTTCATCGACACCGGCCAGGAGCACGAGCGGTGGTTCAGTCGCTCGCTCGCCGGGTGGGACACCGCGGCCGTGCAGTCCTTCCTCGAGCGCGAGACCAGCTTCGACAAGGTCATCGACCTCGGTCCCGACCGTGACGACCGGCCGCCGTACTCCGGCAACTACGGCCGCCACCTCTTCGCCTGTGTCCGGGATGCGTGAGATGCGGCCCGTCGTGCTCCGCGACGGGCCGCCGGCCCCGCTGCTCGACACCGTCGCGGCCCTGTGGCCGCACGCCGAGGTGCGGCTGGTGCACGGGCACGCGCGGGGGAGTGACGTCCGCGCGGAGTTCGCGCTGGCGCCCAGCGCCCGCTCGCCGCGGATGGCGATCCCGGTCGCCCCGGCCGCCGCGGCGGCGGGTGCGATGGGACGGGCGAGTGCCGCCACCGGCGCGGGGGAGGTCGCGACCCGACTGGCCGCGTCCCGGTTCCTGCGCGTGGGCGGCGTACGCGCGCTGGCCGACCGCGTGCAGGTGCGTGGACCCTCGGACGACTCCCTCCAGGATCACCTCGAGGAGTCGCTCGGGCTGCCGCTCGTCTTCGCCCTGGGCATCGGCACCGACCGGGTGAACCGCAAGCCGGTGCTGGAGGCCTTCGACCTCCGCGGCCGTCGCGTGGGCTTCGTCAAGGTCGGCCTGGGGCCGGTCGCCCGCGAGAGCGTCACCGCCGAGGCGGCCGCGCTGCAGCAGGTGCGGGCGCTGGCCGGCTCGGGCATCGAGGTGCCACGGGTGCTGCACCACTCGACGTGGCGCGGCGCACCGGTCCTGGTGATGACCTCGGTGCCGACACCGGGGGCCATCGTGGACTGGGACCGTCGTCGGATCCCGACGTCGTGGATGCGCACCTTCGACCGCCGTTTCGCCGCGCCCTCCCGACGCCTCGGCGACCTGCCGTGGTGGCACGACGTGGTCGAGCGGCTGGCGTCGGTCACGCGTCGCCGCGAGCGGCGCAGCGCCCTGGAGTGTGCGGATCGACTCGCCTCCACCGCGACGACGGCGCTGCCCGTCAGTGCCTGGCACGGCGACTGGACGCCGTGGAACATGGCGCGCCACCGGCGCGGCCTGAGCCTGTGGGACTGGGAGCGCTTCGAGGTCGGCGTCCCGTCCGGACTCGACGTGGTCCACTACGCCGTCAACGTCCACACGGTCGCCGACGGCGAGACGCCGGCCGCCGTCGCGCGCGGCGCCGCCCGGGCGCGTGGTCACCTGGACCTGCGGGAGGGGGAGGCGGACACGGTCGTGGGCGCCTACCTGGCGGCGATCAACGCCCGCTACCTCCCGCTCGCCGAGGGACCCGGCGGCACGGCCATCGCCGACCGCGCAGCCAGCTTCCTCACCGCGTGGCAGGAGTGGTCAGGAGACCGGTAGCCGGGCCGTGCCCTCCAGCGCGTCGGTGAAGGCCTCTTCCTTCACCGGCATCTCCAGGTGCCACGGGGCGACGCTGTTGAGCTTGGAGTTGAAGTAGGACATCGCCACTCCGCCGCGCTTGACCAACCGGCGATGGGTGCGATCGATCCACTGCGGGGTCCGTCGCGCGGCGTAGTCGGTGTAGCCGGTCTCGGCCAGCCCCCAGCGCACGCCCTTGCGCTTGGCCCACCGGCTGATCTTCGCGAAGTAGTCGCCGTCCATGTCGGTCGGTCCGAGTCGCTTGCCCCGCTTCACCAGGCCGTGGGCGTTGTAGATGTCGAAGCCGGCGACGTCGATCTTGGTGCCGCGCGGCCAGATCCGCTTCAGCGAGCGTGACGACTTGCCGTAGAACTGGTGCCAACCCGTCAGGATCACCGTGAAGGCGACGTTGCCCGCCTTCCGTCGCACGATCGGTGCGAGCCGCTCCTGGGTCTTGCGCCACTTGCGCAGGAACCCGTCGCCCTCGGGCTCGTGGTGGAAGGCCACCCAGACCGGCCCGTCGACCCGCTTCAGCGAGCGGGCGACCTTGCGTGCCCAGGCGTCGCCGTCACCGCGCGCCATCCGCCACCACTTGTGCGGGAACTTGAAGCTCACCCAGGGCAGGCGACCCGCCGCGGCGTCGGCCCGGGCGGTCCGCACCGCGGCACCGATCTGGTCGTGGCGGAAGAAGGTGCGGCGTACGCCGAGGCGGCCGACGCGACGCTCGAGCCGGCTCGGGTCGGCGTTGCCGCCGTAGGCCATGCCGAGGTAGCCACCGCAGCGCGGGACGCCGCGTCGGCTGACGCGGCAGTCGTTGGTGAGCCGTCCGCCGGAAGCCTGGAGGGCGGCCGCGCCCTGGGCGGCTTGGCCGGCCGCGCTGGCAGTGGATGCCGCCGGCGGTGACGCGGTGCCCGCGACGCTGGTGGAGGAGAGGAGCAGGGTCGCCAGCAGGGCGACGATGAGCAGGCGGCGACCCGGCATGGCGAATCCTCCGAGACTGTCGGGTGACTGTGATCAGGGCGCACAGTAACCACCGACGTGCCCGGGGACCGTCGTTTCTCACCAATATTGGGGATGCGTGAGGACCGGTCGTCCCCAACGGGGACGTGGCCGGCGTGCGGTGGTCACCTCCTCTCGTACCGGTCGGAGTCGCGCCGCGAGGGCCAGCGCGACGCCCACCAGCAGGCCGAGACCCAGGCCCGACACCGTCGTGACGGCCCGGTCGGGGGACTCCGCGGAGGCGGGCACGACCCGCACCAACCGGCCCACGGACTGCTTGTCGGCGAGCAGGCGGTTGATCGCGACGTTGAGCTGCTCCGAGACCCGGATCGCGGCCGGGTCACCGGTCGGCAGCTCCTTGAGGACCCCCCGCAGCTCGGAGACCAGCGACTGGCGTCGTCGCTCCAGGTAGGCCTGCCGCGAGGCGAGGTAGGAGTCGGCGACCTCCTCGGCGCCCTGCTGGGCGACCGCGGGGTCCGCGGCCCGGAACCGCACCACCAGCAGGTCGGTGTTGGGCACGGCCGTGACCTGCAGTGCCTCGCGGAGGTCGTCGGTGTCGGGGCCCCCGTTCGCCGCCTGCTGGACCGCGACCGGTTGCAGGGTCCGCTCGGAGAGCACGAGCGCGGCCTCGGTGTCGATGGTGATGTCCCGCGCGCCGGCGATCGGGCCCGCCTCCTCGGCGGTGCCGAGACCGGCGGCCAGGTAGACGGGCACGGGGGTGAGCGCGATGCGCGCCTCGCTCACGTGGTCGACGTCGTCGCCGCCGGGCGTGAGGAACCAGCCCAGCGTGGCGCCGACGACGGCCAGTGTCACCGCGACGGGCACGACCTGCCGTCCGCGGGCGAGCAGCTGTGCCGTCGTCCGTGGCGTCGTGGCCGCCTCGCGCTGCTCGCGCCAGACCAGCCCGATCGCCACCATCACCAGCATCAGCGGCAGGCCGAGGGTGTCGTAGACGAAGAGTTGGATCGCGAAGAAGACCAGCACGAAGGTCGCCACGGTCTCGTTCAGGGTGCGACATCGCCAGGACCGCCACAGCCACGACATGAGGAAGGTCAGGAAGAAGGCCAGGCCCAGCCACCCCTGGGAGAACAGCACCAGCCACAGGTGGCCCTGCGTGCCGAGCGGGGGTACGCCGCAGGCCGGGCAGTCGGGGGTCGCGCCACCGGCGATGGAGGCGAAGCTGCCCTCGACGTCGCGCGTCGTGCCGAAGCCGGCGACGGGGGAACCCTCCGACACCGCGGACACGGTCGCCTCGAGCAGCTGTCCCCGCCGATCGTTGCTGTGCTGGTTGTCCAGTCGCTCGGAGACGACGTTGCTCAGCGGGCTCAGCGCCACCATCACCACCGCGACGGCGGCGCCGGCGACCAGCAGGACGGCACGGTCGGCGCGCATGCGGCGTACGGCCAGCACGACCGCGCCGAGGGCGCCCAGGCCGAGGCAGACCCACAGGCCGCGGTTGAGCGAGTGGACGACCGGCACGAGTGCCACCGCGATCACCCCGGCCACGGCGAGCCGGGTCCGGGCGCCCGACCTGATCGCACGGACCACGAGGAAGACGACCGACAGCGCCAGCACGCTGCCCCAGGTGTTGGTGAAGGCGAAGGGCGCCTTCGGGCGCGGTGAGGGGTGTCCCAGGACGTACTGCACGTCGGCGACCTCGACGTGGACCAGGGAGCTCACGAAGGAGTTGGCACGCAGGCCGCCGGGGAGGACGGACTCGAGGGCGGAGCGGAATTCCAGCTGGGGGACCGCGAGGCCGAGGAGGCCCCCGGCGGCCGCGACCACGAACAGCACGCCGATCAGGCCGTGGACGGTGCGGTCAGGGAGGCGCGCCCGCGAGCTGTTGCCCACCCACAGCAGCACGATCGTGCAGGCGAGGTACCAGGCGAGGCGGTAGCCGTAGACGATGGGTCGCCCGGGGCCGCCGCCGCCGTCGACGGCACCCGGTGCGTCGGACCACAGCAGGGCGCAGCCCAGCACCACCCAGACCAGGAAGAGCAGCCACCAGGCGGCCGCAGGCGGCACGTGGACCCGCGTGTCACGGCGCATCAGGTACCACGCCATGCCGGCGGCGAGGGCCAGCGGGAGGAACGCCTGGATCCCCAGCACCCACCAGACCGGAAGCCCCACGGTGAGCAGTGCCAGGGGCGCAGCCGACTGCCAGAACGGGGACCTGGTCATCGGCATGGAGCCAGCCAATCCTGCACCCGTCGGGAGGCCGTCACCGATATCGGTGATCTTGCCGGTCGGAGCCCGTTCGGCGCCCGCGAGCGGTCCTATCGTGCGAGAGATCGGCCGCGGCGGCCGACCTCGTTCACGCAAGGAATCCCGACCATGTCCAAGACCGTCGTCTCGCTGCTCTCCCTGCTCCTGGCCGTCGCTGTGCTGGCCGCCTCACCGCCGGCCTCCGCCGAGGACTCACCCGGTGGCCAACTCGTCAGCGATTCGGCCGTCAACGGCACCCCGCACGTCCTGGACGGCCGGGTGTACTCCGTGACCCAGGTCGGCGACACCATGTTCCTGGGCGGCACCTTCAGCACGGCCCGCAACAACAACAGCCAGTCGACCCTGTCACGAGCCAACCTGCTCGCCTTCGACGCCGACTCGGGACAGATCAGCAACAGCTTCGTGCCCAACCCCAACGGCGTGGTGCACAAGGTCCTCTCCGCCGGTGACGGGGCGACGGTCTACGTGGCCGGCAACTTCAGCTCCATCGGCGGCGTCGCGCGCAAGAACCTGGCGCGGGTCCGGATCTCCGACGGCTCCGTCGTCTCCAGCTTCGACGCCGGCAACATCACCGGTCAGATCCGTGACACCGCGCTCGTGGACGGCCGGCTCTGGATCGGCGGCGCCTTCACCCACGTCGGCGGCACCGCGCAGCGGGCGCTGGCCACCGTCGACCCGGGGTCGGGCGACCACGTGCCGTACATGGGCCTGGTGCTGGACGGCAACCACAACGACGGCAACACCCAGGTCCTGAAGTTCGACCACTCGCCCGACCGTGACCGGCTCGTGGCCGTGGGCAACTTCGACACCCTCGACGGCGTCGTGAACCACCAGCTCCTCGCACTGGACACCAGCGGTCCGTCCGCCGCACCGGCCTCGTTCCGGACCAACTTCTACACCGCCACCTGCTCGCGCTCCTTCGACACCTACATGCGCGACGTCGACTTCTCGCCCGACGGCCGCTTCTTCGTGGTCACCACCACGGGGGCGTACGGCGGCAGCAACGGACCGTGCGACACCAGCGCCCGCTTCGAGACCGATGCCGTCGGCACCGACGTGCAGCCGTCCTGGGTGGACTACACCGGCGGCGACACGACCTACGGCGTCGAGGTGACCGACACCGCCGTCTACGTGGGCGGTCACTTCCGCTGGCAGAACAACCCCTTCCGTGGCGACAACCCGGGCCAGGGCGCCGTGGGTCGCGAGGGCATCGCCGCCCTCGACCCGGTCAACGGCCTCCCGTACTCCTGGAACCCGGGCCGCACCAAGGGCGTGGGGGTCTTCGACTTCCTGCGCACCGCGGCCGGCCTGTGGGTCGCCTCTGACACCGATCGGATCGGCAACTTCCAGTTGCGCAGTCGCATCGCGCTGCTCGGATCCGACGGCCCCGACGTCCCGGCCGTGTCCACGCCTGGGCTGCCCAACGACCTCTACGCGGTGGGGAGGACGGGAAGTGTCCCCGACCCGAGCATCCTCTACCGCGTGAACGCGGGTGGCCCCGAGATCGCCGCCCCCATCGGTCCGGTCTGGCAGGCGGACACGGCCGGGACTCCCTCCCCGCACCTCAACGGCGGACAGCAGATCGCGAGCTGGGGCCCGGTCCCGACCGTCGACGGCACGGTGCCCTCGAGCACGCCGTCGGAGGTCTTCTCGACCGAGCGGTGGGACCCCTCCTCGGCCCCGGAGCAGCAGTGGGACTTCTCGGTCCCGTCCGGGACGCCGCTGGAGGTGCGGTTGTACTTCGCCAACCGCTGTGACTGCACCGACCAGGTGGGGGAGCGCCGCTTCCACGTCGACATCGACGGCACGCGGGTGCTCAACGACCTCGACCTGGTGGCCAGCGTGGGTGACGACGTCGGCACCATGCGGTCCTTCGCGGTGACCAGCGACGGCAACGTCGACATCGACCTCTTCCACCTCGTGGAGAACCCGCTCATCAACGCGATCGAGATCGTGCGCACCGACGTGCCCCCCGTGGAGCCGGAGGACGGGGCGATCGAGCGGCGGCCGATGACCGAGACCACCGTGGGTGAGGCGCAGGCCGTGCCCGGGGGCGGGATCGACTGGAACCAGGTCCGTGGTGCGTTCATGCTCAACGGGTGGCTCTACACGGCCACGAGCGACGGCATCTTCACGCGGCGTACCTTCGACGGCAACGCGTACGGCGCCCCGCAGCCGGTCGACGGGGCCGACCAGATCGTGGCGCTGACCGACTGGCGCTCCGACATCGGGAGCCTCACCGGCCTGTACTACGACTCGGGCCGCATCTACTACACCCTCGCCGGATCGGACTTCCTCCACTACCGCTACTTCACCTCCGAGAGCGGCGTGGTGGGCGCGAAGCGCCTGGTGGCGGCGAGCAGCACCGGCGAGATCGACTACTCCGAGGTGCGCGGTCTCTTCGGCACCGCCTCGCAGCTGTTCTGGGCGACCTCGTCGGGGGACCTGCGCCGCATCGACTGGCAGCACCAGGGTGCCTCCGGTGCCCCGGTCGCCGGCACGGCCACGACCGTCTCCGGGCCCGGCGCCGACGGCGTCGAGTGGGGCGCGCGCGACTACTTCCTGGCCCAGGACGAGGACGGCCAGAACTCGGCCCCGAACCAGGCGCCGGTGGCGTCGTTCTCGGTGTCGTGTCTGGGGTTGACGTGTTCGTTCGATGGTTCGGGTTCCTCGGATGCGGACGGGAGTGTGGCGTCGTATGCGTGGGACTTCGGTGATGGGGAGTCGGGGTCGGGTGCGTCGGTGTCGCACACGTATGCGGATGCGGGGCCGCGGACTGTGGAGCTGACGGTCACTGATGACGATGGTGCGGTGGGTTCGGCCACGGAGCAGGCGGATCCGGAGGAGGGTCCGGTGGCTGCGGTGTCGTTCGTGGGGAGCGATTCGAGCAACACGAATGCGGCGGACCACACGGTGTTCGTGCCGGGTGGGGTGCAGGCCGGTGACCGGTTGTTGTTGTCGATGGCGGTGAACACCGAGGGGGTGTCGGTGGCGGATCCGGCGGGGTGGACGCCGTTGGAGAGTGTCGCGGGCAGCAATGTGCAGGGTCGGTTGTGGACGCGTGCGGCGACGGCGTCGGATGCGGGGTCGCTGGTGGTGGTGAGCCTGGATGGGTTTGCGAAGGCTGACCTGACGGTGACGGCGCATCGGGGTTCGGGTGGTGCTGCGTCGGTGAGTGATTCGGGTGCGGAGATCTTGACTGCGGACGGGACGGCGCATGCGGTGCCGGACGTGTCGACGGGTCCGGGTGACTGGGTGGTGAGTTCGTGGGCGGCGAAGGCGTCGCATGCGGTGGCGTGGTCGGCGCCGGGTTCCTATGAGGTGCGTGCGGGGACTGATGGTGCTGGTGGTGGTCGGATCACGTCGATGACTGCTGACACGGGTCCGGTTGCTGGTGGTGCGCAGTCGGGTGGGGTCGCGACCTCGGATCCCTCGGTACGCCGTGTGGTCGCCCTGACCGCCGTCGTCAGCCCCGCCGGCGGCGGGGGCGGCGGCACGCCGAACCAGGCGCCGGTGGCGTCGTTCTCGGTGTCGTGTCTGGGGTTGACGTGTTCGTTCGATGGTTCGGGTTCCTCGGATGCGGACGGGAGTGTGGCGTCGTATGCGTGGGACTTCGGTGATGGGGAGTCGGGGTCGGGTGCGTCGGTGTCGCACACGTATGCGGATGCGGGGCCGCGGACGGTGGAGCTGACGGTCACTGATGACGATGGTGCGGTGGGTTCGGCCACGGAGCAGGCGGATCCGGAGGAGGGTCCGGTGGCTGCGGTGTCGTTCGTGGGGAGCGATTCGAGCAACACGAATGCGGCGGACCACACGGTGTTCGTGCCGGGTGGGGTGCAGGCCGGTGACCGGTTGTTGTTGTCGATGGCGGTGAACACCGAGGGGGTGTCGGTGGCGGATCCGGCGGGGTGGACGCCGTTGGAGAGTGTCGCGGGCAGCAATGTGCAGGGTCGGTTGTGGACGCGTGCGGCGACGGCGTCGGATGCGGGGTCGCTGGTGGTGGTGAGCCTGGATGGGTATGCGAAGGCTGACCTGACGGTGACGGCGCATCGGGGGTCGGGTGGTGCTGCGTCGGTGAGTGATTCGGGTGCGGACATCTTGACTGCGGACGGGACGGCGCATGCGGTGCCGGATGTGTCGACGGGTCCGGGTGACTGGGTGGTGAGTTCGTGGGCGGCGAAGGCGTCGCATGCGGTGGCGTGGTCGGCGCCGGGTTCCTATGAGGTGCGTGGGGGTTCGGATGGTGCTGGTGGTGGTCGGATCACGTCGATGACTGCTGACACGGGTCCGGTTGCGGGTGGTGCGCAGTCGGGTGGGGTCGCGACGTCGGATCCCTCGGTACGTCGTGTGGTCGCCCTGACCGCCGTCATCGGAGCTGGGTGAGGACCGGGCACGCATGAATCCACGACTCCTCGGTCTGACGCTCCCCGCCCTCCTGCTGGGAGGGTGCGCGGTGGGCGGGACCGCCCAGGGCGTCGCGTCGGAGGCGCGGTTCGCCGTGGCCGAGCCGGGGCTGCTCGCGTTGGAGTTCGACGACGTGGTGGCCGAGGTGGGGACCGTGCTGTCCCGCGCGGAGAACCGCGGCTCGGCCCGCGTCCGGATCACCGTGACGACCGACAACGGGGGACGGGTCCGACTGGGCTCCGGTGCCCCGGGTGGCGCGGCGGAGATGCCGGTCCACACCGGTGCCGCGAGCGCGCCGGCGGCGGCCCTGGTGGTGACACCGATGGGGGACGAGGACGTCCTGCAGCCCGGTGACGGGGACTTCTCCTTCGGTGCGCGCTTCAACCTCGACACGGAGTCGGAGGGGAGCGGCAACGACGACGGCAACAACCTGCTGCAACGTGGCCTCTTCTCCGGCGACGCGCAGTACAAGGTGCAACTCGACGGCGGAGTCCCGTCGTGCCGGATCGCGGGCACCGGCGGCGAGGCGCTGGTCAAGCTCGAGGAGCCGGTGCCGACCGAGCACTGGTTCCTGGTGGAGTGCAGCCGCCGCGGTGACGTGGTGAGCCTGCGCGTGGAGGACCTGGAGGCGGGGGAGGAGGTCAGCACCGCCTCGGTGAGTCGCCGGACCGGTGTCGTGGAGTTCAGCCACGACGAGGCACTCACCATCGGCGCGAAGGTCGGCAGCGACGGCACGATCCCGGAGAAGTCGACCGACCAGTTCAACGGCACGATCGACGGCGTCTTCTACCGAGACCTGTCGTGAGCCTGCACAGGGAGGGGACCAGGGTGGGGAGGGTGTCGGCGCTGGGCCGACAGGGCCGCCGACCGCTCGGGAGGGTCGCGGTGGTCGCCGAGTTCAATCTCACCGGCGACTCGCTGCGTGTCGCCCTGTCGCGGCGGGGGTTCCAGGTGATGGGCGTGCCGCTCCCGGGGAGCACCGCGGAGATCCGCGAGCTCGGGATGCGGCTGCGTGCCTTCTCCCCCCACGCCGCCGTGCTGCTGCAGGAGCTGCCCGAGCCGGTGCAGCTGGTCTCGGCGATGCGCACGCTCGCCGAGCTCCGCGAGCACCGGTGGCTGCTGCTGACCGGTACGCCGCCCGGCCCGGAGTGGGGAGGCGGTCTGGCGTCGGGTGCGTCGGCGGTGATGTCGCTGACGACCAGCCTGGAGACCCTGGCGGCCGCGCTGTCGCGGCTGTGCCGCGGTGAGTCCGTGATGTCGCAGGCCGACCGGGACGCGCTGATCGAGGAGTGGATGGAGTCCTCCGCCTCGCGGCGAGCCCTGATGGACCGGTTGACCACGCTCACGCCGCGCGAGCTGGAGGTGCTCCAGGAGCTGCGGGCCGGACGGACGGTCACCGAGATCGCGGAGACCGGTGGCGTCACGATCGGGACGGTGCGCAGCCAGGTGAAGGCGATCCTGCGCAAGCTGGACGTGTCCTCACAGCTGGCCGCGGTCGCCGTCCTGCAGCACGCGACGAGCCTGGGTCACGACGAGGGGCTCGCCCCGGGGCCGTCGGCGGCCTCGGAGCAGGAGTGATCCTCGTCCTCGTCGGTCTCCTCGACGCCCTCGACCTCGTCGTCGGAGCCGTCCTCGGGTGACTCCTCGCCGTCGGCGGGAGCCTCGGTGCCCTCGGTCGGGTCGGGCTCGACGCCCTCCTCGGTCGCGGGAAGCCCGGTCGGGTCGGGGTCGGTCGGGTCGGTGCCGTCGGGGTCCTCGGCGGTCTCCTCGGCGGGGTCGAGCTCCTCGTCGGGGTCGGTCGGGGGCGTGCAGGTCGGCGCCTCGCCGTCCCCGTCGGCCTCACCGGGTCCCGGGGTCGGCTGGCCGGTCCCGCCGTCGCCCTTCGGTGGCTTGGGGGGCTTCGTGCCGTCCGGGCCCTTGCCGGTGTCCTCGCCCTTGGCGCCCTTCTTCCCGCCGTGGGGGCGGGTGTCGTCCCGGTCGTCCTTGCCGCCGGAGTCGCTGGTCGAGGGCTTCTTGACCGGGCGGGTGGTGGCGCCGTCGCTCGGGTCGGTGTCACCGCCCCGGCCCGTCGCCGGCGCGGTCGGCCCGACGGGGCGGGCGCGGACGATGGTGGTCGGCGGCGGCACCGGCACCGGTGCGTCGATCCGGACGGGGACGACGCTGCTGGCCGGGGTGGCGGCGTACTGCGTCGTGAGGGCGAGGACGCGCATCACGAACGCCTCGTCGCCGTAGGTCTCGAGGAGGGTGTCGCGGCGTTCGCGGAGGTCGGTGAGGTCGGCACCGGTGCTGCACAGCAGGACGGCGGTGGCGAGGGCGGCGTCGTCGAGGTCCTGGGGGTCGCGCAGCTCGTCGGCGTCGCCGTCGACGCCGATGGTGCGCCAGGCGGACGGGCTCAGCAGCATCGGTCCGACGGCGCGGTCGTGCCGGTCGTCGCCGTCGAGCTTGCCAGCGTCGCTGTCGGGGACCCGCTGGCCGGCGTCGTCGCGGAGGCGGTCGCCGACGATGGCGGGCCGGACGCGGTGCCGGTCGTCGAGCCGGTGGTCGCCGGAGAGGCGGCCGTGGTCGGTGAGGGCGTCGCCGAGGCCGGCGAGCAGCGTCCAGTCGAGGTGGCAGCCGGGGGCGGCGGCGTCGATGACCGCGGCGGCGTGGAGGTAGGCCGCGATCGCCACGGAGGGCGCGTCGGCGGTGCCGTCGGCGGACCGGTCGAGCAGGCCGACGGCGGGCAGTGTGAGGTCTGGCGCGACGACGCCGCGCGGTGGAGTCCCGACCTCCTCCGGCGCGGCGTCGTCGACGATGGTGGGGGCCGCCGGGGCGGCCGGAGGCGCCTGGTCGGCGAGCGTCACGCCGGGACCCTGGCTGGAGGTGGCGAGCAGGAAGGCGGCCGTGCTGACTGCGACGGCCGAGAAGAGCTTGGGCCGCAGGGCACGGGGCGTCGGTGGCTGAATGCGTCGCACGATCGTTGGAACCTCCAACGCCAAGTCTCGACCGCGACCCGTCCGCGGTAATCCCCCATTGTGGGGAGTGTGGGGACCCACCGCCACCGTTTCGCCGGATTCGGTCACCGTCCACAGGTGAATTCTTCGGGGTGGCGGTCCGGCGCGCGCTCACTTAGGTTGCAGGGGCAACTTGATGTCGATCTCGGGACTTCACGGTGGCCCTGCTCTCCTCGCCCTCGGCGACCCCGCAACCAGACGCCGCCCTTGCGGCTGCACCGACGCCCGAGGACGTGGTGTCGGAGCTGGACGAGTCGCTGCGACGGCTGGTCCGTGCCGAGGGACTGGACCCACAACGCGAGGTCGACGCCGTACGCCGACTGGCCGAGGGCGTCGTACGCGAGCACGACGAGCGCAGCCTGACCGGCGTCGTCGCACCCGTGGCCGATGCCGCGGCGGTGGTCGCGGAGCTGGTCGCGCGGGTCTCGGGCTTCGGACCGCTCCAGCCGTTGCTCGACGACCCGGAGATCGAGAAGAGTTGCACAGTCGGACGACCTGACAAAGCGGTCCGGATGATCCCGAGGCGATGAGACTCTGTCTACTGTGACCTGGCTAGAAGACATCTCGGACGCGCTGCGCACTCTTGGCGGCAGCGCTACTCTCGCGCAGATTTACGACGAGGCCGCACAGCGGCGCGGGGTGCAGCGGACCAACGTCACCGAGGCGACAGTTCGGCGGATGATCCAGGATCACTCGTCTGACTCGCAGGGGTTCAAGCACGGGACTGATCTCTTCTTCTCCGTTCAGGGCCTGGGCGCCGGAGTCTGGGGGCTTCGAGATCAGGTCGAGGAGACTCCGGCCGCCGCCGACCTCGACGGTGGAGCCGTGCAACCCCAGCGCGCCGCCCAGCTCACGTACCGGATCTTGCGAGACACCCGTCTGGCGCGGCAGGTCAAGTTGCTTCACCGAGACAGGTGCCAGATCTGCGGCGAGGCCCTCAGGCTCGGTGACGGGCGCACCTACTCTGAGGGTCACCACATCATTCCTCTCGGGGGAGCCCACAACGGCCCAGACACGGCGGAGAACATCATCGTTCTCTGCCCTAATCACCACGCTCTCTGCGACTACGGCGCGATCAGACTCGACTTTGCAGCGCTGCGGCAGGTTCCTGGACACCAGATCTCGCAGGGCTCGATCGACTACCACAATCGCGAAATCTTTGGGCACCGCTTCCCACCGGTCAGGGCCTAGGGGTGACGGTACAAGTCAGCGATCGATGCCGAGTAACACTGACTGACCCCATGCCGCTGAGTTCCCAGCTATCTGCTGGGCGCATACGACTAGTTGTCGTAGTCGACGCCCGGGTTGCCTCTCCAATGGACGCGTCGAGGCGTTGCGTATTGAGCGTCGCCGTCGAGGGAGTACGTAACAGTTGCCTCCATCTCGACGAGCCTCTCCGGATCGCTAGCGATCGGCTTCGAGCGGTGGCAGAACACCTTCTCGCCTCGATGCAGTCGCACGGGCAGATCGTTCTGGCCCTTGGCGAACATGGCGATCGTCGCCGTTAGGTCTTCGCCAACGTCGATCCATTTACCGGCATGAGGGCCGATCGGCACGTGCAGACGATCGATTCGCAGCCCGTGAACGAAGACGGTGGCCCCGTCGGACTCGAGTTCGGTCCCAGCGATTACGGTCCTCGCCTCGAGCGAGTCCACCGGCTCCCCGCGAGAGAAGAACGGAGTGAGGCGGAAGCCGACGTACATAGACGACTTCGCCACCTGCGCAGCGGCCTGACTTGCCTCTGCCGCCTTCTTCGCACTCCCCGCTGAGCGCTCCGAGGAGTCGGCTAGCCGCTTCGTCAGGATCGCGTACCAGCCCGTTAGGACGGCCAGAACGGCGGTGACCAGGAGCGGCCCCCAATCAGCCGCAAACGAGGTTGCGTTTGCCCCGGCGGCAAGAATCATTCCTCGTCTCCCGTGTGCTGGCCCGCTTCCTCGACCGCGGCAGAACTATCAGAGGTATCTGCCTCGTGTATGTCTTCGAACAAGTCACCCTGCGCTCCGTCAGCGATGAGCAGGTTTCCCACCGCTTCGGCTTCGTCGTCAGTGAGATCAACCAGGAAAGGCAGCGCGGCGCGGGCCAGATTCCCAATCGGCAGGACGGAACTAGTCGGGCCCAGGGCCGTCCGAGCGGGAATGTCGAGCGTGGCGATTCCTCCGCCCGGAATGGCCAGGGCAGCACGCTCAACCGACAGCCCGGGAACGTCCTGGGCCAACTGCGTCAGATCCTTGTCGCGTAAGACGTTCAGTCGCTCCTTACTCTCGTACGAAACGCCTCGATCGCCCTTCCCGAAGTCGACGCGGGTCACGGCCGTATTGGATGTTGCGGCGCGCTTCTTAAGCGTGTCAAGGGAGAATCCTTGTCGGACCTCGGGCGGTGGCAACTCCTCTGCGCGTCTTGCCGCAAAGTGAGCGATCCACTCTGCGCCGCGAATCGCGAGGCATCCTCTGTCGACAACCCAGCGCGGGAACTCCTCGGATTCCGACAGACGGACCTGTTGCCCAGTCGCGCGGATTCCCTTTGAGGTGAGGAACTCTAGGTTTGCAGTTACGAAAGTCTGAAGGCTTGCGGACGGGTCCTCAATGCGCAGCCGCCCCAATTGAGCTGTAGTGACGTTCTTTCCGACCCGTCGCCAGAAGTCGGCCGAAGCGTCCTCCAGCGTCGTCATTAGGTAGAAGAGATCGTCATCGGTCAGCGGGCCGGTCGACGATGTAGTCGGGAACGCCGAACCGGCCCCGCCGTTCCCCTCCCATACGGCGCGCAAGATTCGTGTGAATCGGCCCGCCTGTTGCGAGTCGAGGCTTCCTTCGAGGGAAGCGACGCTCTCGGTCATCGACCCAGCATTCAGCGCCTCGGCGTTCTCGAACGCCGTCTCGGTCGCCGTTGTCAGTCGCTCCACCGCTTGCCCGGTCGAGACGCCCTTGCCGCCGCGTACGAGAGCCTGCCCCAGGAGACCTATAACCGCAGAGTCCTTGCGGGCTGTGGCTACACCACCGATCGCTGAGGGATCTGCGATCCAGGTGTCCGCGGATGCCGCAGAAGCCTGAAGGCGCTCGCTCGAAGCGGGTGGCCGCTCCTCGCGGTTCAGTTCCTCCTCCGCTGTCAGATCCTCCAGTGTGAAGATCACCGGACGGTGAGAGGACAGGGAGGCAATGTCATCTTCTAACCACGCCTCAGCCGCTGAAGGACGGAGGAACAAGAGTCGTTCCCGTGATTCTTCCGGCCAGCGAAGAACCATGTCCGGTACGACGACATGATTGAAGTAGTCGGTGAACTTGACGGAGACTGCTGGATCGGCAGCGCGGAACTCGGCCGTCACCGCCCTCTTGATGCGCTCGATTCGCGCGTCGGAGGTGTCCTGCTGACGGGCTTCGGCCATTGCTGTGGCGAACTCAGTTCGCACCACTTACACCGCCTCTGCCGTAATCATCTTCACAACCTCGATGTAGTGCTCGCGGGTGAGAACGAGATCTTGCTGCTTGTCCGTGAAGGTCAGGAGCCAAACTCTCTCTGAAACCTTGACGAGGGCCTCGGCGTCGATCTGAGCTGCAGCCTCTGCCTCGTCATCGGTGCCGAAGATCCGGTGCCTGTTTCCCTGATGCAGGAGCGCCTTCTTGACACTCTCTGTCGACGTATGGGTGTCCCACGACTTCGCTTGGAAAGGCGACCAGGCGAACCAGAGGAAGTGATCGCACCGCGCTGGGTGCGCGAGAATCGCGACGTAACACTTCGCAAGGAAGTCGCGAAAGTGAGTCGGGAGGTTACTCTCGTTCTTGTACTTCTTGACCTCGGTGAGGAACGTCTGGTCTTGAAGGCCCGTCCCACGGAACTTCCCGCCAAGGTCAAACGAGAACGTCTCTTTTGCGTGCGGCCATTTGAACTCCAGCAGCTCCGAAAGCGGCTTGTCCCGATGAGTCCAACTCTCGTGAACTCGGGTCGTTCGATCTAGCCAGCGTTTGGCCTCGTGAAGACCATCCCGGCCGGTGTCCTGGTTGTCTTCTCCGGCCATGCCATAACCCCCGCTAACGGATCCCGAGACACTCGTTTGGCGGGACGCTACCGGAAGCGACCGTCAAGCGAAGGCAAGACCGTGGATGCGCTCCAGCCCACGAGAGGACGCTCCTCTCAAGGGCTGAGACCGCGCTCAGAACGGCGAACGCTCCGCCAGAAGACCGTCCGCCAGGAACGACAGGGCCCGGCCCCCCGTCGCGTCGTAGTACGCGCGGAAGAGCACGCCGTCCTCTCGTTGGTCAGGCTCCAGACCGTGAATGTCGCGTAGGTAGTCCTCCAGGAGGTCGACCCCAGCGAACGGCTCGACCGCCTCCTCGCGACGAGCGCGCTCTAGGATCTCCTCCGAAACCACCACGCTAGGGAAGGGATCAGCGGTCGCGCGAGACGCCACAGCAGGCTCCCGACGCCGCCTCACGAGGACCGCCGCCCAGGAGTCCGGCCCTGCCAGCGCTTCGATACCAGAGCCGCGCCAGCCGCCGACGCGCCCGACTGACCTGGCGCGCGTCCGAGGCTCTTTAGGAGCCCCATCGCCGCTGTCCGTGCGTGCCGTTCCTCCGGGATCAGCGGATTGACAACGCGAGATCGCGAGCCGTTGACGACGAAGCCCTCCTCGCCGATTGCCTCCGCCAACGCGTCGGCCCGCGCCAGTAGAGCGCACGCCTCGTATAGCGCGGCCCGTGTCGCCGCGTCGTCGCTCACCGCCTCCTCGACTTGGACGTAGGTCTCGCGAGCGGAGTCGCTCCAAGACTCTGGGAGCCCCTCGTATCTGTTCTCTTCGTCGGCCACGGGGGCCTCCTTTCATTGTTGTTCGGTGAGCGCTGTACATGCCGTTGGCGTACGCAAGAGGCGATACGTGCCCTGCCTGCCGAGCCATGCCTCCCGGAAGAGAGGAAGAAGGGGGGAGGGGGAGGGTTCCCCCAGGGGGTGATCCAATGACCGGGAAGTCACCGCGGTGCTGGAGGGTTCACCAACTACGCGTGAGAATGGTCCTATGGCACTTAACGTGTGGTGGGAGAACGATCCTGAGCAGCGCTACTGGATGGAGATCTTCACGGGTGACGACCCGGGTAATCAGCTGCTCGCGCCGCAGCTCGTCGGTGGTCACTGGTCGTACGAACTGCCCTCCCTCGTAAAGCCTGGCGACGTCATTTTCCACTTCTCGACCGTGGGGGCGAGAGCGGGAAGCATCGTTGGTTGGTCCATCGCGCAGGGACCAGCCGAAACTCTGAGAAGGTTCCACTGGGAACCCCGTGGAGCGTCAGGGCGCGCCAATCAGACCGTCCATAGCGGAAAGGGATGGAAGGTCCGCCTAGGGGGTGTCAACGATCTCGGAAGCTCTGTCAACAAGTCGATGATTCAAGGCGCGCGCGCGGATCTAATGCAGCTCAAGGCTGAATTGCAGGAGAAAGTAGACGGGTCGGTCTACTTTCCTTGGTATGAGTACGGAGGGAATCAGCTCCGAGCTCAGCAGGGGTATTTGACGAAGTTTCCGAAAGAAGTCCTCAACCTATTGCCGGGGCTCAAGGTCGCACGGCCCTCAGACAGGTCTCAGGTCGACGATGAGCTTGTGGAGGACACCCAACGTCCGGGTGGTCGCGCGCCGAAGGGTCGTGTGACGCGAGCCCAAGACCCCGTGCTGAGGAAGGCAATCGAGACTCACGCCGTCAACGCTGCGATCGACCACTACACAGCGTTGGGGGCGACTCGCATCAAAGAGCTGGGTAAACCCTACGATATCTGGCTGCAGCTTCACGGGATCGAACGGCACTGTGAAGTTAAGGGTAGTTCGATGCGTATCGACACTGTTGAGCTGACCATCAACGAAGTCGTGCACGGCCAGACATTCACGCCAACGGACCTCATCGTGGTGGACCAGATTCAGTGGGAGAGAAACCCCGATGGAACTGTCACGACCAGTGGCGGACAGATGAGAGTCTGGTCCGATTGGTCGCCGCTCGACGATGATCTCGCGGCCCGGAAGTTCGCATACAACCTGCCACCCGTGCCGGGCACAGATCCCGCCTAGTCTCCGGCCTGCCTCGTATCATCGAGCAGGGCGTCCAGTTCGGTCGTGAAGCACCTCAACGGGGGCCGGATGGTCAGACCCGGCCCCCATTCGAGGACTCCTCGACCTGAATCCGTCGGCGTTGCGAGTGTCTGCCGCGTCAGTCCTCCTCGGACCGACCTGCGTTACGCGGTTCATCTTGACCGCGGTTGAGCAGTGAAGCTCGCGAATGGGGACGGTCTGAGTGGGCGGATCGGATGTCGCCGCGCTTCAGTGGGCCGAGCACCCAGTCGGCGTCTCGCTCGTCGTGTCCGAGCCGTCGAGCCGATCGGGCGTCGTGTGTGTCTTCGACGTGGTCCCAGGGACCGACCATCGTTTACACCTCCTCTTCGTCGGGCGGAGTCGAGTTCATGCGCTCCGCCAGGGGCACGCGGCCCTGTGCCCGGGCGCGTGCCGCTCGATCGTGCGCGGCCCGAGCACGCCGGGCGGCTCGTTCGCCGGGGGTGGGTGCCTCCCGGGCCGCAGGCTCGAATGCCGCGGGATGGACGGGTTCGAGTCCCGGACGTGGGCGCAGGAGTCCCATCAGTGGCCCCGTCGCTCGCGCGCGGCGCGGAAGAGGGCGTCGTCGTCCTCGCCCTGGGCCAGGCGTCGACGCGCCTCGGCAGCCTCGGCCGGGTCGGTGCTGTTCGCCTGCTCCTCGTGGACCATGCGCTCGATCTCCTCGCGTGACCTCATCGGGTGCCCTCCTCGTTCTCGACGTGCTGCCAGCGGGTGCCGTGGACGGTGCCGGAGCCTTCGACGAGCATCGCTGCACGCGCGGTCGTCGTGAGGAGCCGGACGCCGCCCTCAGCGGCCTCGACCTCGACCAGGCCGCAGCGGTCTCCGGCGATCTCGGCGAGCGCGTACGTGTTGACCCAGTCGAGTCGCTCCAGCGGGTCGCCCAGCGGGGTCGTGACCAGGTGATCGGGCCTCAGTGGGTGGTCGGGCAGGACGAGGCCGTCCTGGGCCGGGTAATACGCCGCCTCGGCCTCGACCGAGGCGACGGCGGCGTCCACGCGGCGGGCGTGGGCCTCCAGTGCCAGGCGGGCGGCGATCTCGTCGACTCGCGTCTCGTGCGCAACGAGCGCGCCGACGAGACCCTGAGCGGCGACCGTGCGAGCCCGGTGAGCCGTGTTCAGCGCCGTCGCTTCGGCGCGGACCTTCTGGCCGACCTCGACGAGCCAGCGCTGCCGCTCGCCCGGCACCCGGAGTGTGGACTCCATCGCGGAAGCCTCCGCGCGAGCGTGTACCGCTGCCGCCGCGCCGACCTCGGCCGATGCCGCCTTCAGGGCCTCCAGTGCCCGACGTACCGCAGCGGGCATCCGCTTGTGCCGCAGGATCGCGCGGTCGGGCAGGTTCTCGATCGTTCCGCCGTGGTTGCGGACCTTCATCTCCAGCATGTGTGTGTCTCCTCTAGGTGTTGGTGACCGTGTGTCGTTGCGCCGTCAGCGCTTGCGCCCGCCGAGACGAACTCGCGCACCCTCGACTGGGACGCCGCGCCGGAAGACGCGACGGGCCTGGGGGTCGTCGGGTGTGATCTCGCTCGACAGGGGAGCGCCGCGCAGGCGCTCGATGCCCCGCTCGTCGGCGACGGTCCGCGTGACGTCGAGGCGGACCCGCTCCGACTCCTCCAGCAGGAGCCCGCGTGTCAGGTCGTAGGTCCGCAGCGCTGCGCGTGAGCGGGCAAGCATCAGCCCGCCACCATCGGCAGGGAGCCGGTCGAGTGCCTGCTCCAGTGCGGAGCGGAACAGGCGGGCGTAGGCGTCCAGGTGGTCGGACGACGTGCGCGGGGTGATCTCGTCGGCGCGGACCGGGGTCGTGCGGCGCGTGGTCGAGCGCGCCCGCTGCGCGCTGCTCGCGTGAGGGCCTCGACGGGGTCGAGACCTTCGGGCGGGGCGGCCAGGTGGCCGGTCGCCGCCACCGGCGCGCGGGCGTGAGCCGGTGGGCTGGGGGCGGGTGTTGGTCGTGCTCATGAGAGCCCAACTCCTTCAGGGTGTCAGGACCGCGAGACCTCCTCGCGTATCCATAGGTCGCGCCCTTGTCGCGCGACGTGACCGCTCGCCGACCTGGTCGACGGGAGCGGAAGAGGTGACCCGTCCTGGGGTCGCGGCACGCGGAAGGAGTGCCGTGAGCAGCGGCGAAGGCACGCCGCGACCGCCAGGACGGAGTAGAGGCGCGGGAGCGGGAGCGCTCGACCGCGTGAGGGGGAGACCTCCCCGGAGCCGCTGACCCGGGCGCGCGGCAACCACTGAGGCCGCACTCGGACCGCTGACTCTTGTGTCAGTCGGTCCTAGACGGCTCCGGGGAGGAGAAGGGGACCGGCGCGGAGCCGGTCGGCCGCTCAGGTGTGGCGGCGGTGCTGGGCCAGGTCGACGACGTCGCCGTCGGTGCCGGTCGCTCGGGGGGAGAGTCCGAGTCGGTCGCGCTGCTCGCGCAGGCGGGTGACGATCTCGCGGACCTCCTGGGCCTCGCGGATCTCTTCGTCGGTGTAGAGCGTCACGTCGTCCTCCATCTCTGGGACGGTCCAGTAGGCGCGGCCGTCCTCGGTCTTGCGTCGTGCGCCGAGCACTTCGTCGCCCACGCCGTAGAAACGGCGGGGCCCAGGGGCTCGCGCGGGGATCTCGCCGTCGTCGTCGACGGTCTCCTCGGCGTCGGCGAGTTCGGACAACATCGCGACCGCGTCAGCCAGGAGCGTCGCGGCGAAGGCTCGCGAGCCTGGAGCGGGTGCTTCCTCGTCGCCGTCCCAGCCGGTGCGCCACCCGTCGAGGTAGTAGCGAGACGATGCCTCCTCCTGGTGCCTGTAGCGCTCCCGGCGCTCGGTCTTCCGAGCGGTCTCGCCCTTCGGGTAGCGCCGCTCGCGTCGCTGCGAGCGGGCGGGGAGTGTCCGCCACCAGGCGCGGGCGGTGTCGACCGCGTAGGCGGTCGCGAGTCGGGGGGACTCGCGGGCGACGAGCCGCAGGTCGCGGTACACCGCTCCGGCGTCGTCACGGTCCGGAAGGTCCGCGAGCCGTGCCACGAGTCGCGCGGCGAGGTCGTGCAGCGACCAGGACAGCGGCTCGCCGCTCGTGGTCGTGAGCCCTCCGGAGCGGCCGACGCGGCAGATCCCCGCGCTCTCGCCGTCCGGGAAGAGCTCCGGGGTCGCGGCGAGCGTGGCGGGTGCCGGGAGCGTCGCGGTCAGGGTGACGCCGTCGGAGTCGAGTCGCAGCGCGCGGGGCCTGGGACCGCCGCGCGGCAGGTCGAGCGCCGCGAGGGCGTCGAGCGTGTCGGGGCTGAGCATGGTCGGTCCTCTCGGGGCGGTCCAGCGGACTGGTCGGAAGGTGTCCCAGTGGTGCTAGTGGTGGGTGTCTCTATTACTTCTTCGAGAGACGACGACTTGAGGGGTAATAGAGGGAGGGGTCACCTGCGTCATTGGGACTGGTTCGAGCCAGTCGGGGACGTCTCCTCCCGGCGCTCGCCCGCGAGTGCGCGGCGCAGCGCGAGGTCGTGGGTCTCTCGGAAGCCGGGCACAGAGCGGAGCAGGTCGGCGTAGGTGCGCCACTGCTCCTCGGTGCCTTCGGTGCTGAGCAGCCGCTCGAACTCGCGCAGGACGTCGCGCTCGGAGCGCGCGCGGCGGCGGTTGCGGCGAGCGCGGCACCGGCCCGAGCAGGTCAGGCGGGGTCGCCCGCGTCGTGTGGTCAAGTGCATCAGGTCTCCGCACTCCGCGCACGGCTGAGTCCATGACTCCGGCATGAGCGAGACCTCCTTTCTGGGCGTAGCGATCTAGAGGCAAACGAAAGGCGGGGAGCCTCCCGACCCTGCAAGGGCGTAAGACTCCACGCCGTGGCGCGGGCGACCGCCAGCCGCGACTCCGCTGAGCGCGAGTCGTCGGCGCGGGCTCTTCCCCGTGCCGAGGTAGGAATGGGCCTCAGGTGTGCCAACTGCTCACGCAAAACGCGGGAAGGCCCCGGAAGTCGGTCGACTTCCGGGGCCTCCGCAGCGGCAACACGGACCGCGTCAGCCGTCGTCGCCCTCGTCGCCGATCCAGCCGAACGACAGGCGCGTGACCGGGTCGAAGCGAGCGCCGCGCTTCGGGGCGGGCGTGACGGTCACCCGGACCAGAGCGAGGCGCAGGAGTTCCCGCTTCTCGTGCACGCTCGACTCGTCGAAGGCGGGGCGGGAGAGTTCGGGGTCGAGCAGACCGCCGAGGTCCGCCTCCGGAGCAGGCAGCGCCGAGAGACGCCCCCGGAGATCCGCCAGCGTGTCAGCCAGCGCGGCCGTGATTCGTGAGTGTCGCCCCTCGTCGAGGGTGCCCTTCACGTAGTGGTCATCATCGGCGCGCGAGAGTCGTGCCTCCGCCTCCTCGACGCGGCCCGCGAGAGAGGCGCGCTCCTGGAGCGGTGCTGGGTCGTACCGCTTCAGCCAGCGGTCGGCGACCGCGTGCAGGAGTGTCGAGTCCGGGTCGTCGTCGAGGGCCGCAAGCCGCGCCACCCAGGCGCGTACGACCGCCTCCTCTAGGACTTCCTCCTTCACGCTCACCGGGCGCGGGCAGTCGCCCTCCTGCCCGCCGGCCATCCAGCGACGGCACCGGTATGACCCGCCGAAGGTGTTCATCGTGCGGCCACAGGACGCGCAACGCACGAGCCCACCAAGGAGGCTTCGGGGCTGACGGACCGGCACTTTCCCACGTCCGTAGCGCCGGAGACGTTCATCCATGATTGTGAGCATCCGCGCTTGTTCGCCCTCGGTCGCGATCGCCTCGCAGCCGGGAGCCATGAGTGAGACCGTGTCGCCGTTCTGGTTGCGCCAGGCCCGAGTCTGCGACTTCCACGTGCCGTCCTCGCCGCGTTGCTTCTCCGGTGTCAGCCCGACCAGGGTCGGCGACCGCAGCGCCCACGAGAGCGTGTTCACACGCCATGCCCCGCCGCGCCGTGTCGGGACTCTGCGCTCGTTTAGGTCGCGAACGATCGCGAGAAGGGTCTCCCCACCAACGATGCGTGAGACGACATCACGCATCACGGAATACTCCGGCTCCTTCGGCCGGAAGTGTCGCTCCTCGTCGACCTCGTAGCCGTAGGGCGGAGGCCCGCCGAGATAGCGGCCGTCAGCCCGATTGCGGTCCTTTCGGCTCTTCACGCGTAGAGACGTATTCACAGACTCCGACCGTGCGATCTCGCTCAGCACCATGATCGGCATGCGCGCCGCGTTGCCGGTCCGGGTGTCGAGGCCGTCCTTCAGGAAGACGAGTCGACCTCCGGCCCGCTCGACGTCGTCGAGGAACACCCCAACCTGTCCGGCTCCTTGTCGGGACAGCCGATCCAGTTTCCAGACCGCGAGCGTCTTCGCCTCGCCGTCGACGATCGCCTTCAGCGCCGCATCGAAGCCTTCACGCTTGACCCCGCGTCGGTAGCCAGATCGTCCGTCGTCCCGCCAAACCTTGCGGACCTCCAAGCCCTCATTAGCCGCCCACTTGCGGAGGTCGGTTTCCTGTCGGTCGAGCGAGTCCGCTCCGTCGGCTGAGATCGACAGGCGGAGGTAGAGATCGACCAGGTTGACGGTCGCGGCTGCAGCAGGCATTGGGATCCTCCTCGGTTGAGCGGGTACGGCCGGAATGGGCCAGGGCCGGGAGCGCTGCTCAGACGAAGGTCGTCAGACACACCAACTCCCCGAGGAGGTCTGGATCAACCAGCCTGAATAGATCCGCTACTAGTTTCCTCGCCATGACAACTAGCAGAAGTTCAGACGAGGATAGAGCCGCGATCTGGTCGAGGGAATCGGCGGACCTCAGCAACGGCAACCTAATGAGCGTCTATGCCGAACTGCATGCTCAGTACGTCGCTCTCGTTCAGGCGGACGATGACGACGACGCGCTCGGCTGCGCTGAGGTCGGCCTTGCCAGCGTGAGCGCTGAAATGGAGCGTCGCCTAGACGCCGGGCACCCTGATCGCGCTCCGGCGCGGTCGTCCTCTCAGGCCGGATTGGCCTCGTTCGGGGGTGGCCGATGAGTCTGCCGACTGTTGCTGAGCTGCTCGCGCCGGGGCGGTTGCCGGTGTCGTGGGCGGATGAGGTCGCCGCGTGGGCTGAGCATCTTGCCGCGACGGGTAGGCGGGAGAGCACGGCGGCCGGGTATGTGCTGCATGTGAGCTGGCTTGCGCGTGACATGGCGGAGACTTCGGCGGCCGAGCCGTGGGCGGTGACTCCGGCGGCGTTGACGGCGTGGCTTGACGGTCACAACTGGGCGGTGAAGACGCGGCGGAAGGTGACGGGCTCGCTGCGGAACTTCTACACCTGGGGCATGGTTGCCGGGTTGTGTCAGCGCTCACCTATGGCGGGGGTGTCGTCGGTTCCGCCTCGGCCGTCTGGGCCTGCACTGCTGCCGGTTCCGGGTGCGTGGGCTGAACCTGTCGAGGCGTGGTGCACGTGGTTGCGGGCTGGGGCGTGCTCGTCGGGCACGCTGCGCATTCGGCGGTTCTGGCTGCGCCGTTTGGCGGAGACGTACGCTGACCCGTGGGCGGTCACTCCCGATGATCTAGCGCTGTTCATGGCGCGTGACGACTGGGCACCGGAGACCAAGCGTGGCGGTCGCACATCCCTGAGGCTGTTCTACCGGTGGGCTGAGCAGAACGGGCGGGTAGAGAAGTCACCTGCTACCGACCTGTCACCGGTGACGGTGCCTCGGAGCGTCCCCCGCCCGGCGTCCGATGAGGCCGTGGCGCTGGCGTTCGCTCACGCTGACGACCGCACCCGTCTCGCCCTCGCGCTGGCATTGTTCGCCGGACTGCGTCGTGCCGAGGTCGCTGGGGTACATGCCAGTGACATCGGTTCCGAGACGCTGCGGGTAAAGGGCAAGGGAGGTCATGAGCGCATGGTCCCGCTGCACCCCGAGCTTGCCCACATGCTGCGCGCCGAGCTGCGGCGTCGGCGTGAGGGCTTTCCGGCCACGGGTTGGCCGCGTGACCCTGAACCGGGCGGTTGGCTGTTCCCGGCCGTTGATCCGTCCGAGCACCTGACGCCGGACGCGGTAGGTCACCTGATTGACGCCGTACTTCCGCGCGGCACGACTCCGCACATGCTGCGGCATCGGTTCGCCACTCAGGCCTACACCGCGAGCCGTGATCTGCGGGCGGTCCAGGAACTCTTGGGGCATGCCAATCCGGCGACCACTCAGCGTTACGCGGCGGTGCCAGAGGGCGCGCTCGTCGCGGCTGTCGGGGGCGTCTCGCTGCCGGTCATGTCGGGTGGTGAACTGTGAAGCGCCGGGGGCCGGTGCCGGGCTGGTCAACAGTGACGGCTGAGGTCGCGTGCCCGCGATGGTGCAAGCGGCCGCGTGGGCATTACTACGAGGATGCGCACCTGGGCGACGGGCTCGGCCGCGAGCACACTGCCACCTTGGCCGACGTTGGTGGGCTGCGGGTCGAGCTGACGCAGTGGGAGTACGCGGCCGGGGCGGCTGGGCCGGTCACGCTAGCCGCTCCTGAGGTCACGTTCAGGAGAGACGGAAACATGGTCGAGCTGCCCGACCCGTCACCTGAGGAACTGCGGCGGCTCGGCTCCGCGATTCTCGAGGTTGCAGAGCGACTGCCTCAGGCGTCGCTGTCGTCGTCGCGTGCTGAGACGTGAGCGAGAATCCGGCACACCTGCGGCTGGGACACTCCGGCGTAGGGCGCAACCTCGGCGGTGGTCATCCCCGCAACATCGACGGCGTACGCCACGAGGTCGTTGCGGGCGTTGCGGGCCCAAATGAGCCGCTGCTCAGCATCGCGGGTGGCCGCTCCGGCTGCGCGGATGCGCGTCATTAGGTCGGATAGTTCCATCGGGGGACCTGCCTGTTACTCGGGGTAATGCGCGGAGGTATCGCGCCTATGTCCAGGAGTATCGGGCGGGTTCCTCGGGGGAACTATCATCCGCTCGACGTGTCGTCTGAGCGTGATGCCCGCGCGCATAGGTGCGTTCCCCTCGGGTGACAACGGGACCCGGCGGGGAACACGCGGGCGCCCACCCGACCCACCCTGCTTGAAGGCATAGCCTCGATCGAATGGATCATCTGCCAGAGTGGATCGCGGCTATCGGAACGGCGGGTGCGACCCTACTTGCCGCAGCCGCGCTGTACCGGACCTCCTTGGATGCGCGGAAACGTCAGGCCGTGCTCATAGCGATCTGGTACTCCGGCCAGGTCTATGTGCGCAACTCCAGCAATCTTCCAGCGTGGGGAATCCATGTCGAGGTACTAGCGCGCAACGGCGACACGCGAGATGACACCGGACAGGCAAGTCTGCAACCCGGCGAGGAGTGGATTGCGTTCACCGACTTCCCGGAGTCGCTCCAGGACGAGTTACACGCGGACCGAGCAACGCTCCGCCTCCGATTCACCGACAGCTCTGGCCGCAGATGGCAACGTGCTTGGCCGAGCGGACGATTGACGCGCGTTCGCAGCGAATCCGATGGGTAAACATCGCGGCTTCTTGGTCGGCACCCCTACGAGGATGGTCGGGCGAGGGGCCGGGCAGCTAGGCCGCGCCGGGCTGACCTCGCCGCCGAGGCTGGCCGGGCAGCGGGCAGCAGCACCGGGTGCGAGGGACCGAGCAGTGCACCCATGTCAGCTGCTCGACCGGGTGCAGCACGGTCGGCCAGCTGCTCGACACCTTGCCCGTATGCGCTGCCCGGCCAGCCGCGCCGTTCACTCCCCGGCCACGCGCCTGGGCACGCCGCCCGGGCATGCTCCTGGGCGTGCTGATTGGCGTCGGGGCGGGACGCCGCTACCCGGGCGTGCTCGCCGTGCTCGCTTGCGCCGCCGAGCAGCGCGCCCTGGCGACGTGCTCGCCCTCGCCGCCGAGCAACGCCACCCGTGCGGGCAGGGTGCACAGCGGCGACCGGTCACACCCGGGAACACCCGACCGTGCCCACCGTCGAGCAGCTGATCGAGCAGCGCACACGGACAGGCTGCCGAGCATCCGGCCGACCGTGCTGCACCCGGTCGAGCAGCTGGCCCAGCAGCACGCCCAGGAGCGTGCCCGAGCGCACCGGAGCAGCTGGCCGGGCAGTGCACCCCGATCCGCGTGCCCAGCAGCGTGCATGCCGTGCACGCCCTCGCGGCCGAGGAGCATGCTCTCAGGAGTGAACCGGCGCGGCTGGCCGGGCAGCGCATACGGGCAGGGTGTCGAGCAGCTGACCCGGGCGTGCTCGCCGTGCTCGCTTTCGCCGCCGAGCAACGCCACCCCCGCGGGGCAGGTCGCCGAGCAACGAACCGGGAGAGCGTGCGCAACGGCCGACCGGTCACACCCATGGGGGCCAGGGATCGGGACGCGCTGGGCGCGCGCTCCGGCTGGCGATGAAGCCGCTTGGGCGCGCTGCTGGGTCAGCGCTGCGCACGTACCCGGCCACGCGCTCCTAGGGGACGGTTCAGCTGGGTCGCTTGGGTAGGTCGTGGGGCGCTACATCGTGGCCCAGCTGCTGACCGATGCATCATTCCCCCGCCGAGCGTCGTCGCTGATCGCGGCGACTATCGAGGTCGCCGACTTGGGCATGACTCATTCGGGACCTTGCGACGCCGTGCATGACGACGGACCTAGCGAGCGCCACAACGTCCAGTGCGGCGACGAGGAAGAGCGTCGTCTCCACGCCGAACCACCACGCCTCACCCGTGCTTGGCACTTGCGATGCTGCAGCACCGTACGAGACCCCGCCAATCAAGACGGTGACCTGCAGGCCAATGGCGATCATGAAGGGGCTCAGGAAGCCCACCACGCCGTCGCCGCTCCCGTCCTCATCTAGCAGCCGCAGATAGTCGGTTGTGAACAGCCCAACGACTAGGGCCAGGGCAGCAAAGACGATGCCGAGAAGCGCGCCAGCGAGGGGGAGATACGAGTCAACCAGGTTCGCTCGCGCAGCCAGGTCCGCGTTGTGGATCATCCAGAGAGAGCCGCCTACTCCTAGGACGATGCCGCCACCAATCTCCGGAGTGACGAGGACGCGGAGGTCTTGACGCCCTACCGCTGCCCAGAAACCTGCACGGCGTCGCAGACTACCCACGGTCTTGTCGCCTCCCCGCCGCTCTTCTGAGTGCACCTAGCACGGCATCTCTCGCCTGCTGCCAATCGCTGCTGAGCGGGTCCACTCGCTCCCGGGCGATTGCTTCCTTCTGGTTGAAGGTCGCCCTCTTACCGTGACGGTAGCCCCTACCGAGGACATAACCGAAGGCCGCCATGGCCGCAGCTAGGAAGGCTCGGTTGGTGTCGTCATTCGCCACCGCCTCGACGTCCAAGCTGGCCTCTTCCCCTTTCGCCGTGATCCGCTGCTCGATCTGGTCAGCCCCCATGGAAGTGATCCGCTGATCCAGCCGCGCGAAAAGTTCCTCAGCATCCGGGTTCGGCTGCCGGAAAACGAACCTCACCTCCGTTAGGCGATCCAGCGATCCGAGCCAGTCAAGAAACTGGGATTCATCGCCGACTGGCTCCACTGCCCACTCGGTGGTCGGAATCCTCCTCGTGGACTCGCCGAAGTTGAGCAGCGACTCCATAGCGCTGGCGACGTTCTGAGGCGTGAAGCTGGAGTGGCGCATCACCCCCAAGTAGTGCCCGTCAACCAGGACCGCGAATGGAGCCACCGCTGAGGTCTTGCGCCGCCTACGTTCGGTTTGCCAATGGTCGTTGGTCTCGTCGTAGGTGTGCTCCGGTTCCTCCGGACCTTGCCTGTCCCAACCGAGGAGTCCGGTCATGAAGTCGTCGCCGCGCTCGCGGTCACCCGTTGCCCACTTGCGTTGGAACTGTCGGCCCGTAAGAGCGGTGTGACCGCCAGCGAGCACCTGTTCCACGTGTTCCAGCAGCGGGGGGCGCCTGAAGAGCTGCGGGTCACTGGTTAGGGGCCGGCGGTTCAGCCGGTAGATCAGTACGTCGGTATCCCTGCCGCTGAACCACGCCTCGGCGTCGTGACGCGCCCGAGCCTCTTCCATCACCTGATGCCCACCTCCTACCTGTGGACCCTATGTGTGATCAGCTGCTTGGCGAGGAAGCGCGCCATTGGACACGCTGCTCGGGACCCTCTTGGCACGCTCCTTGGCGTGTTGCTCAGCCAGCTGCTCGACCCGCTCGGCCAGCTGCTTCGGCGCGGGAGACGGGCACGTCGATCAAGCAGCTCGGGGCAGCTGATCGACGGTGGGCAAGGCGGGCGTTCCCGGCGGTGACCGTTCGGCCGCCGTGCACCCTGCCCGCGCGGGTGGCGTTGCTAGGTGCCGAGGGCGGAGGACGTCGAGCACGTCGCTTGGTGGCACTGCTCGGCCCGTCACTCCCTGGACGTTCTCCGGCGTGACTCCTTTTGGGGAGACTCCTGGGCGTGCTGCTGGGCCAGCTGCTCGACGGCGAACGCGGCCGGGTCAGCTGCTCGACGGTGGGCACGGCGGGTGTTCCCGGGTGTGACCGTTCGGCCGCCGTGCACCCTGCCCGCACCGGTGGCGTTGCTCCGCGTCGAGGGTGAGCACTGCGAACGCGGCCGGGTCAGCTGCTCGACCGGGTGCAGCACGGTCGGCCAGCTGCTCGACACCCTGCCCGTGTGCGCTGCCCGGCCAGCCGCGCCGGTTCACTCCTGAGAGCATGCTCCTCGGCCGCGAGGGCGTGCACGGCATGCACGCTGCTGGGCACGCGGATCGGGGTGCACTGCCCGGCCAGCTGCTCCGGTGCGCTCAGCGCGGGTGCTCTTGGGCAACGCTGCCCGGTGTCGAGCGCTGATGACTCCTGGGCGCGCTGCCCGGGCAGGTCGAGCACGCCGTTCGGGCGGCTGCTCGGCCCGTCGCGCCGTTGCTGCTGCGGCTGCTGCGCACGCTGTCCGGGCACGTCGCGCGGGGCGCTCCTGGGTGCGCTGCTCGGGTGTGTGCTGCTTCTAGTTGCATCATCATCATTCGCAGGCACGTACGTTCCGCGCAGATTCGCTCGCTTCGACCCTCGCGCGGTACGTCACGTAACGATGCATGCGTGCGTGCGGGAAGGAGTGCAACGCAAGGTTGCGTGCGAGCTTGCACGAAATGATGATGAGTTGAGCGAAGCGAGCGAG
Source organism: Nocardioides panacisoli (assembly GCF_019448235.1). Taxonomy (NCBI): domain Bacteria; kingdom Bacillati; phylum Actinomycetota; class Actinomycetes; order Propionibacteriales; family Nocardioidaceae; genus Nocardioides; species Nocardioides panacisoli. Next base: position 148,014 of record NZ_CP080409.1, read on the forward strand.
CGAGCGTGATGCGAAGCGAGCGCGCGCCGCGATCCTCAGGTTGTTCCTCTGTTCCTCCTGAAGTGTGGTCCTCGGCCCCAACTCAGCGTTGGGCAACGCCCCAACTCAGCGTTGGGCAACGCCCCAACCCAGCGTTGGGCAACGCCCCAACCCAGCGTTGGGCAACGCCCCAACCCACTCAGGAGCGAGAATCCCGACCAACGACACGCCGACCCCCTGTGTCGAGTGGAGCGACCCCGCCTCATATGCTCAGCGCGCGGGCTGCCCAGTGATTGGGGTGGTGCGCCCGGTACCGGCGCCGGATTGGTCGTCGTGAGTTTCGTTCGTTCCTCTCAGCGGGAATCGGACACAAGGCTTCGTCATGCCTTAGGAGCTCCGACCAATGTCCACGATTGCTCGTGAACACGCCCGCGTTGCCTCACTTTCCCGATCCCGCAAGCCTGACGATCCCGAACTCATCGAGGCCAAGCGCAACCTTCGCGCGGCTCGACTGAAGGCTTACGTACGCCGGGTTGTCGACAGTGCTCCGCCGCTCACTGACGACCAGCGCGACGAGATCGCCAGCATCTTGCGTGGAGCTAGTCAGTGAGGGCGAGCGAACGCCGCCCGGCGCGATCCTCCGAGCGGCGCTCAAAGTCGTGTGGCAACGACACCAGGAGTCTATCGGCAGGGGCGACCGATGGGCGCTAACCTTGTGCGCGCAGTTTGGGACCAGCGAGCCAGCGACCCAGGCAAGCACCTCAGCGTTCACGCGCTCTTGATCCTCGTCAAGATGGCGCACACCGCGCTCGACACACCGCGAGACGGCAAGCCGGCGGCGCTCTACTGGGCAGGGTGGGACCCACTCATTGAGACGATGCGCGGCGCGGTACCCGACACCTGCGGCTCGGGCGGCAACTGCCGGTGCGCTCCTTGCAAGAAGTACCGGAGCGACACTGAGTTTGTACGTCGGAAAGTCGCCGAGTTGCAGCGTCATGGACTCATTGAGCGCGCGACCCGAGCACGCCCAGGACGACGCCAGGAGTACCGCATTCTCCTCACGCCGCCCCAACACTGAGTTGGGGCGTTTCCGACGCTGAGTTCGCTGCTGGGCACGATGAGGTGACTCTTGGGCGCGCTGCTGCGCGGGTCGAGCGCGTCGAGGACGCTCCTGGGCACGGCTGCTCGGCCAGCTGCTGCTGGGCTGCGGCTGCGCGGGTCGTTGCTCGTGGCCGCGCTCTCTCAACTGCGCTCAGCTGCGCGTCGCCGTTTGTACTCTTCGTGAATCCGTAGCAGGGGGAGGCTCGGCACGTTCGCGGCCCGCGCCATGTCAAGGATCGGGATTAGAGCTTCCTCCGCGAGAAGTGTCTGACGTCCAAGTCCGCACCTGCCCTCATGGGGAAGGTGTTCCGGTGTCCTTGGCCCTAGAAGCAGGTCCGAGTGCCGCCGCGCTCGGCGCTGTAGTAGTTGCCCGTCGTCTAGGAATCCGTCCAGGCGGTCGCACTCAAGGACGTATCCCACTCGGTACGTGTCGGGGTGAGGTACGTCGGGCAGCGCCCCGGCGTGACGCTCAATGCTCGGCAGCGTGTGGATTGGGTGAAACCCGCGTTGGCGCGGGTCGTCCCGACTGATAAACAGCTTGCGGCCGGGATCGGTGAGTTCGTATCGGCCACGACCAGGGGATGACCACCATCTGAGCTCCCCGGTGGCCGTGGTGCCGTAGCGAAACGTAATGACGGTGTATGGGGCACGCTGTTTCGCTGCGTGGTCGCAGTACGTCTTGTGGTCGTCGCAATAGATCTTGTGGTCGCAGTAGACGGTGAGGGAAAACGTGACTGCCGGATCGGGTTGCGGGGACCTATGGGCCGTCACGACTCGTCTCCGAACGTGATCGGCACAGACTCGGGGTTGAACTCCGCGCCATTGCCGGGGCCTATCCGATCGATAGCAATCTTCATCTTGAGGCGGTCAGAAAGCGCGCGGAGCACGCGGCGTTTTCTCTCAACGTCGGCGCGCTTCCATGCCTGCCGGGCCGTGTCGCCGGTGAACTCTGACAGATCGTCGTCCGGCTCTGACCTGTGTAGGCGTGCCCTCTCGGCCTCCAGCTCGGGGCGGACTCTAGCGGTGATCCGCGTCAACTGCTCGCCGTCGATGAGGTCGTTGCTGAACTGATCGGCGGCTAGGTCGAGCTTGGCCCTCAGCTCCTTGATTCGGGTGCGCGCCTCCTCAGCTGCGGCCGGGTCGCCACCCAACATCTTGACGCCGTTCCGCTCTAGGAGGTCGATTACGACACTCTCGACAACCTCGTCAACGTCGGACATGCGACGCTGCACCTTCATGCAACCGGCGTGAGGGCACTTGTATGAGTGCGGGTAAACACGGAGTTTCGTGGGCGCTTCGGTCGCGTTCTTCCGCTTGTATCCCTTCACCTTGTATGTGAACTCGTTGGTTCCTACAACGGGCCGGTCGCACTCGCCACACAGCGCGATGCCCGTCAGGAGATAGCGGATCGCTGTCCCGCGGTTGTTCGCCCGGCGTGCCGGATCGGTCAGGGTCGCTATGACCCTCTCGTGCGTCTCTCGGTCGATGATCTGCGCCCATTGGCCCGGTCCGACCTCCCGGCCGCGATGGGATCGCACGCCACAGTTGCGCCATCTCAGGAGCATCCGTCGCAACGTCTGTGTCTGCCACGGCCCACCGGTCGCGGTGGTTATTCCTCGGTCGTTCAGGTCGTTGCGGATCTTCCATAGCCCCTCGCCCGCGAGGAGGCGCCTCACGCACTCGCGGATGACTGCGGCTTCGGCTTGGTTCACCCGTAGGTTCTTCTGCCCGTCGGTGTCCACGAAATCCCAGCCGAATGGCCTGGGACCGACATGCCGTCCGGCTGAGGCCAGCTCGGCATGCTTGGCTCTGAGTCTGCGTGAGGATTGCTCGACCTCGTATCGGGCCACCGTGCCCTTCATTCTTGCGAGCATCCTGCCTTGCTCGGTCGCGAGGTCAATGTCACCGCCGACGCTCGCCAGCCTCAGGCCTTGCCGCTCGGCCCAGTCGATGACGTCCTCTAGCTCTCGCGGCGTGCGTGTGAGCCGGTCAACATCCCAGACTATGACGGCTTCGATCTGCCCGCGCTCGATGTCACGAACCATTCGTGCGTACGCCGGTCGCTCCCTTCCGCTGGTTGCGCTTACGTCGTTGTCCTCGTACACGTGCTGGACATGCCAACCTAGGCGGGCTGCCAACGCCTCGCAGTCGGTGCGTTGCCGAGCGACACCGAGCCCAGTGCCGTCCGTGTCGCTGCTGATCCGCACATAGATCCCGGCTCTCATGTGCAAGAGACTACTAGTGAACACTTGACCCCGACCGGGTGTTCGTCGCCCGCGACGGTCGCCACGAGCTGACGAACCTCGTCCTCACCGAGTCGCAGGTGACCGAGCTGGTCGAACGGATGCTGAAGACGACCGGTCGGCGCATCGACCTGTCGCGCCCGTTCGTCGATGCGATGCTGCCCGGCGGCCACCGCCTCCACGTGGTGCTGCAGGGCATCACCCACGGCTTCACGGCCGTCAACATCCGCAAGTACGTCGTCCGCGCCCACCAGCTCTCCGAACTGGTCGAGCTGGGCAGCATGCCGCTGGAGGCGGCGCGCTTCCTGGAGGCGTCGATGCGGGCGGGCCTCAACGTCCTCATCGCCGGCGGGACCCAGGCGGGCAAGACGACCCTGCTCAATTGCATGGCCGCCGCGATCCCCGGGGGCGAGCGGGTGGTGAGTGCGGAGGAGGTCTTCGAGATCCAGTTCGCGCACCCGGACTGGGTGGCGATGCAGACCCGCCAGGAGGGACTGGAGGGCACCGGCGAGGTCCGGCTGCGCGACCTGATCAAGGAAGCGCTCCGCATGCGCCCCAGTCGACTCATCGTGGGTGAGGTGCGTGCCGAGGAGGCCCTCGACCTGCTCCTGGCGTTGAACAGCGGTCTGCCGGGGCTCTGCACCATCCACGCCAACAGCGCCCGGGAGGCCCTCACCAAGGCCTGCACGCTGCCGCTCCTGGCCGGTGAGAACATCTCGGCCCGTTTCGTCGTCCCCACGGTCGCCTCCGCGGTGGATCTCGTGGTCCACCTGGAGGTCAGCACCAAGGGCCAGCGCCGGGTGACCGAGATCGTGGCCGTGCCGGGGCGCAGCGAGTCCGACATCATCGAGACCACGCCGATCTTCGAGCTGGTCGACGGTCGCCTCCGTCGCGGCCTGGGCATGCCGCCGCGGCTGGAGAACTTCGAACGCGCGGGCATCGACGTCCACCGCCTGTTGCAGGGGGCGTGAGCGATGGGCGCACTGGTCGGGCTCGGCTTCGGGTTGGGGGCGCTGCTGATCTTCTCGGCGTTCGCCTGGCCGTCGGTCCAGCGCACCTCGGCGGGGCGGCCGGGCCGGTGGGCCCGTCTCCTCGAGGAGGCCGGCATGAGCACCGTCTCCCCGCGATCCTTGGCGCTGCTGAGTCTCGTTGCCGGTCTCGGCGCCGCCCTCGTGGCGCTGGTCGTCTCACGCACCGCTCCGATCGCGATGGTCGTGGGAGCACTCGCGGCGTACCTCCCCGTGGCGGTCGTCTCCGGTCGTGTACGACGTCGTCGCCGGGAGTTCGCGGAGGTGTGGCCCGAAGCGGTCGACGACCTGGCCAGCGCGGTCCGGGCGGGCATGTCGCTGCCTGATGCCGTCGCGGCGCTCGCAGACCGTGGCCCGGAGTCCCTGCAACCCGCCTTCGCCGCCTTCGCGCTGGACTACCAGCTCTCCGGCCGCTTCGGTGAGAGCCTCGATCGGCTCAAGGTCCGGCTGGCCGACCCCGTCGGGGACCGGGTGATCGAGGGACTCCGCGTCGCGCGCGACGTGGGTGGCGGCGAGCTGGGCCGACTCCTGCGCAACCTGTCGGGCTACCTGCGGGAGGACCTCCGCACCCGGTCCGAGCTCGAGGCCCGGCAGTCGTGGGCGGTCAACGGTGCACGCCTGGCTGTGGCCGCGCCGTGGCTGACGTTGTTGCTGATGAGTTTCCAGACCGACGTCGTCACCCGCTACCGGTCGGCGACCGGCGCCCTGATTCTCGCCGGAGGCGCGATCGCGTGTGTTGTCGCCTACCGCGTGATGATGCGGATCGGTCGCCTCCCGGCCGAGCGTCGGGTGCTGCACGGCGGGCCGGCATGAGTCTCGCGATCTGGGGCGGCGTGCTCGGGGGACTGCTGGGGAGCGGTCTCCTCCTGGTGGTGGCGCGGGTCCTCGTGCTGCGCCGCGCTCCGCTGGAGGCCCGGGTCCTGCCCTACGTTCGGGACCTGGCGCCGGTGGCGCCGGCGCCCGTGGCGGCCCCGTCGGCCGGCGTGGTCGGTGCGGTTTTCGGCCCGCTGCTGCGCCGGGCCGCTGACGGGGTCGAGCGGGTCCTCGGCGGTGCCCCGTCGGTACGCCGCCGCCTCGCCCGCGCGGGCATCGACCGCACCGTCCACGACTTCCGTGTCGAGCAGGTGCAGTGGGGGCTGGTTGGCTTCTCCGTCACCGCGGCGTACGGCGTGCTGCGCACCTGGACCGCGGCGACCAATCCGGTGCCCATGGTCGTGCTGGCCCTGGTGGGGTTCGTGCTCGGCGTGTTGTGGCGCGACAACCGACTCACCGCTCAGGTCAAGCAGCGCGAGCGGGCCGTGCTCGCCGAGTTCCCGATCCTCGCCGAGCTGCTCGCACTCGCGGTGGCGGCCGGCGAGGGTCCGGTCGCGGCCCTCGACCGAGTCGTCCGCCGCAGCGGTGGCGCACTGTCGGCGGACCTGTCCCGCGTGCTCGCCGCCGTCCGGACCGGGCAACCGGTGGCCGACGCCTTCGACGAGTTGGCCGCGACGACCGGGGTGCCGGTGGTGGCGCGCTTCGCCCACGGGCTCGCCGTCGCCCTCGAGCGCGGCACGCCCCTCGCCGACGTCCTGCACGCCCAGGCAGCCGACGTGCGGGAGTCGGGTCGCCGCGAGCTCATCGAGCAGGGGTCGCGCCGGGAGATCTTCATGATGGTCCCCGTCGTGTTCCTCGTGCTCCCGGTGACCGTGATCTTCGCCTTCTGGCCCGGGCTGGTGGGCCTCTCCCTGACCACACCATGAGGAAGGAACCCGATGAACCCGATACTGCTCACCCTGCTGGGGTGGTGGACCGCCCTCTCGGCGCGGTTCGACCGCGATGACCGCGGAGACGTCCCCGGCTGGGTGCTGGTGACCGTGATGACCGTGGCGCTCGTCGCCGGGATCTGGACCATCGCCGAGACGGAGCTGCGCCAGATGCTCCGCTCCGCGCTCAACTCCGTGCAGTGACGTCCCGGCACGGCCCGCGGCGCGGGCGCGAGAGGGGCGCCGCCGTCGTCGACTTCGTGCTCGTCGTGGTGCTGCTGCTCCCGATCGTGCTCGGCATCATCCAGGTCGGGCTGGTGCTCCACGTCCGCAGCACCCTGGCGGCCGCGGCCTCGGAGGGAGCGAGGTACGGCGCCACGGCCGACCGCACGGCGATCGACGGCGCGGCGTACACCCGTCGACAGATCCGCGACGCGATCGGTGGCGAGTTCGCCTCGCGGGTCTCTGGCCGGTTGGCGCTGGTGGACGGCCGACCGGGGGTCGAGGTGCGCGTGCGTGCCACCGTCCCGGCGTTGGGCCTGGGTGGGCCCGGGGTGTCGTTCTCCGTCGCGGGCCACGCGGTGGCGGAGCAGCCGTGAGGCGCCGCGACGACCGGGGCACTGCCGTGGTGGAGATGACGTGGCTGACGGTGCTGCTCCTCGTCCCGCTGCTGTGGGTCGTGGTGTCCGTCTTCGATGTGCAGAGCGGTGCGTTCGGCACCAGCGCCGCGGCCCGCGCTGCGGGCCGTGCCTACGCCCTTGCGCCGTCGGACGCGGTGGGGGAGCAGCGAGCGGAGGCGGCCGCCCGCCAGGCGCTGGCCGACCAAGGACACCAGGACGTGCCGCTGTCGGTGCAGGTGAGCTGTACGCCGTTCCCGCGCCGGTGCCACAGCGGCACGTCGGTCATCACGGTCCGGGTCGCGACCAGCGTGCACCTGCCACTGCTGCCGGACCTCTTCGGCATGGGGCAGCCGCGGTTCGCCCTGGACGCGACGCACACCGTCCCGATCGGCCAGTACCGGGAGGTCGCGCCGTGAGGCGGCCGATGAGTCGGTCGTCCTCCGACCGCGGCCAGGCCAGCGTGATCATCGTCGGGTTCGCGTTCGTGATCCTCATGCTGGTGGTGGTCGTGGTCGACGCGAGTGCTGCCTATCTCAAGCGGCAGAGCCTGGACTCCCTCGCCGACGGTGCGGCGCTGCGCGGCGCCGACCTGGCTGCGCAGGGGGAGGAGGTCTACTCCGGCGGCCTGGACGAGGGCGACCTCGCCCTCAGTCGCGCCGAGGCGCACGCGGCCGTCCGGACCTACCTGCGTGAGGTCGGCGCACGCCGCGACCACCCCGGCCTGACCTACACCGTCTCGGTCAGCGCGGACCGCATCGTCGTCCGTGTCACCGCCCCCGCGGACCTGCCGTTGCAGCTGCCCGGGGGCGCGATCGACACCACGGTCACCTCCACCGGATCGGCCGTCGTACGCCCCGAGGTCGACTGAGCACGGCGCAGGGCCTGCCGGGGTTCGGCGCACGCCGACCGAGGTCGTAACCTTGGCACTTGTGGCAGCCACCGACTTCGACTCCGCAATCAGCGAGCTCTCCGCGACCATCCGCACGGTCGAGCAGGTGCTCGACCCGGCCGCGATGCAGCGCGAGATCGACGACCTCGGCGAGCAGGCGGCCGCCCCCGACCTGTGGGACGACCAGGCCAACGCCACGCGCGTCACAGGTCGGCTCTCGATGCTGCAGGGCCAGCTCGACCGGTTCAACGCCCTCAAGGAGCGGGTCGACGACCTGAGCGTGCTCGTCGAGCTCGCCGCCGAGGAGAACGACGCCGACGCCCGCGCCGAGGCCGACTCCGAGCTCGCCAAGCTCCGCAAGGCCGTGGACACCCTCGAGGTCCGCACCCTCCTCAACGGCGAGTACGACGAGCGCGAGGCCCTGGTGACCATCCGCTCCGGCGCCGGCGGCGTCGACGCCGCCGACTTCGCCGAGATGCTGATGCGGATGTATGTCCGCTGGTCCGACCAGAACGGCTACAAGGTCGAGGTCTTCGACACCTCCTACGCCGAGGAGGCCGGCCTGAAGTCGGCCACCTTCGCCGTCCATGCGCCGTACGCCTACGGCACGCTCTCGGTCGAGGCCGGCACCCACCGGCTGGTGCGCATCAGCCCGTTCGACAACCAGGGCCGCCGCCAGACCAGCTTCGCCGCCGTCGAGGTCGTCCCCCTGCTGGAGCAGACCGACGACGTCGAGATCGCCGACGAGGACCTCAAGGTCGACGTCTACCGCTCCTCGGGCCCCGGCGGCCAGAGCGTCAACACCACCGACTCCGCGGTCCGGCTGACCCACATCCCCACCGGCACGGTCGTCAGCTGCCAGAACGAGAAGAGCCAGATCCAGAACAAGGCCAGCGCCATGGTCATCCTCAAGGCCAAGCTGCTCGCGATGAAGCGGGCCGAGGAGGAGGCGCACCTCAAGGAGCTCAAGGGCGACGTCGCCGCCAGCTGGGGCGACCAGATGCGCAACTACGTGCTGCACCCCTACCAGGTGGTCAAGGACCTGCGCACCGGCCACGAGGTCGGCAACACCCAGGCCGTGTTCGACGGCGGCATCGACGACTTCCTCGAGGCCGGCATCCGCTGGCGCCGCGGCGCCGACGCCGAGCAGAACTGACCGCCCGGGCCGCTCAGGTCCGCGCCGCCTCCGCGACCGCCACGCACCACGTGCCGGCCCGCTCCAGCAGCGCCTGCCGCGGCTCGCTGTTCGGCAGCGCCAGCGTGCACGACAGCCACGCGTCGCCGAACAGCCCCCGGTAGGAGGCGAAGGTCCGGTTCGGGCCCTCGCACACCAGCGCCACGCTCGGGGCGCCGTACGCCGGCGCGTCGCCCCGCGCCTCGCAGTTCGACTCCGCGGTCGCCGCCTCGGCGAGCTCCCGGCCACGCGCCGGCGTCACCGGGGGAGCGAGCACCCACGCCCGCGCCTCCGGACCGTCCTCGGTCCGCAGCTGGCAGCCGTACTCGTGCACCACGCCCACCCCGGGCAACTCGTCACCGTCGACCCACACCGTCCGGTCGCTGACCTCGCCGCCGAGCACCTCGGTCACCGGCTCCTCGGCGAGCAGGTCGCAGAACGGCCCCCGGGTGATCGCGATGGTGCTGGTGTCGACGTCCTCCAGCAGCGTCGGCTCGTACGCCGGCGGCGGGGCCGGGGCGGGTTCGTCGGTCAGCCACACTCCGGTGCCCACGAGCACCGCCGTCGCCCCGATGGCGGCGAGGACGGCATGGAGGGGGTGACGCACGCCTGCACTGTAGGCGGTGCGCGATGGCTCACACGTTCGCCTCCTGTGTCGGTTGGGTTCGGTCACGTACCGTCAGCCCGGTGATCCGCTTCGAGAAAGTCACCAAGCTCTACCCCGGCGGTGACCATCCCGCCCTGGACCGGGTGACGGTGGACATCGACAAGGGGGAGTTCGTCTACCTCGTCGGCCAGTCCGGCTCGGGCAAGTCGACCGCCCTGGCGATGGTGCTGCGCGAGGTGCGCCCCAGCGAGGGCCGCATCTACGTCGCCGGCAAGGAGATCAACCGCATGGCCGGGTGGAAGGTGCCGCGGCTGCGGCGCCAGATCGGCACCGTGTTCCAGGACTACCGGCTGCTGGCCAACAAGACCGTCTCCGAGAACGTCGCCTTCGCCCAGCAGGTCATCGGCAAGTCCAAGCGCGAGATCAAGCACGCCGTCCCCGAGACGCTCGAGCTGGTGGGTCTGGGCGACAAGGGCGGCCGGATGCCCGATGAGCTGTCCGGTGGTGAGCAGCAGCGCGTCGCGATCGCGCGCGCCTTCGTCAACGGCCCGATGATCCTCATCGCCGACGAGCCCACCGGCAACCTGGACCCGAGCACCTCGCAGGAGATCATGCACCTGCTGGAGGAGATCAACGGTCGCGGCACGACGATCGTGATGGCGACCCACGACAACGCCCTGGTGGACCGCAACCGCAAGCGCGTCGTGGAGCTGGTCCACGGCCGCGTGCAGCGCGACGACGCCGCCGGCGGGTACGCCGTCTGAGCGGCGCGAGAGGAATTCCGAGGTAGACCGATGCAGTTGCGTTACGTCTTCAGTGAGTTGCGCCAGGGCCTGCGCCGCAACCTGTCCATGAACGTCGCCGTCGTGCTGACGCTGTTCGTGTCCCTCGCCCTCGCGGGCGGCGGACTGCTGCTGCAGCGGCAGGCGGACCGCACCGCGGAGGTGCTGGGCGACCAGCTCCAGATCATGGTCAACCTGTGCACCGTCGACGACCCCTCGGGCAACGCGAACTGCGCCGGGGGAGAGGTCACCGACCCCCAGCGCACCGAGGTCGAGCGGGCACTGGAGGAGTCCTCCGAGGTCGCGACGTATGAGTTCCAGACCAAGGCGGAGGGCTTCGCCAAGGCCAAGGAGAGCTATCCCCCCGAGGTCTTCGAGGGCGAGGACCCGGTGATCAGCGAGGAGGACTGGCCCGCGGCGTACTGGGTCACCCTCGAGGACCCGTCGGAGGCCGACGGCGTCACCAGTGCCGTCCGCGGCCTGGACGGGGTCAGCGGCGTGCAGGACCCACGCGACGAGCTGCGCAAGATCTTCGGGATCATCGACTCCCTCGAGATCGGCTCCTGGGCCGGCGCCGGCGTCCTGCTGGTCGCCGCGCTGCTGCTGGTGGCCAACACCATCCGTCTCGCCGCGATCGCGCGGCGCCGCGAGATCGAGATCATGCGCCTGGTCGGCGCCTCGACGCTCTACATCGCGCTGCCCTTCCTGCTGGAGGCGCTCGTCGCCGCGGTGGTGGGGGCGGGACTGGCCGCGCTCGCGCTCGCAGCCTTCCTCAAGCTGGCAATCATGGACGGCCTCGCCGAAGCCCTCGGGTTCCTGCCCTGGGTGGGGTGGGACGACTACGTCCAGGTGCTCATCGGCACCTGGCCGCCCGGCATCGCCCTGATCGCGCCCGCGCTGACCCTGATCCCGACACTCCTGTTGGCGAGGAAATACACCAGAGTGTGATGCCCGGCGGTTACCGTCGAGTGGTTCCTCTTCCCCGGACCGCTGTGTCCCGAACACCGAAAGTTGACCCCGTGCGCTCCTTCCCCAGCGCCGAAGGGCTGACCCACACCCTTCGCACCCGCATACGTTCGCGACATCTCCCGTCGTTGCTCGCCCTCGTCGTCGCCAGTGCCCTGTTCGTGGTGCCGGCGGCGTTGGCCGACGACGACGATGACCTCGAGCGCTGGAAGAACAAGGTCGAGAAGAAGATCGAGGGCGCGGAGCACGACCTGCACCGCTCGAGCAAGAAGGTCCAGCGCCTCAACGGCAAGCTCAGCAAGGCCGAGGGGCGGCTCAGGGCCTCCCGGTCACGACTGGACAACGTCCGGACGCAGCTGCACCAGGCCCGTGCGAAGTCCGACCGCGTGACCGCCCAGCTCCGGCAGGCCGAGCAGCGGCTGGAGCAGGTCTCCGCGGAGCTGGAGCAGGCACGCGAGGAGGTCAGCGTGCAGCGCGGGGAGGTCCGTACGACGGTCACCGACCTCGCCACCGACGGCGACCCCCGCGTGGAGGCGCTCACGTCGATGCTCGACAGCGGCTCGCTCGAGGAGCTGATGATCAAGCGCACCGCCGGCGAGCTGGTCGTCAACACCCAGTTCCGCTCCCTGGAGGACCTCGAGGCCGCCGAGGAGGCGATGACCGAGCGCAAGCAGCAGGTGAAGCAGGCGCGCAACGCGGTCGCGTCGAAGAAGCGGCAGGCCGACCGGCTCGTCAGCCGCAAGCGTGACCTCGTGGGCGAGGCCGCCACGGTCAAGAAGCGCGTCCGCTCCCTGGTGACCTCCACCGCCAAGGCTCGCAAGTGGGCCGAGACGGCCCGCAACCACGACCGGATCGCCCTGCAGCGCCTGCAGAAGCGCGAGCGCTCGATCCGCCGCAAGATCCTCGCCGCCCGTGGCGCCAACGGTCGCTTCCGCGGCAACCCCGACGGCTACCTCCGCCGGCCCAGCAACGGTGCGATCAGCTCGCCGTTCGGCTATCGGACCCACCCGATCTACGGCTACCGCGGCCTGCACAACGGCACGGACTTCGCCGCCAGCTGTGGCTCCCCGCTTTACGCCGGCTCGGACGGCAAGGTCGTCCACGCCTACTACGACCAGGTCTACGGCTACCGCCTCTACCTGGACATCGGACGGGTCAACGGCAACCGGATCACGCTGGTCTACAACCACATGCGGGGTCTCCGCGCCAGCGCCGGTGCGACGTTCGCCCGCGGCGACGTCGTCGGTCGCGTCGGGACCACGGGCTGGTCCACGGGCTGCCACCTCCACTTCACGGTGCTGCGCAACGGCAAGCCGGTCGACCCGATGGGCTATCTCTGAGCCTGGCTGGGAGAATGCCGGGCATGGCCAAGAAGTCGGGCAAGAAGCGCGCGCCCCAGGACACGGGGGACGGGCGGCAGATGATCGCGTCCAACCGCAGGGCGCGCCACGACTTCCACATCTCCGACACCTACGAGGCCGGCCTGGTGCTGCAGGGCACCGAGGTGAAGTCGCTGCGGATGGGTCGCGCGTCGCTCGCCGACGGCTTCGTCGACATCGAGCGCGGGGAGGCGTGGCTGCACAACGTCCACATCCCCGAGTACAGCCAGGGCACGTGGACGAACCACGCCGCCCGCCGCAAGCGCAAGCTGCTGCTGCACCGGCTGGAGATCGACAAGATCGAGCGCCACGTCAACGCCAAGGGCTTCACGGTGGTGCCGCTCTCGCTGTACTTCGTCAAGGGACGCGCCAAGATCGAGCTCGGCCTGGCCAAGGGCAAGCAGACCTGGGACAAGCGCCAGACGATCGCCAAGCGCGAGGCCGACCGGGAGAAGCAGGCCGAGCTGGGCCGTCACCTCAAGGGCATGGACTGACCCACCGTGCCGGAATACCGACGTGCTCCGGCTCGTTGGGACCACTAGAGTGTTCTTCACAACTCAAGAGGGGCTGATCGGTTTCGACTGGGGACGCTTGTCCCAGGTGAAGCGAGCCGAGGAGCCAGCGTCATCTCGTAAACGATCGCTGGGAACCAATAACTGCCGATTCCAAGCGCAGTTCCTTCGCTCTCGCCGCCTGATTGCGGTGATCGAAGCGTCAGTCAGGGCATCCGTCTCCGTCCCTGAACCTGGCGTCGACTAGGAGACTTGCTGGATCACTCCCGCCGGGAGGGTGATCCGGGACTAACTCCCGGCTGTGGTCCGTCGGCGACGTGTCCGTGCGAGCGCCGGGACCGAGCAACACGGTGATCACGGACTGCGCTCGGAGAAGACCTGGGTCAGTGCCCGAGGACGCGGGTTCGATTCCCGCCAGCTCCACCAACCAACGAAGCGGCGTGCCCCGACCGGGGTCACGCCGCTTCGTCGTGCCGGGGGCGCCGAGGCGCGCGGTCCGGGGCTGCTCAGCCCAGGCGCCAGCCACCGTCGGTCGGGATGATCGCCCCGTGGACGTAGGACGCCTCGGGGGAGGCGAGCCACCACACCGCGGCCGCGGCCTCCTCGGGTCGCCCCAGCCGCCGGGCGGGCACGTCCCGGCGTACCGCAGCCCGGAAGTCCGGGTCGGCGACCGTCTCGGGCGGGAAGTAGGAGGGGTTCTCGATGTAGTTCGGGGCGATCCCGTTGACCCGGATCCCGTCGGGGGCCAGCTCGCGGGCGACGCCCTCCACGAAGGCGACCTGCGCGGCGCGGGCCGTCTGGTAGCCCGTGATCGGGTTGCCCGCCGCGCGCAGTGCGGTCGCCGAGGTCGGGACGACGATCGCGCCCCCGCCGGCGTCGCGCATCGCGGGCACGCACGCATCCACCAACCAGAACAGCGGGTGCACCAGTCGTTCGAAGAGCTGCCGCAGGGTCGCGTCGTCGTGCTCGGCGGCGGGTGCGACGGTGATCGGGACCTCGAGGTTGGCCACCACCACGTCGAAGGGGCCGTGCTCGGCGACCACGGCGTGCGCCTCCTCGCGCGAGCGCAGCGGCTCCTCGAGCGCGACCACGTCCTCACCCTCCGCACGGAAGCGCGGCACCACCCCGGGCCCGAGGAACTCCCCGGCCTCGGTGACGAGGACCCGGCGCGTCACGCCCGGGCAGCGATCGCGTCGGTGATCGTGTCCTCGCCCGAGACCAGGTTCCACTGGTGGTGGATGGTCCGGTCGTCCTCGAGCACCGCTGCCAGCACCGCGGCCACGTCGGCACGCGGCACCTCGGCCCGCTCCACGTCGGGACCCAGCGCCACCCTGCCGGTGCCGGGCTCGTCGGTGAGGCGTCCGGGCCGGATGATCGTCCAGTCCAGGTCGCTGCGTCGTACGGCGATGTCCGCGTCACGCTTGGCGGCGACGTACGCCGCCCACACCTCGCCCGCGTCCTCGGGCACGGGCTGGTCGACGTTGATCGCCGAGACCTGCACGAAGCGACGGATCCCGGCCAGGTGGGCGCCGTCCATCGACTTCAGCGAGCCCTCGAGGTCCACGGTCTGCTTGCGGTCCTTGTTGCCGTCCGCGCCCGCGCCGGCGGTGAACACCACGGCCTCGCAGCCTCCGAAGGCGGCGGCGTACGCCGGGGCCTCCTCCTGCTCGAGGTCCAGCAGCCGCGCCTCGGCGCCGAGCTCCTCGAGCTCGGCGCGGTACTCGGCACTGCGGACCAGGGCGACCGGGGTGTGCCCGGCCGCGGCCAACAACGGATGCAACTGCAGGGCGATCTTTCCGTGACCGCCGACGATCGCGATACGCACGCCCCCAATCTACGAGGCGCCGGAAAGCACCCGGTCGGCCCGTTGCCCCTGTCGCTCCGGCGCCGGTGATGGTTTGATCGGGGGATCGTGGTGTGCCACGTCACACCGCTGCTCCCGCGCGGCTCGGGCCGCACCGACACCCCCTGGGGGACCGCCATGGGCGCCCGACCCGCCACCAGCCACCGCCGCGAGACCCGACGGCTCAGCGTGCTCTTCCGCCGCCGCCGCAAGCGCCGACGACGGGTCGCCACCGTCTCCATCCCGCGCCACTGACGGCCAGGAGCACGGGCGACGTGAGTTCACGGCGAGGTCGCCGAGAGGTCACGTCGATCCGCTGTGCTCGCCCGGTGACCACTTCTCGGACCCCCGCCCCTGCCCTCCACCGACCCCGCCGCGCCCGCATCCTCGCCGGGCTCACCGCACTCGCGGCCCTCCTCGCCACCCCCGTCCTGGTCGGCACCACCCCGGCCCACGCCGACCCGAGCACCACCGGCCGGGCGCACGCCGGACACGGCGACCCGCTGGTCATCGCCCACCGCGGGGCCTCCGGCTACCGGCCCGAGCACACGCTCGCGGCGTACGAGCTCGCCATCGAGATGGGCGCCGACCACATCGAGCCCGACCTCGTCCCCACCAAGGACGGCGTGCTGGTCGCACGCCACGAGAACGAGATCGGAGGCACCACCGACGTCGCCGACCGCCCCGAGTTCGCCGACCGCCGCACCACCAAGACCATCGACGGCCGCTCGGTCACCGGCTGGTTCACCGAGGACTTCACCCTGGCCGAGCTCAAGACGCTGCGTGCGGTGGAGCGGCTGCCGGGAGTCCGTCCCGACAGCGCGGCGTACGACGGCCGCTTCCAGGTGCCCACCTTCGAGGAGGTCCTCGACCTCGTCCAGCGCGTCGAGGCCGAGACCGGCCGCGTCGTCGGCCTCGCGCCCGAGACCAAGCACCCGACCTACTTCGACCGCCTCGGGCTGTCGCCGGAGGAGCCACTGGTCGCGACGCTGCACGCGCACGGCCTGCGCACGAAGAAGGACCCGGTGGTGCTGCAGTCCTTCGAGGTCACCAACCTGCGCGAGCTGGACCGCATGACGCGGCTGCCGATCGCCCAGCTCCTGGGCAGCGGAGCGCCGTACGACCAGGTCGCCGCGGGGACCGGCCTCACCTACGCCGACATGCGCACCCGTGCCGGCCTCAGGGCCGTCTCGAAGTACGCCGACTGGCTCGCCCCGGAGAAGAGCCAGGTGCTGCCCCGCACGGCCCACGGCACGGTGGGCGAGCCGAGCGGACTGGTCGCCGACGCGCACCGCGCCGGGCTGCTCGTGGTCGTCTACACGCTGCGTGCGGAGAACCAGTTCATGCCCGCCGACTACCGCAGCGACGGCGGCCCGAACGAGTTCGGCGACCTCGCGGCCGAGATCACCGACCTGCTCGACCTCGGCGTGGACGCGGTGTTCTCCGACCACCCGGACCTCGCCGTCGCCGCACGCGACGACTGGCTGGACTGAACCCGACACCGATCGCCACCGCAGTGCCGGACCCGACAGCACGGGTCCGGCGCTGCCCTATCCTCGGCCGCATGGCCGAGTGCGTCTTCTGTGCGATCGCGGCGGGCGACGCCCCGGCCGACGTCGTCCTCGACGAGCCCGACCTGCTCGCCTTCCTCGACCGCCGGCCGCTGTTCAAGGGCCACGTCCTGCTCGTCCCGCGGCACCACGTCGAGACGCTGCCCGACCTCCCCGCCGGCCAGCGCGACGGCTTCCTCGCCGCCGGGCAGGGCCTCGCGACCGCGATGATCGAGGCGTTGGGGGCACAGGGCAGCTTCTGCGCGATCAACAACACCGTCAGCCAGTCGGTGCCGCACCTGCACCTGCACGTCGTGCCGCGCACCAAGGGCGACGGGCTGCGCGGCTTCTTCTGGCCCCGGCGCAGGTACGCCGACGGCGAGGCCGCCTCCTACGCCGCCCGGCTCCGCGACGCCTACCGGCCGGGGGACCCGGCATGAGTGCCGTGCTGGTCCTCGCCGTCGGGGTGGCGGCGTACGCCCTGGTCTCGCAGCGCACCGCGCGGCTGCCGATCACCGCGCCGATGGTCTTCGTCGCCCTCGGCGCACTCACTGCCGCGTTGGGGATCGTCGACGTGCCGGTCGCTGGCGAGGCCACCTCGGTCCTCATCGAGGCGACGCTCGTGCTGGTCCTCTTCAGCGACGCGGTCTCGGTCGACCTGCGCACCCTACGGCGCAACGCATGGCTCCCGCTGCGGCTGCTGGCCATCGGGCTCCCGCTCGTGCTCGGCCTGGGGTGGCTGGTCGCGACCTGGGTGCTGCCCTCGCTCACCCTCGTCGAGGCCGCCCTGCTGGCCGCGCTCCTCACGCCCACCGACGCCGCGCTCGGGCAGGCGGTGGTCACCGACCGGCGACTCCCCGAACGGCTCCGCGAGGGCATCAGCGTCGAGAGCGGCCTCAACGACGGGATCATGGTGCCGGTCGTGACGGTGCTGCTCGCCTTCGCCGTCCGCGACGAGGAGGGCGCCTCGGCCGGCTCCGCGGTGCGGCTCGCGGCCGAGCAGGTCGGGTACGGCGTCGCCGCCGGCGTCGGGTTCGGCCTCCTCGGCGGCCACCTGCTCCACCGTGGCTCGCTGCGGCGCGAGGTCTCCGGCGTCTACCGGCAGCTCGGCACGCTCGCCGTGCCGGTGGCGGCGTACGCCGCGGCCCACCTGGCCGGGGGCAACGGCTTCATCGCCGCGTTCGTGGCCGGGCTGTCCTTCGGTGCGATGACCTGCGCGCAGTGCCGCGACACCGCCGACGTCACCACCGACGACGGCGTGCTGCTGACGACGATCGCGTTCTTCGTCTTCGGGGCCGCCTTCCTGGCGCCCGCGCTGGGCAAGGTCACGCCCGCCCACCTGCTCTACGTCGTCCTGAGCCTGACTGTGGTGCGGATGCTGCCGGTCGGCCTCGCACTGCTCGGCACGCCCACGACCCGGCAGACGCGGGTCTTCATCGGCTGGTTCGGGCCCCGGGGGCTGGCGACGATCCTGTTCATCCTGCTCCTCACCCAGGAGCTGGACACCGCCGGCGCCGAGGTCGTGGCCACGGTCGCCACCGTCGCGGTGGGCGTCAGCGTCCTCCTGCACGGCGCGACCGCCGCCCCGTGGGCCGGCCACCTCGCCGCCGGCCTGGCGGGGGAGGGCCCGCAGCCGACCGCTGCTCGGGCCAGCCACCGCGTGCACCGACGCGCCGATCGCAGCGTGGACGCGCCACACCCGTGACGGCCGCGGCGCCCGATGCCGTCGTATGGTGCCTGCTGGACTTGCAGACCGCCCGGGCCGACCGGGCGCAGGAGAGGAGCATCATCCATGGGTCGTTTCGACGGACGCGTCGTCGTCATCTCCGGTGCCGCCCGCGGCATCGGGTTCGGCACTGCCACCAAGTTCGCCGAGGAGGGCGCTTCCGTCGCGATCGTCGACCTCGACGAGGCCGCCGCCAGCGAGGCCGCCGCCAAGCTGCCGGTCACCGGTGACGCGAAGGCGATCGGCGTCGGCGCCGACGTCGCCGACGGGGCCTCCGTCGACGCCGCGATCGAGCGCGTCGTCAGCGAGCTCGGTGGCATCCACGTGCTGGTCAACAACGCCGGCATCACCCGCGACAACCTGATGTTCAAGATGTCCGAGGACGACTGGGACCTGGTCATCAACGTCCACCTCAAGGGCGCCTTCCTGATGACCAAGGCCGCACAGAAGCACTTCACCGAGCAGAAGTACGGCAAGGTCGTCAACACCTCCTCCATCTCCGCCCTGGGCAACCGCGGGCAGGTCAACTACTCCTCGGCCAAGATGGGCCTGCAGGGCTTCACCAAGACCCTGGGCATCGAGCTCGGCCCCTTCGGCATCAACGTCAACGCCGTCGCGCCGGGCTTCATCGCCACCGAGATGACCGACGCCACCGCGGCCCGGCTGAAGATGGACGTCGAGGAGTTCCGCCAACTCAACGCCGAGGCCAACCCGGTCAAGCGGGTCGGCTTCCCCGAGGACATCGCCGCGGCCGTGCTCTTCCTGGCCAGCGACGAGGCCTCCTACATCACCGGCCAGACGCTGTACGTCGACGGTGGCGCCTCCCTCTCGCGGTTGAGCTGACCGATGCGCCGCCACGCCTTCGTCCGTACGACGGTCGCCACCGCGACCCTGGCCTTCGCCCTCGCCGCCTGCGGTGGTGAGGAGCCCGAGGAGAGCAGTCCCGAGCCTGCCGAGTCCTCGGCGCCGGCCGAGCCCGAGACCTGGCCGCTGACCGGTCTCGAGGCCGACGGCTCGGTCGCCAAGGACCGCCCGCCGCTGGTGGTGAAGTACGACAACACCGCCAGCAGCGCCCCCCAGGTCGGCCTGGGGCGGGCGGACCTCGTGGTCGAGGAGCTCGTCGAGGGTGGCTACACCCGGCTGGCGGCGTTCTTCTACTCCAAGGTGCCCCAGGAGGTCGGGCCGGTGCGGTCGATGCGCACCAGCGACATCGGCATCGTCTCGCCGGTCGGTGCCGAGATCGTCACCAGTGGTGGCGCGGCCCGCACCGTCGGCGCGATCAAGAACGCCGGCATCACCTTCCACTCCGAGGGCTCGCCCGGCTTCGGGCGCGACAGCGGGCGGGCGGCGCCGTACAACCTGATGACGAACCTCGCCGAGACGGCCAAGGCGACCGAGGACGGCACCGAGGACACCCCGCCGGACTACCTCGCATGGGGCGACGCGGCCGACCTGCCGCAGGGCAAGCCGGCCTCCTCGATCCAGGCCAGCTTCGGCAGCCGGGTCACCGAGTGGCAGTTCCGCGGCGGCAAGTACCGCAACACCAACTCCTACGCCGCCGAGGACGACCGGTTCGTCGCCGACACCGTGCTGGCGCTGAAGGTGCAGATCGGCGACGCCGGCTACCTCGACCCCGCGGGCAGCTTCGTGCCCGAGACCAAGTTCGAGGGCCAGGGCAAGGCGGTGCTCTTCCACGACGGCCGCGCCATCCAGGCGACCTGGAGCAAGGACGCCCTGGACGGCGAGGTGACCCTGAGTACGTCGGAGGGCGACCTCGCGGTGCCGCCCGGTCGGACCTGGATCGAGCTCGTGCCGGCCAACGACGCCGCGGGCAAGCTGCGGCCCGGCGACATCACCTTCCAGAAGTAGGCGGCGCCGGGATCACTCGCCCCCGCGGGTGGGGAAGACGGCCGCCAGGCCGTCCCCGCTCTCGACCATCAGCTGCACGCCCGAGAGGAGCAGCCCGATCGCGTCCTCGACGCGTTGGGCTGCCTCCTCCGGGTCCTCGGCGGTGGTGACGGACTCGCCGGCCGAGGACATCGCGCCGAAGAAGATCCGGGCGAAGGTGTCGAGCATCGGGCCGTCCAGCGTCCACGAGCCGGCCTCGAGAACGGCGCGCACGATCTCGACGATGTTGGGGTAGGTCGAACGCTCCTCCATCTCGCGGTAGCGCTCATAACCCAGCACCGACGGGCCCTCCTGGATCACGATGCGCCGGTAGCGCGGCTCCTGCACCACGTCGAGGAACGCCCGCAGCCCGGTGCGGGCCTTGTCCCACGGGTCACGGGGGTCGCGCAGCGAGCGCTGGATCCGCTTGGCCGCGTCGGCCTCGACCCGCTCGAAGACGGTCTCGAAGAGCGCGGCCTTGCCGCCGAAGTGGTGGTAGAAGGCGCCCTTGGTGACCTTGGCGCCGGCCACGATCGCGTCGAGCGAGGTGCCGGCGTACCCGTTGTCGGTGAAGAGGGTCTCGGCGACGTCGACGAGTCGGCGCTTCGTGCCGCCGCCGTGGACCGAGGGCACGCTGGGCACCCGGGGCTTGAGCTTGGAGACCGACTTCGCCATCGGGCCAGCCTAGGGAACCTGCGGCTGTGACGTGGCTCAATGGCGGTCGTCACGTGGGCGGGATCACGGCCCCGGATGCTTGGCTGCACCGTCGACACCTCGCCATACTCGGAGTACGTACTGGCGGTATGCCGACCGGTCCACCGCCACGGACCAGACCTAGGAGCTGACCATGACCTGGCAGACCTTCCACCACCGCGGCGACGTGCTCCGCGCCGTGATCGATGCCGCCGAGGCCCGCCGTGACGGCGAACTCCCCATGGACGTCGACGGCGTCGACGAGACCTTCCGCGACGAGCTCGACCTGCTCGCCGCGCTGTCGCTGAAGTGGCACACCCGCCTCTCGGGCAAGGTGCACCGCGCGCTCGAGGGCGAGCCGCTCGACCTCGAGGACGCCGTGTGCCGCGGCTGGAGTGCCGCCGCGACCGAGCTCGGCGGCGTGCGCCTCATCCTGGACAACTACCGCGACCACCCCGTCGACTACGCGATGGCGGGCGCGATGCTGAAGTCCACCAACAAGGAGCGCCAGCTCCTCGCCGTGCTCGCGGGCCGTGCCGGCCTCGGTCGGGCCACCAGTCCCGACGCCGACCCGGCCGCGGTGCGCATCGGTGCCGAGATCGAGGAGCGCGCCCGCGAGCTCCACCGCGTGACGCCGGTCGTGCCCGTCGTGCGGCGCCGCCGTTTCGTGGACCTGCTGCGCGAGGCACTTGCGGCATGATGGAGGGGTGAGCAGGACCCCTGGCAACCCTGGCGACCCCGGCCACGCTGGCGACGCCGACGACCCGCTCGGCCCCGAGTGGCCCGAGGGCCCGGCCGAGCCCGTCGCGCCGGCGCCCGGCGTGCTGCTGCTCGCCACCCCCGCACTGGTGGACCCCAACTTCGCCGACACGGTCGTGCTCCTCCTCGACGTCAACGAGGAGGGCGCGCTCGGGGTGGTCATCAACCGGCCCAGCGCCCTCCCCGTCTCGGAGGTCCTGGGGGAGTGGGGCGAGGTCGTGGAGGAGCCCGAGGTGCTCTTCCAGGGCGGCCCGGTCTCCACCGACGGCGCCATCGCGGTCGCCCTCGCCACCCACGGCGCGGACTCGGCCGGCTTCCGTCCCGTCGACCACGACCTGGGCGTCCTGGACCTCGACACGCCCCGCGAGCTGGTCAACGGCTCCGTCGAGCGCCTGCGCATCTTCGCCGGGTACGCCGGCTGGGACGGCGGGCAGCTCGAGTCCGAGATCGCCGAGGGCAGCTGGTACGTCGTCCCTGGCCACCCCGAGGACGCCTTCGTCCTCGACACCGCCGGCCTGTGGCGGGCCGTGATGCGTCGCCAGCCCGGCGGCCTCGCCCTGCACGCCACGCGTCCGGCCGACCCCGACCTCAACTGATCCGACCCCCTAGAGTGGACCCCGTGAGCACCATCGGCTTCTCCGCAGGCAGCGACACCCTCGAGGATCGCCGCACCGTCCCCACCGACAACGGGGACCACGAGCGGTTCTCCCACTACGTCGAGAAGGACAAGCTCACCGACGCGATGGTCAACGGCACCGCCGTGCGTGCCCTCTGCGGCAAGATGTGGGTGCCCAGCCGTGCTCCGGAGAAGTTCCCGGTCTGCCCGACCTGCAAGGAGATCTGGGAAGGCTTCCCTGACGACTCCGGCGACGACGACTCGCCCGCGGAGTGAGCGGCGGCCACGACGCCGAGCCCCTCACCTCCCTCGGTCCGGCATGGCCGGAGCGAGCGGCCTGGGGCACGGCCTCCTCACTGCGTGCGTGGCAGGCCTCTGCGCTGCGCGACTACCTCGACCGGCGGCCCCGCGACTTCCTGACCGTCGCGACGCCGGGTGCGGGCAAGACGACCTTCGCCCTCTCGGTCGCCTCCGAACTGCTGGGACGCCGGATCGTCGACCGGATCGTCGTGGTCGCGCCGACCGAGCACCTCAAGCACCAGTGGGCCGCCGCGGCGGAGAAGGCCGGGCTGCCGATCGACCCGACCTACTCGGCCGGCAAGGGCAAGATCGCCGGCGACTACGTCGGGGTCGCGGTGACCTATGCCGGGGTGGCGGTCAACCCCCTCGCCATGCGCATCCGCACCGAGCGGTTCAAGACTCTGGTGATCCTCGACGAGATCCACCACGCCGGTGACGCGCTCACCTGGGGTGACGGCGTACGCGAGGCGTTCGAGCCGGCCGCGCACCGGCTGTCGCTGACCGGTACGGCGTTCCGCTCCGACGTGAACCCGATCCCGTTCGTCACCTACGCGCCCGGCAGCGACGGGATCCCGCGCTCGGTCGCGGACTACACCTACGGCTATGCCGACGCGCTGACCGACCACGTGGTGCGTCCGGTGCTCTTCCTCGCCTACTCCGGGGAGATGCAGTGGCGCACACGGGCAGGGGAGGAGGTCGCCGCCAGTCTCGGCGAGCCCCTGACCAAGGACCTCGCCGCCCAGGCGCTGCGCACCGCGCTGGACCCGCAGGGCTCGTGGATCCCGTCGGTGCTGCAGGCCGCGGACAAGCGCCTCTCCGAGGTACGCCGCCACGTGCCCGACGCCGGCGGGCTCGTCATCGCGACCGACCAGGACTCCGCGCGCGCCTACGCCAAGGTGTTGCGCCAGATCTCCGGCGAGCCCGCGACGGTCGTGCTCTCGGACGAGAAGGCGGCGTCGAAGAAGATCGCGGAGTTCAGCGACAACGACCGCCGCTGGATGGTCGCGGTGCGGATGGTCTCCGAGGGCGTCGACGTGCCACGGCTGGCGGTGGGCGTCTACGCGACCACCACGGCGACGCCGCTGTTCTTCGCCCAGGCGATCGGCCGCTTCGTGCGCGCCCGCAACCGGGGCGAGGTGGCGTCGGTCTTCCTGCCCTCGGTGCCGAACCTGCTGGGCTTCGCCGGGGAGCTCGAGGCCGAGCGCGACCACGTGCTGGGGCGCACCGACACCGGTGACGAGGCGAACCCGTTCGCGACCGAGGAGGACCTGATGGCGCGCGCCAACGCGTCGGAGTCGGCCTCCGCGGAGGAGGAGGGCGTGCCGTGGGAGGCGCTGGACTCCCGTGCGCGGTTCGACCACGCCCTCTACGACGGTGCGCAGTTCGGCCACGAGGGCGAGATCCAGGTGGGGTCGGAGGAGGAGATGGACTTCCTCGGCATCCCCGGCCTGCTCGAGCCCGACCAGATGCGGGACCTGCTGCAGCAGCGGCAGGCCGACCGCGCCCGCAGTCGCGCGCCGCGGCCCGCGACTGCGGAGCCGGACACCGTCGAGCAGGTGACCACGCACGAGCAGCTGGCGGTCCTGCGCCGCGAGCTCAACGGGTTGGTGGCCGCCTGGCACCACCGCACCGGCCAGGCGCACGGCATCACCCACTCGGCGCTGCGCAAGGAGTGCGGCGGCCCGGCGGCCGCGGTGGCCAACGCCGAGCAGCTGCGCCAACGCATCGACAGGATCCGCGACTGGGCGACGGCGAGGAAGTCCTCCTAGGGCACCGGCTCGCGGTGGGTCAGGAGTGGTCGACGGCCCGGGGGAGTGACGCCATCAGCGCCGTCCAGCTCGCTGGCAGGTCGTGGTCGAGCGTGCGGGCCTCGGCCGCGAGTTCGGGGTCGGCGTCGAGGTGGGTCGCGCCCCACAGTCCGATCGTGGCCAGCACGGGTACCAGGTCCACGCCGCGGTCGGTGAGGGTGTAGGTCGACTTCTGGCGGTGGCTCGGGTCGTCCTCGCGGACCAGGACCCCGGCGTCCACGAGTCGCTCGACGCGATCGGCCAGCACGCTGCTGGTGAGGCCCTCCTGGGACTCGCGCAGCAGCTCCCGGAAGTGGCGGCGGTCGGCGAACACGATGTCGCGCAGGATCAGCAGCGTCCATCGGTCACCGAGGAGTTCGACGGTGAGGTTGATCGGGCAGCCCGATCGCTGCGTCGCGGCCATGGGTGCTCTCCTCCCGGGGCGGACGGTACGTCGTGGATCGCAGGTAGGGGGAACCTCACCCGGCCTGGGCAGCGTAGTGGTGGGCCTCGGTCGTGAGCAGGTCCGCAACCGCGTCCGGTTGGCTGACCATCGGCCAGTGACCGCTGGTGAGGGTACGGCGGCGCCACGCGTCGGCGTCGCGGGCCGGCGCCGGCGCCGTCGCCCAGGCGTCCTCGTGGCCGTGCGGTGACAGGGCCACGTAGGTCGTGGGTTGCTCCGCGACCGGTCGCGTCATCCGGGCGGGATCGAGGACGGTCGACCCCGGGTGGTCGCGGAATCCCCGGGTCAGGTGCCGGCGGTCCTCGGCGGTGAGGTCCGGGACCGTGCGGAGGACCTCGTCGGTCGGCGCGGGCCACAGGTTGCCGGCGGCGGCGATGTCGTCCGCTTCCTGCTCGCGCGCGGCCCGGCTGTCGCCCCAGTCGTCGAGCAGGGAACGGCCGTCGCGGGGGAGGAAGCCACCGACGTGGACCACCCCGTCGACGAGCGCAGGAGCCCGATCGGCCACCTGCGCGGCCACGACGCCGGAGTAGGAGTGGGACACCAGCGTGACCGGTGTGTCGCCGGCGCCGAGGACGTCGAGCACTTGGGTGACGTGGTCGGCGAGGGTGATGGCACCGGTGTCCGGCGGTGGGTCGGCCTCCAGTCCGCGGAGGGTGAGGGTGTCGGCCCCGACCCCGCGCGATCGGAGCCGCTCCACGGTCGGTTCCCAGATCCAACTGCCCATCCAGGCGCCGGGGAGGAGGAGCAGGCGAGGTGTGGCAGGCATGGCGACTCCAGGTGACTGGTTGCGTTTCGCGATCAGTTTGACGATAGGGGAACTGGTTGCACAATGCAACCGGTGCAGTGGGGATCGCCCCACGGTGCCTTGGCACATGACGCCCTCGACGGCCTCGCTGGTCACTCGGGGTTCGCATGTCGGTTGCCTGCGGCGTCACGTCGGAGCGGTAATCTCGCCCCTCCGTGTGAGCGAGAGTCGAGGTCTGGTCGTGAGTTCGTCCCCACCCGTTGAGTTCGTCGTCGATGCCACGGTGCACCCCGAGCCCACGGCAACCGTCGTCGACGCCCTGGGCGCACAGGTCGAGAGCGACCACCGGGTGCGGTCGGTGTGGTTGGACACCCACGACTGGTTGTTGCGGCGCGCCGGGTGCGTGCTCGAGCACCGCACCGTCCCGGGTGGTCCGTGGCTGGTGCTGGTCGAGGGCGACGGCCGCTCGACGCGCCAGCAGGCCGGGCGCACCGTGCCGACCGTCGACACCCTGCCCGACGGCGCGATCGCCGACCGGGTGCGCGACATCGTCGGCATCCGTGCGCTGCTGCCGCAGGTCGAGGCCACCGGACCGGTGACCGTGGTGGCGGTGCTCGACGACCTCGAGAAGACCGTGGCGCGGGTCGTCCTCGAGGGGCCGAGCGAGGTCCGCGACGGCGAGGAGCTGCCGGTCCGCGCGCGTGTCGAGACCATGCGGGGCTACGAGAAGTCCGCCAAGCGGGCGGCGAAACAGCTCAGGTCGCTGGACGGCGTACGCCGCGCGGTGCCGCGGTTCGAGGCGATCTGCCGCGCCGCGGAGGTCGACCCGCTGGCCCACCGCAACAAGCCCGATCTCGCCTTCACCCCCGACCTGCCCGCCGGCGAGGCCTTCGCCGACACCTTCGCCCAGCTGCTTGCGATCCTGCGGGACAACCTCGACGGCACCCTGGCCCAGACCGACACCGAGTTCCTGCACGACTTCCGGGTGACCGTCCGACGGGCACGTGCGGTGCTCAAGTTCGCCGAGGGCGTCGTGGACGACGACACCCGGGCGCAGTACGCCGCCGAGCTGAAGTGGCTGGGCGACCAGACCTCGAAGAGCCGCGACCTCGACGTCTACCTCCTCGACTGGGAGGACCTCGCGGGGCGGGTCAGCGACCCCGACTCCCTCGCGCCGTTCCGCCAGCGGTTGGTGCGCCAGCACCGCTCGGCCCACGCGGCGCTGAACAAGACGCTGCGCTCGGACCGGTTCGCCGCGCTGCTCCACGGCTGGCAGGAGGACCTCGCCGGACACCACACCGGCCCGCTGGCCGACAGCCCGGTCATCGACGTGGCGGTGCAGCGACTGGACAAGTCGTGGAAGAAGGTGCACAAGCGCGGCCGCGCCATCACCGACGAGTCACCGGCCGAGTCGCTCCACGACCTCCGCAAGCGGGGCAAGGAGCTGCGCTACCTGCTCGAGCTCTTCGCCAGCCTGCACGACCCGAAGGCTCACCAGCGGCTGGTCAAGGAGCTCAAGCGGCTCCAGGACAACCTCGGCGACTTCCAGGACTACGAGGCGCAGGCCCACTTCGTCCTCGAGCACGCCGACGCGCTCGGTCGCACCACGACGCCCGCGACGACGCTGATGAGCATGGGGCGCCTGGAGCAGCAGCTGGAGGAGGGCCAGCACGCCGCCCGTGCCGAGTTCGCCGCCCGCTGGCGTGCGTTCGACACCAAGCAGAACCAGCGGCTCTACGACGGATTGGTGGCCCAGTGATGCAGATCGTTGCCTCGTACAGCATCAAGGGTGGTGTCGGGAAGACGACCACTTGCGCCAACCTGGCGTGGCTGGCCGCGTCGGAGGGCCGCCGCGTGCTGCTGTGGGACCTCGACCCGCAGGGCGGCGCGACCTACCTCTTCCGCGTCCGCGCCAAGGTCAAGGGCGGCGGCGAGGCGCTGGTGTCGGGCAAGCGCGACCTGTTGCAGGCGGTCAAGGCCAGCGACTACGAGAACCTCGACCTGCTGCCCGCCGACTTCTCCTACCGCAACCTCGACCTGTTGCTGGACGCGCAGAAGAAGCCCACCAAGCGGCTCTCCCGGCTGCTGGCCGAGATGGCCGACGAGTACGACGTGGTGTTCCTCGACTGCGCCCCGAGCGTCTCGCTGGTCTCGGAGAGCATCGTGCGTGCAGCCGACCTCGTCCTCGCACCCATCCTGCCGGCGCCGCTGTCGGTGCGGACCCTGGAGCAGCTGCGGGACTTCATCGACGACACCAAGGGCTCCTCGCCCGCGCTGCTGGGGTTCCTCTCGATGGTCGATCGGCGGCGCAAGCTCCACAAGGACCTCGTCGCCTCGCTGCCCGAGGAGTACGACGACATCGCGACCACCGCGATCCCGGCCGCCTCGGCCGTGGAGCAGATGGGCGTCCGACGCGCCCCGATCGTGTCGTGGGCGCCCACCGCCGCGGCCTCCAAGGCCTACCGTGCCCTGTGGGACGAGGCCCGCGCAGCGCTGCCCTGAGTGCGCGACGTCAGGACAGCTTGAACCGCGCCAGCAATGGGCGGTGGTCGCTGTGCAGGCCGTCGACCGTCAGGTGCTTGAGGAACTCCACCCGCTCCTGCCGGACGTCCGGGGTGGCGGCGTACACGTAGTCGATGTTGCGCCCCGACACCGGATGGGTCACCGGCAGGCCCTTGCCGCCCAGTGCCTGGTAGGACGACGTCGCGTGGCCGCGCAGGGTCCGCGTGGGGCCGCGGTGGGGCTCGACCCGCCGTTCGTTGCTGACGTCGAAGTTCATGTCGCCCGTGCCGAGGACCCACCGTCCCGGTGAGTTGTCGAAGGCGCGGGCGAAGGCCGAGAGCTGGCTCCGGGCGCGCTCGGCGTTCGGGGTGCTGCGCCAGCGGCCGGGCTGGTCCTCGTTCTCGATGGCCTGCGGGAGGTGGGTCGTCAGGATGCTGACGTTGTGCCCGGTCGCGCGGTCGCGCAGCACGACGCGGAGGACGTACCGGTCGCTGACGGGGTGGTCGGTGGAGGGGTCCACGCCGGGTGCGACGCGGCGGCGGTCGGCGCGGACGAAGACGAACTGCTCCTTGCGCCACGAGACGGCGAGCTCCTCCGAGCCCCCCGCCGCCCAGGCGGTGCCCCAGCCCAGCTTGCTCAGCTGGTTGCGCACCTGACCCATCCGGTAGGCCTCCTGCCACCCGATGATGTCGACCCAGTCCTTGCGCGCGAGGGTGCGTGCGTCCTGCACGGTCTGTTCGAGGCTGAGTTGCTTGTAGGCGTTGAAGGAGACCAGCCCGATGCGGCGCGACGGGGTCTTCCGCGGCTGTGCCGTCGCGCTCGTGGTGGGCTCGGCCGTCTCCGACTCCGTCGGCTCCTCCTCGGCCGGGGCGCTCGGCGACTCGGTGGCCCCGGTGGACTCCGGGACGTCGGCGCTCGCGGTCGAGGTCTCGGTCGAGGACGGGGTCGAGGTCGGGGTCGAGGTCGGGGTCTCGGTCGGTGTGGTCTCCGGTGTCGCGGACGGCTCGCTCGAGGCGAGCCGCGCGAGGTCGCCGGCCGTCGGCGTGGAGACGTCGGCGCCACTGCTCAGGACTGCGACGCCGTAGAGCACGACGGTGGTGAGCAGGAGCAATGGGGGAGGCCCGGACCAGCGTCGTCGCGGCACGGGGGCCTCCGTCCTTCGGTCAGCAGCGGTGGCGGCCCGGTGGCCGCGGACCCACGCTAATTGCCGCGGTGGGCAGCGACGTGGACCCGCGGCGGAATGTCGGCCGGCGGCGGACCCGCCGCCGGCTCACGCGGTGTCGCCGACCAACTCGGCCGCGGCCTCGTCGGTGGAGTGTCGGGCGGGGGCCCCGTGCAGGGCGCGGTGGACGGTCCGCGCCCCGAGCAGCGCGATGACCACGCCCGTGGTGACGGCGATCGCGCCGAACCAGAACGGCGCGTGCACTCCCTGCTGCTCGGCGAGTCGCAGCGCGAGGTAGGGCCCGAGCGCGCCGCCGGTGAACCTCACGAACGAGTACGCCGCGGAGGCCACCGGCCGCTCCACCGGCGCGACGCCCATGACGGCTTCGGTGACGAGGGTGTTGATCACGCCGAGTACGGCGCCGGCGGCGATGATGCCGGTCGCGACGGCGACCTCGCTCTCGGCCCACCAGGCCAGCAGTGCCAGGTCGAGGCCGAAGAGCCCGAGGCAGGCGATCATCGTGGGGATGGTGCCCCAGCGCCGTTGCAGGCCCGGTGCGACGGCGACCGAGGTGATGGCCAGCAGGAGGCCCCAGCCGAAGAAGACCCAACCGATCTGCATGATGCCCAGGCTGGGCAGCGCGAACGGCCCCGCGGCCAGGAGGGTGAAGAACCCGAGGTTGTAGCAGACGGCGACCAGGGCCAGCGCCAGGAGCGCGGGGTGCGCCAGTGCACGGAACGGGTCGGCGAGGGAGGTACGCCGTCCGGCGGGTGGTGTCTCGGGGAGGAACCATGCGGTGGCCAGCAGCGCGATCGTCATCAGGACCGAGACGCC
This sequence comes from Nocardioides panacisoli, assembly GCF_019448235.1. Lineage (NCBI taxonomy): Bacteria > Bacillati > Actinomycetota > Actinomycetes > Propionibacteriales > Nocardioidaceae > Nocardioides > Nocardioides panacisoli. The sequence goes on from NZ_CP080409.1 coordinate 177,903, forward strand.
GAAGAAGGGGCCGCGCCAGGAGACGTTGCCGAGCAGTCCGCCGATCAGGGGGCCCGAGGCGATGCCGAGGCCGAGCGCCGCCTCGAACAGGATGATGGCCTGGGCGAGTGAGCCGCTCGCGGCACTCACGATCGTGGAGAGTGCGGTCGCGATGAACAGGGCGTTGCCCAGGCCCCAGCCCGCACGGAACCCGATGATCGCCCCGACCGAGCCGGAGGCACCGGCGAGACCGGCGAACACGATGATGAGCAACAGGCCGAGGAGCAGGGTCCGCTTGGCGCCGATCCGGCTGGAGACCACGCCGGTCACCAGCATCGCAACGCCCATCACCGCCATGTAGCTGGTGAACAGCAACGACACCTGGCTCGGCGTGGCGTCGAGCTGGGCGGCGATCTCCTTCAGGATCGGGTCGACGAGACCGATCCCCATGAAGGCGATCACGCAGGCGAAGGCCACTGCCCAGACGGCGCGTGGTTGACGGAGGATGGAACTGCTCACGGGGTGGCGTCTCCTTCGGGTCGTTCGAGCAGGTCGCGCAGCACGGCCACGGCGGTGGCCACGTCCGCGGCGTCGTGACGGCCGTCGGCGGTGATGCGATCGGCGACCAGTCGGCCGTTCGACTCACGCACCCTCCGGAGCTCACGCCGGCCGGCCGTGGTGAGGGCCACCAGGCTCGCCCGGGCGTCCTCGGGATGGCGCTGCTTGGTGACCCAGCCGCGGTCGACGAGCTGGCGCACCGCGCCGGTCATCGTCGGCTGGGAGCACCGGTCGGCGTCCGCGAGGGCGGTCACGCCGAGCGGGCCGTGCTGGTCCAGCAGCGAGAGGACCCTCGTGGTGGCCGGGTGGGGGACCTCGTGGCGGACCGTGCGGACCAGCCGCGCGGCGTACACGACGAGGTCGCTGCTGAGTTCGTCCAGGTCCGGTGCCGTCACGTCCTCCGACGTTAGATAGGGAACCTATGTAATGCAAGGTCGATCACGTCACACCTGCGTGTGGCTGCCCTGTCGTGCTCCCGGGGGCGACCTCGCCGTGTGCCACGATGGGGGCGTGACTGCCAGTCCCGCCGAGGTCGATCCGGGTGTCGAGGCCGAGGCCCTCCCCGAGGACGCCACGTTGGCCGACACCCCGTGGGTGACGGTGGTGTGGAACGACCCGGTGAACCTGATGTCCTACGTCACCCACGTGTTCCAGGAGTACTTCGGCTACGGCCGCCGCAAGGCGGAGAAGCTGATGATGGAGGTCCACAAGGACGGGCGGTCCGCGGTCAGCCACGGTTCCCGCGAGGAGATGGAGCGCGACGTCCAGGCGATGCACGAGTACGGACTGTGGGCGACGTTGCAGAAGGCCGACGCGTGAGGCGGCCGGCATGACCGGGTTCGTGCGCCACCGTCGCAGCCAGCGGATCCACGCCACGTTCGCCGGCTTCGAGGCCGACCTGCTGCGCTCGCTGGCCGGTCAGCTGGTGGAGTTGCTGCGCAACGAGGAGGCGGAGCCCGGCGGGACGGATCCGCTGGAGGCGATGCTCGACTTCTCCGGACCCACCACGGCCCCGGAGGACCCAGTCCTGGCGCGGCTGTTCCCGACGGCGTATCACGACGACGAGGAGGCGGCCGCCGACTTCCGGCGGTTCACCGAGTCGACCCTGCGCGACGGCAAGGCCCGTGCGGCCGTGGTGGTCATCGACACCCTCGAGGAGGCCGGACTGCCGCCGGACGGTCCCGGGGACGACATCACGATCGATGTCGAGCTCGACCACGATGCGGCGCGCACGTGGCTGCGCTCCTTCAACGACCTACGGCTCGCGCTCGGCACGAGGCTCGAGGTCGAAGAGGGCGACGAGGACTACTGGGCCTCGCTGCCCGAGGACGATCCCCGAGGCCAGATGCACCACGTCTACGACTGGCTCGGCTACCTGCAGGAGACGCTGGTCCGCGCTCTCTGAGTCTCAGGCGGCGGTCCAGGCGAGCTCGATGCGGACCCGCCCCGGGGCGGGTGGTCCGGTGATGGGTGGTGCCTGGGAGTCGTAGTGGTGGCCGGTCGGCGTGGTCGTGGTGACGGTGTGGCCGACCGGGTGGGTGAGCGTGCTGGTCCAGCCGGGCGCCTGCTTGGCGTGGTTGCAGGACTCGCAGAGCCCCTGCCCGTTGGCGGCCGTGGTGCGTCCGCCGTCGCCGTGGGGGACGAGGTGGTCGGTGTGGCGGATGGGTGCGTGGCACCACGGGGTCCGGCAAGTGCGGTCGCGGAGCCGGATGAACTCCGCCAGCCGGTGGGGAAAGCAGCGGGCACGGGACTCCATCGCGACCAGGTCGCGGCCGTCGGGACTGGCGAAAAGGCGCCGCAGGGCCGCGGCACCGTGGTCGGGGGCAGCTGCCTGGGTGGTCAGGTCGCGGGCGAGGTCGGCCGGGATCGGCCCCCATCCGTCGAGGTGGACCACGTCGCCCTCGGCATCGTCCAGGAGGGCATCGGGTGTGAGGACGAGGTTGAGCGTGACCGGGACCGGCGTGGCGGCGGGGCGTCCGGTGACGCGCTCGAGCAACGTGTCGGCCATGGCCCTGCCGCGGCTGGTGGCCAGCCCGGTGCCGACGGCGTGGTCGGCGGTGGCCCGCAAAGTGGCGTACATCGCGACGGCGTCGGCCACGGGGAGCAGGGCAGTGAACCAGGCCATCGTGTCCGGTGCCGGTCGCAGACTGACGTGGCGGTCTGCCTCGGCGTTGCGGCGCCGCTGCGCGACCGAGGCGGGGTCGAGTCGCGCAGCGAGTCGGCGCGCTTCCGCGACCACCTCGCGGTCACTGAGCGCCTCCAGCCGGTCGCGGTCTCCAGCGAGGCGGCGGTCGACCTCCCTTCGGTGGTCCAGCGGCAGGCAGGCGGTCTCGCGGGCCAGGAGCGTGGCACGCCACTCACCGATCGCGCCGGTGACCAGCGCGTGGCGCGTGTGGGGCATCTCCCGGTCCGGCACCCGTGCCAGGCCGGTGTGGCGCTGGCCGCGGTGGGGCGACTCGCGGCGCGCGAGGGCGACCTGGTGCCCGATGCCTCGTCCCCGGCGCTCCGCCGGGACGCCCAGCGCGGCCGCCCGATCGCGCTGGGAGGCGTCGAACGCGGCCGTCTCGCGGAGCTGGCGTCCCTCGACCACGCACTTGAGCTCCTCCAGCGCCCGCAGTGCGTCGACGCGGTCGGCGTCGTCGCCGGCGAGCCCACCGGTGACCAGGCGGCCGGTGATCGCAGCCAGCTCCGCGGTGGTCACTCCCACCTGCTGCCGTGTCATCGCGATCACTCCCGAGCATCGAACCGTGGTCCGACTCTAGGGGCGACCACCGACAGTGCTTCCCCAGTGCGGGGAAGCGTTCCAGCGCCCCCGGCGTTGCCACTGCATGGCAGACGACGCGGGGCAGGGGACGGTGCGGCAGTTGCGCCTGGTGGTGCATGCCGCGGACTTCGAGGCGGCGGTGCGGTTCTACCGCGACACCCTCGGCATGCCGGAGGAGGAGTCCTACTCCGGTGAGGGCGGCGCCGAGGTGGTGATCCTCGACGCCGGCCGGGCGACGCTCGAGCTCGCCAACACCGCGCAGGTCGAGATGATCGACGACGTCGAGGTCGGCCGGCGGGTGGCGCCGCACTTCCGCGTCGCGCTCGAGGTGGCCGACACCGACGCCACGACCCGGACCGCGGTCACCGGCGGCGCGACCCTGGTGGCCGAGCCGACCGTGACGCCGTGGCGGTCGAGGAACGCACGCCTCGACGCGCCCGCGGACGTGCAGTTGACGCTGTTCGAGGAGCTCGACGCCTGACCACCCCGCGTCAGGGCTTCACGGCCAGGACCGGCACCGTCGCGTCCAGCAGGATCTGCTGGGCCAACGAGCCGAAGAGCAGCTTGCCGGTGGGGCTGCGATGCTTGATCCCGATCACGATCACCGAGGCGCCGTGACGAGCGGCGGCGTCGAGCAGCCCACCCCCCGCGTCGCGCTGCCGGGGGTCGGACTGCTCGACCCGCACCGCGATGCCGGCGTCCTCCTCCACGGTCGGTGCCCGGTGGCGGGCCAGGTCGAAGACGACCAGGTCCTCCGAGCGGCGACGGGCCTCGTCAGCACCGGCGCGCAGCGCAGCGGCACTCTCGGGCGTGTCCAGATGTGCGACCAGCACGGTCATGGGGTCCTCCTGGGTCGGGTCGGGGACGAAGGCGTCGGATCAGACATCGGCCATCGCACGGCTGCGCACGCCCTGCCGGGCCTTGAGCCCGACCACCAGGGCGAGCAGGCCGTAGAGCACCAGCGGAATGGGGCCGGAGACGAAGACGGAGTAGTCCCCGTCCGAACTCAGCAGCGCCTCACGCATGCTCGACTCGGCCAACGGTCCGAGCACCATGCCGATCAGCATCGGCGCGACGGGTACGCCGTAGCGCCGCATCACGAAGCCCAGGCAGCCGATCGCGAGGAACAGCAACAGGTCGAAGGTCGACTGCGAGGTCGCGTAGATGCCGAGCCCGCAGAAGACCACGATCCCGCCGTAGAGGTACGGCGCCGGGATCAGCAGCAACCGTGACCACAGGTGCGCGAAGGGCAGGTTGATGACCAGCAGCACCACCATCGCGAGGAAGAAGCTGGCGAGCAGCGCCCACACGAGGTCGGCGGAGTTGTCGAAGAGCAGCGGGCCGGGCTGCAGGCCGTACTGCTGGAACGCGGCGAGCATGATCGCCGCGGTCGCCGACACCGGCAGTCCCAGCGCCAGCAGTGCGGCCATGGCCATGCCGGTCGTCGCGTTGCCCGCGGACTCCGGCGCCGCGAGCCCGCGCAGCGCACCCGTGCCGAACTTCGGCCGACCCGAGCGCCGGTCCAGCCGGCGCTCGACGTCGTAGGCCAGGAAGGTCGGGACCTCCGCGCCACCGACCGGGATCACGCCGAAGGGCAGACCGATGGCCGTGCCGCGTGCCCAGGCCGGCGCGGCCTCCTTCACCTCGGCCCGCGACAGGTGGGCACGGTCGCCCCTGGTGCCCAGCTGGGCGGGCTTGGGGTCGCGGGCGAAGCGGCTCGCGACCTTGAGGACCTCGCCCATCGCCAGCAGTGCGACCGCGACGACCACGAGCGACACCCCGTCGAAGAGGTTGGGGGAGCCGAAGGTGAACCGCTCCGCCCCGGTGAAGGCGTCGAGGCCGACGGTGGCGAGGACCAGTCCCAGCACGAGGGCGCTCAGGCCCTTCACCGCGGAGTCCGCGACCACCGAGGAGATCGCGCCGAAGGCGAGCAGCGACAGCGCGAAGTACTCCGCCGGACCGAAGCTCGTCGACCACTCCGCCAGGGAGGGGGCGAGGAAGACCACCAGGACGGAGGCGACGATGCCGCCGATGAAGGCGCCGATCGCGGCCACCGCCAGTGCCTGCGGTGCCCGGCCGTCCTTGGCCATCGCGTGTCCCTCGAAGGTGGACGCGATCGCCGACCCCTGGCCGGGCGTGTTCATCAAGATGCCCATCGTGGAGTCGCCGAACAGGCCACCGAAGTAGACGCCGGCGAAGAGGATGAACGCGGCCGTCGGGTCCAGCGCGAAGGTCATCGGCAGCAGCAGCGCGACGGCCATGGACGACCCGAGCCCGGGGAGGACGCCGACGGCGGTGCCGATCAGGCAGCCCAGGACCACCCAGAGCAGGTTCATCGGGGTGAGGGCTCCGGAGAAGCCCTCCATCAGCAGGTCGAGCTGTTCCATCACAGGCCTCCCAGGAGTCCGGAGGGCAGCGGCAGTCCGAGGCCGGTGCCGAAGACGAGGTAGATCCCGCTCGACACCACCAGTGCGACGGTGGTGTCGAAGCCGGGACGAGTGCTGCCGAAGCCGCGGGCCACGCACCAGAAGAGCAGCGCAGCGCCGAGGATCCAGCCGAGCAGGTCCAGCAGCACGGCGAAGACCAGGAACCCGCCGGCGACCCAGGCGAACGCGCCCCAGTCGCTGTGCGTGCGGTGCTCCCCGGCCGTCGCACGGTCGGGGTGGCGCAGGTAGTGCACCGTCAACAGCGCGGTGAGCAGGTAGCCGGCGACCGCGAGCAGCGTCGGGAAGAAGCGCGGACCGGGGAACGTCGCCTCGGCCGGGACCTCCATGCGCAGCACGCCGATCACCACCAGCGTGCTGACCACGCCGAGGATCGCCGGCACCAGCAGTGCGCCGTGCCCACGGGTCGCGGACGGGGCCGGGGGCGTGGTGTCGGTGGGAGTCGATGTCGTCGTCACAGGTCCAGCTCCTCGTACAGCTCGGCCACGCGGGCCTCCTCCTCGGCGAGGAACTCGCGGAAGTCCTCACCGTCCAACCACACGTCGGTCCACTGGTTGCGGGAGACCGCGCTCTCCCACTCCTCGGTCGCGACGATCTCCTCGTAGACCTCGCGCATCTCCTCGGCCTCGTCCGCGGAGATGTCGGGTGGCCCGAAGACCGCCCGCCAGTTCGTCAGCGTCACGTCGTAGCCCAGCGAGGGCAGCGTCGGGATGTCGACCCCGTCCAGGGGCTCCTCCGCCACGAGGCCCAGCGCGCGGAGACGACCGGACTCGATCTGGTCGTCGACGTCCGGGAAGCCCGAGGCCGCGGCGGCCGCGGTCTCGGTCACCAGTGACTGCGCGACCTCACCACCACCCGAGGCGGGGATGTAGGACACGTCCGCGGGGTCGATGCCGGCGGAGAGGGCGAGCTCGGCCATCACCAGCTGGTCGAAGCTGCCGCCGCCGGTGAAGGGCACCTTGCCGGGGTCCTTGCGCCAGGCGCGGACCAGGTCGTCCAGCGTCTCGTAGGGCGAGTCGCCCGGGACGACGATGACGTCGTACTCCTCCACCACGCGGGCGATCGGTGTCACGTCGGACAGCGTCACCGCGGAGTCGAGCTGCTCCACGCCGGCGACGAGGCCGGTGCCGCCCACCATCGCCGTGCCGGCCTCGCCCTCGCGACGCTCCAGGCTGGTCAGGCCGATCGTGCCGGCGGCCCCCGGCACGTTGAGGACCTGCACGTTGGTGGCGACGTCGTTCTCGCGCATGGCGTTCTGCGACTCGCGCATGAAGGTGTCCCAACCACCACCGGCGGCCGCCGGGGCGATCAGCGTCGCCTTCGTGCGCAGGCCGGGGGAGACGCCGGCACGCTGGATCGAGGACGCCACCGCGGCGGTGACGATCACCGTGGCCACCACGGCGTAGACCACGAGGGCGACCCGGGTGCGGGTCCGTCGGGTCGTCGCGCCGGTGGCGGACGGGTGCGGGCTGGTCATGGGGTTCCTCCTGTCGGGGACATGGGACGAGTGCTGGGGGACGGGGTGCTGCGCGCGTCAGGGACGCAGGCCGAGGCGGCGCAGCGTGGTGGTGACGCGGTCCTCCTGGTCGGCCAGGAAGTCGGCGAAGTCCTCGCCGGTGAGGAAGCCGTCGCGCCATCCGTTGCGGTCCAGTGCCTGTTGCCACTGGTCGGTGCCGCGCATCCGGTCGAAGTGCTCGACCAGCTCGGCGCGACGTTCCTCGGAGATGCCGGGAGGAGCCATCACGCCGCGCCAGTTGCTGAAGACCAGGTCGACGCCGGACTCGGTCAGCGTCGGTGCGGCGACCGCGCTGGACCGGTCCTCGCCGGAGACCGCGAGCACCCGCAGGCTCCCGTTGGCCACCTGCCCGCGCAGCTCACCGACGCCGCTGAACCCGACGTCCACGTCGGCCTGCAGCAGCGACGTGGTGAGGGGGCCGCCGCCGTCGTAGGAGCGGTAGCGCACCCGGGTGGGGTCGACGCCGAGCTCGTCGGCCAGTCGCATCCCGAACAGGTGGTCCGGTCCGCCGATGCCGGACCCGCCGCCGACGGTGATCGCCGCCGGGTCACGACGCCACGCGCGGGCGAGGTCCTGCACGTCCTGCCAGGGGGAGTCGGCCGGTACGACGATCCCCTCCGCCTCGCGGACCAGGCGAGCGATGGGGGTGAGGTCGGTCGCGGTGGTCTCGCTGTCGCTGGCCGCGGCAGCGCCCACGACTCCCAGTCCCATCGTCAGCACGAGGTCCTCGGCGCCGCGCTCGTTGCGCATCCGCTGCAGCGCGACCGTGCCGCTGCCGCCGCGGACGTGGGCGATCTCGACCGGCCCGGCCAGGTCGTTGTCCTCCAGTGCCTTCGCCGCGGCACGCCCGGTCAGGTCGTAGCCGCCGCCGGGGCTGTTGGGGATGAACATCCGCAGCGGCGGATCGGCCGGGGCAGGTGCACTGCAACCGCTGAGGGGGAGCAGGAGCGCGAGGCCGGCGAGCAGCGGGACGACCGCGGCAGCGAGGGAGTGACGGCCCGCGTCGGTGGTGCTGCGCATCGACGTCCTCCTTCGGTTCCTCGGTCCTGCGGATCGGTCCCCGGCGCGCTCGGGTCGCGTTCCGGTCATGCGAGCATGGCCCCCGGACGTGGCGCTCGTCACGCTTGCGAAGGCAAGGGAGGTTGTGGTCGTTGTGGTCGCGCCGCACGCTGCCCCTCCCCGACGCCGCGAGTTCACCCTCGCCGGCCAGTTCCTGGTGTGGCAGCTGGTCGTCGTCGCGGTGCTGCTGGGCATCGTCGCCGTGCTGAGCGTGCGCCAGTCCACCGACAGCTTCGAGACCCAGCGCGGCGCCCAGATGCGTTCCACCGCGGAGTACGTCGCCAACCTCGAGGTCGTGCGCGCCCAGCTCATCGCGGCCGCGGGTGATGAGGTGGTCCGTGCCGCCCTGCCGCGCACCCTCGCGCCGGCGGTCGAGCGCGGCGTCAGCCTGTCCGGGGCCAGTGACGTGCTCGTCGTGGGCACGGCCGGCACCGTGGTCGTGGCGGCCGACCCGAGCCGCAACGGCACCGACGCCGAGCTGGGCGAGAGCGACGCCCTCTCCGGGCGGGGCTGGACCGGCGCGGTGCCGGGCGCCGACGGCCGCGCCGTCGCGGCCCACGCCCCGGTCTTCGACGACGACGGCGCCCTGCTCGGCATCGTGGTCGCCGAGGAGACCTACCCGACGGTGTGGGAGCGACTGACCAGCGCCACCCCAGACCTGGGACTCTTCCTCGGCATCGGTGCGCTGCTGGGGGTCGCGGGCAGCTACGGCGTCTCGCGACTGGTGAAGCGGCGTACGCGCGGCCTGGGGGCGACCGACATCGAGCGGCTGGCCGACCACCGCGAGGCCCTGCTGCACGCGATCCGGGAGGGCGTCGTGGCCGTCGGCACCGACCAGCGGGTGACGATGATGAACGACGCCGCCCGCCGCACGCTCGGCCTGGACGCGCCGGACGCCCCGCCCCCGGTGGGGCGACACGTCGACGAGCTCGGCCTCGACCCGCACGTCGTCGCCCTGCTCACCGGCGCCCCGGAGGTCGGAGACGTCCGCGACGCCGTCGCGTTGGTCGGCACCCAGGTGGTGGTGTTCAACCGCCGGGAGGCGGTCACCCACGGCCGCGGCATCGGTGGTGTGACGACGCTGCGCGACCGCACCCAGCTGGTGTCGCTGCAGAGCCAGCTCAGCTCCAACCTCACCATCACCGACACGCTGCGGGCGCAGGCGCACGAGTTCGACAACCGGCTCCACACCATCTCCGGGCTGGTCCAGCTGGGGGAGTACGACGAGGTGGCGGCCCTGGTGGGATCCCTCACCACCCGGCGCGCGGAGGTCACCGCCGCCGTCGCCGACCGGCTGCACGACTCCGCCGTCGCCGCACTGATGGTGGCCAAGCACGCGGTCGCCGAGGAGGCCGGCGTCGCGCTCGAGCTCGACCCGGGGTCGTGGCTGCCGCCGCTGGCCCCGGACCTCAGCGGCGACCTCACCACGGTGGTGGGCAACCTGGTCGACAACGCCGTGGACGCGTGCGCGGGCCGGGAGGCCGCCCTGGTGGAGGTGTGGCTCCGCCGCGACGGCGACACGGTCCACGTCCGGGTGCGGGACAACGGTCCCGGCGTCCCGGTCGACCAGCGGGAGGCGATCTTCGTGCGCGGCCACTCGACCAAGCCCGACGTGCCGGGCGGGCGCGGCATCGGCCTGCCGCTGGTCCGCCTCATCTGCACCCAGCGGGGCGGTCGCGTCACGGTGGGGGAGAACCGCGGGGGCGGCGCGGAGTTCCACGTCCACGTGCCGCTGGGCGAGGTGCCCGGCGACGACCGGAGCAGCGAGGAGGTGCCGGCGTGATCGGCGTACTCGTCGTCGACGACGACTTCATGGTCGCGCGCATCCACGCCAGGTTCGTCGAGCAGACCCCGGGGTTCGCGGTGGCGGGCGTGGCGCACAGCGGGGCCGAGGCGCTGGCCCAGGTCGCGACCGTCGACCCCGACCTGATCCTGCTCGACGTCCACCTGCCCGACGTGTCCGGGTTGGAGGTGCTCGAGCGGATCCGCGGCGAGGGCCGCCAGGTCGCGGTGGTCATGGTCACCGCCGAGCGCGGGGCCGACGCCGTCCGCGCCGCCCTGCACGGCGGCGCCATGCAGTACCTCGTCAAGCCGTTCGAGTACGACGACCTCGCCGACCGCCTGCGCCGGGTCGCCGCCGCCGTGGCGCAGCTCTCCGACGAGGCGGGGGACGCCACGCCGGTCGACCAGGCGACCATCGACACCGTCTTCGGCGGGCCGAGCCGCGCACGGCCGCGCCCGCGGCTGCCCAAGGGCCTCAGCCCCGAGACGGCGGCCCTGGTGCTCGACGCGGTGCGACGCCACGAGGAGACCTCGGCCTCCGAGGCGGGCGAGGCGGTCGGCCTCAGCCGGGTGACTGCTCGCCGCTACCTGGAGCACTTCGCCGACACCGGTGCGGTCGAGGTGCGCCTGCGCTACGGCACGTCCGGGCGACCGGAGCGGCGCTACCGCCTCCCGTAGCAGCGTTGCCGCGACCCCGTCCGTGGCGTCCGCGCACCGGGAGGATTCCGGGTGCAACGCCGGCGGCACCTAACCTGTGGGGCGTGTTGAGGATCGACCAGGCGACGTACGACGCGATCGTCGCCCACGCCAAGCGTGACCACCCCGTGGAGGCCTGCGGCATCGTCGCCGGCCCCGAGGGCAGCGACCGGCCCGAGCGCCTGGTCGAGATGGTCAACGCCGCGGGGAGTCCGACGTTCTACGAGTTCGACTCCACCGAGCTGCTCGACCTCTACAAGCAGATGTGGGACAACGACGAGGAGCCGATCGTCGTCTACCACTCCCACACCGCCACCGAGGCCTACCCGAGTGTGACCGACATCAACCTGGCCAGCGAGCCGGGCGCCCACTACGTGTTGGTGAGCACGCGGAACTGCTTTGATGCCGACGGTGGGAATAACGACGAGCCTGTGGAGTTCCACTCCTACAGCATCGTTGACGGCGTCGTGACCGAGGAAGCGGTCGAGGTCGTCCCCGAACTCCCGAGCAACCCGACGAGGAGCGAGTCCTAAGCCATGGCCATTGAGGTCCGGATCCCGACCATCCTGCGCACCTACACCGACGGCGAGAAGTCCGTCGAGGCGAGCGGTGCCAGCCTGAGCGCCCTGATCGATGACCTGGAGGCGAACCACCCGGGCATCAAGGAGCGGCTCGTCGAGCCCAAGGAGGACAAGGTCGAGCTGCGGCGCTTCGTCAACATCTACGTCAACGACGAGGACGTGCGCTTCATCGGTGGGCTCGACGCCGAGCTCTCCGACGGCGACCAGGTCGTCGTGCTCCCCGCAGTCGCGGGCGGTCAGTGACCCGCTACGACCACCTCCTGGCCTCGGTCGGCAACACGCCGCTCGTGGGCCTGCCGAGGCTCTCGCCGTCACCCGAGGTGCGGCTGTGGGCCAAGCTGGAGGACCGCAACCCGACCGGTTCGATCAAGGACCGGCCGGCGTTGAAGATGATCGAGCAGGCCGAGGCCGACGGCACGCTGCGGCCCGGCTGCACGATCCTCGAGCCGACCTCCGGCAACACCGGCATCTCGTTGGCCATGGCGGCCAAGCTCAAAGGCTACCGGGCGGTGTTCGTCATGCCCGAGAACACCTCCCAGGAGCGACGCCTGCTGCTGCGCATGTGGGGTGCGGAGATCTTCTCCAGCCCCGCCGCCGGCGGCTCCAACGAGGCGGTGCGCGTGGCCAAGCAGATGTCGGCCGAGCACCCCGACTGGGTGATGCTCTACCAGTACGGCAACGACGCCAACTCCGTCGCGCACGAGGAGGGGACCGCGCCGGAGATCCACGCGGACCTGCCCTCGGTCACCCACTTCGTCGCGGGGCTGGGCACGACCGGCACGTTGATGGGTGTGAGCCGCTACTTCCGCGTCCACAAGCCCGACGTCAAGATCGTCGCGGCCGAGCCCCGCTACGGCGAGTTGGTCTACGGCCTGCGCAACCTCGACGAGGGTTTCGTCCCCGAGCTCTACGACGCCTCGATGATCGACGGCCGGTTCTCGGTGGGTCCGCGCGACGCCGTACGCCGCGTCCGCGAGCTGTTGGAGCTGGAGGGCATCTTCGCCGGCGTCTCGACGGGCGCGATCCTGCACGCCGCGCTGGGGCAGGCCGCCAAGGCGGTCAAGGCCGGCACGAGCGCCGACATCGCCTTCGTCGTCTGCGACGCCGGCTGGAAGTACCTCTCGACCGGCGCCTACGAGGGCACGATCGACGAGGCGGAGGAGAAGCTCGAGGGCCAGCTCTGGGCCTGACGCGGTCCTCGCGTCACCGCCAGGCGAGCCGCTGCTCGGTGCCCCACTGGCTCCCCGGCACCGGGCCGAGCCCCAGCAGCGACAGGGCGAGGTTCGCCACGTCGCCGTTGCGGATCGGCTGCACCCCGGTGGCCGGCCGCCACGCCCGGCCGGGCCGCCGGTAGCCGCGCGAGAGGCGGTAGAGGTTCTCGCCGCGCGCGACGCCGCGGCCGTGGACCACGAAGGGCACGCGGTGGTTGGCGAGCCGCCGGGGGTCGGCGTGGCTGCGGCGCCAGGGCACGCCGCCGTGGTCGCTGGTCAGCACGATCCTGAGCCGCTGTCGCAGGGCCCGAGAGGCGTCACGCGTGGCCAGCACCGTGCCGACCAGCCGGTCCGCACGCTGCACGGCCCGTCGGTACTGCGGCCCCATCCAGCGGTGGTCGTGGCCGGCACGGTCCGGCCCGCCCAGGTGCAGCAGCGAGAAGGCCGGACGCTCGCGGCGCAGGTGGCGCCGCAACCGGAAGGTGACCCCGGCGTCCTTGCCCTCGCGGACCACCGAGGTGTGCACCGCGCCCGGCCAGGTGCGGCGGAAGAGGGAGAACTTGGACTTCGTGGCGAACACGGCCGTGCTGCCACCGGCCGCGTCGACCTCGGTGAAGACCGAGGCCACCGGCCCGCCGGCACCGTCGCGGACCGTCCGCCCGCGCGCGTCGTGGTTCCACGTCACGCCGTGGCCGCCGTACGCCGCGTCGATGCGTCGTCCGGTCACCATGCTCGTGTGGTTGGGCAGGGTGTCGGTGAGCTCGGGTTGGGCGCGGGCGTTGCGGGTGCTGGCGCCCTGGCGCAGCAGCCGGTGCAGGTGGGGGAGGCGTGAGGGGCCGAGCTTGCCGATCACCTTCGGGGTGAGCCCGTCCACCGAGATGACCAGGACCAGCCGGCCGTTGGTGGTGGCGGGTGCCGGGGTCGAGGAGGCGGGCGCCGCGGCCACCGGCCGGAGGCCCACCAATGCGAGGACCAGCAGGAGCAGGGCCGCGCGGCGGTGCGGGGCAGCCATGGCAGCAGGATAGGCAGCCACCACGTGATGTCGCTGACGATTCCGTCCTCCGGCCCGTGGTTCCCCGTACGCTGGGCCGGTGTTTCCCACGCAACGCGACGTCGATGCCCCCATCGGCATCTTCGACTCCGGGTTCGGCGGCCTGACCGTCGCGCGCTCGGTGATCGACCAGCTCCCGCACGAGTCGATCACCTACCTCGGTGACACGGCGCGCCAGCCCTACGGCCCCAAGCGGATCGCCGAGGTGCGGGAGTACGCACTGGAGTGCCTGGACCACCTGGTCGAGCAGGGCGTCAAGGCCCTGGTCATCGCGTGCAACTCCGCGAGCGGCGCCATGCTGCGCGACGCGCGCGAGCGCTACGACGTGCCGGTGGTCGAGGTGATCTACCCCGCCACGCGTCGGGCGGTCGCGGCGACCCGCAACGGCCGCATCGGCGTGATCTGCACCCGGTCGACCGCGGAGTCGATGGCCTACGACGACGCGTTCGCGGCGGCGCCCCACATCGAGCTGACCACGCAGGCGTGCCCGCGGTTCGTGGAGTTCGTCGAGGCCGGCATCACCTCCGGTGAGGAGCTGTACGCCGTCGCGCACGAGTACCTGGACCCGCTGGCCGCCGCCGGGGTCGACACCCTGGTGCTGGGCTGCACCCACTACCCGCTGCTGACCGGGGTCATCTCCTACGTCATGGGCCAGGAGGTCACGCTGGTGAGCAGTGCCGAGGAGTGCGGCAAGCAGGTGTTCAAGATGCTGACCGACACCGGCCTGATGCGGCCCGGGGGTGAGGCGACGTACTCCTTCCTCACCACGGGCTCGCCCGGTGACTTCGCCGACATCGGCCAGCGGTTCCTCGGTGCCGAACTCGCCGCTGCGGGCCAGTTCGTCGGGGGAATGGCATGATCGGCCGGGTGGTGGGCACGGACTTCCGGATGACGGTCGTGGGGTGCTCCGGGTCCTACCCCGGTCCGGACTCCCCGGCCAGTTGCTACCTGGTGCAGGCCGAGGCGGAGGGGCGCACCTGGAATCTCGTGGTCGACCTCGGCAACGGCGCGCTGGGGGCGCTGCAGCGCTACATCGACCCGTTGCAGGTCGACGCCGTGCTGCTCAGCCACCTCCACGCCGACCACTGCATCGACATGACCTCCTACTACGTGCTGCGCAAGTTCCACCCCACGGGGACGCAGCCGCAGATCCCGGTGTGGGGCCCGAGCGACACCCCGGGCCGCCTCTCCCGGGCCTACGACCTGCCGATGAACCCGGGCATGCGGGAGGAGTTCGAGTTCTTCTCCTTCCCGGCGGCCGTCGAGATCGGTCCGTTCCACGTGCGCGCGGTCGCCGTGGACCACCCGGTCGAGGCCTATGCGATGCGCATCAGCGTGGGGGACAAGGTGCTGGCCTACTCCGGCGACACCGGTCCGGTCGACTCGCTGGTCGACGTCGCCGTCGACGCCGACCTCTTCCTCGCCGAGGCGTCCTTCGAGGAGGGCGCCGACAACCCGCCCAGCCTCCACCTGACCGGCAAGGAGTGCGGTGACTACGCCACCAAGGCGGGGGCGAAGCGGTTGCTGCTGACGCACGTGCCGCCGTGGCACGACCCGCAGGTCGTGGTCGACGAGGCGCGCGCGGCGTACGACGGGCCGCTGGAGCTGGCGGCGGCCGGCGCGGTCTACCGCCTCTGAGGGCGCCGACCCGCAGGTCGCGCGCCCCCAGCGGACGGTGCGGAGCCCGGGTCAGCTGCCCCAGGTGAGGGCGGTGCTGGCGACGGCGAGCTCGATCGTGGCGCCCACCGGGAGGCCGGCACGCTCGGTGTCGAGCACGATGTGGACCGCGCGGATCCGGTTGATCGGGCC
Organism: Nocardioides panacisoli; assembly: GCF_019448235.1. NCBI lineage: Bacteria > Bacillati > Actinomycetota > Actinomycetes > Propionibacteriales > Nocardioidaceae > Nocardioides > Nocardioides panacisoli. Next base: position 193,353 of record NZ_CP080409.1, read on the forward strand.
GGCGGTGGCCTGCTCGTTGATCACGACCTTGCCCAGGTTGGCGACGTTGATCGTGGTGTTGGGGGCGACGTCGACGTCGATGGGCTGGCCGGCGACCTCGAGGTCGACGAAGGTCAGGTCCATGTCGCCGCGGTAGGTGCCGCCGATCCGCTCGCCGTGGGCGGTCGCGGTGATCGCGTCGGCCTTCACCAGGCCGCCGAGGAGGTTGACCCCGGCGATCTGGCTGGTGGTGGTGACCTCCATGTCGCCGTTGTCGCTCTTGGAGGAGGTGGAGGTGGACTCCACGGCGGCGACCTTGAGGACGCCGGCGGCGTCCACGGATGCGGTGGAGTTCTTCAGGGTCTCGCCGTCGCTGCCGCCGCTGGGGGTGCGCAGCAGCGCGGTCGGCCCGGACTCGACCCTGACGGTCCCGTTGCCGGCGTCGGCCTTGATCTGGGACCCGTAGGCGTTGCCGTAGACGGCGCCCTCGTCGGGGTCGGGTGCGGGCGTCAGCACCGACATCGCGGGGTTGACGTTGATGCGCGCACCCCGGGGTGCCTCACCGCGCCGCTCGAGCAGGGAGATGCTCAGGGCCGAGGCGAAGGTCCCGCGGCTGCCGTCCTTCTCCGCGGAGCTGAAGTAGTTCAGCGCGATCGCGGCGACGCCGGGGATCGACACGAACCGGTTCTTGCGCACCGTGACGGGGAACTTGCGGCCAGCGATGCGGAGGTTGACCAGCTTCGAGCCGCCGGTCGCTCGGGAGGTGCCGTCGTCGTTGGCGTACGTCGTCACGACGGTCTCGAGCGCGTCGGCGCGGATCGCGCCGCCCAGCAGGCGGACCCCGGCGATGCGTGAGGTGGTCCTGGTGGCCACGCCCTGCGGCGTGGCGAAGCGCTCCGAGCGGGTCTCGACCACGCCGGTGGACACCAGTTGGGCCACCTTGATCGCCGCCGTGCTGTTGGTGTCGGTGGCGGCGCTGGTGGCGGTCACCGAGGAGGTGGCGGTCAGGTCGGAGGAGATGGTGGTGCCGAGCGCCTTGATCTGGGTCGCACCGGCCGTGGCGGTGAAGCTCCAGGTCGTGGCGGCACTGGCCGGCGCGACGAGGCCGAGGCCGAGCACGAGCGCGGCAGCGATGGCGCCGGTGAACAGGCGCGAGAGCGTGGTGGTCATCAAAGTCCCCATGGATGAAGTTGTCAGATGTGGCGGAGCAGTTGAAGGAGCAACGATGACGCTACGCTCGTGGTCACGGCTTCGGAAGCACATCGCTGATGAATTGTCGGGGGCACGCGGCGTGACGCCGTACGCCGTCGATCGCGGATCGGGCACAGTGGCCCCATGATCACCGTCGACCACCTGACCAAGAGCTACGGGCGCTTCACGGCCGTGGACGACGTCAGCTTCGCCTGCCGCCCGGGCACCGTCACCGGGTTCCTCGGCCCCAACGGTGCCGGCAAGACCACGACGATGCGGGTCATGGTCGGCCTCACGCCGGCCACCCGGGGATCGGTCACCATCGGCGGCCTGGACTACCACCAGATCCCCAACCCGGGGCGCCACGTCGGCGTGCTGCTCGACGCCAGCGCGCAGCACGCGGGCCGCACCGGCCGTGAGGTGCTCACGATCGGTGCCCAGACGATGGGCCTGCCCCGCACGCGCGTGGACGAGATGCTCGCGCTGGTGGGCCTGTCCCCGGAGGAGTCCCGCCGGCGGATCAAGAACTACTCACTCGGCATGCGCCAGCGCCTCGGCATCGCCCACGCGCTCCTCGGTGACCCGTCGGTGCTGATCCTGGACGAGCCGGCCAACGGGCTGGACCCGGCCGGCATCCGCTGGATGCGGGACCTGTTGAAGTCCTACGCCGACCGCGGCGGCACGGTGCTGCTCTCCAGCCACCTGCTCCACGAGGTGGAGCAGATCGCCGACGAGATGATCCTGATCGGCCACGGCCGGATCGTCGCGCAGGGGGACCGCGCGACCCTGCTCGAGGGCTCCGACGGCGTCCAGACGCTGGTGACCTCGCTGGACAACGCCGCCCTGGCCACGGCACTCGCCGACGGCGGCCACCGGGTGGAGTCGGCGGGCGCCGGCCTCCGTGTCCACGCGACCGCCGAGGCGGTGGGGCGGGCCGCTCTGTCGGCCGGGGTGGTCCTCACCGACCTGCGCAGCGGGGGAGCCGGGCTCGAGGACCTCTTCCTCGAGCTCACCTCCGCCACCCAACGCGACCCGCTGACGGAAGGTACGCCGCGATGAGCGCCTCGATCCCCCCGCCGCCCCCTGCCGCCCCGGCACGCACGACCCTGGACGTCGCCGGCACCCCGGCGACGCCGTTCGGGCGCCTGGTGCGCGTCGAGTGGCGCAAGATGTTCGACACCCGCGGTGGCCTCTGGCTGATGATCATCACCGGTGGCCTGCTCGCGCTCGTCGCCGGCCTGGTGCTGCTGATCGTCGCGCTCAACGACGGGGCGGTGATCACCGCGGGCGACCTCACCAGTGTGTTCACCTTCCCGGTCTCGCTGCTGATGCCGGTCTTCGCGATCCTCACCGTGACCAGCGAGTGGAGCCAGCGCACGGCGTTGACCAGCTTCACCCTCGAGCCGCACCGGATGCGCGTCGTCGCCTCCAAGTGGGTGGCGGTGTCGGGACTGGCGCTCGCCACGATCGCGGTGGCGGTGCTGTTCGGTGCGCTGACCAACGTGCTGGGTGCGGTGATCGCGGGCACCGACGTGCAGTGGGACGTCGAGGCCGGCACCCTGGGCTGGACGATCGTGCTCCAGCTGCTCTACTTCTGGATGGCCTTCGCGGTCGCGATGCTGCTGCTCAACACCCCGGCAGCGATCTCGGTCTACTACGTCGTCGCACTGCTGGTGCCGCTGGTGGTCTGGGGTCCGCTCTTCGCGCTGTTCGACTGGGCGCGCGACGTGCTGCCCTGGGTCGACCTCACCGTGGCCTCGGCCCCGGTCATCAACGGGCGCGACTTCGCCGGGCAGCCGGTGGACGCGGGCGCGTTGGAGTACCTCCAGTTCGTCTGGACCGCCGTGCTGTGGATCGGTCTGCCGCTGCTGCTCGGTGCGCTGCGGATCCGTCGTGCCGAGGTGAAGTGAAGCCGTCACCGAGCGTTGTCCGACACGACACCTGAGGACTGACCGGGCGTACCCGCCTCGGCCACGGTGAGTGCCGTGACCCGGCTCCACGGCACCCGGTACCTCCGTCTGGCGACGCTCGGCGACAGCACCACCGTCGGGATCGGTGACCCGGTCCCCGGTGGACAGTGGCGCGGCTGGGCCCGCCACCTCACCGAGGCGCTCGCGGCGTCGTACGACGTCTCCTGGTGCAACCTGGCCATCTCCGGCGCGACGACGTCGATCGTGCGCGAGCAGCAGCTCGAGGACGCGCTCGCGCACCGGCCGGACCTCGCCTCGCTGGTGGTGGGCGTCAACGACACGATGCGCGGGTCGTGGGACCCCGCGCACGTGCGCGACGACCTGCTGACCATCGCCTCGTGCCTGCACGGCGTCGGTGCGACGCTGATGACCGCACGCTTCCACGACCACGGGGCGGTGCTCGGGCTGCCGGGTGTCCTGCGACGGCCGCTGTGGCACCGGATCTCGGTGGTGAACGCCGCCTACGACGAGGTGTGGCGGCGCTACGGCGGCGTCCGGCTGGACCTGGCGCACCGCCCCGAGCTGGGACGCCGCGAGTGCTGGTCGGTCGACCGCTTCCACCCCTCCGAGCTCGGCCACCGGGCGCTCGCCCGCGCCTTCGCCACCGAGCTGCACGCCGCCGGCTACGACTTCCCGATGCCCTCGGCGCTGCCGGGCGGCGGCTATCCGCCGAGCTGGCGGCGCGACGTGGCGTGGATGGTCACCGAGGGAGCACCGTGGGTGGGGCGACGGGCGCGCGACCTCGGCCCCTGGATGATCCGCAACGCGCTGCCCGTGGGTAGGTTGGGCGCCCATGAGCACTCGTGAGGACGGCAGGGCAGACGACGAACTCCGACCGGTGACCATCACCCGCAACTGGCTGGACCACCCGGCGGGCTCGGTGCTGGTGGAGTTCGGCAGGACCCGCGTGCTGTGCGCGGCCTCGGCCTCGGAGGGCGTGCCGCGGTGGCGCAAGGGCTCCGGGCTCGGCTGGGTCACCGCCGAGTACGCCATGCTCCCGGCCTCGACCAACGAGCGGTCGCAGCGGGAGTCGGTCAAGGGCCGCATCGGCGGCCGGACCCACGAGATCAGCCGCCTGGTCGGCCGGTCGCTGCGCGCGGTGATCGACGACGCCAAGCTCGGCGAGAACACCATCCAGCTCGACTGCGACGTGCTGCAGGCCGACGGCGGCACCCGCACCGCGGCCATCACCGGCGCCTACGTGGCGCTCGCCGACGCGTGCGCGACCCTCGGGGTCCCGCAGGCCCTGACGGGATCCGTCGCCGCGATCAGCGTGGGGATCATCGACGGCACCCCGCGGCTGGACCTGCCCTACGTCGAGGACGTCCGCGCCGAGACCGACATGAACGTCGTCATGACCGGCGAGGGGTCCTACGTCGAGATCCAGGGCACCGCCGAGGGCGCCGCCTTCGACCGCACCGAGCTCGACGGCCTGCTGGCGCTGGCCGAGAAGGGCTGCGCCGACCTCACCCGGATGCAGCAGGAAGCCCTCGCGGGTGGCTGAGGACGCCACGCCCGCGGGTCCGCGGGTCCTGCTCGCCTCCCGCAACGCAGGGAAGGTCGCCGAGATGCAGCGCATCCTGGCCGACCACCTGCGCGGCGTGACCGTGGTCGGCCTCGCAGAGGTGGCGGCGTACGACGAGCCCGTCGAGGACGAGCCGACGTTCGCCGGCAACGCCCTGCTCAAGGCGCGCGCGGGCGTGGCCGCGACCGGGCTGGCCTCGATCGCCGACGACAGCGGCCTGTGCGTGGACGCGCTCAACCAGATGCCGGGCGTGCTCTCGGCCCGCTGGTCGGGACGTCCCATCGCGTCCGGTCCGGGGCAGGACGACCGCAACAACCGCCTGCTGCTGGACCAGCTGCACGACGTCCCCGACGACCGGCGCACCGCGCACTTCACGTGTGCGGTCGCGCTGGTGACGGCCGACGGCCGCGAGCTGGTCGTCGAGGGCCGGATGGACGGCCGCATCATCCGGGAGGTCCGGGGGAGCGGCGGGTTCGGCTACGACGTGCTCTTCGAGGCCGACGAGCAGCCGGGCCGCACCACCGCCGAGCTCAGCCGCGCCGACAAGGACGCGATCTCCCACCGCGGCCGCGCGCTGCGCGCGATCGCGCCGCAGGTGGCCGCTCTGCTCGACTAGTGCCGGAGGCGGGAATCGAACCCGCACGCCCTCGGGCACAGGCACCTAAAGCCTGCGTGTCTGCCTGTTCCACCACTCCGGCCGGGCCCCAGTGTCTCAGGTCCGCCCTGGAGGGAGTGCCGTCAGCCGAGTACGGAGAACAGTGCTGCCGCGGTGGACAGCACCAGGCCGGCGACCAGCACCAGGGCGATGACGCGCACCGTCGTGGAGTTCTTGCTCGGCAGCGGATCGGGCATGTCCTCAGGCTACCGAGCGCTCCGGCGCCGGGTCAGGCGCCCAGCCCGAGGTCGCGGTGCAGCTTGGCGACATGGCCGGTGGCCCGCACGTTGTACTGCGCCAGCTCGACCGTGCCGTCGGCGTCGACGACGAAGGTGGAGCGGATGACGCCCTGCACGACCTTGCCGTACATCTTCTTCTCGCCGAAGGCGCCGTACGCCGCGAGGACCTCCTTGTCGGGGTCGGAGAGCAGCGTGATCGTCAACCCGTCGCGGTCGCGGAACTTCGCCAGTCGCTCGGGCTTGTCCGGGGAGATGCCGAGCACGCGGTAGCCGGCGGCCTGCAGCGAGTCCAGGGAGTCGGTGAAGTCGCAGGCCTGCTTGGTGCACCCGGGGGTCATCGCGGAGGGGTAGAAGTAGACGATCACCTTCTCGTCCTTGCCGAGCAGGTCGCCCAGGCGCACCGTGGCACCGGTGTCGTCGGGGAGGGTGAAGTCGGGGGCGGTGTCGCCGACGCTGAGACGGGCGGCTTCGGACACGGGCACTCCTGAGTCGGTGTTGTTGTTGCAACTGTCTTGCAATAAAGTGGCGGGGATCCACCCCAACCTATCCACCACGATCGGAGCGGCATGCACGTCCCCGACGGCTTCCTCGACGCCCCCACCTCGGTGGCGACCGGCGCGGTGGCCGCTGCCGGCATCGCCGTCGCGCTGCGCAAGTCCCGCGACGAGCTGGACGACCGGACCGCGCCGATGGCCGGCCTCGTCGCCGCCTTCGTGTTCGCGGGCCAGATGATCAACTTCCCCGTCGGTGCCGGCACCAGTGGGCACCTGCTCGGGGGCGCCCTCGCCGCGGTCCTCGTCGGGCCGTGGACCGGCGCGCTGTGCATCTCGGTCGTGCTCATGGTCCAGGCGCTCTTCATGGCCGACGGCGGCATCACGGCGCTGGGCAGCAACGTCGTCCTGCTCGGCCTGGTCGCCTGCTTCGTCGGCTACGCCGCCTTCCGCCTCGCGATGCTCGTGCTGCCGCGCAGGCTGTCCTCGGTGCCGCTGGCGGCCGCCTTCGGTGCCCTGGTGTCGGTGCCGGTCGCCGCCGCCGTCTTCACCGGGCTCTTCGCCGTCGGGGGACAGGTCGACGTGGACCTCGGCGCCGTGCTCACCGCGATGCTCGGCTGGCACACCGTCATCGGCATCGGTGAGGCCGTCGTCACGGGCCTCGTGGTCAGCGCCGTCGTCGGTTCCCGACCCGACCTCGTGCGCGGCGCTCGAGGGATCCCACGCGCCGCCGGTACCCACGCCCCGACGGCCGACGAGGCCGAGGAGGTCACCCCATGACCCGCCGTACCTTCTTCGTCACTGGCCTGGTCGTCGCGCTGCTGATCGCCGGCGTCGGCAGCTACTACGCCAGCGCGCACCCCGACGGCCTCGAGTACGTCGCCGAGCAGACCGGCTTCATCGACACCGCCGAGGACAGCGCCACCGCCGACACCGTCTTCGCCGACTACCAGACCTCCGGCGTGGCGGACGAGCGGCTGGGCGGCGGCATCGCCGGCGTGCTGGGCGTGCTGGTGACCCTGCTGGTGGCCGGCGGCCTCGCCTGGCTGCTGCGGCGGCGTACGAGCTCCGACACGGCCTCGGTGGACTGACGTGGGTGCCGGGCACGGCCACCGGCTGCACTACCACGGGCACAGTCGGATCCACCGCGCTCCGGCGCACCTGAAGCTGGTCGTGCTGCTGGCCTTCGTGCTCACCGTGGTCGCCACGCCGCGCGAGTGGTACGCCGCCTACGGCGCCTACCTGCTGGTCGTGCTGGCTGCGATCGTGGCCGCCGGCGTGCCGGTGACCTACGTGCTCAAGCGCTCGGTGATCGAGGTCCCGTTCCTGGTCTTCGCCGCGATGATGCCCTTCATCGCCCGCGGTCCCGAGGTCGAGGTCCTCGGCGTCGGACTCTCCGAGGCCGGACTGGTCGCCGCCTGGGGACTGGCCGCCAAGGGCACCCTGGGCGTGCTCGCGTCGCTGACCCTCGCCGCCACCACCGAGCCGGGCGACGTCCTCACCGGGCTGCAGCGGCTGCGGCTGCCGGACCTGCTGGTGCAGATCATGGCCTTCATGATCCGCTACCTCGACGTGGTGACCGCCGACCTCGGCCGGATGATCACGGCCATGCGCTCCCGGGGCGCCGACCCGCGCTCACCGCGCCACTGGCCCACGTTGGCCCGGACGCTCGGTGCCCTCTTCGTGCGCAGCTACGAGCGCGGCGAGCGGGTCCACCTCGCGATGCTGTCGCGGGGCTATCGGGGGAGGATGCCCGGATGACCCCCGTGCTCGACGTCCGCGACCTCGCGTTCAGCTACCCCGACGGCCAGCCCGCGCTCCGCGGGGTCGACCTGCACGTGCACCCGGGGGAGCGGGTCGCGCTGCTCGGCCCCAACGGAGCGGGCAAGACCACGCTGGTGCTGCACCTCAACGGCATCCACGCCCCGCAGCGCGGCAGCGTGGCCGTCAGTGGACTCCCGGTGGCGAAGGCGCACCTCGCCGAGATCCGCCGCCGGGTCGGCATCGTGTTCCAGGACCCCGATGACCAGCTGTTCATGGGGTCGGTGCGGGCGGATGTGGCGTTCGGACCCGCCAACCTGGGACTCGCCGGAGACGCGCTCGAGGGACGGGTGATGGCGGCACTGGAACAGGTCGGGATGGCGGACTTCGCCGACCGGCCGCCGCACCACCTGTCCTTCGGGCAGCGTCGCCGCGTCGCGATCGCGACGGTGCTGGCGATGGAGCCGGAGATCCTGGTGCTCGACGAGCCGTCCTCCAACCTCGACCCCGCGTCGCGGCGCGAGCTGGCCGAGATCCTGCGACGCCTCGACGTGACGGTGCTGATGGTCACCCACGACCTGCCCTACGCCTACGAGCTCTGCCCGCGCTCGGTCGTGCTGAGCGAGGGCGCGGTCGTGGCCGACGGGACGACGTACGACGTGCTGACCGACGAGGCGCTGATGGCCGCACACCGGCTCGAGCTGCCCTTCGGGTTCGACCCACGGACGACCGCCCCGCAGTCGGACCGCGCACCGTCGGCCGATGTTGATAGCCTGCCGCGGTGAGCAAAGACACCGCCGACATCGAGCGTGAGATCGAGGAGACCCGCGAGCGCATGGCGGGCACGATCGACCAGCTCCTCCACCGCTCGCACCCCAAGACCATCATCAGTCGTGAGATCGCGGCGGTGAAGGCGCACTACGTCGACGTCGAGACGGGGCAGCCGCGCACCGACAACATCCTCAAGACCGTCGGCGGCGTCGCCGGCGTCGTCGCGGTGTTCGTGCTCGTCCGCACGATCGCCCGCTGAGCACCTCCCGCGCCATGGCCGCCTCGCCGGACAAGACGCCGATCAAGATGCTCCACGATCGGATCCTGTGCGAGACCGACACCGAGGCCGGCGAGCGCAAGTCCTCCGGCGGGATCGTCATCCCTGCCACCGCCGCCATGGGCGGCCGCCGCCTGGTGTGGTCCACGGTCGTGGCCGTCGGCCCGCACGCCCGCGCCGTCGAGGCCGACGATCGGGTCCTCTACGACCCCGAGGACAAGGCCGAGGTCGAGGTCCACGGCGAGACCTACGTCGTGATGCGCGAGCGCGACGTCCACGCCGTCGCCGCCGACCGGTTGGCCGACGAGGCGACCGGGCTCTACCTGTAGGGACCCACCCGAGGTCCCCGACGCGCTGGACCCGATGCGCCACACTGGCCCCCAGGCGTCGACGACGAGGGGGATCTGTGGTCAACCGACCCGGTAGGGACCAGCGTGCTCCGATGGAGCGGCTGGTGCGCATCGCCGCGGTGCTGCGCGCCAACGGTGACGTGGGCGTGCCCGGTGCGCGGCTCGCCGAGGTCGCCGGCTTCAGCGGTGACGGCGCGATGGACCAGCTCGCGCGCGACATCCGCCACCTCACCGCGCGGGGGTGGCAGATCGAGAACGTCGCCGGCCGTGGCGAGGCCGCGCGCTACCGCATGCGCGCGATCGACAACCGGTTGCGGGTGCGCCTCACCCCGCCGCAGCTGCGGGCCGTGCAGCGTGCCGCGTTGCTGGCGGACCGGGGCGACCTGGTCGAGCGGCTGGGCCTGGCCGGTGCCGCGGCTCCCGACGCTCCGGACGTCTCCGCCGGCCTGCCGACCTCGCAGTACGACGAGCGTCTCGACGCCGTCCTGCGTGCCGTGCGGCTGCGGTCGGTGCTGCGGTTCGACTACAACGGCCGCGCGCGAGCGGTGCACCCGGAGTCGGTCCGCACCCAGAACGGCAAGTGGTACCTCCGGGGCCAGGAGGACGGCACGGCGGACGGCCTGGTCAAGGCGTTCGTGGTCGGCCGCATGGGCGAGGTCGACGTCGACGACCCCGGCACGGCGCGACGGGTGCCGGCGCCGCGCCACGTCGGCCTGCACCCGATGACCTGGGAGATCGACCCGCCGGTCGACGTCACGCTGCGCACCTCGCCCGACTACGAGCCCGACGTCCACCGGTGGCTCGGGCCGCCGGCCGGGACGCAGACCGCAGACGGCGAGGTGGTGCTGCGCTACCGCGTCACCAACCGTGCCGCGCTGCGGGCACGGCTCTACGAGCTGGGGCGGCGCGTGGTCCTGGAGGGGCCGGAGGAGATCCGTCGCGACGTGGTGGCCGACCTCGAGGAGAGGGCGGACCTGAGGTGAGGGGGCAGGCATGAGCAAGGGACCGCAGTACGCCGCCCGGGTGGCCCGGCTGCCCGAGGTGTTCGAGCTGCTCTCGGCGCATCCGGCCGGCGTACCGCTGGCCCGGCTGGCCGAGGAGGTCGGCGCGCCGGCCGACGAGCTGCGTGAGGACCTGCTGGCCTTCTACAGCGCCGACCTGATGGAGGGTGACCCGCTGCTGGGGCTCTTCCGGCCGCCGGTGCTGGAGTTCCTCGGCGACGACGGTGCCGAGGCCGACCCCCACCAGGCCGAGGTCGTCCGCGTGGTCGACGAGCACCCGGCCGACGAGCTGGGCGTGCAGTACGTCGACGCCTCCGAGCTCGCACTGGTCTACACCGCGGCGTCCGCGCTGCACGACATCGAGCCCGACGAGGACCTCGCCGCCGCCATCGACGTGCTCACCGAGACCATGGTCGGGCGCGAGGCCGGCCCGGAGCCGACCGCGGCCCGGTGGAACCGTGCGCTGCGCCCGCTGCAGACCGCACAGCGCCAGCGCAATGCGGTGCGCGTCGTCTACTCGCGGGCGTGGGACCACGCGGTGACGCCCCCGCGGGTGATCCACCCCTACCGGCTGGTGCAGACCCGCCGCGGCTGGGAGGTCGACGCCGGTCCGCCGGATCCCGATGGCTCGCTGCGGACCTACCTGCTCTCCGGCGTGCGCGAGTTCGAGGTGCTCGAGGAGCAGTTCGTCCTGCCCGACGACCTGCCGCAGCGCCTCGCCGAGCAGCGGGCGACGTCGACGGTGACGGTGGTCCTGCCGCACCACGCCCGGTGGGCGGCGGACATGTACGCCGAGAACGTCACGGTCGTGCGCGCCGACGAGGACGACGTCGAGCTCGAGCTGGAGTGCCTGGAGCCGCTGGAGCGGCGCGTCGGCATGCTGCTGCTCGCTGCCGGTCCGGACAGCTTCGTGCGGGAGCCCGCGGACCTGCGCCACGCCGGGGTGGTGCTCGCCGAGGAGCTGCTGGTCCACCACCGCGTCACCGGCTGAGGCCGGTGCGGCCCGGCGGGGGACGGTGGGGCGGTCGCAGTCGGTGGTGAGGTGCCGATAGTGTTGTTGCAAACGATCTGCAACAACGAACAAGGTGCAACAAGTGGCGGTGGCTGTGCGGGCGCCGGGCCGACCCGGGCGCGTCGACTCCTCGCGTGGTGACGCACGGGGAGCGCGCTGGGTGCTCGGGCTGACGCTCGCCTTGGGGCTCTCCGCCGTCGCCGCCACGGCGCTCGGTGCGGTCGCGATCGGGTTCGGCACGGTCGTGGAGGTGCTGGGGCACCACCTCTTCCTGGTGCCCGAGCAGCAGGCCTGGAGCGCACCCCGCGACGCCATCGTCTGGCAGGTGCGGCTGCCGCGCGTGGTGCTCGCCGTCACCGTCGGCGCCGGTCTCGCCGTCGCCGGGCTGGCGTTGCAGGCGATGGTGCGCAACCTGCTCGCCGACCCCTACCTCCTCGGCGTCAACTCCGGCGCCTCGACCGGTGCGGCGGCCGCCATCCTCTTCGGGGTGACGCTCGGCCTCGGGGAGCACGCGCTGGCCGGGAGTGCGTTCCTCGGCGCGCTCGCCGCGTCCGTCCTCGTCTACGCCATCGCCCGCAGCGGCGGTCGCGTCACCTCGGTCCGGCTGCTGCTGGCCGGCGTCGCGGTCGGCTACGCGCTCCAGGCGGTCACCAGCTTCCTGATCTTCGCCTCCGACTCCGCGGAGGGGGCCCGGTCGGTCATGTTCTGGTTGCTCGGCTCCCTCGCCCTCGCGGAGTGGGGCGCGTCGCTGCTGGTCGCCGCGACGGTGGTCGTCCTCACCGTGGCGGTGCTCACGGCCGCAGGGCCACGCCTGGACGCCCTCGCCATCGGCGACGAGACCGCGCTCAGCCTGGGGGTGCCGCCGGAGCGGTTCCGGATGCTGCTGCTCGTGGTCGTCGCCCTGTGCATCGCCGTGGTGGTCTCGGCCGCCGGGAGCATCGGCTTCGTCGGCCTCGTCGTGCCCCATCTCGCGCGCCGTGCGGTCGGGGCGGCGCATCGCTGGACGGTGCCCGTGGCCGCCCTCATGGGAGCCGTGCTGCTGCTGTGGGCCGACGTCCTGGCCCGCACCGTCCTCGCCCCGCAGGAGATCCCGATCGGGATCATCACCGCCGTACTCGGGGCGCCCTTCCTGCTCTTGCTCGTCCGCCGCCTGCACGTCGCCGCCCCGTGACCGAGGAGTCCCGCATGTGCCCTGCCCGTCCCCTGATCGCCCTGCTCACGCTGCTGGGCCTGTCCGCGTGCGGCCTGGTCGCCCCGGGTGAGGCGGAGGAGTCGACGTCGTCGGCCGACGGCTACCCGCTGGTCCTGGAGAACTGTGGTGCCGACGTACGACTGGAGGCTGCGCCGGAGAGGGTCGTGCTGCTCAAGAGTGCGGCCGTGCCGTTCCTGTCGCGCCTGGGCGTGCTCGACCGGGTGGTCGCCCGGGCGGGGGAGTACCCCCGCGACTACTACGACGACGCCACGTGGGCGGCCCTCGAGGAGGTCCCGGCGCTCACGAGCGAGACCGACACCTCCGGCCACCTCCAGATCTCCAAGGAGGTGGTGATCGACCAGCAGCCCGACCTCGTGCTCGGCGAGGTGGACAACCTCAGTCGCGACACGCTGGCCGCGGTCGACGTACCGCTCCTGGAGGAGCCGGCGATGTGCGCGGCCGGGATCGAGGACCCGGGCTTCGACGACGTGCGGTCCCAGCTCCGGGCGTACGGCGAGGTCTTCGACCGCCGCGCCGAGGCCGACCAGGCGGTCGCCGAGCTCGACGACCGCCTCGAGGAGCTCTCCGCCGGCACCGAGGGGGAGGAGCGGACGGCCGCGGTCCTCTACCCGACGGTCGGGGGCGGCGTGACCTACGCCTACGGCAGCCGCAGCATGGCGCACCCGGTGCTCGAGGCCGCCGGCTTCGAGAACGTGTACGCCGACACCGACGAGCGCGTCTTCGAGGTGACGGCGGAGGAGCTGGTCGGCAGGGACCCCGACGTCCTGGTCCTGCTGCACAGCGCCGGCGACCCGGACGAGGTCGTCGACGCCGTGACCCGGCTCCCCGGGGCCGGCCGGATGACGGCGGTCCGCGACGGCGAACTGATGCCGTTGCTGTTCAACTACGTCGAGCCTCCCACGCCGCTGTCGGTGGAGGGCCTGGCCATGGTGCGGGAACGGTTCGGGGACGGCGCATGATCACCGCGTCCGCCCTCACCTACGCCTACGGGCTACGCGACCCGGTCGTCTCCGAGGTGTCGCTGGTCGCGCGCCCGGGGCGGGTGCTGGGTCTCCTCGGCCCCAACGGCAGCGGGAAGACGACCGTGCTGCGCATGTTGCACGGGTCGCTGCGGCCGGACCGGGGGACGGTGCACGTGGGGGAGGAGCCGCTGGCGCGGCTCTCGGCCCGCGAGGTGGCGCGTCGCCTGGCGGTCGTCGTGCAGGAGGCCGGTGGCGAGTCGGTGCTGACGGTGCGCGAGATGGTGCTGCTGGGTCGGCTCCCGCGCCTGGGCACCTTCGGCCGTGCCGGCGTCCACGACCACGCCGTCGCCGACGAGGCGCTCGCCCGGGTCGGCGCGGAGCACCTCCGGTCCCGCGGGTTCGGCGAGCTGTCCGGCGGCGAGCGTCAGCGGGTGCTGGTCGCCCGCGCCCTGGCCCAGGAGTCGGCGTTCCTGCTGCTCGACGAGCCGACCAACCACCTCGACATCCGTTTCCAGCACGACGTCCTCGGACTGGTCCGGAGCGTGGCGACGAGTGCCGTCGTGGTGCTGCACGACCTCAACCTGGCGGCGCGCTACTGCGACGACCTCGTCCTGCTCGACGGCGGCAGGGTCGTCGCCGCCGGCACGCCCGAGGAGGTGCTGGAGCCCGCGTTGCTCGAGTCCGTCTATGGCATCGGCGTCCGACGCACGAGTGTCGACCAGCAGGTGCAGCTGCTGTTCCGTCCCCTGCACGACCCGCAAGGAGCCACCACATGACCACGACCGACCAGGCGCTCACCGTCCAGGACCGCATCGACCGCTACTGGAGCGATCGCGCGGCGTCCTACGACGACCACCAGCGCCGTCCCGACCGCCTCCCGCTCAACGATGCCGCGTGGGAGGACGTGTGGGCCGAGGCGCTGCCGCCGGCGCCGGCCACGGTCCTCGACGTGGGCACCGGGAGTGGCTACGTCGCGTTCCGGCTCGCCGCGCTCGGTCACGACGTCACCGCCACCGACCGCGCCGCCGGGATGCTGGAGCGGGCCCGCCAGCACGCCGGCGACGGCACACGCGTCCCGCGGTTCCGGCACGGCGACGCGGTCGCCCCCGACTTCAACGACGGCGCGTTCGACGCGGTCGTCAACCGCTACGTGATGTGGACGCTGCGCGACCCGGTCACCGCACTGGCGAACTGGCGCCGCCTGCTCCGGCCCGGCGGCACCCTCGCTCTGGTCGACTCGACCTGGTTCCCCGACGGCCTCGACGCCGACACCACTGACGACTTCGTGCGGTGGTACGACGACGAGGTGCGGTCCGCGCTGCCGCTGGCCCCGTCGCGCAGCATCGGCGACACCGCGGACGTGGTTGCAGCCGCCGGATTCCGTGGCGTGACCGTCACCCCGCTGACGCGCATCCTCGAGCTCGACCGGGAGTACGGCGCCGCGCCCGGTCACGAGGTGCGGCTGCAGTTCCTGGTGCGGGCGAGTGCCTGAGCGATGGGGAACGACGAAGGGCCGGGACACGATCGTGTCCCGGCCCTTCGCGTGATGTACGCCATCAGGGACTCGAACCCCGAACCCTCTGATTAAGAGTCAGATGCTCTAACCGATTGAGCTAATGGCGCCCGTGGTGAAGCGAGAAGTAGATTACCAGCGGGCGACGCGGCCGGGAAATCGAGGTGCGGTGGCACTGCTCACCCCTCCAGCACTGCCCGCGCGGCGTGGTAGCCGCCCAGCCCGGAGACCGCACCACCGCGCTGCGATCCGGACCCGCACATCAGCACCGAGCCGATCTCGGTCGCCACGCCCCAGCGCGCCGCCGGGGTGTCCAGGTCGGCCGGATCGACGTCGTCGGCGAGCCACGGCCACCCCAGGTCGCCGTGGAAGATGTGGCCGCCCGGCATGCCGAGGTCGGCCTCGACGTCCTGGGGCACCTTCGCCTCCAGGCACGGGTTCCCGGCGGCGTCGCGCGCCAGGCAGGACTCGATCGGGTCCAGCAGGTGCTCGTCGAGCGCGGCGAGGGCGCGGCGTACGGCCTCGTCCTTGGTGGCCGCGGGATCCGCGGCGAACAGCGAGGCGGGCGTGTGCAGCCCGAAGTAGGTCAGCGTGTGGGTGCCGGGTGGCACGTCGCCCAGGATGCTCGGGTCGCTCAGGGAGTGGCAGTAGACCTCGCCCGGCATCGGGTCGGGGAGCCGACCGGCGGCCGCTGCGTCGTACGCCGCACCGAGCTGGGAGTAGTCCTCGCCGAGGTGCAGCGTGCCGGCAAAGGCCTGCTCGGGGTCGACGCCGGAGCGCAGGCGCGGCAGCCGGGAGAGCAGCAGGTTGATCTTGAGCTGGGCGCCCTCGGGTGCCGGGCCCTCCGGTGCGCCGAGCAGCCGCCGGAGCACCGTGGGTGCGATGTTGGCCAGGACCCGGCACGCGACGGCGCTCCCGCCGTCCCAGTGCACCTCCGTGGCGCCGGGCTCGGCGCGGATGCCGGTCACCTCGACGCCGGTCTCGATCCGCGCGCCGGCGTCGGTCGCGGCGCGTGCGAGGGCGTCGGTGACCGCGCCCATGCCGCCGACGGGCACGCGCCACTCGCCGGTGCCGTTGCCGATCAGGTGGTAGAGGAAGCAGCGGTTCTGCACCAGTGACGGGTCGTGCAGTGAGGCGAAGGTGCCGATGAGTGCGTCGGTGGCCACGACGCCGCGCACCGTGTCGTCGGCGAAGCGTCGTTCGATCGCCTCGCCGAGGGGCCGCTCCACGAGGTCGCGCCAGATGGTCTCCGGGACCTCGTTGCGCAGGCTCGCGGCCGTCGGCAGCGGGCCCAGCAGGCTCGGGGCGACGACGCGGGCGAGCTGCGCCACCTCGTCGTAGAAGTCGCACCACGCGGCGTACTCCGCGTCGCCGCCGGTGAGCGCGCGGAACGAGGCCCATGTCGCCGCTCCCTCCTCGTGCTCGACGAAGAGCCCCGTCGGGGTGCCGCCGCGGACGACGGGGGTGTAGGAGGCCGTGGCCCGCGAGACGAGGCGCAGGTCCAGGTCGAGGTCGTCGACGACCTGCTCGGGGAGCAGGGAGACGAGGTAGGAGTAGCGGGAGAGCCGCGCATCGACGCCCGGGAAGGCCGCCTCGGAGACGGCGGCGCCGCCCACGACGTCCTTGCGTTCGAGGACCAGCACGGACTGGCCCGCGCGGGCGAGGTACGCCGCCGCGGTCAGCCCGTTGTGGCCGCCGCCGACGATGACGGTGTCGTAGGTGCCCGAGGACATGTCCGGACTCTAGTCACGGCGGCCCGCGTGGTGTCGGGAATGGCGGCGGGCGCGCTATGGTTGACGCGGAAACCAAATGTGTTCCGCAACCGGGAGGTGGCCCTCGTGCCCGCGATCACCGTCGACGACCTGACCGTCCTGCCGCGCATCAGCGCGCCCGGCCTGGGGGACCAGCCACGTCCGGTCAAGCAGGTCAGCACCGCCCCGCAGGGCTATGAGGGCGAGGGCTTCCCGGTGCGCCGCGCCTTCGCCGGCCTCGACCTGCGCGACCTCGACCCGTTCATCATGATGGACCAGATGGGGGAGGTGGAGTACGCGCCCGGTGAGCCCAAGGGCACGCCGTGGCACCCGCACCGCGGCTTCGAGACGGTCACCTACATGATCGACGGCGTCATGGGGCACACCGACTCCCACGGCGGTGGCGGGTCGATCACCGACGGCGACACCCAGTGGATGACCGCCGGCAGCGGCATCCTCCACATCGAGACCCCGCCGGAGTGGTTGGTCACCTCCGGCGGCCTGTTCCACGGCGTCCAGCTCTGGGTGAACCTGCCACGCTCGGACAAGCGCACCGACCCGCGCTACCAGGACATCCGGTCCGGCGAGGTCGGCCTGGTCACCACGCCCGACGGCGGCGCCCTGGTGCGGGTGATCGCCGGCGACGTCGACGGCCACGTCGGACCGGGGTCGACGCACACCCCGATGACCATGGTGCACGCGACCCTCGAGCCGGGCGCCCAGCTGGAGCTGCCCTGGCAGGTCGACTTCAACGCGCTCGTCTACGTGCTCAACGGGGCCGGCACGGTCGGCATCGACCGCCAGCCGATCCGGATGGGCCAGTCCGCCGCGCTCGGTGCGGGGGACTACCTCACGCTGGCCGCCGACCAGCGCCAGGAGAGCCGGTCGCCGAAGATGGACGTCATCGTCGTCGGCGGCGAGCCCATCCGCGATGCGATCGCGTGGGCCGGCCCGTTCGTGATGAACACCAAGGCCGAGGTGCTCGAGGCCTACGAGGACTTCCAGAAGGGGCGGTTCGGGCACATCCCGGCCTGACCCCGCGCTCGGTCCTCAGCCGTAGTCGGCGAGGACTCGACGGGCCGCTCCGTCCACGGTGACCGAGCCGCCGTAGGGGAGGATCCACTGGGGTCTGGTGTGACCGAATGGTACGCCGACGCACACCACCGCGGTGGGGTTGTAGCGCGCGATGGTCTCCAGTGCGACGTCGCGCTGGGCCTCGCGGTGGGCGGCCCGCTCGGCCTCGCTGGGCAGCACCGCCTGGTCGAGGTTGGCTGACGCAGCGCGGGCGACGAGCACGGCGTCGACGGCCGAGAGCAGGCCCCGCTCGCCGAGGGCGCGCAGGATCCAGCCGAACTCGCGGGCGGGGATGAGCTCTTCACTGCTCTCCAGCAGCAGCACGCCCCCGCCGAGCACCGCCGGGTCGGCGGGGAAGCGTCCGGCGGTCAGGATCCACTGCAACACCTCGATGCAGCCGCCCCACGTGGGCCCCGTGACCGCTCGCGCCGGCCCGGCCCACGTCCACGGCTCGGTGGGACGCCGGTCGCCGTACTCGGAGAGGGCTGCCGGGTCTGCCCAGTCGCGTCCGAAGTCCTCGGACACGCCCGGGTCGGTCACCTCGAGCCGCCCGCCGGTGAGGAGGGCGGCGCGCAGGGAGTCGGCGTGGCAGGGATCGACGCCGGGGCCGGCGCCGAGATGGACCTGGGTCGAGCCGCCGTAGAAGCCGCGCACACCCTGTTCCCACAGCCACGACAGCACGTTGGTGTTGTCGCTGTAGCCGAGGAACGGCTTGGGGTCGGCCCGTGCGACGTCCGGGTCCAGGTGCGGAACCACGGTGATCTGGTCCTCGCCGCCGATGGTGGCGAGGACGGCACGGATGTCGGGGTCGGCGAACGCGGCATTGAGGTCCGCCGCCCGGTCCTCGGGGGAGGCGTCGAGCCGCCGCGTGGTCGGGTACTCGACCGGCTCGAGACCCGTCAGGTCCCGCAGGCGACGCAGTGCCTGGTCGTGCACCGCGGGCGCCACGGCCGGGGCGGCGAACGACGGCGACACGATCGCGACGCGGTCGCCCGGGCGCGCCTTCGGCGCGGTGGTCGGGGGGCGGGCCATGACCCCATCACACCAGACGACGCCCCCGCCGGTCGCGCCCTGCGGTCGGGCGGCCCGGCGGGGGCGTCTGGGGTGTGTTCAGGCGGTCAGCTCGCGCGTTCCTCGACGGGAACCTCGGCGATCGAACCGTCCTTGATGCCCTGGCGCCACTTGACGATCTCCTCCTTGACCTTCGGCAGCAGCAGGTAGCAGGCCAGCAGGTTGAAGATCGCGCAGAGGAAGAGCATCGAGTCGGCGAAGGTGAGCACCGACCCCAGGTCGACCACGGCACCGACCACGGTGAAGAAGCAGAACAGCGCCTTGAAGAAGTTCTCCCGGCCCTTGGTCTTGCCCACGAGCGTGGTCCAGGCCCGCAGCGTGTAGTAGGACCAGGTGATCAGGGTCGAGAAGGCGAACAGCGCCACGGCCAGCGCGAGGACGTTCTCGAAGCCGGGGAGCACGGTCTCGAAGGACTGCGAGGTCAGGACCACGCCGGTGTCGTTGCTGATCCCCTGACCGATGAGGTCGTTGTAGTCGGTGGCATCGGCCGCGATCACGATGGTGAGCGCGGTCATCGTGCACACGATCACGGTGTCGATGAAGGGCTCGAGCAGGGCCACGAAGCCCTCGCTGACCGGGTTCTTCGTCTTGACCGCGGAGTGCACGATCGGCGCGGAGCCGAGGCCGGCCTCGTTGGAGAAGGCCGCGCGCTGGAAGCCGATGATCAGCACACCGATGACACCACCGGTGATGCCCTCGGGGTTGAAGGCGCCGGAGATGATCGAGCCGAAGGCGGCGGGCACCTCGGTGACGTTGATCAGGATGACCAGCAGGCACGCAGCGATGTAGATCACGGCCATCACGGGGACCAGCTTGCTGGTGACCCGGGCGATCGACCGGACCCCGCCGATGATCACGATGCCGACGAGGGCGGCGAGGACCAGGCCGAAGATCAGCGACGCCGCGTCGGAGCCGAGGAACCCGCTCTCGCCACCGGTGACCTCGACGGCCTGGGAGTAGGTCTGGTTGGCCTGGAAGGCGTTGCCGCCCAGGGCGCCGAAGAGGATCAGGGCGACGGCGAAGAAGCCGACCGCGCCCTTGCTGACGACGCTGCCGAAGCGCTCGAAGGCGACCGGCATGTAGCGGAACGGTCCGCCGGTGACGGTGCCGTCCTCGTGCACCTCGCGGTACTTCACGCCCAGCGTGCACTCCACGAACTTGGTACACATGCCGAGGAGTCCGGCCAGGACCATCCAGAACGTCGCACCCGGTCCACCCACGGTGACCGCGACGGCGACACCGGCGATGTTGCCCAGGCCGACCGTGCCGGACACCGCCGACGCCAACGCCTGGAAGTGGGTGACCTCGCCGGGGTCGCTGGCGCGGGAGTACTTCCCGCGCACCAGGGCCATCGAGGTCGGGAAGGAGCGGAACTGGATCCCGCCGAAGTAGACGGTGAAGATGAATGCTGCGGCCACCAGCCACAGCGCGACGAGCGGGACGTCGACGCCCGCGATCGGCACGGTGAAGAAGACGACGTCGGCGACCGCGGTGGCGACCGGCTCGAAGCCGCTGCTGATGGCGCTCTCCAGGTCTGCCAGCCAGCCGGAGTTCTCCTCGGCTTCGGCGGCCCCCAGTGAGGTGCCTGCGAACAATGTTTGTGTGATCGGCATCACGTCACCCAATCGCATGGGGCCCCGGGAGACAAGTCCCCGCGGTCAGCGGCGCCGGTACGCCGGGGCCCGGCCTGTCAATTCCGGTGACACAGTGTGCAGCAAGGGGAGCACGCGTGGGGGGACCAGGGTGGAGAGGACCACCACGCTGACCGACCGGACCACCGTCGCGGACTGGTCGATGCGCACCAGCGTCGCCTGCAGCTCCTCGTGCGAGGGCGTCGCCACCTGGCACAGGACGTCGTACTCGCCGGTGGTCACGTAGGCCTCGAGCACGTAGGGGATCGCGGCCAGGTCGCGGGCGACCTCGTCGAGTGCTCCCTGGGCGATGTGCAGCGTCACCATCGCCCGCACCGGGAACCCGGCGGCGACCGGGTCCACGGTCGGTCCCCAGTCGGCGATGATCCCGGCGTCCTGGAGTCGGCGCAGCCGGCTCTGCACGGTGGCCCGCGCGACATGGGTGAGCCGGGAGAGCTCCATGTCGCCGACCCGCGGGTGCTCGGTGAGGGCCGAGAGCAGTGCGAGGTCGAGCTCGTCGAGGTCGTGACCGGTCGCCATTGGACTCAGGGTAGTCGATCTGTGTAGTTCGCGGCACCAGAAGACGCGCAGGGTGCACAGGATGTCGAGTGATCAACGGTCAGGTTGCCGAGGTGTGGTCGCGGGCGGTGGGATGTGAGCGGCACCACACGACGAAAGGGTCCCTGCATGAGCCTGCTGACGCACGAAGAGAAGCTCGCCCACCTCGACCTCGACCAGCTCAAGCAGCTCGTCGGCCTGGTGGAGTATGACGACGCCACCGACCCCTTCCCGGTGACCGGGTGGGATGCCGTCGTGTGGGCGGTGGGCAACGCCAAGCAGGCGGCGCACTTCTTCATCAGCGCCCTGGGCATGCGGCTGGTCGCCTACTCGGGACCGGAGACCGGCAACCGCGACCACGCGGCGTACGTCCTGGTCAGTGGCGCCGTGCGGTTCGTCATCAAGGGTGGCGTCGACCCCGACAGCCCGCTCATCGCCCACCAGGCCCGCCACGGCGACGGCGTGGTCGACGTCGCGCTGGAGGTGCCCGACGTCGACCGCTGCATCGAGCACGCGCGCCGGGCGGGGGCGGAGGTCCTCGAGGAGCCGCACGAGGTCACCGACGAGCACGGCACCATCCGGCTCGCCGCGATCGCCACCTACGGCGAGACCCGCCACACGCTGGTCGACCGGTCCCGCTACGACGGCCCCTATTTCCCCGGCTACGTCGAGCGCAGCTCCGGCCACCAGCCATCGCCCGGGGACCCGAAGCGGCTCTTCCAGGCCCTCGACCACGTCGTGGGCAACGTCGAGCTGGGGCGGATGGATGAGTGGGTCGACTTCTACCGCCGCGTCATGGGGTTCGCGAACATGGCCGAGTTCGTGGGCGACGACATCGCCACCGAGTACTCCGCCCTGATGTCGAAGGTCGTGGCCAACGGCAACCACCGCGTGAAGTTCCCGCTCAACGAGCCCGCGGTCGGCAAGCGCAAGTCACAGATCGAGGAGTACCTCGACTTCTACCGCAGCCCCGGCGTGCAGCACCTCGCGCTGGCGACCAACGACATCCTCACCGCCGTCGACACGATGCGTGCGCGCGGCATCGAGTTCCTCCAGGTGCCGGACTCCTACTACGAGGACCCCGAGCTGCGGGCCCGCATCGGCGAGGTGCGCGTCCCCATCGAGGAGCTCCAGCGGCGCGGGATCCTGGTCGACCGCGACGAGGACGGCTACCTGCTCCAGATCTTCACCAAGCCGTTGGGGGACCGCCCCACGGTCTTCTTCGAGTTCATCGAGCGGCACGGGTCGCTCGGGTTCGGCATCGGCAACTTCAAGGCGCTCTTCGAGGCCATCGAGCGCGAGCAGGAGCGTCGGGGTAATACCTGAGGAGCAGGCCATGGCCCACTACCACTGCAGTGGCGCGGTGCCGCCGAAGCGGCACACGCAGTTCCGTGACGACGACGGCCGGTTGCGCTACGAGGAGCTGATGGGGGAGGAGGGGTTCTCCTCGGACTCCTCGCTGCTCTACCACCGCCACGTCCCCTCGGCGATGCTCGAGGCCCGTCCCTGGGAGCTGCCCGACCTCACCACGACGCCGAACTGGCCGCTGGCGCCGCGCCACCTGCGGCTGCACGACCTGTTCGGGGCCGACGAGGCATCACAGCGGGACGCCGTGACGGGCCGCCGTCTCGTGCTCGGCAACGCCGACGTGCGCATCAGCTACGTCCTCGCCGGCGCCGCTTCGCCGCTGTACCGCAACGCGGTGGGCGACGAGTGCGTCTTCGTGGAGGCTGGCCACGGCGTGGTGGAGACGGTGTTCGGCGACCTCACGGCCGGCCCCGGTGACTACGTCGTCCTGCCGCGTGCCACCACCCATCGCTGGGTGCCGACGGGCGGGGAGCCGATGCGGCTCTACGCCATCGAGGGCAACAGCCACATCGCGCCACCCAAGCGGTACCTCTCGCGCTACGGCCAGTTCCTCGAGCACGCGCCGTACTGCGAGCGGGACCTGCGGCTGCCCGACGCGCCGCGCGTGGTCGAGGACACCGAGGTCGAGGTGCTCATCAAGCACCGCGGCAGCGGGGGTGGGTTGGCCGGGACCGTCCACGTGGTGCCCCAGCACCCGTTCGACGTCGTGGGCTGGGACGGGTGCCTCTACCCCTACGTCTTCAACGTCGACGACTTCGAGCCGATCACCGGCCGGGTCCATCAGCCGCCGCCGGTCCACCAGGTCTTCGAGGGGCACAACTTCGTGGTGTGCAACTTCGTGCCGCGCAAGGTCGACTACCACCCGCTGTCGGTGCCGGTGCCGTACTACCACTCCAACGTCGACTCCGACGAGGTCATGTTCTACGTCGCCGGCGACTACGAGGCGCGCAAGGGGTCGGGCATCGGCAGGGGCTCGATCACGCTGCACCCCGGGGGGCACTCCCACGGTCCGCAGCCGAGCGCCATCGAGGCCAGCCTCGGCGTCGAGCGGTTCGACGAGCTCGCCGTCATGGTCGACACCTTCCGGCCACTCGAGCTCGGCGAGGCCGGCCGCGCCAGCGATGACGGCGTCTACCTGCGGTCCTGGTCGCAGGACGCCGGAGCCGACGGCACGTCGCGATGACGCGTCCGGAGGTGCCGTCCGGATCCCTCTTCGGTGCGGCCAACCTGCCCTACGGGGTCTACTCGGTCGACGGCGCCGCGCCGCGGGTGGCGACCCGGTACGGCGACCACGTCGTCGACCTCGCGCTGCTCCTCGGTGACGACGTCTTCGCGGCGCCCTCGCTCAACCCGTTCCTGGCCCAGGGCCACGACCGGTGGGTCGCCGTGCGCGCCGCGATCAGGGACGCGCTCGAGGACGACGTACCCGAGGCCGCGCTGCACGACCACGACGCCGTCACGCTGCACCTCCCGTTCGAGGTGGCCGACTACGTCGACTTCTACGCCTCCGAGCACCACGCGGCGAACCTCGGTCGCCTGTTCCGTCCCGACGCCGCGGACCCGCTGCAGCCCAACTGGAAGCACCTGCCCGTGGGCTACCACGGCCGATCGGCCTCGATCGTGGTCTCGGGCACCGACATCGTCCGGCCGCAGGGGCAGCGGTTGCCGGCGGCGGGTGCGCGCGGCGGCACCCCGGTGCCGGAGTTCGGGCCGTCCCAGCGACTGGACCTCGAGGCGGAGCTCGGCTTCGTCGTGGGCACCGGCAGCGCGGCGGGGGAGCCGATCCCGGTCGCCGACGCCGAGCGACACCTGTTCGGCGTCGTGCTGTTCAACGACTGGTCCGCCCGCGACCTGCAGGCCTGGGAGTACGTGCCGCTCGGACCGATGCTCGGCAAGTCCTTCGCCTCGACGGTCTCGCCGTGGGTCGTGCCGCTGCCAGCACTGGACGCAGCCCGGGTCGCGACGCCGGTGCAGGACCCGCCGGTGCTGCCCTACCTGGCGATGCCGCAGCCGTGGGGACTCGACGTCGAGGTCGAGGTGGTGTGGAACGACGAGGTCGTCAGCCGCCCGCCGTACGCCGCGATGTACTGGTCGCCGGCCCAGATGCTGGCCCACCTGACCGCGAACGGCGCGCCGACGCGGCCCGGGGACCTGTTCGCCTCGGGCACCGTCTCGGGTCCGGCCCGCACCGAGCGCGGGGCGCTCATCGAGCTCACCTGGGACGGCGCCGATCCGCTGGTGCTCGACGGGGTGCCGCGGACCTACCTCGAGGACGGCGACGAGGTGGTGCTGCGCGCCACCGCGCCGGCCACCGACGGCGGCCGGCTCGGACTGGGCGAGGCCCGCGGCCGCATCCTGCCCGCGCGCTGACGTCGTCCGCGCGACGGCGTCACGGGAGGGTGCGTTCGAAGAAGTGGTCGGCGTAGGGGTTGTCGTTGTAGCGCTCGGTGCGCCGGTAGCCCATCCGCTCGTAGAGGTCGATCGCCTCGGTCAGGGTCGCGTTGGTGTCGAGGACGACCCGGTCGTGCCCGGTCTGCTGTGCCAGTGCCTCGAGGTGGCGCAGCATCCGCGCCCCCAGGCCGGCACCCCGCCACTCGGCGTCGACCCACATGCGCTTCAGCTCCGCGGTGCGTCCCGGGAGGTCCGGCAACGGACGGATCCCACCGTGGGCGACGGGAGCGCCCCCGCTGGTGGCGACGACGTACGTCGCCCCCGGCTCGGCGGCCTCAGGGCCGTCGGGCTCGAACCCGGCGGGGAAGCGTGCGGCGAGCTCGGCGACGTAGCGCCGGGTCGCCTCGCGGGCGACGGCGTCATCGGGCGGGACCGTCCGGAGCTCGACGGTGGCGGCACGCACCAGCAGGTCGGCGGTGGCCAGGGCCTCGGAGAGCCGCGTGCGCTGCCGTTCGGTCAGTGGGGAGAGCAGCTCCACCGCGAGGTCCTCGGACCGGCGGTCCAGGTCCTCGACCGCAGCACGACCGTCGGCGGTGAGGTGCACGACCCGTCGCCGGGCGTCGACCGGGTCCGGCCCGATGCTGACGAGCCGGTCGCCCTCCAGGCGACGCAGCAGGCGGGAGAGGTGTCCCGAGTCCAGGCCGAGGTGCTCCCGGAGCCGTCGGACGGTGGTGCCCTCGTCGGCGCCGACCTCGAACAGCACGCGGTTGACCGCGAGCGGTCGGCCGGTGCCCAGGAACGACTCCTCCAGGACCCCGATGCGCTGGGTGTAGGTCCGGTTGAACCGGCGCAGGACCGCGGTGCTCTCCATTCCTCTGACTCTAGTCAGAGGAATGGAGAGCGGCAAGCACGGACCGGCCACGAAAAAGGCCGAAGGCCGACCTCCTGCGGAGGCCGGCCTTCGGCGTGCTGGGGTGAGTGACGGGGCTTGAACCCGCGACCCTCGCGACCACAACGCGATGCTCTACCAGCTGAGCTACACCCACCGTGGGCCCATGCGGGCCGGGACGAGTGTAGACGCATGGTGGTCAGGACGCGGAATCGGTGTCGCCCTGCTCGCCCAGTCCGGTGATCGCGCCCCCGTGGCGGTCGGCCAGGGCCTTCGCCGTGTCGCTGCTGGGGCCGGGCTGGGGCTGGAACACCGCCTCGCGGTAGTAGCGCAGCTCCTCGATGCTCTCCTGGATGTCGGCGAGGGCGCGGTGGTTGCCGCGCTTGGGTGGGGAGTTGTAGTAGGCCCGCGGGTACCAGCGACGGGAGAGCTCCTTGACCGAGGAGACGTCGACGATGCGGTAGTGGAGGAAGTCGTCGAGCGCCGGCATGTCGCGGGCGATGAAGCCGCGGTCCGTGGCGACCGAGTTGCCGGCGAGTGGGGGACGAGCGCCCTTGCCGACGTGCTCGCGCAGGTAGGCCAAGACCTGCTCCTCGGCCTCCTGCAGCGTCACGCCGGCGTGCAGGTCGTCCAGCAGCCCCGAGGTCGTGTGCATGTCCCGCACCAGGTCGATCATCTGGTCCAGCGCCTCCGCCGGCGGCTTGATGATCACGTCGACGCCCTCACCGAGCACCCGGAGGTCGAAGTCGGTGACGAGCGCAGCGATCTCGATGAGGGCATCGGCCCCCAGGTCCAGGCCCGTCATCTCGCAGTCGATCCACACCAGCCGGTCACTCACGACGCCCCACCCTATGTCGAGGCAGGATCCGGTGCGCGTCCGCGCTCAGGGATTCCTCAGTCCGGGCGCCTAGGATCGGGCCATCATGAACGCGGGGGTACACGGCTGGCTGGGGCTGCTCGCCCGCCTGGTGACCGGTGGCGTCTGGATCGTCGCCGGCGCACTCAAGGTCACCGACCCGCGGGCGAGCGTGGAGGCCGTGCGTGCCTACGAGCTGCTCCCCGGGAGCCTGGTCGAGCCGGTCGGGCTCGTCCTGCCCGCCCTCGAGCTCGGCATCGGGATCGCGCTGGTCGTCGGTGCCCTCACCCGCGGCGCCGCCGTCGTCTCCGCGGTGCTGTTCCTCGCCTTCATCGTCGGCATCGCCTCGGTCTGGATGCGTGGCATCGAGATCGACTGCGGATGCTTCGGCGGCGGTGGTGCCGAGCCCGGCGCCGCCTCCAACTACCCCTGGGAGATCGCACGCGACGTCGCGCTGCTGGCGGCGTCGGCGTACGTCGTCGCGCTGCGGCGCACCCGGTGGGCGTTGGACAACCTGTTGTTCCCATCCATCCACGAGGAAGCTGATGTCGAAGAAGTCCCGGACCCAGAGCCGAGCCGAGAAGGCCGCTGAGATCAAGGCCGCCCAGGCCCGACGCGAGCGCAAGCGCCGCCTGCTGGCCATCGGTGGCGTCGTCGGCGCCATGGTGCTCATCGTCGGCGGAGCCGTGCTCATCAGTGCGTTGAACCGGGAGGACGTCGAGCCCGCGGACGTCGGGGCGAGCGAGTACGGCTTCGTATACGGCCCTGACGAGGCCGACCACACCGTGGTCATCTACGAGGACTTCCTCTGCCCGCACTGCGGCACGTTGGAGGCCGCGGCCGGCGAGGACCTCGCCGAGCAGGCCGACCAGGGCGCGGTGCGCATCGACTACCGGCCCGTGGCGTTCCTCGGCGAGGAGTCGGTGCGGACGCTCAACGCGTTCAAGGTCGTCCTGGAGGAGTCGGGCCCCGACGTGGCCAAGGAGTACCACGACGCGCTCTTCGCCGAGCAGGCCTCCGCACCACTCGCCGACGACCAGCTGGTGGAGCTGGCCGTGGAGTCCGGCGCCGAGGAGGGCGCGGTCCGTGGTGGCATCGAGGACATGGCGCAGGAGGACTGGGTCACCGAGGCCACCGAGGCGGCGGCCGCCGACGGCCTCCAGGGCACCCCGACGGTCCAGCTCGACGGCGAGACCTTCGACGACGGCTCCTCCTGGCAGGAGATCGGCGCGAACCTCGTCGCGGCGGTCCAGGAGTAGTCCGACGCTGCGGGCCCCGCGGGCTCATACCTCCGCGGGGCCGTCGCCATCCTCGGCACCGGCGCCGGTCCGGCGCCGGAGCCACGCCGGGGCGTCGTACCGCGGCTTTCGTATGCTCGGTCGGGTGAGCGCGCCAACCCTCCGCATCGGCGGCACCGATCGACCCGTCGAGGGCACCTGGGTGATGGGGGTCGTCAACGCGAGCCCGGAGTCCTTCTCCGACGGCGGGCGCTTCACCTCACTCGACCAGCGGCTGGAGCGGTGCCAGGAGCTCGTGGCGGCCGGTGCCGACGTCATCGACGTCGGCGGCCAGTCCGCGATCACCAACCGGCCCGAGATCGACGCCCGCCAGGAGGCGGACCGGGTCGTCCCGATCGTCGCCTGGCTCCAGCGCCACCACCCCGAGGTCCTGGTGAGCGTCGACACCTACAAGCCGACCGTCGCCGAGGCGGCGCTCGAGGCGGGGGCGGCGATCCTCAACGACGTCAGCGGCCTCCGCGACCCGGCACTGGCCGACATCGTCGCCCGGCACCGGGCCGGCCTGGTGCTGATGCACACCGCCGCCGCGCCACTGACCCGGCTCCAGCAACGCGACCTCTACGACGACGTCGCCGGCGAGGTCGTCGCGTTCCTCGGTGACCGCATGGCCGCCGCCGTCGACCGCGGCGTGCCCGCGGAGTCGATCGTGCTCGACCCCGGTCCCGACTTCACCAAGACCCCGCACCAGACCGTCGCCGTCCTGCGTCGCATCGCCGAGGTCCGCGCGCTGGGGCGACCGGTGCTGCTCGCCCTGTCCCGCAAGGACTTCCTCGGCGCCGTCACCGGCCGTTCGCCCCGTGGCCGCGACGCCGCGACCCATGCCGCCATCGCCCACTTCGCCGCCACGCCGGGCAACATCGTGCGGGTGCACGACGTCGCCGCCGCCCGCGACGTGATCGCCACCGTCGACCTGCTCGAGGGGCGCCGGGAGATCGATCCGGACTACCTGCTGCCCGACGAGATCCGGCACGAGCGGCCGAGCGCCTGAGGTGGACCCCGCGGCCCGCGCCTGGTTCGACCGGCGCACCTCGCGCGCGAGCGACTGGCCAACAGCCGACCTGCTCGCTGCCAAGGGGAACCAGCGCGTCAGCGTGGTCGTCCCCGCCCGCGACGAGGAGTCGACGGTCGGCGACGTCGTGCGACAGGTGCGCGACGACCTCGTCACCGCGATCCCCCTGGTCGACGAGGTCGTGGTGATGGACTCGCTGTCCACCGACGACACGGCGTACGCCGCCCGGTCGGCCGGCGCGACCGTCCACTCGGTCGCCGACGTCCGCCCCGACCTCGGCGTCCTCCCGGGCAAGGGCGAGGCGCTGTGGAAGTCGCTGTTCGTCACCTCCGGCGACCTCGTGGTCTTCATCGACGCCGACCTGACCGACTGGGGCACCCACTTCGTCTCCGGACTCCTCGGCCCGCTGCTCACCGACCCCGGGGTCGTGCTGGCGAAGGGCTTCTACGACCGGGTGCTCGACCTCGGCACCGGCGTCGCCGTCGAGGGCGGACGGGTGACCGAGCTCGTGGCCCGCCCCTGGCTGGCGCTGCACCGTCCCGAGCTCGCGGCCGTCGTACAGCCGTTGGCGGGGGAGTGGGCCGTGCGCCGCGACCACTTCGCCTCCCTCCCCGTGCCGACCGGCTACGGCGTGGAGATTGCGACGCTGCTCGACACGGCCTCACGCCGCGGCACCGAGGCCATCGCCCAGGTCGACCTCGGCAACCGCGCCCATCGCCACCAGCACCTGCACGACCTGGGGGCGATGGCCACCGAGCTGCTCGCGGTGGCCGACCGGCGGCGCGGCGGCGCGGCGGTCGAGGAGGTCGTGCTGCCGCGGATGCAGCGCGACCGGCAGTGGGTCGAGCGGACCGTCCCGGCCACGGAGCGTCCGCCGTTCGCCGAGGTCGCCGCGGCGACCGCACGCGGCTGAGTGCCTCCGGCAGGAATCGAACCCGCAACCAGCCGGGTAGAAACCGGATGCTCTATCCGTTGAGCTACGGAGGCGCGTCCCCCAGTATCCCATCGCCGGCGCCGCCCCACCGATTCGGACGGCGGCGCCCGGCGTCGGGGCCTCAGTCGTGACCGACGATCGCGGCTGCGACGGCCTTGTGCACGTCGGGGTGGAAGACCGAGGGCATGATGAAGCTCGGGTTGAGCTCCTCGTCACGGACGACGTGGGCGATCGCGTCGGCGGCGCGCAGCATCATCTCCATCGTGACGTCGGAGGCCCGGGCGTCGAGCAGCCCGCGGAAGACGCCGGGGAAGGCCAGCACGTTGTTGATCTGGTTGGGGAAGTCCGAACGGCCCGAGGCCACGACGGCGGCGTACCGGGAAGCGGCGGCCGGGTCGACCTCCGGGTCCGGGTTGGCCATCGCGAACACGATGGGTGCCTCGGCCATGTCGGTGATCCACTCCGGGTCGAGCACACCGGGCGCCGACACCCCGACGAAGACGTCGGCACCGGCGAGCGCGGTGCGCAGGTCGCCGCTGACGCGCCGGGGATTGGTCTCCGCGGCGAGCTCGGCGTGCGCGGGGGAGAGGGAGTCGTCGCCGGCCACCAGGGCGCCGTTGCGGTCGCAGACCACCACGTCGGGGACACCGGCAGCGAGCAGCAGCCGCACGATCGCCGTGCCCGCAGCGCCCGCGCCGGCGACGACCGCCCGCACGTCCTCGAGCTGCTTGTCCACCACCCGGAGCGCGTTGATGAGGCCCGCGAGGACGACGATCGCGGTGCCGTGCTGGTCGTCGTGGAAGACCGGGATGTCGAGCCGCTCCTGCAGCTGCTCCTCGACCTCGAAGCAGCGCGGCGCCGCGATGTCCTCCAGGTTGATGCCGCCGAAGCCGGGGGCGATCATCTCCACCACGCGCACGATCTCGTCGGTGTCCTGGGTGTCCAGGCAGATCGGCCAGGCGTTGATGCCACCGAAGCGCTTGAACAGGGCGGCCTTGCCCTCCATGACCGGGAGGGCGGCGCCGGGGCCGATGTTGCCCAGTCCGAGGACGGCGGACCCGTCGGTCACCACCGCGACCGCGTTGCCCTTGCTGGTCAGCCGCGGGATGTCGTCGGGGTTGGCCGCCAGCGCGGTCGACACGCGGCCCACCCCGGGGGTGTAGGCCAACGAGAGGTCGTCGCGCGTCTTGAGCGGCACCTTCGAGCTGACCTCCAGCTTGCCGCCCAGGTGGATCAGGAAGGTCCGGTCACTGACCTTGTGGACCTCCACGCCGGGTACGCCGGCGACGACCTCCTGGAGCTCGCCGGCGTGGTCGGAGTCCGCCGCCGAGCACGTCACGTCGACGACGAGCCGCTCGTGGCTGGAGTCGGCGACGTCGATCGCGGTGACGACGCCACCGGACTCCGAGATCGCCGTGGCCACCTGCCCCACGACACCGTGGTCCGGCGGCGCGTACAGCCGCATGGTGATCGAGTAGGACGAGGCGGTGGCGGTCTTCTTGCTCATTGCGAGCACTATCCCGCGCGGAGCCGGTTACTGGGAAGTCACGGTGGGCTCGTCACGCCGTGGCCGGTCCGGCGCGGTGTCAGGGCAGGTGGCGACCCATCCACTCCTCGACGCCCGCCACGTCACGCGGCAGCGCTGCCGAGAGGTTGCGGATGCCGTCCTCGGTCACCACGACGTCGTCCTCGATCCGGATGCCGATGCCGCGCAGCTCCTCGGGTACCAGCAGGTCCTCGGCCTGGAAGTAGAGCCCGGGCTCGACGGTGAGCACCATGTCCTTCGCCAGGGTGCCCTCGCGGTAGGAGTCCGGCGCCGCCGCACCGCAGTCGTGCACGTCCATGCCGAGCATGTGGGAGGTGCCGTGCAGCGTCCAGCGGGCGTAGACCCGGGAGTCCGGGTCGAGCGCCTCCTCGGCGCTGACCGGGAGCAGGTCGAGGTCGGCCAGTCCGTGCGCGAGCACCCGCATCGCCGCGTCGTGCCCGGCCAGGAACGGCTGGCCCGGCGCCAGCGCGGCCATCGCGGCCTCCTGGGCGTCGAAGACCAACGTGTAGAGGTCGCGCTGCAGCGGGGTGAAGCGGCCGGTGACCGGCATGGTGCGCGTGACGTCGGCGGTGTAGAGGTTCGTGCCCTCCACGCCCATGTCGCACAGCACCAGCTGTCCCGGCTCGACCGGACCGGTGTTGTCGATCCAGTGCAGCGTGGTGGCGTGGGGGCCTGCGGCACAGATCGAGTCGTAGCCGATGTCGTTGCCCATCGCCCGCGCCCGGCGGAAGAAGGTGCCCTCGAGCCAGCGCTCGCCGTACTGCTGCACGCGGTCCCACTCGCGGACGGCATCCTCGAAGCCCAGCACGGTCGCGTCGCAGGCCGCCGCGAGCTCGCCGAGCTCCCACTCGTCCTTGACGAGGCGCATCTCCGACACGACACGGGCCAGGTCGGCGTCCTGGGAGTCGTCGGGGGACACGAGGCGGTCGACGTCGGCCGAGATGCCGCGGTGCACCCGGGTCTTGTCGCCGCGCTCCAGGGTCCGGGGCAGCTCCTCGAGGTGGCGCACCTCGAGGGCCAAGGACTGCGAGAGCTCGCGCAGCGAGGGCCGCTCGCCGGCCCACAGGGCGCCGTACTGACGGTCGCGGAAGAACTCGTCGCTGTCACGTCCCGACCGCGGCCGGGCGAAGAGGACCGAGGAGCCGTCCGGCTCGATGACCAGCACGGCGTCGGTGGTCTGGTTGCCCGAGAAGTAGGTGTGGGCGGTGTCGGGACGGAAGCGGTAGTCGGTGTCGTGGGCGCGCACCTTGAAGGTGCCGGCCGGCAGGACCAGCCGCTCCCCGGGGAACATCGCGGCGAGCCGCTCGCGCCGTGCCGCGGCATGGCGCGCCACGGGCAGCTCCGGGAGGTCCCGCTCGGTGTCGGCCCACCCGGTGCGCATGAACGTGGCGTACGCCGTGGGGACCGCCGGGTCGTGCTGTTCGGTGCGGGGAGTGTCGTCGCTCACGCGCCCAGCCTACGTCGGGAAACCATCTCCGAGCACTCCGGCCGATAGGCTTGACCATAATGCCCACCACGCGTTTGAAGAGCCTCGTGTTCGCGGTCGTCGTGGCCGTGGCGGCGCTCCTCGGGGCCGCGGTGATGCTGGTCATCTTCGCACTCTCGGGAGCCGCCGCCACCGTGCTGCTGGCGACGGCGCTCGCAGCGCTGCCCGTGGGCCCGTTGGTCGCGATCTTCTGCTGGCTGGACCGCTACGAGCCCGAGCCGCGCCTGCTGCTCGCCAGCGCCCTGGCATGGGGTGCGTTCGTCGCCACCGTGATCGCCCTGGTGGTCCAGGGCCTCGGCGGCGTCCTGATCGGCTTCAGCCAGGCCGCCTCGATGGCGGTGGTGGCGCCGGTGACCGAGGAGGCCGCCAAGGGACTCTTCCTGCTCCTGCTGCTGTGGTGGCGGCGCGACGAGCTCGACGGCCTGCTCGACGGCGTGGTGTACGCCGGCCTGGTGGGCGTCGGCTTCGCCTTCACCGAGAACATCCTCTACCTCGCCGCCGCCTACGACGGCACCAGCGGCATGGGTCCCGGCGGGCTGACCGGCATCACCACCACCTTCGTCGTGCGGTGCCTGCTCAGCCCCTTCGCGCACCCCCTGTTCACCGCCTTCATCGGGATCGGCATCGGCATGGCCGTCGCGTCCCGGCGCCGGCCGGTCCGCTGGCTGGCCCCGGTCGGCGGCTACGTCCTCGCCGTGCTGACCCACGCGATCTGGAACGCCTCGGCGGTCCTGGGCCTGGGGAGCTTCGTGCTCGCCTACGCGGTGCTGCTGCTGCCGGCCCTGGTGGGAATCGCCGTGCTCGCCGTGTGGTTGCGTCAGTCGGAGCGTGCGTTGCTCTCCGCGGCCCTCGGCGACGCCGCCCAGCGCGGGCTGATCCCCGCGACCGACATCGGCTGGGTGGTCGACCTGCGGGCACGTCGTACGGCACGCCGCCACGCGCGGCTGCAGGGCGGGGCGGCAGCGGCGCAGGCCATGGCCGAGTACCAGCAGGCAGCGATCGAGCTCGGCTACCTGCACCATCGTGTCCTGCGGGGCACGGCACCCAAGGACTGGCAAGCACGTGGCCGACGGTTCACCGCTCGCATCGACGCGGTGCGACCGCGGCTCTCCTTCCCCGGACAGGTGGTTCCCGAACGATGAGCAAGTCCCACAGGTCGAGCGCACCCAGCATCGCCGCCTACTACGACGACCGGATGCTGACCGAGGTCATCCGGCTGCACAGCGCGGTCGATGCGGCGCGGCTGCCCCTGGAGATCGGTGACGTCGAGCCGCTGCGCGCGCGGCGCCAGGAGATCCTCGAGCAGTTGGGCGACTACGTCATCCCCCGCCTCATGGCACGGGAGGCGCCGCTGCTGTGCGTCGTCGGCGGCTCGACGGGCGCCGGCAAGTCCACCCTGGTCAACACCCTGGTGGGCACGCCGGTCTCGCCGGCGGGCGTCCTGCGTCCCACGACGCGCTCTCCGGTGCTGGTCCACCACCCCGACGACGCGGAGTGGTTCTCCGCCGACCAGCTGTTGCCCGACCTGCGTCGGGTCAAGGAGGAGGCGCACGACCAGAGCACGATCCAGCTGGTGCCTGCCGAGACGGTCCCCGCCGGGTTGGCGATCCTCGACGCCCCGGACGTGGACTCGGTGGAGCAGGCCAACCGTCACCTCGCCGGGGAGCTCCTCGGCGCGGCGGACCTGTGGCTGTTCGTGACCTCGGCCGCGCGGTACGCCGACCAGGTCCCGTGGGACTACCTGCGGCAGGCGGCGGAGCGCTCGACGGCGGTCGCCATCGTGCTGGACCGCACGCCCGACGACGCCGTCGACTACATCTCCACCCACCTGGCCCGCATGCTCGCCTCGCGCGGCCTGCGGGACTCGCCGCTGTTCCGGGTCGCCGAGGGAGAGCTCGACGAGCAGGGACTGCTTCCCGCCGACCACGTCGCCGAGGTGCGGCAGTGGCTGGAGGCGCTGGCCGCCGACGCGGGCGCCAAGGGCGCCGTCGTGGAGCAGACCCTGTCCGGTGCGGTGCGCACCCTCACCCGCAAGCTCCACCCGCTGGCCGACGCGACCGAGGAGCAGCGTGCCGCCGGCGAGGAGCTGGCCAGCCTGGCGCGACGGCGCCACGACGCGACCGAGGACGCCCTCGCGACGGCGCTGCGCGACGGCACGCTGCTCACCGGCGACCTGTTCGCGCGGTGGCAGGAGTTCCTCGGCAGCGGGGAGCTGATCCACGGCCTCGAGGGCAAGGTCGGCTTCGTCCGGGAGCGACTGCGCAACGCGATCCGCGGCAAGCCGCA
This sequence comes from Nocardioides panacisoli, assembly GCF_019448235.1. NCBI lineage: Bacteria > Bacillati > Actinomycetota > Actinomycetes > Propionibacteriales > Nocardioidaceae > Nocardioides > Nocardioides panacisoli. The sequence goes on from NZ_CP080409.1 coordinate 228,411, forward strand.
GCAGGCCGAGCGCGTGGAGATCGCGCTGACCCAGGCCGTCGGTGCCCTCGTCACCGAGTACGCCGAGCGTGCTTCTGCCGACGTGGTCGACGCGTGGCGGGAGACGTCGTACGTCGCGCTGGAGCCGGGCGGCTCGTTGACCCGTGCCTCGACCGACCTGCGTCGCCGTGCCACGTCGACCGTGCGCGGCTGGCAGGACGACGTCCAGCAGATGGTGCGCGACCACAGTGGCGACCTCGCCTCCTCCGCGCGCTTCCTCACCTTCGGCGTCCGCGGGCTCGCGGCGGCGCTCTCGGTGACCGCGCTGGCACGCGACGGGGCACCCGAGCCCGCGCGGGAGTCGACCGAGCTGGGACGCCGCCTGCTCGACAGCGTCTTCGGGCAGGAGCTGGCCACCCAGTTGCTGGACCGTGCCCGGGACGCGCTCCGCGCCCGGGTCCACACCGTGTTCGACGGCGAGCGCGGACGCTACGAGTCCGTGATCACCGAGTGGGGGCTGACCGCCGAAGCCGCCGAGCAACTCCGCCAGGCCGTGCGACGCGTCGACGACCTGCGCTTCTCTGCACAGCACGACCCCCTGGGAGGGCCGAAGAAGTGACGACGGATGGAACCGACGAGGAGACGCGCCGCGAGGTCCGGGAGCTGGCGACGCGCGGCACCGACATCGGTGACCGCCTCGCGGGCCTCGACGCGGCGGTCCGGGCCGCCCGCGGTCGTCTCGACGACGGCCTGCTCGACCGGGTCCAGGCCACGGTCGACCGGGCGACGGGGCGGCTGAGGCTCTCGGCCACGCACACCGTGGTCGGGATCGCCGGCGCCACCGGCTCGGGCAAGTCCTCGACCTACAACTCCTTGGTCGGCCTGGAGCTCTCCTCGGTCGGCGTGCGCCGGCCGACCACGTCGTGGGCGACTGCCTGCGTGTGGGGTAGCGAGGGTGCCGCCGAGCTGCTGGAGTGGCTCGGGATCCCGCCGCGCCACCAGACCATGCGCGACTCGATGCTCGACGCGCGCCACCACGAGTCCGGACTCGACGGCGTGGTGCTGCTGGACCTGCCCGACCACGACTCGACCGAGCTGTCGCACCACCTCGAGGTGGACCGCCTGGTCGACCTCGCCGACCTGCTGGTGTGGGTGCTGGATCCGCAGAAGTACGCCGATGCGGCGCTGCACGACCGCTACCTCGCGCCGTACCACACCCACGGCGACGTGATCCTCGTCGTGCTCAACCAGATCGACACCATTCCCGAGGGCGAGCGGCAGTCGATGATCGACGACGTACGCCGCCTGCTGGTCGCCGATGGCCTGCCCCAGGTCAAGGTCATCGCGTTCAGCGCCCAGGAGGGCATCGGGATGGCCGAGCTGCGCGGCGAGATCGAGTCGCGGGTCGACGCCAAGCGGCACGCCTCCGGGCGGGTCGAGACCGACATCGCGGCCGCCGCGGCACAGCTGGATGACGACGGCCGCCCCCGCGCGCTCGCACACGAGGACGTGGCCGACCTGGTGGACCGCATCGGCACCGCGGCGGGCGTGGAGTCGGTGGCGGCGACGGTGGGGCGGCGCACGCGCGCCCGTGCCGCGCGTGCCACCGGGTGGCCGTTGGTGGCCCCGTTCCGCGAGCTGCGGTCCGATCCGCAGCGGCAGCTGCCGGTCGACCTCGGTGAGGACGCGAAGGTGCTCGGCGGGCGTGGCGTGGAGCCGGCCCCGCGCGTGTCCCCGGTGTCCCGGGAGATGGTCGGCGAGTCCGTCCGTTCGCTGACCGACCACGCCACGCAGCGCCTGTCCGGCCCCTGGGCCGAGGCGATCGACCGCGCCGGCGCCCGCACGGTGCCCGAGGCGACGGTGAAGCTCGGCGACCGGCTCTCCCAGGTCGACCTGCGCAACAACCGGCTCCCCGGCTGGGTGCGAGCGGTGCAGGTGCTGCAGTGGCTGCTGCTCCTCGCCGCGGTCGCCGGCGGCGCGTGGTGGCTGGCCGGGACCGTGTCCAACGGGGTGCCGGCGGCGCCGGCCGTGGGTCCGGTGTCCCTGCCCGTGCTGCTGCTGGTCGCCGGGCTCGTCGGCGGCGTGGCGCTCGCGCTGGCATCGGCGGCGGGGTTGTCACGGCTCGCCCGCCAGCGGGCCGCGGAGACCGAGGACCGGCTCCGTGGCGTCATCGAGGAGGTCGTGCAGGGCTCCATCGCCCGCCCGGTCGACCAGGAGCTGGCCGACTACGCCTCCTTCAAGGTCGGGCTGGCGCAGGCGATCGAGTGAGCGCCGCCGGGGCTGCCCGCGGCGCAGGTGCGGAGCCGCCCCCGGATCGGTGAATCGGCACCGATGACCGTAGGCTCGGGTGCATGGCAGAGTTCGTCTTCACGCTGCGCAACGTGCGCAAGGCCCACGGCGACAAGGTCGTCCTCGACAACGTCTCGCTGTCCTTCCTCCACGGTGCCAAGATCGGCGTCGTCGGCCCCAACGGGGCCGGCAAGTCCTCGCTGCTCAAGATCATGGCCGGACTGGACCACCCCAACAACGGTGACGCCATCCGCGACCAGGAGGCCACGGTGGGGATGCTCCAGCAGGAGCCCCCGCTGACCGAGGGGCGGACGGTCCAGGAGAACGTCGAGGAGGCCGTCGCCGACCTGAAGGCGAAGATGAAGCGCCTCGACGAGGCCTACATGGAGATGGGCGACCCGGACGCGGACCAGGACGCCCTGATGGCCGAGACCGGCGAGCTGCAGACCGAGCTGGACAACGCCGGCGCCTGGGACCTCGACAGCCGCTTGGACCAGGCGATGGACGCGCTGCGCTGCCCGCCGCCGGACGCCCTGGTCGACCACCTCTCCGGTGGTGAGAAGCGCCGCGTCGCGCTGTGCAAGCTGCTGCTGGAGCAGCCCGACCTGTTGCTGCTCGACGAGCCCACCAACCACCTCGACGCCGAGTCGGTGCAGTGGCTGGAGGGGCACCTGAAGAACTACCCGGGCGCCGTCCTGGCCGTCACCCACGACCGGTACTTCCTCGACAACGTCGCCGAGTGGATCGCCGAGGTCGACCGCGGTCAGGTCCACGGCTACGAGGGCAACTACTCCACCTACCTCGAGACCAAGCGGGAGCGGCTCAAGGTCGAGGGGCAGAAGGACGCCAAGCGCGCCAAGATGCTGGAGAAGGAGCTCGAGTGGGTGCGCTCCAACCCCAAGGCGCGCCAGGCGAAGAGCAAGTCGCGCCTCTCGCGCTACGAGGAGCTCGCCGCCGAGGCGGAGAAGTACAAGAAGGTCGACACCTCCGAGATCAACATCCCCGCCGGGCCGCGGCTCGGTGACATCGTGCTGGAGGCCAGGGGGCTCACGAAGTCCTACGGCGACCACACGCTGTGGCGCGACATGTCCTTCTCCCTGCCGCGCGCGGGCATCGTCGGCGTCGTCGGACCCAACGGTGTCGGCAAGACGACGCTGTTCCGGATGATCACCGGCGCGGAGGAGCCCGACGACGGTGAGCTCAAGGTCGGCGACACCGTCGACATCTCCTACGTCGACCAGAGCCGTGGCGGCATCGACGGCGACAAGAACGTCTGGGAGGTCGTCTCCGACGGGCTGGACCACATCAAGGTGGCCAACTTCGAGATGAACTCCCGCGCGTACGTCGCCTCCTTCGGCTTCAAGGGCCCCGACCAGCAGAAGCGGGCGGGCGTCCTCTCCGGCGGTGAGCGCAACCGGCTGAACCTGGCGCTCACCCTGAAGATGGGCGGCAACCTGCTGCTGCTCGACGAGCCGACGAACGACCTCGACGTCGAGACACTGTCCTCGTTGGAGGACGCGCTGCTCGACTTCCCGGGCTGCGTCGTGGTCACCTCCCACGACCGGTGGTTCCTGGACCGCATCGCGACCCACATCCTGGCCTGGGAGGGCGACGCGGAGGACCCGGCGAAGTGGTTCTGGTTCGAGGGCAACTTCGCCTCGTACGAGGCCAACAAGGTCGAGCGCCTCGGCGAGGAGGCTGCGCGTCCGCACCGCGTGACGCACCGTCGCCTCACCCGCGACTGAGTCGCTGTCGACGCCGATGCGCCCCTGCGGGTCTGCCGGGACCCGGGATCAGGGGCGCATCTCGGCGTCGGGGTGGTCACCGACCAGGTGGTCGCACACGGTGTCCATCACGCGTCCGAACGTGGCGAGGTCATCGGCGTCGACGAGGTCGACCAAGTAGTCACGCACGCCGCGGACATGGACGGGCGCGAGGTCGACGAGCGTCTGCTTGCCGCGTGGCGTGAGCCGCGCGTAGACGCCGCGACCGTCGTCGGGGGAGCTGACCCGCTCCACGAGGCCGTCGGCCTCCATGCGCTTGACGGTGTGCGTCACCCGGCTGCGGCTGTGGGCGAAGGTCTCCGCGATGGCGGCCATCCGCATCTGGCCGCCGGCGTCGTCGAGCCGCACGAGCATGCCGTACTCGACGTGGGAGAGGCCGTGGGGACGCAGGTCCTGGTCCAGGCGGTCGAAGAGCAGGGTGGTGCCGAGCACCAGTGCCCGCCAGGAACGCTGCTGGTCGGCGTCGAGCCAGCGCGGCTCGACGGCGCCCTCCGGCTGCTCGGTGACCATGCCCGCAGTCTAGGTGGCGGTGGATGAGGGGCGTGGCACTCACACGCCACGCCCCTCGCCCGAATCGCCGGTGGGTCAGCTGAGGCGCTCCAGGATGAGCGCCATGCCCTGCCCGCCACCGACGCACATGGTGATCAGGCCGGTGGTCTTGTCGTGCCAGTCCAGGCTGTTGAGCATGGTGTTCTGCAGGCGGGCACCGGTCATGCCGAACGGGTGACCGACCGCGATCGCGCCACCGTTGACGTTGAGCTTGTCCATGTCGATCCCGAGGTCCTCCGCGGAGGGGAGCACCTGGGCGGCGAAGGCCTCGTTGATCTCGGCGAGGTCGATGTCGTCGATGGTCATGCCGGCGTGCTTGAGCGCCTGCCGCGTGGCCTCGACGGGGCCGAGTCCCATGATCTCCGGCGAGAGACCGCTCACGCCGGTGGACACGATCCGGGCCAGTGGGGTGAGGCCCAGCTCGGCGGCACGGGTGTCGGACATGACCACGACAGCGGCGGCGCCGTCGTTGAGCGGGCAGCAGTTGCCCGCCGTCACGACGCCGTCGGGGCGGAAGACGGGGTCCAGGCCGGCGACCTTGTCGTAGGTGACGCCGGCGCGGGGACCGTCGTCGCTGTCGGCCACGCTGCCGTCGGGAGCCGTGACCGGGGTGATCTCCCGGGCCCAGAAGCCGTCGTTGATGGCCTTCTCGGCGAGGTTCTGCGAGCGGACGCCGAACTCGTCGAGGTCCTTGCGGTCCAGGCCACGCAGCTGGGCCACGTTCTCCGCGGTCTGTCCCATGGCGATGTAGACGTCGGGCAGGTTCCCGTCCTCGCGCGGGTCGTGCCAGGTCTTGCCGCCGGCCGCGAACTCCTCGGTGCGCTGCTGGGCGTCCTCGAAGAGCGGGTTGCGGGTGTCGGGGATGTGGTCGGAGGTCCCCTTGGCGAAGCGGGAGACGGTCTCCACGCCGGCGGAGATGAACGCGTCGCCCTCGCCGGCCTTGATGGCGTGGAAGGCCATGCGGGTCGACTGCACCGAGGACGCGCAGTAGCGGGTCACCGTGGTGCCCGGGATCTCGTGGCCGAGCAGGCTGGTGACGATGCGGGCCATGTTGTTGCCCGACTCGCCGCCGGGGAGGCCGCAGCCGAGCATCAGGTCGTTGATCTCGGCGGGGTCGAGTGCCGGCACCTTGTCCAGCGCCGCACGGACGATGGTCGCGGTGAGGTCGTCGGGACGGAAGTCCTTCAGCGATCCCTTGTTGGCACGGCCGATCGGCGAGCGAGCGGCGGAGACGATCACGGCCTCGGGCATGGGGCAACTCCAAGTGGGTCAGACGGTGTCCGGGTCGTGGATCAGGCTAGCCGTCGGCGCGGCGCACCGCGCCGGCCGGCCGTTGCCCGGGACGGATCTGGGAGACTCCCTGCGTGCGGCACCGCTATCTCTGTCCGATCCGCTGGGCCGACCTGGACCTGCTCGGCCACGTCAACAACGTGCGCTACGTCGACTACCTGCAGGAGGCCCGCGTCGACCTGATGCGCGCACACCGGTGGGCGGGCGACGCCGCCGCGACCGACCCGGGCGACGGCCTGGTCGTGGTCCGGCACGAGGTGAGCTACACCGCGCCGCTGCTGTTCAGTCGTCGCCCCGTGGTGATCGAGTGCTGGGTCACCGAGTTGCGCGCCGGTCGCTTCACGATGGCCTACGAGGTCCTCCACGAGGACGAGGCGGGGGAGCGCACCGTCTACCTGCGCGCGTCGACGGTGCTGGCGCCGTACCGGTTCGACACCGAGTCCCCGCGACGCCTCAGCCGCGAGGAGCGCAGTGCGCTGGAGCCCTACCTGGAGCCGCAGGCGCCCGCGGAGGTCGCGCCGGTGCGCGTACGCCGCAGCGACCTGGGCCACTACCCGGTGCAGGTGCGCTTCTCCGACGTCGACGTCTACCGCCACGTCAACAACGTCGTGTACTTCGAGTACTTCCAGGAGGCCCGGCTGCGGTTGTTCATGGAGCTGGCCCGCGACGTCCCCGGCATGAAGCAGGTCCGGGTCGTCGTCGCCCAGACCGACGTGGACTACCGCGAGGCGATCACGCTGCGTGCCGAGCCCTACGACTGCTGGACCCAGGTCGCGGCGGTCGGCCGCCGCTCGATGACGGTGGAGTCGGAGATCGTCGACGGCGACCGGGTCTTCGCCCGGGCGCGGGTCGTGCTGGTGTTCTTCGACACCGACGCCGGGCAGGCCGTCGAGCCGCCTGCGGCGTACCGGGAGCGGTTGGTGGCCGCGGTCAGTCCCGCGTGTTCATCATGAACGTCGCGGCGTGGGTCACGTAGGCCCAGAACCGCTCGTCCTGCTCCGGGGTCAGCTCGACCGAGTCCAGCGCTGCCCGGAAGTGGTGCAGCCAGCGGTCCCGCGCCTCCAGGCCGATGGGGAACGGCGCGTGCCGCATCCGCAGCCGGGGGTGCCCGCGACGCTCGGAGTAGGTCGTCGGGCCGCCCCAGTACTGCATCAGGAAGAGACGGAAGCGCTCCTCGGCGGGCCCCAGGTCCTCCTCGGGGTAGAGGGGACGCAGCACCTCATCGGTCGCGACGCCCTCGTAGAACCTCGCGACGATGCGGCGGAACGTCTCCTCCCCGCCGATCTCGTCGAAGAACGTCGTCTCCTCGCTCACGCTGCCATCATTCCGCGTCGATGGCGGGCGCGTCCTGCTGGCGGTGCCAGACCACCCGCTGCGGGACCGGGATCTCGATGCCGGTGGCGTCGAAGCGCGCCTTGACCCGCTCGCGCAGTTCACGGGCAACGGCCCACTGCTCCAGCGGGCGCGTCTTGATCATGACCCGCAGGGTGACGGCATCGGGGGCGAAGGCCTCGACACCGGTCACGAACGGCTCCTCGAGCAGCACCGTGCTCCAGCGCTCGTCCACGTAGAGGTCGTGGGCGACCTCGCCGAGCACCTGCTTGACCTGTGCCAGGTCCGACTCGTAGCCCACGCCGACGTCGACCACCGCACGGGCCCAGTTCTGGCTGGAGTTGCCCACGCGCAGGATCTCGCCGTTGGGGACGTACCAGACGATGCCGTCCAGGCCCCGGAGCCGCGTGGTCCGCAGCGACACGGCCTCGACCTCGCCGTTGGCCTCGCCGAGGTCGACCCAGTCGCCGACGCCGAACTGGTCCTCGGCGAGGATGAAGATCCCGGAGAGGAAGTCCTTCACCAGCGACTGGGCACCGAAACCGAGGGCCAGGCCGACGACACCGGCACTGGCGATGATCGGGGCGATGTTCACCCCGAACTCGTTGAGGATCATCGTGCCGATCACGATGACCACCAGCAGGGTGACGATGCTCATCAGTACCCCGGCCAGCGAGCCGGCGCGCTGCTTGCGCCGCGCCATCGCGACCGGGTCGCGCGAGTCGGAGAGCACCGGCTGCTCGGCACGCTTCACCATGCGCTTCACGACGCGGTGGAGGACCCACCGGATCGCGAAACCGAGCAGCAGCAGGCCGAGTACGGCCAGCGGCTTGCCGACGAGCACGTCGGACCAGTTCGCCGCCGTCTCGTTGCCGCCGGTCACCTTGTAGGTGAGGTTGCAGATCAGGCCGTCTTCGCAGGGGTTGGCTTGGAAGAACACGGAGCCAGTGAAACAAACCGTTCAACCAAGACCCCAATCGCTCTGCCGCCTTCGTGGTGCGCGTCGGCGCCGGATATCCTGCCGCTGTGATCAGCTCAACCCTCCGACGCCTCCTCCGCCCCTCGACCGTCGCGCTCGCCGCGGGCCTGGTGGTCCTGACGGCGCTCCCCGCCGCTGCGGACGTGCCGGAGACGTGGCCCGAGCCCGACGCCGTGGGCATCCTCGGTGCCGTGCTGCTGTTCGTCGCGATCCCGGTCCTGGTGTTCGTCGTCACCACGCTCGCGGTGTACGCGCCGTCGATCGCGCGTGGCGAATCTCTCACCCCCGGACCCCCGGAGCCGCGCCGTCAGTGGCTCGGTGGACCCCGTCGCTCGCCGGAGGAGTTGGCCGCGCCCGACGACGAGGACTCCGCGGCCGGCGGCGCCGGCGGCTCCTGGTAGGGGGAACCGTGGCCAGCAGCGACTTCCTCACCACGGCCGAGCGCACCGAGCTCGACAAGACGATCCGCGCCGCCGAGCGCGCCTGCCGGGCCGAGATCTCGGTGTTCCTCGGCGACGTCGACGGCGATCCGCGTGACTTCGCCACGAGCCTGCACAACACGCTCTTCACGCCCACGCGCAGCGTGCTGATCATGGTCGACCCGTCGCGCCGCTGCGTGGAGGTCGTCACCGGCGGCTACGTCCGTCGCACCCTCACCGACGACGAGGTCGCCCGGGCGGTGACGGAGATGACCTCCGCCTTTGCCGCGGGCGACCTCGCCGGTGGGCTCAGCCGCGGGGTGCAGGCCCTCGGCGAGTACGCCAAGGACTGACACCCCGCGACCTCCTACTGCGCGTCGCGCGCCTGGGCGGCCAGCGCGCGGGCCACGTCGGCCCGCCCCTCACGGACATAGCGGACGGCGCCGGCCGGGACGTCCCCGCTGCCGGCGTGCTCGGCCAGCCAGGCGTCGACCTTGGCGATGGTGTCCTCGGTCGCGACCACGCGCGGGAAGATGTGCTCCGCGGTGACCTGTGCCCGGTGGGCGCCCAACCGCTCCCACGTGCCGGCGACGTCGGCGAGGTAGCGGTCGACGTAGGGCGCCAGCACCTCCTCCTGGCCGTGGCGCATGAAGGAGACGACCACGCTGCGGGCGGTCTCGTTGGGCACCTCGGGGTCCCACACGGCCTGGTGCCAGGCGTGCTCCTTCGCCTCCGGGTGGGGGAGCGCGGCGCGTGCGGCGGCCGCGTTCTCCCGGCCCGAGATGGTGTTGTCCCGGTCGAGCTCGGCCTCGATGCGTGCGTCGTCGGCGCGGTCGACGCGGGCGAGGTTGTTCAGCAGGCTCCAGCGCAGGTCCTGGTCGACGCTGAGCCCCTCCAGCTCCCACGAACCGTCCAGCAGTGCCGCGACATCGGTGACGGCCTGCTCGCTGCGCGCGGCGGCCGCGAAGCTGCGGACGAAGGTCAGCTGGTGGTCACTGCCGGGCTCGGCCTGCTCGAGGAGCTTGCGGAGGCCGGACTCCCACCGGTCGTGCAGCTCGTCGCGACGGGCCGGCGCGCTGTAGAGCGTGACGGCCTGGGCGGCGTAGGTCGGGATGCGGCTCAGCCCCCACGAGTCGGTCTCGGCGGCGATGTTGCTCAGGACCAGGTCGGTGAAGGCGGTGGCGGGCATCTCCGCGTCGCGGGTCATGTCCCACGCCGCGCCCCACACCAACGCCCGGGCCAGTGAGTCGGGCATGTCGGAGAGGCTCGCGGTGGCCGTGGCGAGCGACTGCTCGTCGAGGCGGATCTTGGCGAAGGCCAGGTCCCCGTCGTTGAGGAGCAGCAGCGCGGGCTGGCGCCGGCCGAGCATCTCGGCGATCTCGGTGCGCTCCCCGTGCACGTCCACCTCGACGTAGTCGCGACGGACGAGTCGTCCCGCGTCGTCGTGGTCGTAGAACCCGATCCCGACCCGGTGGCGACGCAGCGTCGGGTGGTCCGCGGGGGCCGACTGCTCGATGGCGAAGCGGGTGTAGGTGCCGTCCTCGTCGATGGCGAACGTCGGCGCCAGGGTGTTGGTGCCGGCGGTGCGCAGCCACTCCTCGGCCCACCCCGCCAGGTCGCGGCCCGAGGCCTCCTCGAGCGCGGCGAGAAGGTCGGGGAACTCGGTGTTGCCGAAGGCATGGCGGTCGAAGTACACCCGCAGTCCGGCGAGGAACTCCTCCAGGCCGACCCAGGCGACCAGCTGCTTGAGGACCGAGGCGCCCTTGGCGTAGGTCACCATGTCGAAGTTGACCTCGACCGCGTGGAGGTCGGGGATGTCCGGCGCCACGGGGTGGGTGCTGGGCAGCGCGTCGGCCCGGTAGCCGGTCTGCTTGCGCGCGTTGGTGAAGCCGGTCCAGGCGTCGGTGTACTCGGTCACCAGTGCCTCGACGTGGTAGCACGCCCACTCGGCGAAGGCCTCGTTCAGCCACAGGTCGTCCCACCACTTCATGGTCACCAGGTCGCCGAACCACATGTGGGCCATCTCGTGCAGGATCACCGAGGCGCGGAACTCGTAGAACGAGCGCGGCTGGCGGGAGCGGGGGAGGTACTCGTCGCGCAGCGTCACGCACCCGGCGTTCTCCATCGCGCCCATGTTGTACTCCGGCACGTAGAGCTGGTCGTACTTCTCGAACGGGTAGGCGAAGGCGAAGGCCTCCTCGAAGTAGGCGAACCCCTGCTTGGTCAGCCGCACGATCTCCTCGCGGTCCCGGTCCAGCTCGTCCTTGAGGGACTGGCGGGCGTAGTGGCCCAACGGGATGGTGCCGTGCTCGCCCTCGTAGGTGTCGTGCACCTCGTAGTACTCGCCGGCCACGATCGCGGTGATGTAGGTCGACATCGGCTTCGTCTCGGGGAAGCGCCACACGGCGACCTCCTGCCCGCCATCGGAACCGGCCGCCTCGGGCTCGGGCGTCGGTGCGTTCGAGACCACGGCCCAGTGCGCCGGAGCGGTGACGTTGAAGGTGAACACCGACTTCAGGTCGGGCTGTTCGAAGGTGGTGTAGACGCGCCGCGCGTCCGGCACCTCGAACTGGGAGTAGAGGTAGATCCGGCCGTCGGCAGGGTCGACGAAGTGGTGCAGCCCCTCGCCGGTGTGGGAGTAGGTGCAGTCGGCACGGACCACCAGCTCGTTGTCCGCCGCCAGGTCGGTCAGCGCGATGCGGCTGTCGGCGTACACCTCGGCGGGGTCGAGCGAGCGACCGTTGAGGGTGATCTCGTGGATCGTGGCGTCGACGAGGTCGGCGAAGGTGGCGGCTCCCTCCTCGACGCAGGAGAACCGGATCGTGGTGGTGGATCCGAAGGTGCTCACGCCGCTCTCGGTGGCCCGGGTGAGGTCGAGATCGACGGTGTAGGAGCTGACATCGAGGAGCGCGGCGCGGGCGATCGCCTCGTCGCGCGTCAGGTTGGTTCCAGGCATGCGGCCCATCCAACCACCGGGCCGATCACGGCGACGAAACGTGACGCCCGCCACGTCGGACCGCGGAACTACATGTGTGTAATTCTGAAAAATCAAGTCGACACGCCTGTGATTCATGAGTTTTTTGTGATTTTTGTTGCGTTCTGAGGCACAGGTCGCTCAGAGTGATGCCCATGCGTCCTTCCCCCCTTGCGCTACGACACGCCTGCGCACTGCTCTCGACGGCACTCCTCGCGGCCCTGTTGGTGACCGCCGGTGCGCCGCCCGCGGCGCGTGACATGGCGCCCGCCGCCGGCTCGACGTACCTGTGCTCGGGCTATGCCGGGTGCCGCGGTGAGGGCTACTCCGACGCGGGGTACGGCTCGGTGAGCCACAAGATGTACTGGAACATGTACTCGGGCCACAACTGCACCAACTACGTCGCGTACCGCATGATCAAGGCGGGCATGTCGACCAAGCGGCCCTTCGGGTACCCGGGCAACGCCTCGCACTGGGGCAAGCACCGCTCCGACATCACCGACCAGCGGCCGAGCGTGGGGGCCGTCGCCTGGTGGGGCGCCTACGACAACGGCTCCGGCTCCGCCGGCCACGTGGCATACGTCGAGCGCGTGCAGGACAACGGGCGCACCATCGTCATCTCCGAGGACAGCTGGGGCGGCACGTTCCACTGGCGCCGCATCACCAAGAGCAGCGGGCGGTGGCCGACCGGGTTCATCCACTTCATCGACCGCACGGTGGAGAACACCGCACGTCCCAAGATCAACGGCACCGCACGCCTGGGGCAGAGCCTGCAGGTCAACACCGGCGGCTGGACGCCCAAGCCCAACAAGACCCTCGTGGCGTGGTTCGCCGACGGCAAGCAGGTCCGCGGGTGGTCGGCCAACAAGAGCCTGCAGTTGGGGCCCGCCCACGTCGGCAAGCGGATCCAGGCCCGGGTGAAGGCGAAGAAGTGGCCCTACGAGAGCGGTCGCAAGTGGACCTGGCGGACCGGCGAGGTGAAGCCGGGCGCGCTCAGCGTCACCCGCAAGCCCGCCATCCAGGGCACCCCGGTCGCCGGTGACGAGCTGACCGCGAACGTCGGTGCCTACAGCGCGAAGCCGGACTCGGTGTCGGTGCAGTGGCTGGCCGACGGCAAGCCGTTGCCGGGCGAGACCGGTCGCACCCTGGCGCTGACCAAGCAGCACGCCGGTGCTCGCATCAGCGTGAAGGTGAGCGTGTCGAAGGCCGGGTACAACGGCCAGACCGTGACCTCGGAGCAGACCGAGTGGGTGCGCAAGGGCTACCTGCGCGTCGCGGAGTCGGGCAAGGTCAACGGCTGGCCGAAGGTCGGCAACCAGCTCCGTGCCGCCCCCGGCACGGCACGGCCCGACTGGCGCGTCGAGGCCAGCTACCAGTGGCTGCGCGACGGCAGCCCGATCGACGGTGCGACCGACCGGCGCTACCGCCTCGCACCGGCCGACCACCTGCGTGACATCGCCGTCCGGATCAGCTACGCGCACCCGCAGCGCTACGGCGTCAGCGAGGTCGTCAAGGTCGACGCCAAGGTGCGCACCCGGCCGGCGATGAAGGTGCGGACCAAGGTCAAGGGCCAGCGGCGGGACAAGGTCGTGGTGAACGCCTACCTGTCCACCGATGTCTCCGCCTCGCTGGACGGCAAGGTCAGCGTGTGGTTCGCCGGCAGGGGACAGTCGGTCCGGGTCGAGAACGGCCATGCCCGACTCGTCTTCCGGCGCGTCGACCCCGGCAAGCACCAGGCGAAGGTGATGTACCACCAGAACTGGAAGTTCTACCGGGTCGTGGCCAAGCAGCAGTTCCGTGTCCCGTGGAACCGGTGAGCGGTCCGATGTGCGAGGACACGCACCGTGACACGCGGGGCGAGGCGCCGGGAAATCCGACCAGCGGTGCCGCATGCTCGATGGACATGAGTCACTTCCCCGAACTCCGGCTCAACCGTCGACGTCTCGCAGGGCTGGTGGGCGCGACCGGCGTCCTGCCCCTGCTGGACCTGCGCGGCGGTTCCGCCGCTGCCCAGGAGCCGCCGGCAGGAAGCCCCGCTCCGTCACGCCGCCACCGCCTGCGTCGTGAGCGTGGCTCGGTGGTCTCGGCGCTCGACCTTCCCTTGGGGGGCGGTGCCGCCGCCGGTCTGGCGCGGTCGCGGGGCGGCGTACGCACCCAGGTCATCGAGACCGACGGATTCGCGATGGCGGGCCTGACGTGGCGCTCGGGCAACGGCACCGTGCGTGCCCGCTTCCGGCGCCCCCGCGGTGGATGGACCGAGTGGCAGCGCCTCGAGGAGCTGACCGACGGTCCCGAGCAGGGCGAGGACGCGCGTGGCCGCCGCGCCACCGAACTGGTCTGGGCCGGATGGAGCGATGCGATCCAGGTGCAGGTCCCCGAGGGCCTCCGGGAGCCCGAGCTGGCGCTCATCGCGCCGGGGGAGGACGCCGCCGACGCGATCGACAGCGACGACCTGCGCGCCGGTGAGGAGGACGAGGCCCAGGACGTCGGCGTCCTCGGGCGCACCGCCGCGCGCAGCCGCCCTCCCCGGCCCGGGATGCGCTCCCGTGGCCGTTGGGGTGCGCCCAAGGGTGGCGGATCGCTCCCGCGCACCAAGAACATCCGGCAGATGCACGTCCACCACACGGTGAGCACGAACAACTACCGCAAGCGCGACGTGCCCGGGATGATCCGGGGGATGCACCGCTACCACACCCGGAACCTCGGGTGGTCCGACATCGGCTACAACTTCCTCGTCGACAAGTACGGCCGCATCTGGGTCGGGCGCCGCGGCAGCGTGTGGAAGGAGACCCGCGGGGCGCACACGCGCGGCTTCAACAACACCTCCTTCGGGGTGGCGGTCATCGGCAACCACCAGCAGCGACGACCCAACGACCAGGTCCTGCACGGCCTGAAGCGACTCGCCTCCTGGAAGCTCGCCCAGCACGGCCGCAACCCGACCGGCATGATCTGGGTCCGTTCCGAGGGCAGTGACAAGTACCCGGCCGGCAAGGGCGCCCACCTCCCGGTGATCGACGGCCACCGTCACACCAGCAGCACGGCCTGCCCCGGCTGGTTCCTCTACCGTGAGCTCCCGCGGCTGCGTCGGATGACCAAGCGCCGCATCCGACGGTTCCGGTAGCCGGCGGCACCGTGCCGTCGCGGCGGGGCGACCGCCGGGACCGGGTGGGGTGGGTCGCACCCTAGGATCGTGGCCATGAGCAAGGTCCTGTCTGCTGTCGCCTGGCCGTACGCCAACGGCCCCCGCCACATCGGCCACGTGGCTGGTTTCGGCGTGCCCTCCGACGTCTTCAGTCGGTACATGCGGATGGCGGGCCACGACGTGCTCATGGTGTCGGGGTCCGACGAGCACGGCACGCCGATCCTGATCGCCGCCGACGAGGCGGGGATGTCGGCACAGGAACTGGCCGACCACAACCACCGACTCATCGCCGAGGACCTCGTCGGGCTCGGGTTGACCTACGACCTCTACACCCGGACGACGACGCGCAACCACGAGGCCGTCGTCCAGGAGCTGTTCCTCGGCGTGTTCGAGAACGGCTACTTCCTCGAGGAGACGACGTACGGCGCCCGCTCGCCCTCGACGGGGCGCACGCTGCCGGACCGCTACATCGAGGGCACCTGTCCGATCTGCTCCTACGACGGTGCCCGCGGGGACCAGTGCGACAACTGCGGCAACCAACTCGACCCGCAGGACCTGAAGGACCCGGTCTCACGGATCAACGGCGAGACGCCGGAGTTCGTCGAGACCCAGCACTTCTTCCTCGACCTGCCCGCGCTCGCCGATGCGCTCGGCGAGTGGCTCGACGAGCGGGAGGCCTCCGGCACCTGGCGACCCAACGTCATCCGGTTCTCCAAGAACATCCTCGAGGAGATCCGACCGCGCGCGATGACGCGTGACATCGACTGGGGCATCACCATCCCGCTGGACGGCTGGCGGGAGAACCCGACCAAGAAGCTCTACGTCTGGTTCGACGCCGTGATCGGCTACCTCTCGGCCTCGATCGAGTGGGCCCGGCGCAGCGGCAACCCCGACGCGTGGCGGGAGTGGTGGAACGACCCCGAGGCGCTCTCCTACTACTTCATGGGCAAGGACAACATCGTCTTCCACTCCCAGATCTGGCCCGCCGAGCTGCTGGCCTACGACGGGCGCGGCGCCAAGGGGGGCAGTCCCCGCGCGTACGGATCGCTGAACCTCCCCACCGAGGTCGTGAGCTCGGAGTTCCTGACCATGGAGGGGCGGAAGTTCTCCTCCTCCAAGAAGGTCGTCATCTACGTGCGCGACCTGCTGGCGCGCTACCAGCCCGACGCCTTCCGCTACTTCGTCGCCGCGGCGGGACCGGAGAACCAGGACAGTGACTTCACCTGGTCGGAGTTCGTGCGACGGACCAACGACGAGCTGGTCGCCGGTTGGGGGAACCTGGTCAACCGCACGGCCAACCTCATCGCCAAGAACTTCGGCGAGGTGCCCGCGGCCGGCGACCTCACCGCGGAGGACGAGGCCGCGCTCGCCGCGACCGAGGCGGCGTTCGGCACCGTCGGCGACCTCATCGCCCGGCACCGGCAGAAGCAGGCCATCGGTGAGGCCATGCGAGCCGTCGCCGAGGTCAACAAGTACGTCTCCGACCACGAGCCGTGGAAGCTGAAGGAGGAGGCGGACCGGGAGCGCCTGGCGACCATCCTGCACGTGGCCGCGCAGTGCGTGAACGACCTCAACCTGGTGCTCGCGCCCTTCCTGCCCTTCTCGGCCAACCTGGTCGACGCGGCCCTCGGCGGGACCGGCGAGGTCGCCCCGATGCCCCGCATCGAGGAGGTCGAGGACCTCGACGCCGGCCCGGACGGGACGCGTCGCTCCTACCCGGTCATCACGGGTGACTACGCCGGGGTGCCCGCGTGGCGGCGGCACCCGATCGCGGTGGGTCGGGCCGTCGCCAAGCCCAAGCCAGTGTTCGTGAAGCTCGACACGGCCGTCGTCGAGGAGGAGCTGGCGCGCCTGGAGGGCTGAGCCCGCGCACTTTCCCCACCGGGGATGGTGTCGGCTATGGTCGTCACCAGGGGGAGTGAGTTTGGTCACCGAGGGAGCGTCCGGACACGGACATCGTGCGAGCCATCGCGCGCAGCGTTCGCTGCCGTGGCGGTGGGTCGCTGTCGGCGCGGCGTTGCTCGTCGCGCTGCTGGTCGTGGCCGCGCTCACGGTGATCGGCGAGGACGCACCGGTCCCCGTCGGTGCGACCGAGTGCGACCGCGAGGTCGACCTCGCCGCTGACCCCGGCATCGCCGAGGCGCTCACCGCGGTGCTCGACGACGCGGGATGTGACGGCGTGACCGTGACCGCCGCACCGACCCAGCGGGTGCTCGCGCGCCTGCGCACCGGCGTCGGCGTCCCCGACCTGTGGGTGCCGGACTCGTCGCTGTGGGTGCCGGGGGCGGGCGAGGCCGCGACCGTCGCACTGGAGTCGGTCGCGACGACGCCGGTGGTCCTGGTCGCCGGCCGTGGGGACCCGCCGGGCACCTGGCAGCGTGCCGTGAAGTCGCCGCGCTTCACCGCCGCCGATCCTCTGGCGTCCACCGCCTCCGTCGTGGCGTTGTACGCCGGCGCCGCCGACTCCGAGGAGGCGCTCGCGACGCTCGCCCAGGGTGCCGCGAGCCCCGAGGGCGATGAGGACCCCGTCGCGGCGGTCGCCGGGTCGCGTTCGCTCACCGCGGTGAGCGAGCAGCAGTGGCTCGCCGCGGCGCCCGACCTGACCGCAGCGGTCCCGCGGCGCGGCACCGTATTGCTGGACCACCCGCTGGTCGTGACCGCCGGTGAGGAGCGGCGCGACGAGGCGACCGATGCCGCGGACGCCCTCACGGAGGTGCTGACCGCGGACGCCGCCACCCGGACGCTGTCGGGGATGGGCTTCCGGGGTGCCGACGGTGCTCCCACCGACGCCGGCGTGGGTGAGGTCGCGACCATCCCCATGGACGGCGACGCCGCCGGGGACCTGCTGCAGCGGTGGTCCACCCTGGCCATCCCCACCCGCACCCTCGCGGTCTTCGACGTCTCCGGCTCGATGGACTTCGCCGCCGGTGACACCACGCGCATCGAGCTGACCGCCGAGGCCGCACGGCGCGGCCTCGCGCTCTTCCCCCGCACTGCCGAGGTGGGCCTGTGGGCGTTCTCCCAGGCCGACGACGGGGAGCTGGACGGCGACCGCCGCGAGCTGCTGCCGACGCGGTCCCTGGACGCCCGCACCGACGGGGGCACCCACCGGGAGGCGCTGGGTGCGGCGATCGAGGAGCTCCCCGGTCTCGTCGGGGGAGGCACCTCGCTCTACGACACCGCCGTGGCGGCGTACGAGGAGGCCGTGGCGGGCTACCAGTCCGACGTGGTCAACAGCGTGCTGCTCTTCACCGACGGCGCCAACGACGACGCCGACTCGCTGACCCGCGAGGAGGCGCTCACGGCGCTGCGCGACGCGGTGGACCCGGACCGACCGGTCCGCATCATCGGGATCGGCATCTCCGAGGACGCCGACGAGGCGGCGCTGCGCGACATCGCGGCGGCGACCGGCGGCCAGTCCTACGTCGCGCGCAGCCCCGCCGACATCGCCTCGGTGTTCCAGCGCGCGATCTCCGCGCGCGAATGAGGCCCGGGTCCGGCTGATTGCCGGGGACGGTCCACGGCTCCGTAGAATCCGGAGCGCCATGACCGATCCCGTAGCGCGCCCCGCGCACACCTTCGCCGAGGCCGAGGACGCCCTGCTGTCCCGCTGGCCCGAGACGCGCCTCGAGCCGTCGCTGGACCGCATCCGTGCCCTCACCGAGCTGCTCGGCGAACCCCAACGCACCTACCGGTCGATCCACCTCACCGGCACCAACGGCAAGACGTCGACCGCCCGGATGGTCGACGCGCTCCTGCGTGCGGTCGAGCTGCGCACCGGGCGCTTCACCTCGCCCCACGTGGAGCGGATGAGTGAGCGCATCAGCATCGACGGCGAGCCGCTGGACGACGAGGCGTTCGTGACGGCCTTCAACGAGGTGGCGCCCTACACCCACCTCGTCGACGAGTCCGAGGCCCACCCGCTGAGCTTCTTCGAGACCGTCGTCGCGATGGCCTACGCGGCCTTCGCCGACGCCCCGGTCGACGTCGCGGTCGTCGAGATCGGCATGGGCGGGTCCTGGGACGCCACCAACGTCATCGACGCCGACGTGGCCGTCGTGCTGCCCGTCGCCGTCGACCACGCGCAGTTCCTCGGTGACTCGCCGGTCGCGATCGCGGAGGAGAAGGCCGGCATCATCAAGCCGGGTGCCACCGTCGTACTGGCCGAGCAGGCCCCCGACGTCGCCGAGGTGCTCCTCGCCCGCGCCGCGGAGGTCGATGCCACCGTCGTCCGCGAGGGCCTGGAGTACGGCGTGGTGGCCCGCGACACCGCGGTGGGCGGCCAGCTGGTCACCCTCCAAGGGCTGCACGCCCGCTACGACGACCTGCTGCTGCCGCTCTACGGCGCCCACCAGGCGCAGAACGCCGCCGTCGCCCTCGCCGCCGTCGAGGCGTTCCTCGACAACGCCCTGGACGAGGAGATCGTCCGCGCGGCCTTCGCCGACATCGCCTCGCCGGGGCGACTGGAGATCATCCGCCGCAGCCCGACCGTCGTCCTCGACGCGGCCCACAACCCCGCCGGTGCCGAGGCGAGTGCCGCCGCCATCGCCGACTCCTTCCAGTTCGACCCCCTCATCGGGGTCATCGGGGTCATGGGGGACAAGGACCACGAGGGGCTCCTGGCAGCGTTCGAGCCGCACCTCACCCACGTCGTCCTCACGCAGAACAGCACCGACCGGGCGCTCGCCGCCGAGGACCTCGCCGAGACCGCTCGCGAGATCTTCGGTGAGGACCGCGTCAGCGTCCGGCCACGGCTCGCCGACGCCCTCGACGAGGCCGTGGCCCGTGCCGAGTCCGACTCCCGCGACTCGCTGAGCTCGGGCGCAGTGCTGGTCACCGGGTCGGTCGTCACGGTGGGCCAGGTCCGCGCCATGTTCACCGCGGAGCGCGGCTGATGCGCAACCCACGCCGCGCCATGTGCGCCACCGTGCTCACCCTCGAGGCGATCACCCTGGGCCTCACCACGCCGGTGATGATCACCATCGCCGACGTGCCGCAGACGACCGCCCTCACCGTGGGTCTCGGCCTGCTCGTGGCGTGCCTGCTCGCCGCCGGGGTGCTCCGCAGCCGTGCCGGCTACTGGCTGGGCCACGCCCTGCAGGTCGCTGCCGTGGGCCTGGGCGTCGTGGTGCCGATGATGTTCTTCCTCGGCGGGATCTTCGCGCTGCTGTGGGGCACCTCCTACTGGCTCGGCGGCAAGATCGAACGGGAGCGTGCCGAGGCCTACGCGGCGTACGAGCGGCAGCAGGAGCCGTAGGCTCACGACTCGTGCACCGGCTGGGTAGAGTGGCCCCGCCGCCCCTGCTGCGCAGGTGGCGACTGCCATGCCCACGAGGTCAGGGAGTTCCACGACCGTGCCCGCCATCATCGACAAGCTGCTTCGCATCGGCGAGGGGAAGATCCTCCGCCAGCTGGAGTCCATCTCCCAGGCCGTCAACGCCATCGGCGATGACTTCAAGGAGATGAGCGACGAAGAGCTCCGCGGGATGACCGACGAGTTCCGCCGCCGCCTCGCCGACGGCGAGGACCTCGACGACCTGATGCCCGAGGCCTTCGCCACGGTGCGCGAGGCCGCCGACCGCGTCATCGGGCAGCGTCACTTCGACGTGCAGGTCATGGGTGGGGCCGCGCTCCACCTGGGCAACATCGCCGAGATGAAGACCGGTGAGGGCAAGACGCTGGTCGCGACCGCCCCGGCGTACCTCAACGCGCTCTCCGGTGACGGCGTCCACATCGTCACCGTCAACGACTACCTCGCGAAGTACCACGCGGAGTGGATGGGCCGGATCTTCCACTTCCTCGGCCTCTCCACCGGTGTCGTCGTGCCGCAGATGCAGCCCGAGGAGCGCCGCGAGGCCTACGCCTGCGACGTCACCTACGGCACCAACAACGAGTTCGGCTTCGACTACCTGCGCGACAACATGGCCGGGTCCCTGGAGGACTGCGTCCAGCGCGGCCACAACTTCGCCATCGTCGACGAGGTCGACTCGATCCTGATCGACGAGGCCCGGACGCCGCTGATCATCAGCGGTCCGACGCAGGACGACGTGAAGTGGTACGGCGAGTTCGCCAAGATCGCCGCCAAGCTCACCCGCGACACCGACTACGAGGTCGACGAGAAGAAGCGCACGATCTCGGTCCTCGAGGACGGCATCACCAAGGTCGAGGACCACCTCGGCATCGAGAACCTCTACGAGTCGGCCAACACCCCGCTGATCTCCTTCCTCAACAACTCCATCAAGGCCAAGGAGCTCTTCCGCAACGACAAGGAGTACGTCGTCATGGACGGCGAGGTGCTCATCGTCGACGAGCACACCGGCCGCCTGCTGGCCGGCCGCCGTTACAACGACGGCCTGCACCAGGCGATCGAGGCCAAGGAGGGCGTCCGCGTCCGCGAGGAGTACCAGACCCTCGCCTCGGTGACGTTGCAGAACTACTTCCGGCTCTACGACAAGCTCTCCGGCATGACCGGTACCGCCCTGACCGAGGCCTCGGAGTTCGACAAGACCTATGGCCTCGGCGTGGTGCCGATCCCGACCAACCGGCCGATGGTGCGCAAGGACCAGGCCGACCTCGTCTACCGCACCGAGCGGGCGAAGTACGAGGCCGTCGCCGACGACATCGCCGAGCGGCACGCCGCCGGCCAGCCGGTCCTCATCGGCACCGTGTCGGTGCAGAAGTCGGAGTACCTCGCCGACCTGCTCAAGAAGCGCCGCATCCCCCACACCGTGCTCAACGCCAAGGTGCACGCGGAGGAGGCCAAGGTCGTCGCGCTCGCCGGACACAAGGGCGCCGTCACCGTGGCCACCAACATGGCCGGTCGCGGCACCGACATCATGCTGGGCGGCTCGGTCGAGTTCCTCGCCGACGCCGAGCTGCGCAAGCGCGGGCTGGAGCCGATCGGGGAGACCTCGGAGGAGTACGAGGCCGCCTGGCCGGACGCGGTGCACAAGGTCGAGGCACAGGTCAAGGACGAGGCGCAGGAGGTCGCCGACCTCGGGGGCCTCTACGTCGTGGGCACCGAGCGCCACGAGTCCCGTCGCATCGACAACCAGCTGCGCGGTCGTTCCGGCCGCCAGGGGGACCCGGGTGAGTCGCGGTTCTACCTCTCGCTCGAGGACGAGCTGATGCGGCTGTTCAAGTCTGACTGGGTCGACCGCGTGCTGCAGGTCCTCAAGATCCCCGACGACGTCCCGATCGAGAACAAGCGCGTCACCAACGCCATCGCCAACGCGCAGGGCCAGGTGGAGACGCAGAACTTCGAGTCCCGCAAGAACGTCCTCAAGTACGACGACGTCATGGACCGTCAGCGCCGTGTCATCTACGGCGAGCGGCGTGAGGTGCTCGAGGGGGCCGACCTGCAGCAGCAGGTGCGCGCGTTCCTCGACGACGTCGTCGACGGCTACGTCAGCGGCGCCCTCGGCGAGTTCGCCGAGGAGTGGGACCTCGAGCAGCTCTGGACCGACCTGAAGCAGTTCTGGCCGGTGTCACTGGACTGGGAGGAGATCGTCGAGGAGGCCGGCGGCCAGTCCGCGGTCAACCGACAGGAGCTCATCGAGCGGCTCCGCGCCGACGCCCACGCGGCGTACGACCGGCGCGAGGAGGAACTCGGCGAGGAGGTCCTGCGCGAGCTCGAGCGCCGCGTGCTGCTCTCGGTGCTGGACCGCAAGTGGCGCGACCACCTCTACGAGATGGACTACCTCCGCGAGGGCATCTACCTGCGCGCGTACTCCCAGCGTGACCCGCTGGTGGAGTACCAGCGCGAGGGGTATGACATGTTCGCCGCGATGATGGACGGCATCAAGGAGGAGACCGTCGGGTTCCTCTTCAACCTCCAGGTCGAGGTCGACGAGGAGCAGGAGTACCACTACCACGCCGACGGATCCCGCCACCCCGGTCCGCCGCACGACGAGCCGGCCGAGCCGATGCGCCGCGAGATGCCCTCGCAGTCCGGCGAGGGTGCCGAACCGGCCGAGGAGCGTCCGCACCTGCGGGCGAAGGGGCTCGACGACGACCGTCAGCCGGCTCCGAGCGCACTGTCGTACTCCGCGCCGAGCGAGACCGGTGAGGCCGAGGTGCGCGGTGGCACCGTCACCAAGGACGGCGAGTACGACAACGTCGGCCGCAACCAGCTGTGCCCGTGCGGGTCGGGCAAGAAGTACAAGCGCTGCCACGGCTCACCCGGCGGCCCCACCGGGCTCACCGCGCGCGCCAACGGCTGACCGTAGCGATCAGGGGAGGAGGAGCACCACGGTCTCGGCGACGCAGGCCGGGCGCTCCTCGTCCTCGATCTCGATGGTGTGCTTCACCGTCAGCTGCTTGCCCTTGGGGATGTCGATCACCGAGGAGATCGACACGTGCGCGCGGATGCGCTTGCCGACCAGCAGCGGGGCGGGGAACCGCACCTTGTTGACGCCGTAGTTCAGCTTCGCGCCCGGCGTCTGCAGCGTGAAGACCTGGCTGCCCAGCCAGGGGATCAGCGACAGCGTGAGGTAGCCGTGGGCGATGGTGCCGCCGAAGGGCCCGTCCTTCGCCCGCTCGATGTCGACGTGGATCCACTGGTGGTCCCCAGTCGCGTCCGCGAACTCGTTGACCCGTCGCTGGTTGACCTGCACCCATTCACTGACGCCGAGTTCCTCGCCCGTCGCGGCCTCGATCTCCTCGAACGTCGTGAACACGCGCATCGTCGAACTCCTCGCTGTGCAGGGCTGGAAGAATGTCAGCATGGAACCTACACGCGTCCCGGACCTCATGTCGCTGAGGGCGGCACCGAAGGTCCTGCTCCACGACCACCTCGACGGCGGCCTCCGCCCGGGCACGATCGCCGAGCTCGCCGCGGAGGTCGGCCACGAGCTCCCGGCCACCGATCCGCAGCAGCTCGGTGAGTGGTTCGCCGCCGCCGCCGACTCCGGCTCGCTCGAGCGGTACCTGGAGACCTTCGGGCACACGGTCGCGGTCATGCAGACCGCACCCGCCATCACCCGGGTCGCCCGGGAGGCCGTGGAGGACCTCGTCGCCGACGGCGTCGTGTACGCCGAGATCCGCTACGCACCGGAGCTGATGGTCGAGGGCGGGCTCTCGCTCGACGAGGTCGTCGCCGCGGTCCAGGCCGGCTTCGAGGAGGGCGCGGCGGGGGAGCAGATCGTCGTACGCCAGCTGCTGACCGCGATGCGGCACCAGGCCCGCTCCCGCGAGATCGCGGAGCTCGCCATCGCCTGGCGCGACCGGGGCGTCATCGGGTTCGACATCGCGGGTGCCGAGGCGGGCTACCCGCCGACCCGCCACTTGGACGCCTTCGAGTACCTGCAGCGGGAGAACTCGCACTTCACCATCCACGCCGGCGAGGGCTTCGGGCTGCCCTCGATCTGGGAGGCGCTGCAGTGGTGTGGTGCCGACCGGCTCGGCCACGGCGTGCGGATCGTCGACGACATCAAGGTCGTCTCCGGGGCGCCTCCCGAGCTGGGCCGCCTCGCCAACTACGTGCGTGACAAGCGCATCCCGCTCGAGCTCTGCCCGTCCTCCAACGTCCAGACCGGCGCGGCGGACTCGATCGCCGAGCACCCGATCCGACTGCTCGCCGACCTGAAGTTCCGGGTGACGGTCAACACCGACAACCGCCTGATGAGCGGCACCACGCTGAGCAACGAGTTCGCGTTGCTCTGCGAGGCGTTCGGCTACGACCTCGACGACGTGCGCTGGTTCACCGTCAACGCGATGAAGTCGGCGTTCCTGCCCTTCGACGAGCGCCTCGCACTGATCGAGGACGTGATCAAGCCCTGGTACGCCGAGCACGCCTAGCGCGGCGCTAGACCACGGCCCAGAAGTGACGCCAGCCGGCCACCCCGACCTCGTGGTCGCGCCAGCGTCGGCGGGGGACCTGCACGAGCTCGCCGTGCCCGGGGTCGAAGACCGTGACGGCACCGGCATGGGTCTCCAGGGTGAGCACGACGTGGCGGGGGAGCCAGGCGTTGCCGAGGTAGACCCCCGTCGGCCGTTCGGCCGCGCGGGCGGCGAGGTGGTCATAGGAGGCGGCGGGGGTGAACCGAGCGACCTCGACCCCGATGTCACGGTCGTGCAGTCGGGACAGCTCGCGGGCCAGTGCCCACGGTGGGGTGCCCAGCGCCCGCGGCCAGGGGACCTGGAGTTGTCCTGCGTGCCGGACCGCGACGAGTTCACGGTGCACGCGCCGGATCTCCTGCTGGGGGTCGGCCGGGCGGTGACCGGGTTCGTGGAGCATCCGCGCGGCGACGACGACCGCGGCGCCACACGAGTAGGCATCGGGCTGGCGCAGGGCCCGCGGGTCGATCTCCTCGGGCCAGCTGGTCACGGGGCGGTCAGTTCCCCGAAGGCGCGGTCGCCGGTGGCGACGCGGCAACCCACGTCGGTGGCACGGCGTACGACGGCCCGCTGCCGGTACGCGAGGGACAGGCCTCGCCGTACCAGGACGGGCGGCGCCTTGCGGTGCTCGCGCAGGTCCCGGTCGAGCCGGCGCACGAACGTGACCGCCGCGTGCTGGGTGATGCAGTACGCCGCGGCGAGGGCGCCGGCGTCCCGCGTGGCCTCGACGACCTCGCTGGCGAAGATGCCCTCGGCGACGAAGGTCGTCGCGCCGTCGAGTGCCACCTCGCGGTGGCCGGTGCGGCGACTGCCCGCGAGGTCGTAGAGCGGCACATCGGCCACCCCGTGCTCGCACAGGGCGAGCAGGGCCTTGAGGGCGTCGTTCTCGTGCCAGGACGCCGGGTGGTCCCAGTCCACGAGGCCGGCATTGGCGCCGGTGGCGACCAGCGGCAGGTCTGGCTCGGTGCCGTCGCGGTAGAAGTCGTCCAACCGCAGGATCGGCCAGCCGCGGTGGCGCTGCAGCCGCTCGGCGAGCCGGGACTTGCCCGCGCCGCTCGGACCGGCCAGGAGGACGACCGACGCCGGCAGCGTCTCACCCTCCGCCCTCGATTGCTGCGTCACGCCGACCCGCTCGTTCAGACACCGATGGGGTGCCAGACCGTCTTGATCTCCACGAAGTCGGTCATGGCGTCCAGGCCGGGGTGCGCGGTGAAGTCCGGTTCGGCGCTCGGGGCGCGACGGACCCGCTTGAGGTTGTCCGCGGCCGCGACCTCCAGCTCGGTCGCCAGGTCGCTCGCACCGTCGACGCCGGCGACGCCACCGATGTCGATGGCGTTGACGTCCATGTGGGCGGCGAGCCACGGGCCCAGCGCCACCGCGTCGCCGGTCAGCAGGTTGACCACGCCACCGGGCACGTCGGAGGTCGCGAGGACCTCAGCGAAGGTCACCGCCGGCAGCGGACGGCCGTGGGACGTCACGACGACCGCGGTGTTGCCGGTGGCGATCACCGGGGCGACGACGCTGACCAGGCCCAGCAGCGAGGACTGTTGCGGCGCCAGGACGCCCACGACCCCGGTCGGCTCGGGGGAGGAGATGTTGAAGAAGGGGCCGGCGACCGGGTTCTGGTTGCCCACGACCTGGCCGAGCTTGTCGGTCCACCCGGCGTACCAGACCAGGCGGTCGATCGCGGCGTCGACGGTGCGGCCGGCCTGCGCGGCGGTGCCGCCCTCGGACTGGCGCACGGCGTCGACGAACTGCGGTCGGCGGTCCTCCATGACCTCCGCGATCCGGTAGAGGATCTGGCCGCGGTTGTACGGCGTCCGCGCCGCCCAGCCGGCTTGGGCCTTGCGGGCGGCGACGACGGCGTCCCGGACGTCCTTGCGGGACGCCTTCGAGGCGTTGGCCACGAAATCACCCTTCGCGTCGTGGACCTCGTAGGAGTGCCCCGACTCCGAGCGGGGGAAGGCCCCGCCGATGTAGAGCTTGTGGGTCTTGCGCACTGCCACCCGTGCCATCACTGGGCTCCCTTCAGGTAGGCGGCGAGGCCGTGGCGGCCGCCCTCACGACCGTGGCCGGACTCCTTGAAGCCGCCGAACGGGCTGGCCGGGTCGAACTTGTTGAACGTGTTGGCCCACACCACGCCGGCGCGCAGCTGGTCGGCCATGTGGAGGATGCGGGAGCCCTTGTCGGTCCACACCCCGGCCGAGAGCCCGTACGGCGTGTTGTTGGCCTTCTCGACCGCCTCGGAGGGGGTGCGGAAGGTCAACACCGACAGCACCGGCCCGAAGATCTCCTCGCGCGCGATGCGGTGCGCCTGGGAGACGCCGGTGAAGAGGGTCGGCGGGTACCAGTAGCCGGCCGAGGGCAGCTCGCACTCCGGCGACCAGCGCTCGGCGCCCTCCTGGTCACCGATCTCGGTGAGCTCGCGGATGCGGCCGAGCTGGGCGGCGGAGTTGATCGCGCCGATGTCGGTGTTCTTGTCCAGCGGGTCGCCCAGGCGCAGTGTGCCCATGCGGCGCTTGAGCTTGGCCAGCACCTCCTCGGCGACCGATTCCTGCAGCAGCAGCCGTGACCCGGCGCAGCACACGTGGCCCTGGTTGAAGAAGATGCCGCTGACGATGCCCTCGACCGCCTGGTCCAGCGGGGCGTCCTCGAAGACGATGTTCGCGGCCTTGCCGCCCAGCTCCAGGGTGGCGCGCTTGTGGGTGCCGGCGATCGCGCGGGCGATCGCCTTGCCGACGCCGGTGGAGCCGGTGAAGGCGACCTTGTCCACGTCGGGGTGGCCCACGACGGCCTCGCCGGTCGCGCCGGCACCGGTGACGATGTTGACCACACCGGGCGGGAGGTCGGCCTGCTGGCAGATCTCGGCGAACAGCAGTGCGGTCAGCGGCGTCGTCTCTGCCGGCTTGAGCACGACGGTGTTGCCGCAGGCCAGCGCCGGGGCGACCTTCCAGGCGAGCATCAGCAGCGGGAAGTTCCACGGGATGACCTGGCCCGCCACGCCGAGGGGCTGGGGGTCATCCCCGAGGCCGGCGTACTCCAGCTTGTCGGCCCATCCGGCGTGGTGGAAGAAGTGCGCCGCCACCGTCGGTACGTCGACGTCGCGGCTCTCCTTGATCGGCTTGCCGTTGTCGATCGACTCCAGCACCGCCAGCTCGCGGGAGCGCTCCTGGATCAGGCGCGCGATCCGGTAGAGGTACTTCGCGCGCTCGCGGCCGGGCATCCGGGACCAGCTGCGGAAGGCCTTGCGCGCGGCGGTGACGGCGCGGTCGACGTCGGCGGCGTCGGCCTCGGTCACCTCGGCGAGCGTCTCCTCGGTGGCGGGGTTGACCGTCTTGAAGACCCCGCTGTCGGGGCCACGCCCGTCGACGAACTCGCCGTCGATGAACAGGCCGTAGGAGGCCTTGATGTCGACGATGCTGCGCGACTCCGGTGCCGGCGCGTACTCGAAGGTGCTGGTGGGGGCGTTCGAAACCATGATCAGTCCAGCGTGAAGTAGTCGGGGCCGCTGTAGCGACCGGTGGTGAGCTTGGTGCGCTGCATGAGCAGCTCGTTGAGCAGGCTCGAGGCGCCGAAGCGGAACCACTGCGGCGTCAGCCAGTCCTCGCCGGCCACCTCGTTGACGGTGACGAGGTACTTGATCGCGTCCTTCGCGGTCTTGATGCCGCCGGCGGGCTTGACGCCGACCTGGACGCCGGTGGCGTCGCGGAAGTCGCGCACCGCCTCCAGCATCACCATCGTGACCGGCAGGGTCGCCGCGGGGGAGACCTTGCCGGTGGAGGTCTTGATGAAGTCGGCGCCGGCGAGCATCGCCAGCCACGAGGCGCGGCGCACGTTGTCCAGCGTCTGCAGCTCACCGGTCTCGAAGATCACCTTCAGGTGCGCCTCGCCGCAGGCCTGCTTGACCGCGACGATCTCGTCGAAGACCTGCTGGTAGCGACCGGCCAGGAAGGCGCCACGGTCGATGACCATGTCGATCTCGTCGGCACCGGCGGCGACCGCGTCACGAGTGTCGGCGAGCTTGATGTCCATCGAGGCCCGACCGCTGGGGAAGGCCGTCGCGACGGCGGCCACCTGCACGCCACTGTCGCCCACGACCTGCTTGGCCACCGGCACCAGGTCGCCGTAGACGCACACCGCGGCGACGCGGGGGCACGTCGGGTCCGCAGGGTCGGGACGCAGGGACTTGCTGGCCAGTGCACGGACCTTGCCGGGGGTGTCCTGGCCCTCCAGCGTGGTCAGGTCGACCATGCTGATGGCGAGGTCGAGCGCGTGCGCCTTGGCGGTGGTCTTGATCGACCGGGTGCCGAGCGCCGCGGCCCGTGCCTCCGCACCGACCTGGTCCACGCCGGGGAGGCCGTGGAGGAATCGACGCAGCGATCGTTCGCTGCCGGTCACGTCCGAATACGCCGCGAGGCCGACCTCGTCGTCGGCGGGGGCAGTTGCTGCCATCCCTCCAGCATAGAGTCGGTGGCCGGTGCGGGCACATCGACGGCGGCCCGGCCGACGGCAGCGACCACGAGACGACAGGAGACGGCGTGAGCACCGAGGGCGAGGAGCGCTTCCACCCGACGAGCGGTCGGTTCGGCGGGGTGGTCGGCATCGTGATCGCCGTGGTGGTGGCCGCGATGGGCTTCATCGACGGCGGAGTGGTGACGGTGCCGTGGGTGCTGCCCGCAGCCGTGCTCGTGGGCTCGCTGTCGTGGGCGATGCTGCTGCGTCCGCGGGTCTCGGTGACCCGGGACGAGCTGGTGCTCCGCCAGCCGTTCGGCACCCAGGTGCTGCCGTTGGCCGCAATGGGCTCCTTCGCCGTCGGCCGGGTGCTGGAGTGCCGCGTCGACGGCAAGCGCTACGTGAGCGCTGCGATCGGTCGCACCGTCCGCGAGGTGCGGCGGGACCGCTCCAAGCCGGTGGGCGAGGTCAACGACAAGTCCTACGGTGCGTTCGTCGAGCGGCGCATCTCTGAGTTGCAGGAGAACGCACGCCAGCGGGTCGGCGACGCGGACCCCGGCGGCGTACGGCGCTCCCGCGCCTGGCCGGAGATCCTCGCCACCGTGGGCGCTGCCGTGGCGCTCGGGGTGACGCTGTTCCTCTGACCCGCCCTCCTGCGTCGAGCGGGGATCGCGTCACCAGCCCCAGGTGCCGGGCTCGCCCTTGAACGGGCCGACGACGCGCGAGGTGATCCAGCCGCCGTAGAAGCCACCGGCCTGCGGCACCACCTCCTCGCCGTCGACCAGGCAGCGGTCGACCTGTCCCGGCATCACCGAGACGGCCTCCGCGAGGTCGGCGAAGCGGGGAGTGGGGTCGGGGTAGGTCCACGCAGTGCGCGGTGCCACGACGCCGCCGCCGAGGAGGTCGAAGTACGCCGCCCTGCCCTTCCACTCACAGTGCGACGAGCCCTCGCACGGGCGCAGGGAGCCCTCGGCCCAGGCGTCGCGCGGCAGGTAGTAGGTCGGCGGGTGGCTCGTCTCGAGGACGCGCCAGGAGCGGGTGGTCTCGGCGACCACGGCGCCGCCGAGGACGACGGTGACCCGCTCGTGGGAGACCTCCAGCGCCGGTGGGCGCGGGTAGTCCCAGCAGGACTCCTGGCCGGGGCCGGGACGCGTGCGCCGGCTCGGGTGCGGATGCCTCATCAGGTTTCCAGTCCGAGGGTCCCGCTCATGCCCTCGCGCAGGGCGGCGAGCCGCGCCGCGGCGTCGGCGCGTGCGGCGTCGACGCCGGTGGTCACCGGGACCACCACCTCCAGGTAGCACTTCAACTTGGGCTCGGTGCCACTCGGGCGCACGATGATCCGGGCCCCGTCGTCCAACACGTAGCGCAGGCCGTCGGTCGACGGCAGGGTGTCGGTGCCCTCGCGGAGGTCCTCGGCGCTGGCGACGGCAGTGCCCGCGATGGTCGTCGGTGGGGTACGCCGCAGCCGCGCCATCGTGTCGGCGATCTGGCTGAGGTCCGCCACCCGCACCGAGAGCTGGTCGGTGGCGTGCAGGCCATGGGTGACGGCGAGGTCGTCGAGCAGGTCCAGCAGGGTCCGGCCGTCCGCCCTGGCGCGCGCGGCGAGGTCGCACAGCAGGAGCAGGGCGGAGACACCGTCCTTGTCGGCGACGTGGCCCGGGTCGACGCAGTAGCCGAGTGCCTCCTCGTACCCGAACGCCAGGTCGGGGATGCGCCCGATCCACTTGAAGCCGGTCAGGGTCTCCTGGTGGGGCTGACCGTGCGCCGCGGCGATCCGGCCCAGGAGCGAGGAGGACACGATCGAGGTGGCGTAGACACCGGTGCGGCCCGAGCGGAGCAGGTGGGCGGCCAGCAGGGCGCCGACCTCGTCGCCGCGGAGCATCCGCCAGCCACCGTCGTGGGGGACTGCCGCCGCGCACCGGTCGGCGTCCGGGTCGTTGGCGACCACGAGGTCGGCATCGCACTCGGCGGCCAGGGCCAGCGCCCGGTCCATCGCGCCCGGCTCCTCGGGGTTGGGGAACGCGACCGTCGGGAAGTCGGGGTCCGGGTCGGCCTGGTCGGTGACGGGGTGCACGTCGGTGAACCCGGCCGCCGCGAGGACGTGGCCGACGGGGCCGCCGCCGACGCCGTGCAGCGGCGTGTGGACGATGCGGAGCTCCCGGGGGCCCGGCGGCGCCACGGCGGCCACCGAGGCCAGGTAGGCCTCGACGACCCCCTCGTCCAGCACGGTGCCCGCATCGCCCCGGGGGAGGTCGCGGACCGTGGTGACCTCGTCGATGTGGCCGGCGATCTGCGCATCGGCCGGCGGCACGATCTGCGACCCGTCGCCGAGGTAGACCTTGTAGCCGTTGTCCTGCGGCGGGTTGTGGCTGGCGGTGACCATCACCCCGGCGGCGCAGCCGAGCTCGCGGATCGCGAACGCCAGCACGGGGGTCGGGAGCGGGCGCGGCAGCAGGTATGCCGTGCGTCCGGCGCCGGTCATCACCTCGGCCGTGTCGCGTGCGAAGACGTCGGAGTCGTGGCGGGCGTCGTAGCCGATGACGACCGGACCCTCCAGCCCGGCGTGGTCCAGGTGGCGGGCGAGGCCGGCGGCGGCGCGGGTCACCACGGCGCGGTTCATCCGGTTCGGGCCCGCGCCGAGCTCCCCGCGGAGGCCGGCGGTGCCGAAGGTGAGCGTGCCGTCGAACCGGTCGGCGAGGTCGGCGGCCGCGTCCTCGTCGCCCGCCTGCGCGCGCGCCAGGACCTCCTGCAGCTCGTGCCGCGTGCGTGGGTCGGGGTCGTCGGCCAGCCAGGTGCGTGCGCGGTCGAACAGTTCGCTCATGGGGCCATCATGGTCCACTGGCCCGGTGACGTCGTACTCCTTCACGGCTTCGTGGATCGTGCCGGCCCCGGTGTCGCAGGTGGCCGACCTGGCGCTGGACCTGGAGAGGTACCCGCAGTGGTGGCCCCAGGTCGTTGCGGTGGCACGGCTGGGGCCGGAGACGGCGCGGGTGCTGGTGCGCTCGGCCCTGCCGTTCACCCTCGACGTGGTGCTCGAACCGGTCTCGCAGCGGCTGCCCGAGCTGGAGGTGGCGATCTCGGGCACCGTCGACGGCTGGGTCCGGTGGCGACTCACCGAGGTGGGCGGCGGCACCCGGTGCGACTACCGTCAGGAGGTCACCGTCGACGGTGCACTGGCCGCTGCCTCCCGGGTCGCCCGGCCCGTGCTGACGTGGAACCACCGCCGGGCGATGGAGGGGTGCGAGCGGGGGATGCGGGACGCGCTCGCCACCACGCAGCCCTAGCAGCCCTAGCAGCCCTAGCAGCCGCGGCCGCTCCGCGACGGGGTCGACGTTTGTGTTCGCCGGTCGCACGTCCTAGGTTGACCGGGTCGGTCATCGTGACCGGCGTCACATCTCGGTATCTCGGAATCTCGGACGAAGGAGCACCATGCGCGTACGACGCACGTCGCAGCTGATCGCTGCGGCAGCGGGCCTGGGACTCGCCGTCACGGCAACCGCCGGACCGGCTGAGGCCCGCAACATCAACACCCCCAAGAAACTGGAACGTGCGGTCACCACCGAAGCGGTGATGGACCACCTGGAGGAGTTCCAGGCGATCGCGGACGCCAACGACGACAACCGCGCAGCGGGCTCCAGCGGCTACGAGGCCTCGGGACGCTACGTCGAGGAGACGCTGCAGGAGGCCGGCTACGAGACCGAGCGCCAGTACTTCGACTTCGTCTACGACCGCGTCGACGAGTTCAGCCTCGCCGAGGTGTCGCCGCAGGAGCGCGACCTCGAAGCGGTCCCGATGTCCTACAGCCCCTCCACCCCCGAAGGCGGCGTCACGGCCGAGCTCGCCACGCCGTCCGGTGCCGCGACCGCGTGTGAGGAGGCCGACTACGAGGGCGCCGACCTCAGCGGCCAGATCGCCCTGATCTCCCGCGGCACCTGCTCCTTCGCCCAGAAGGCCCTCACTGCTGGCGCCGTGGGCGCCGAGGGCGCGATCATCTACAACAACACCGACGGCGACCTCAACGGCACGCTCGGTGGTCCGGAGCCGGACGCCGCCCCCGTCGTCGGCACCACGCAGGCGCTCGGCGAGGACCTGCTCCAGGAGCTGGCACAGGGACCGGTCGAGGTGAGCTTCAACCTCCAGAAGACCACCGAGCAGCGCGAGACGTTCAACGTCATCGCCGAGACCGAGCAGGGGCGCGACGACAACGTCGTCATGCTCGGCGCGCACCTGGACGGCGTCGAGGAGGGGGCCGCGATCAACGACAACGGCTCCGGCAGTGCCGGCATCCTCGAGACGGCCGTGCAGCTGGCGAAGTCGAAGAAGCTCAACAACAAGGTGCGGTTCGCCTGGTGGGGCGCGGAGGAGCTCGGCCTGATCGGCTCCACCCACTACGTCGAGGACCTCGCGGCCAACGACCCCGACGCCCTGGACGACATCGCGACCTACCTCAACTTCGACATGATCGGCTCGCCGAACTACCAGATCGGCGTGTACGACGCCGACGAGTCGACCTACGAGGCGCCGGTCACCGTGCCGGAGGGCTCCGAGGCCACCGAGGACGTCTTCACCGACTACTTCGACAAGTCCGGCCAGGCCTGGGTCGACACCCCGTTCTCGGGTCGCTCGGACTACGCGGCGTTCATCGACAACGGCGTGCCCGCCAGCGGGCTCTTCACCGGTGCCGACGGCGTCAAGACCGAGGAGGAGGTCGAGCTGTTCGGCGGCACGGCGGGGGTCACCTACGACCCCAACTACCACTCGCCGGCCGACGACCTCGACAACGTGAACGCGGAGGCCCTGGGCATCATGTCCGACGCGATCGCGTGGGCGACGATGTCGCTGGCCCAGGACACCAGCGCCGTCAACGGGGAGCGCAGCGCCGGCAAGTCCGGCAAGCCGCACCCGCAGGGTCCGCTGACCATGCAGGGCGAGGAGGACGCCGCCTGAGGGACCCGGGTCCCGCCGACCTGCCCGCGCCGCGCGCGTCCGACGGTCACCGTCATGGTGGCCGCCGGGCCGTGCGGCGTCGGCGTTCCGGCGCCCGGGCGGGTCAGATCAGCGGCACGAGCCGGCTGAGCAGGGTGCCCATCCGTGACGCGGCCGCCTGGCCGGCCTCGATCACCTCGGCGTGGTCCAGCGGCTGGCCGCTCAGCCCCGCGGCCAGGTTGGTGACCAGGGAGAGCCCCAGCACCTCCAGGCCGGCCTCGCGGGCGGCGATGGCCTCCAGTGCCGTACTCATGCCGGCGAGGTCACCGCCGATCGCACGCACCATGCCGACCTCGGCCGGGGTCTCGTAGTGCGGCCCGGGGAACTGGCAGTAGACGCCCTCGTCCAGGGACGGGTCGGCCTCGCGGCACAGTGCGCGCAGTCGCGAGGAGTAGAGATCGGTGAGGTCGACGAAGTTGGCGCCGACGATGGGGGAGCGGCCGGTGAGGTTGATGTGGTCGCTGATCAGCACGGGCTGACCTGGTTGCCACCCCTCGCGCAGGCCGCCGGCACCGTTGGTGAGCACGACGGCGCGGCAGCCGGCGGCGGCCGCCGTACGGACCCCGTGCACGACCGCGTCCACGCCGTGCCCCTCGTAGTAGTGGGTGCGGCTCAAGAAGACCAGTAGCTGCCGGTCACCGGCCCGGATGGAGCGGACCTTGCCGGCGTGGCCCGCCACGGCGGCCGGGTTGAAGCCGGTGAGGTCGGTGACGTCGACCTCGGCGGTCACCTCGCCGAGCAGGTCGGCGGCGGGCTTCCAGCCCGAGCCCAGGACGAGGGCCACGTCGTGGCGCTCGACGCCGGTCAGGTCGGCGAGCTCGGCGGCGGCGGTGCGGGCGAGGTCGTGCGGCGCGTCGGTCATCGGGCCGACTCTAGTCGGATCTACCAGGCGCGGACGACCCGCTCGGGGACGGTGCCGAGCCGCACCCGCTGCGGGTGGTCACCCACCGGGAGGTAGGCCAGCTCCTCGCCCGTCCGGGTGTCGAGCACCGCCACCGCGTCGCTCTCCGACAG
Source organism: Nocardioides panacisoli (assembly GCF_019448235.1). Taxonomy (NCBI): domain Bacteria; kingdom Bacillati; phylum Actinomycetota; class Actinomycetes; order Propionibacteriales; family Nocardioidaceae; genus Nocardioides; species Nocardioides panacisoli. The sequence goes on from NZ_CP080409.1 coordinate 263,437, forward strand.
CGAGATCCAGCACGTGTCGTGCGGCCCCTCCGTGGTCCAGTACGGCTTGAGGTAGGTGTGGCCGGTGGTCTGCTCGTCGTAGTAGGTCGCCTCGCCGGTGCTGACGTCCACCAGGGCGGCGTAGTCGTCCATCGTGCCCGCGACGCAGAGCGTCTCGCCGCTCTCGTCGATCGAGAGCCCGTGGTGGGCGGAGTCGTTGACGTAGAGCTCGCGCGGCATGGTCGGCACCCGGTCCTCCAGCTCGATCACCCGGGTGACCGCACCCGTCGGCGGCTCCTCCTGGTCGCCGAGGGCGTAGTCGGTGGTGCCGTTGGTGTCAGGCGCCTGGGTGTCGAACTCGACCAGGCCGTGGAAGAACGACACCTGGTAGTAGAGGAAGCGTCCGCCCGGCGCGACGGCCATCGGGCGTACGGCGCTGCTCATGTTGGGGTGCCCGGCCTCGGCGAGCTCGTGGGCCATGTCCCAGCGCTGCTCGATCTCGAAGTCGTCGTTGCGCACGACCTGGAACCAACGATCGGCCTTGGCGGCATCGATGACGGGCTTGAGCAGCATGTCGAGGAAGGAGTTCCCCGTGCCGTCCAGCGGGGTGTAGACCCGACCGATCGAGGCGTGGAAGATGCGCTCGCCGTCGACGGTGTAGTTGCTCTCGTGCGGGGTCTCGCCGGACTCGAAGGTCCGGAGGCGGTCACCCATGACGACCTCGGTGCCGTCGGGGAGCGTCTCGTCGCCCATGGCGTACTCGATGACCTGGCGGGAGGTGGAGTCGGAGACCAGCAGCCGGCGCCCGTCGGGGGAGACGGCCATGTGGTCGGTGCGGAAGCCGTCCATCTGCTGCTCGCGCACGATGCTGTCGGGCTCGCCGTTGGTGGCCTTCTCGATGTCGATCCACACCACGTCGGCGAAGCTCGGGCGCGAGACGGCCAGGTACCGGCCGTCGTTGGTGGTGAACATGTCGTCGACGTACTGGTCGTGGCCCTCGCCCGGGCCGGCCTGGATCGCGAGGTAGAAGGCCAGGTCGATCGGGGAGGTGCGGATGCGGGCGAGCTCCTCGGCCTTGTCAGGGATGAGGTCCACCCCGCTGCGCAGGATCTCCAGGCTGTCGACGTCGACGACGCTGGCGGTGCCGGCCCAGTTGTTGCCGACCCACATCACCTCGCGCTGCTTGCCCACGGGCTTGGCCGCGTCGGCGGGGTCGGCGGTGGCGGGCGCCGCGCCGGGGAGACCGGCGGCACCGGCGACGGCGGCAGCGAGTGCGAGCGCGCTCACGGCGAGGCGGCGTGGAGTCGAGCGGGGCATGGGGCGGCGACACTCCCTCTGGTCGGTGGCTACCCGCTCAACGAGCCACCGACGGCGGGGTCACAGTCCGATGGAGCGGCACGGGCGCCGTCGGAGCGCCGCGACGTAGTCGGCCGGGGCGTCGGCGGCCTCGGCGGCGTCGGCGATCACGCCGAGGTAGGAGGCGGAGGGGAGGCCACCCTCGTAGGCGTCGAGCACGTAGGTCCACGCCACGACCTCGCCGGTCATGGTGGAGATGCGCACCTTCGTCTTGCGGTAGAGGCCGGAGTCGGCCGACTCCCACTGGTCCAGCAGGCCCTCGTCGGCGTGCGGCACGTCGTAGATCGCGACGAACACCTGGTCCAGCGGGTCCGGTGCGATGGTGACCAGGGCACCGTCCCAGCCGTGCTCCTCGCCGCCGAAGGTCAGGCGCCATCCGGTCAGCCAACCGGTGGTGCGCAGCGGGGAGTGCGGTCCGCGCTGGCTCATCCGGGTGGGATCGAGGTTCGTCCCGTAGGCGGCGTACGGCGTCACGGTGCTCCAGCCTAGACGAGACGGTGCCCCGCCTCCCGCCGCCGGGCGGGGGACGGGGCACCGTCTGGATGGTTCGGTCCCGGACCGTCGATCAGTAGTCGGTGAACAGGACGTGGTTGTTGGGCGTTGCCGGGGTGCAGCCCAGGAACAGGAACACGCAGCCACCGTCGGTGTCACTGATCCTGTCCTTGGAGCTGTTGGCGTTGATCTCGTTGTTCACCGCGTTCGGCGAGGCGCCGGGAGCGGTGGAGAGGTACTGCGCCGCGACGCCGGCCACGTGCGGCGAGGCCATCGAGGTGCCGCTGATGGTGTTGGTGGAGTTGTTCAGCCAGGTCGAGGTGATGTCCACGCCCGGGGCGAACAGGTCCACGCAGTCGCCGACGTTGGAGAAGGACGCGCGGGCGTCGTTCTCGCCGCTGGCGCCCACCGTGAGCGCCGCGGGGACGCGGGCCGGGGAGGTCCCGCAGGCGTCGGCGTTGGAGTTGCCGGCGGCCACCGCCATGGTGATGCCGTCGTCGATGACCCGCTGCACCGCGTTGTCGAGCGCGACCGAGGAGCCGCCGCCCAGGCTCATGTTGGCCACGGCGGGCCCGCCCTGGTGGTTGGCGACGACCCAGTCCAGGCCGGCGATGACGCCGGCGGTCGACCCGGAGCCGTTGCAGTCCAGGACCCGCACGCCGACCAGGTCGACGTCCTTGGCCACGCCGTACGCCTCGCCGCCGATGGTCCCGGCCACGTGCGTGCCGTGGCCGTTGCAGTCGGTCGCGTCGGTGTCACCGTCGATCGTGTCGGTGCCGTGCGAGGCACGGCCCTCGAAGTCGGGGTGGTTGATCTGGATGCCGGTGTCGACGACGTACGCCGTCACGCCGGACCCGGTGGCGGTGTAGGTGAACTCGTCGTCACCGGGGAGGTTGCGCTGGTCGATGCGGTCCAGGCCCCAGCTGGGCGTGGGCTGCTGGCTGTCGAACGCCTGCACGCCGCGGTCGATCTCCACGCGCGCCACCTGGTCGAGGTTGCGGAGCACGCCGAGGGCGGCCTGCGGGATCGAGGCGGCGAAGCCGTTGAGCACCTCGGTGTAGACGTGCTGGACGCGGGCACCGTTGGTGCGGCGGGCGTCCTGGGCGGTCGCCGCGGCGTCGGCGCCCGGCTTGAGGGTGACGATCACGTCGAGCTGGCCGGCGGCGGACGCGCTCGGCGCCGGCAGTGCGGCCAGGCCGGCGAGCACCATGCCGATCGAGGCGAACGTGACCGCACAGGTCTTGCGGATACGGGACATGAGTGGGAGCAACTCCTCCGAGAGCATGCGGACGACTCCGTACGTCGTCCGGCAGGAGGCCCTCACTCTGCACCGATGTGATCCGGCGCACAACCCCCGGCGTGTCGGCGGGAGTCGCGCGCGAACCGAACCGGGGGTGTGGCGTACGAGGCCCGGGACACTAACCTTGCCCCGTGAGCACGCACTACGATGTCCTCGTCCTCGGCGCCGGCCCCGGAGGCTACGTCGCCGCCATCCGCGCAGCGCAGCTCGGCAAGTCCGTGGCTGTGGTCGAGAAGCAGTACTGGGGCGGTGTCTGCCTCAACGTCGGCTGCATCCCGTCCAAGGCGCTGCTGAAGAACGCCGAGATCTCGCACATGCTCACCCACGAGAAGAAGAAGTTCGGGATCGAGGGTGACGCGACGATGGCCTACGGGCCGACGCACGAGCGCTCCCGCAAGGTGAGCGCCGGGATCGTCAAGGGCGTCCACTTCTTGATGAAGAAGAACAAGATCACCGAGATCGACGGCTGGGGCACCCTCACCGGACCGAAGTCGATCGACGTCGAGGCCGACGACGGCTCGGTGAGCTCCTACACCTGCGACGACCTGATCATCGCCGCCGGCGCGACCTCGCGGCTGCTGCCCGGCGTGGAGCTGAGCGAGAACGTCGTCACCTACGAGGAGCAGATCCTCGACGACCAGCTGCCCGACTCCATCATCATCGGCGGCTCCGGCGCGATCGGCGTCGAGTTCGCCTACGTGATGAAGAACTTCGGCGTCGACGTCACGATCGTGGAGTTCCTCGACCGGATGGTCCCCACCGAGGACGCCGACGTGTCCAAGGAGCTCGCCAAGCAGTACAAGAAGCTCGGCGTCAACGTGATGACCTCGACCGCGGTCAAGGGCGTCGAGGACACCGGCAAGGGCGTCAAGGTCACCGTTGCTCCCGCCGACGGCGGTGAGGAGCAGGTCCTGGAGGCCGACCGGTTCCTGTCGGCCTTCGGCTTCGCCCCGCGCGTCGAGGGCTACGGCCTCGAGGCCACCGGCGTGACCGTCAACGACCGCGGCGCGATCGAGATCGACGACTACTGCCGCACGGGCGTCGACGGCGTCTACGCCATCGGCGACTGCACCGGCAAGCTGATGCTCGCCCACACCGCCGACGCGATGGGCTTCGTGGCGGCGGAGACGATCGCCGGGGTCGAGACCATGCCGGTGGAGTACGACTTCATCCCGCGCGCGACGTACTGCCAGCCCCAGATCGGCTCGTTCGGCTACTCCGAGGAGCAGGCCAAGGAGAAGGGGTACGACGTCAAGACCGCCTCCTTCCCGTTCAGCGCCAACGGCAAGGCCGCCGGCATGGGGGAGTCGGTCGGCTTCGTCAAGGTCGTGGCCGACGCCGAGCACAACGAGATCATCGGCGCCCACATGATCGGCCCCGAGGTGACCGAGCTGCTGCCGGTGCTGACGCTGGCCCAGAAGTGGGACCTCACCGCCGACGAGGTCGGCCGCAACGTGTTCGCCCACCCGACGCTGACCGAGGGCATCAAGGAGGCCATCCACGGCATCGGTGGCCACATGATCCACCTGTGAGCCGGCGGGCGCTGCGGGCCTTCGACCCGCCGCGCTGACCCCTGCAACAATGCCGCCATGGCGCAGATCGTGATCGTCGGTGGCGGACCCGGGGGATACGAGGCGGCGCTGGTGGCCGCGCAGCTCGATGCGCAGGTGACCATCGTCGACTCCGACGGACTGGGCGGCTCGGCGGTCCTCACCGACTGCGTGCCGAGCAAGACCCTGATCGCGACCGCCGAGGTGATGACCGAGGTGGCCGAGGCCGCCGAGCTCGGGGTGGAGTTCCGTGCCGCCGACGGCGGTGCCACCGGACTCCACGTGGACCTCGGTCGGGTCAACGAGCGCGTGAAGCGGCTCGCCGCCGAGCAGTCGGCCGACATCACCCGCAAGGTGGAGAAGGAGGGCGTGCGCGTGGTGCGCGCCCGCGGCCGGCTCGAGGGCGACGGCGTCGTCGTGGCCGAGTCCGAGGACGGCACCGTCGAGCGGCTCCACGCCGACGCCGTGCTGGTCGCCACCGGTGCCCGGCCGCGCGTCCTCGACAGCGCGCAGCCCGACGGCGAGCGCATCCTGACCTGGGAGCAGGTCTACGACCTCGACGAGGCGCCCGAGCACGTGATCGTCGTCGGCTCCGGCGTCACGGGTGCGGAGTTCGCCAGTGCCTACCTGGCGTTGGGCGTGCCGGTCAGCCTGGTCTCCTCGCGGGACCGGGTGCTGCCCGGGGAGGACGCCGACGCCGCCGAGGTGCTGGAGGAGGTGCTGACCCGGCGGGGCATGAACGTGCTGTCGCGGTCGCGGATGGCCTCGGTCTCCCGCGACGGCGACACCGTGACCGTCACGCTCACCGACGGACGCACCGTTGAGGGTTCTCACTGCGTGCTCGCCCTGGGGTCGATCCCCAACACGGCCGGGCTCGGGCTCGAGGAGGTCGGGGTGACCCTCGACGACGGTGGCTTCATCGAGACCGACGGCGTCTCGCGCACGGCCAACCGCAGCATCTACGCCGCCGGTGACTGCACCGGCGTGGCCATGCTCGCCTCGGTGGCGGCGATGCAGGGCCGCATCGCGATGTGGCACTTCCTCGGCGACAGCGTCAAGCCGCTGGACCTCGGTCAGGTGTCCTCCAACATCTTCACCTCGCCCGAGATCGCCACCGTCGGCTGCTCGCAGAAGGAGGTCGACGAGGGCACCATCCACGCCGTCGGCGTGACCCTCCCGCTCAGCGGCAACCCGCGGGCAAAGATGCAGGGCATCCGCGACGGGTTCGTGAAGCTCTTCTGCCGCCCGGGCACCGGCATCGTCGTCGGCGGCGTGGTCGTCGGCCCGCGCGCCAGCGAGCTCATCCACCCGATCGCGCTCGCGGTGACGGTGTCCCTGACCGTCGACGAGCTCTCCCACGCCTTCACCGTCTACCCCTCCGTGAGTGGGTCGCTGGCCGAGGCCGCCCGCCGGCTGCGCCGGGTCTGAGGTCGCGGGAGCGCCCTGCGACAATCACGCCATGCGCGTGCACCTGGGCTGCGACCATGCCGGTCTCGAACTCAAGGACCACCTGACCCGCTGGCTGACCGACCACGGCTTCGAGCCGGTCGACCACGGGCCGTTCCGCTACGACGCGGTCGACGACTACCCGGTCTTCTGCCTCCGCGCCGCGGAGGGCGTGGCCGCCGACCGTGCCGACGGGCTCGACAGCCTCGGGGTCGTCATCGGCGGCTCGGGCAACGGCGAGCAGATGGCGGCCAACAAGGTGGCCGGCGTCCGCGCGGCCCTGGTCTGGTCGGAGGAGACCGCTTCCCTCGCCCGGGAGCACAACGACGCCTGGGTGGTCGCCGTCGGCGGTCGCATGCACCCGCTCGAGGAGCTCACCCGGCTGGTCGAGGTCTTCCTCACCACCTCCTTCCCCGGCGACGAGCGGCACGTGCGCCGCATCGGCCAGATGGCGGCGTACGAGCGCAGCGGCGAGCTGCCGCCGTTGCCGGACTCGGCGGTCGACGGGGCCGACGGGGCCGCCGGGGCTGCGGGAGCCGATGCCTGAGGGCCACACCCTGCACCGGCTCGCCGGTGAGGTCGCGTCCACGTTCGCCGGTGCCCGCGTCCGGGTGGGCAGCCCGCAGGGCCGCTTCGCCGACTCGGCGGCGCGGTTGGACGGCAGCGAGCTGCTGGGTGCCGAGACGTGGGGCAAGCACCTCTTCGTCGAGTTCGACGCCGACGGCCCCGAGCGGTTCGTCCACGTCCACCTCGGCCTCTACGGCGTCTTCACGATCCATGCCGGGGTGAGCGAGGTACCGCCGCCGGTCGGCCAGGTCCGGCTCCGGCTGGTCCGCGTCGACGGCACGGCGTACGGCGACCTCCGCGGCGCCACGACCTGCGCGCTGGTGACCGCCGCCGAGCGCGACGCGGTGGTCGCCCGCACGGGACCGGACCCGCTGCGAGGCGACGCCGACCCCGACCGTGCGTGGGCGCGCATCGGCCGGAGCTCGGCGCCGATCGGCACCCTGTTGATGGACCAGTCGGTGGTCGCCGGGATCGGCAACGTCTACCGCGCCGAGCTGCTCTTCCGGCACCGCATGCACCCGTTGCGTCCCGGTCGCACGCTGCGGCGGTCGCAGTGGCGGGCGATGTGGGAGGACCTGGTCGACCTGATGGCCGAGGGGCGACGTACCGGCCGGATCGACACCGTGCGTCCCGAGCACACGCCGGAGGCGATGGGGCGTCCCCCGCGGGCGGACGACCACGGGGGAGAGGTCTATGTCTACCGCCGCACGGGCCAGCCCTGCCACGTGTGCGACCGGGCGGTGCGCACCGAGGAGCTCGGCGGGCGCAACCTGTTCTGGTGCACGCGCTGCCAGCCGGTCTTCCGCTCGCGCGCCCGCTGAGGTCGCCCTCGCCGGTTGGGGGAGCGCTCCGGCCGTGTGGCACCATTGCCCTGCCCGGCGGCTGTGCCGGGGTGCGCGGATGTAGCTCAATGGTAGAGCCCCAGTCTTCCAAACTGGCTACGCGGGTTCGATTCCCGTCATCCGCTCTCAGACCTCGACCGGCTGATCCGGTCGGGCGTTTGGCGGGGCGTAGCGTAGTGGCTAGCGCGCCTGCTTTGGGAGCAGGAGATCGCAGGTTCGAGTCCTGTCGCCCCGACGCCCATCCGGGATGAGACCGACCTGAACCACATCGAAGGAGACAAGCTGTGAAGAGCGCCGTCGAGAACTTGAGCCCGACCCGGGCCAAGCTGACCGTCGAGGTGCCCTTCGAGGAGCTCAAGCCGAGCCTCGACGCGGCGTACCAGAAGATCGCGCGGCAGATCAACGTCCCCGGCTTCCGCCGCGGCAAGGTCCCGCCCCAGATCATCGACAAGCAGGTCGGCCGCGAGGCCGTGATCGGCGAGGCCGTCAACGAGCAGCTGCAGTCCGCGCTGGTCGAGGCGATCCGCGAGGAGGGCCTCACGCCGCTGTCCCAGCCGGAGGTCGACGACCTCGACTTCGGTGACGACAAGCCGCTGACCTTCTCCGCGGAGTTCGACACCCTCCCCGAGTTCGACCTGCCCGACACCTCGGCCCTGACCGCGACGGTCGACGACATCGAGGTCACCGACGCCGACGTCGAGGAGCAGGTCCAGGGGCTGCGGGAGCGGTTCGCGACCCTCATCGACGTCGAGCGGCCCGCCGCTGACGGCGACTTCGTGGTCATGGACATGAAGGCCGTCAAGGACGGCGAGACCGTCGAGGGCGCCGACATCACCGGCTTCTCCTACCAGGTCGGCCGTGGCGGCATGATCGACGGACTCGACGAGGCCCTGACCGGCATGACCGCCGGCGAGGACAAGACCTTCACCTCCCAGCTGGCCGGTGGCGACCTGGTCGGCCAGGACGTCGACATCGAGATCACGGTCAGCCAGGTCCAGGAGCAGGAGCTGCCCGAGCTCGACGACGAGTTCGCCGAGACGGCCTCGGAGTTCGAGACCCTCGACGAGCTCACCGCCGACCTGCGCGAGCGCATCACGCGCAACAAGCGCCTCGAGCAGGCGGCCGCCGCCCGCGACGCGGTGCTGGAGTCGATGCTGGACCAGGTCGAGATCCCGGTCCCCGAGGGCATCGTGACCGACGAGCTCAACGCCCGCCGCCAGAGCATGGAGCAGCAGCTCGCGATGGCCGGCATGACCATGGAGAAGTACCTCGAGGACGAGGGGCAGACGCAGGAGGAGTTCGAGGCCGAGCTCGACCGCCGCGTCCGCGACTCCGTGGTGGCGCAGTTCGTGCTCGACCGGATCGCCGAGGAGGGCGAGTTCGAGATCGAGCAGCAGGAGCTCACCGAGCACATGGTGCGCCGTGCCCAGCAGGCGGGCCAGGACCCGCAGGAGTACGTCAACCACATGCTCGAGCACAACCACCTCCCCGAGGTGGTCGGTGAGATCCGCCGCGGCAAGGCGCTCGCCTCCATCGTGGAGAACGCCACGGTGACCGACCAGTCCGGCAACACCGTCGAGCTGGCCACGCTGCAGCCCGACGGCACCTACGCCGACCCGGCCGAGCAGCAGGCCGAGGGCGAGGACCTCACCGAGGTCTCGCTCCCCGTCGACGAGGGCGCCGCCGAGGTGGCGGACGAGGCCGAGGAGAGCGACGAGAGCAAGGCCTGAGCCACCGCACGACGGCTCGTGAGCGGCCCCGGGGGAGTCCCCCGGGGCCGCTCGTGCGTTGCGAGGGGCGGCTCACCGGCTTGGGTGTACGAATGTGCACCGAATGTCCTAGGCTGTTCCCATGGCGAGCCCCCTGTCGACGCAGCCCGCACCGGTGACGGCCCCCGGACCGACCCTGCTCGACGCCCTGTCCCTGCTCGCCGCCACCGGTGACGAGCTGGTGGTCGGCACCGCCCGTGACACCCACCGCGCCGTCTCCGACCGCGTCCACGGCTTGGTGCGGCGGGGGACCGGGGTCGGATCCCGCCCCGCGGAGGTCCTCCACCGCGGCATCGCCACGGCGGTGTACGGCGCACTGGGCACCTCACTGGGAGGCGTCGCCCGCGGACTGGACCGCTGGGCCGAACGCGGTGGCGGCCGGCCCCTGGACGGCGACGCCCGGGGGCGGTTCCTGACTGCCGCCGTCAACGGCCTCATCGGCGACGAGCTGCTGCGCCAACGACCCCAACTGGCGATCGCGATGAGCGTGCGTGACCGCGGGCGTGACGTGCCGATCGAGCCCGGGACGCTCGCGCAGACCTTCCCCGACGCCACGGGGCGCGTCGCGGTCTTCCTGCACGGCCTGTGCGAGGACGAGTCCTGCTGGGAGCTCCACCGGGAGGCCACCGGCACGACGTACCCCGACGCCCTGGCCGGTCTCGGGTGGACCCCCGTGCGCGTGCGCTACAACTCCGGACTCGCGGTGCGCGAGAACGGCGCCGCCCTCTCGGCCCTGCTGCAGGAGCTCGTCGACGCCTGGGCGGTGCCCGTGGAGCAGATCGCGCTGGTCGGCCACTCGATGGGTGGTCTCGTCGCCCGCGCGGCCGGCGCCGTGGTGGCCGAGGAGGAGGTCGGCGTGCCGTGGGCGCGGCGTACGACGGACGTGGTGACGCTCGGCTCGCCACACCTGGGGTCCCACCTGGCCTCCGGCGCCGCCGGCGGCAGCAGCCTGCTGCGGATCCTGCCCGAGTCGGCCGCGTTCTCCGAGCGCATCCTCGAGCGCCGCTCCGCGGGCATCCGGGACCTCACCCGCGGCCTGGGGCACGACCTGCCGCCCTCGCCGCACGTGCGCCACCACCTCGTGGCGGCCACGGTGACCGGGTCCGCACGGCACCCCCTCGGTCGCGCCGTGGGCGACCTCCTGGTCCACCCGACCTCGGCGGTGGGGCGGGACCGCGCAGGCCGTGAGGTCTTCGCCGACGCCGACCGGCTCCACGTGGGGCGCACCGGGCACTTCGGGCTGCTCAACCATCCCGAGGTGCTCGCGGCGCTGCGGGAGTGGCTGCGCTGACCTGCGAGGATCGGCTCATGACCGGCGAGGAGTCACGAGAGCTGCGGGCCGAGGCCACGGTCGCGGTGCCGCCCGAGCGCGTGTGGGCCCTGTTGTCGGACTTCTCGCGGCTACCGCAGTGGAGTCCCGAGACGGTGCGCATGCTCCCGCTCAAGCCGGGCGGCCAGCGCGTGGGCCAGTGGTACCTCGGCATCAATCGCCGTGGTCGCGTCTGGTGGCCCTCCCGCTCGGTGCTGACCGGACGGGAGGAGGGGCGGCGGCTCGCCTGGGACACCCGCACCAGCGGTGCGCGGTGGATCTGGGAGCTGGAGGCCGACGGGGCCGGCACGCGGATCGTCCATCGCCGGCCGGTGACCGGCCGCCCGGTCGGCGCCCGCGTGTTCGCCCGCCTCTTCCTCGGTGGGCTCGCCCACCACGTCGACGAGCTGGAGGACGACATGCAGCTCACCGTCGACCGCCTCGCCGCAGCCGCCGCGGTCTGACGTGCCGGGGTACGCCGTGGGCGAACAGGGCGGGAGAACGCGTGGATTCGTCGACGCTCCCCGTTAGTGTCGCTGTCGTGACTCAGAATCCCACCGGCCCCGAGATGAACGGGGCGCCAGGGCTCAACGCACTCGACGACCACATCTACCAGCGGCTGCTCCGTGAGCGGATCGTCTTCCTCGGCTCCGAGGTCCGGGACTCGAACGCGAACGCCATCTGCGCCCAGTTGTTGCTGCTGTCGGCGGAGGACCCCGACGCCGACATCTTCCTGCACATCAACAGCCCGGGTGGCTCCGTGGACTCGGGCATGGCCATCTACGACACGATGAACTACATCCCCAACGACGTCGCGACCGTCGGGATGGGGCTCGCGGCGTCGATGGGCCAGTTCCTGCTGTGCGCCGGGGCGAAGGGCAAGCGCTACGCGCTGCCGCACTCGCGGATCATGATGCACCAGCCCTCCTCGGGCATGGGCGGCTCGGCCTCGGACATCAAGATCCAGGCCCAGCAGTCCCTCCACATCAAGGAGGTCCTGCTCGGGCTCATCGCCGAGCACACCGGCCAGAGCGTGGAGCAGGTCACCGCCGACGCCGACCGCGACCGGTGGTTCACCGCCGAGCAGGCGCTGGAGTACGGCCTGGTCGACCAAGTGATCAAGAGCGCCCGCGAAGCGGCCGACCAGGGCCGACCGGCCCACAAGAAGGCGTGAGGTAACCATGAGCTATCACATCCCGCAGTGGGAAGAGCGGACGTCGTACGGCTTCCGCCGGATCGACCCCTACACCAAGCTGTTCGAGGACCGCATCATCTACCTCGGCACCCCGATCAGCGACGACGTGTCCAACGCGGTCATCGCCCAGCTGCTGTGCCTGCAGTCGATGAACCCCGACCAGGACATCAGCATCTACATCAACAGCCCCGGTGGCTCCTTCACCGCGCTGACGGCCATCTACGACACGATGCACTTCATCAAGCCCGACGTGCAGACCGTCTGCATCGGCCAGGCCGCCTCGGCCGCCGCGATCCTGCTGGCCGCCGGCACCGAGGGCAAGCGCATGGCGTTGCCCAACAGCCGGATCCTCATCCACCAGCCCTACACCGAGGGCACGTTCGGCCAGACCTCGGACATCGAGATCCAGGCCAACGAGATCCTGCGGATGCGGGAGCTGCTGGAGACCATGATCAGCCGCCACAGCGGCAAGTCGGTCGAGGAGGTCAGCAACGACATCGAGCGCGACAAGATCCTCACCGCCGAGGAGGCCATCGAGTACGGTCTGATCGACTCGGTGCTCGACTCGCTCAAGGGCGCCCCGACGCTCACGACCTGACCATGAGCCCCGACCGTGCGCCGTGTCCACCACCGCTGTGGGGGTGGTTCGGAGTACGGTCGGGGCGAACGCTTGATGGTGAACACTCGATCCCGGTCGAGTTGAGGAGGACGATCCGTGGCACGCATCGGTGACGGAGGCGACCTGCTGAAGTGCTCCTTCTGCGGGAAGAGCCAGAAGCAGGTCAAGAAGCTGATCGCAGGCCCCGGGGTCTACATCTGCGACGAGTGCATCGATCTCTGCAACGAGATCATCGAGGAGGAGCTCAGCGAGGGCTCCGACGTCGGTCTCGAGGAGCTGCCCAAGCCCAAGGAGATCTTCGACTTCCTCAACTCCTACGTCATCGGCCAGGAGCAGGCGAAGAAGTCGCTCGCGGTCGCGGTGTACAACCACTACAAGCGCGTGCAGGCCGGCGTGCAGGCGGTGTCCTCCACCACCGGCAAGCACTCCAAGGAGGAGTTCGTCGAGGTCGCCAAGTCCAACATCTTGGTGATCGGGCCGACCGGCTGCGGCAAGACCTACCTCGCCCAGACGCTGGCCCGGATGCTCAACGTGCCCTTCGCCATCGCCGACGCCACCGCGCTCACCGAGGCCGGCTACGTCGGTGAGGACGTCGAGAACATCCTGCTCAAGCTGATCCAGGCCGCCGACTACGACGTCAAGAAGGCCGAGACCGGGATCATCTACATCGACGAGATCGACAAGGTCGCGCGCAAGGCGGAGAACCCCTCCATCACCCGCGACGTCTCCGGTGAGGGCGTGCAGCAGGCCCTGCTGAAGATCATCGAGGGCACCACGGCCTCGGTGCCGCCGCAGGGCGGGCGCAAGCACCCGCACCAGGAGTTCATCCAGATCGACACCACCAACGTGCTGTTCGTCGTCGGTGGCGCCTTCGCCGGGCTCGAGCAGATCATCGAGCAGCGCGTGGGCAAGAAGTCGTTGGGCTTCACCGCCGACCCGCGCAACCACCAGGAGGTCGAGGAGCACGAGCTCCTCGAGGAGGTGCGCCCGGAGGACCTGACCAAGTACGGCCTCATCCCCGAGTTCATCGGCCGCCTGCCGATCATCGCCAGCGTCGCGCCGCTGGACCGTGAGGCGCTCGTGCAGATCCTCACCGAGCCGCGCAACGCCCTGGTCAAGCAGTACCGCAAGCTGTTCGAGATCGACGACGTCGAGCTCGAGTTCACCGAGGACGCCGTCGCGGCCATCGCCGACAAGGCGCTCGAGCGCGGCACGGGTGCCCGTGGCCTGCGCGCGATCATCGAGGAGACCCTGCTCCACGTGATGTACGACGTCCCGTCCCGCGAGGACGTGGCCAAGGTCGTGCTCACCCGCGAGACCGTCGACGACGAGGTTCCGCCCGAGCTGGTCCTGCGCAAGGAGAGCAAGAAGAAGTCTGCGTGACAGCGACCGACCGACGAAGGAGGTCGGTCGCGTCGTCACCAGAGGTCGAGTAGTCGCCGCGGCTGAGGGACGAAGCCGCGATGCGGCGTATCGAGACCAGCCGAACCCACGCCGCCCACAGGACCTGCGGGGGTCGGCGCGACTCGATACGCCGGGCGCTCATACCTCGCGCCCGGCTACTCGACGGACGAAGTGCCCGAGTCCTCCGCGATCTCGGCCTCGACGCTGATCTCCTCGGCGCCGTCCCGGGCGGTGAAGACCAGGTCGCCGGTGACGTGACCGGCACGGCGCAGGTCCTGCTCGGCGATCTGCGCGTCCGCCACGGCCTCGGCGGGACCGGCGACCTCCACGCGGGCCAGCGGCGTCTTCATCTTGACCTTCGCGCGCGACTTCGCGCCCCGGATGCCGGCGAGGGCCGCTGCGACCGCGTCCACGGCACGGGCGGGGGAGGCGGCGGCGGAGCCGAGCTCGCCGGCGGTGGGCCACGCCGCGTGGTGGACCGAGCCGTCGTGCCACCACGACCAGACCTCCTCGGTCACGTAGGGCAGGAACGGCGCGAGCAGCCGCAGCTGCACGTCGAGTGCCAGCGCCAGCGTGGCGCGGGCCGACTCGGCACCGGAGCCGCCGTCGGCGTCGTACGCCCGCTCCTTGACCAGCTCGAGGTAGTCGTCGCAGAACTCCCAGAAGTGGCGCTCGATCACGTCCAGCGCGCCGGTGTAGTCGTAGGCCTCGAAGGCGTCGGTCGCCTCGGTGATCGCCACGGCGAGCTTGCCGACCTGGGCGCAGTCGAAGGCATCGGTGATCGCGACCGGCGTCACGCTGGTGGCACCGACGCTGCTCAGCACGAACTTCGACGCGTTGAGGACCTTCATCGCCAGCCGGCGGCCGACCTTCATCTCGTTCTGGTCGAACGGTGAGTCCAGGCCGGGACGCGCCTTGGCGGCGCGCCACCGCACGGCGTCGGCGCCGAACTTCTCCAGGATCTCGGTCGGCACGACGACGTTGCCCTTGGACTTCGACATCTTCTTGCGGTCGGGGTCGAGGATAAACCCGGAGATCACCGCGTGGCTCCACGGCACCTGTCCGTGCTCGAACTCCGAGCGCACGACGCGGGAGAACAGCCACGTGCGGATGATGTCGTGCGCGTTGGTGCACAGGTCCATCGGGAAGACGCGCTGGAAGAGGTCGTCGTCGCTCTCCCAGCCGCCCGCGATCTGCGGGGTGAGGGAGGACGTCGCCCAGGTGTCCATGACGTCGGGGTCACCGATGAAGCCGCCGGGCTCGCCCCGCTGCTCCTCGGTGTAGCCGGCCGGCGCCGCCGTGGAGGGGTCGATGGGGAGATCGGCCTCGTCCGGGAGCAGCGGCGCGTCGTAGTCCGGCTCGCCCCGCTCGTCCAGGTGGTACCAGACCGGGAAGGGGATGCCGAAGAAGCGCTGGCGGGAGATCAGCCAGTCGCCGTTGAGGCCGCCGACCCAGTTGTCGTAGCGGTGCTGCATGTGGCCGGGCACCCACTGGACCTGCTTGCCGCTGTCCACGAAGCGCTCCCGCAACCCTGCGTCGCGGCCACCGTTCTGGATGTACCACTGGCGGGTGGCGACGATCTCCAGTGGCTTGTCGCCCTTCTCGAAGAAGTTCGCCATCCGCTGCGTGGGCTCGGGGTCACCGACCAGGTCGCCGCTCTCGCGCAGCTTCGCGACCATCAGCTCCCGGGCCGAGAAGACCGTCTTGCCCTTGAGGTCGTCGTACGCCGCCACGGCGGCCTCGCCGGCCAGCCAGTCGGGCTGCTCGTGGGTGAAGCGGCCGTCGCGTCCGATGACGGTGCGCACGGGCAGCTGCAGCTCGCGCCAC
The DNA here is from genome assembly GCF_019448235.1 of Nocardioides panacisoli. NCBI lineage: Bacteria > Bacillati > Actinomycetota > Actinomycetes > Propionibacteriales > Nocardioidaceae > Nocardioides > Nocardioides panacisoli. The sequence goes on from NZ_CP080409.1 coordinate 279,092, forward strand.
CACTGCACGTCGGTGAGGTCACCGAAGGTGCAGCACATGGCGATGCCGGCGCCCTTGTCCATCTCTGCCGCGGCGTGGGCGACGACGGGCACCTCGACCCCGAACACGGGAGAGGTGACGGTCGTGCCGAACAGGTCCTGGTAGCGCTCGTCGTCGGGGTGGGCGATGAGTGCCACGCAGCTGACGATCAGTTCGGGGCGCGTGGTCTCGATGGGCACCGGCGTCCCGTCGGGCCGGTGGTAGTTCACGCGGTGGTAGTGACCGGCGTACTCGCGGGCCTCGAGCTCGGCCTGGGCCACCGCGGTCTGGAAGGTGACGTCCCACAGGGTCGGCGCCTTCTGCAGGTAGGCCTCGCCACGGGCGAGGTTGCGCAGGAAGGCCCGCTGGCTCACCGTCTGCGCGGCCGGCCCGATCGTGGTGTAGGTGGTGTCCCAGTCGACGGAGAGGCCCAGGGTGCGCCACAGCGACTCGAAGACCTTCTCGTCCTCCTCCACGAGCTGCTCGCACAGCTCGATGAAGTTCGGCCGGCTGACCGGGAGCTGCCGCTTCTTGTCGGGCTTCTCGGGGGGAGTGAAGTCGGGGTCGTAGGGCAGCGTGGGGTCACACCGCACGCCGAAGTAGTTCTGGACGCGCCGCTCGGTCGGCAGGCCGTTGTCGTCCCACCCCATGGGGTAGAAGACCGACTTGCCACGCATCCGCTGGAACCGTGCGATCAGGTCGGTGTGGGTGTAGGAGAAGACGTGGCCGACGTGCAGGCTGCCGCTCACGGTCGGCGGCGGGGTGTCGATCGCGTAGACGTTCTCCCGCGGCTGGGTGCGGTCGAAGGCGTAGGTGCCCTCGTCCTTCCACCGCTGGGCCCACTTGTCCTCGAGGCCCTCCAGCGCCGGCTTGTCCGGTACCGCGACCGCACCGACGTCGGTGCTGGTCGGGTCGGGGGCCGTGTCGCCGTGGTTCTCGCTCATGGTGTCGAATCCTAGGGCGCAGGAGGTGCGCGCCCGAAACCGCCCGCGATCGCGTGGTTCCCCTGCGCAGGCGGCGACGGAGGGATACGGTCGCCTGATGGTGCGAACCCGCCTCTCGGTCCTGCTCGTGGCCGGCGCGCTCGTCGCGGTCACCCTGCTCCACCCCGACGCCCGCGACCGTGGGGGCGTCACGGACGAGGTCGAGCTCACCGGCGCCTCGTCGGTCGTGCTCAAGGGGCGCGGGTACGGCCACGGCCGCGGACTGTCCCAGCACGGCGCGCGGGGCGCCGCGGAGGAGCACGGCAAGGGCTACCGCCAGATCCTGGACTTCTACTACCCGGGCACCTCCTGGGACACCGGGGGCGGGGCGATCAAGGTGCTGCTCACCGGGGACACCAACGACTCGGTGAAGGTCCGCGCGCGCAGCGGGCTCAAGGCCCGCTCGCTGCGCACCGGGGACAAGTGGCGCCTGGCGCGTGCCGGTGCCAAGAAGTGGCGACTGCGGCCGGTCCGCAAGGGGGCGGCGACCCGGATCACGGTCTGGGTCGACGGCGGGTGGCAGCGCGTGCGCGACGTGCCCGGCGAGGTCGAGTTCGTCGCCGGCGGCCGGCCCATCACGCTGCTGATGCCGCGCGGTAGCCGCAGCTACCGCGGCAAGCTGCAGTCGCTGCGTGCCGGCGGCGGTGACCGCATCACCGTCAACCGCCTCAACCTGGAGAAGTACCTGCGGGGCGTCGTACCCCGTGAGGTGCCGGCCCTGTGGCACCCGCAGGCCGTCCGGTCCCAGGCCGTGGCCGCACGGACGTACGCCATCCACGAGCGCAACGGACGCTGGGGCGAGACCTTCCACGTCCGCGACACCGTCGCCTCCCAGGTGTACGGCGGCGCCACCGACGAGCACCCGGCCGCGACCGACGCGATCCGCGCGACGCACCGGGAGATGCTGACGCACGGCGGCAAGCCGGCCTTCACGCAGTTCTCCGCGAGCAACGGCGGGTGGAGCGCTCCCGGGCCGCTGGCCTACCAGCAGGCCCGCCAGGACCCCTGGGACCGCTGGTCGGGCAACCCGCACCGGTGGTGGCGGGTGCGGTTGGGTGACCGACGCATCGAGCAGGCCTACCCGAAGATCGGCGACTTTCAGCGGCTCCACGTCGCCGACGCCTGGCGCGACGGCAACGGCCAGTGGGGCGGTCGCGTCGAGCACGTGCGCATCGTCGGCAGCAAGGGACGGGTCACGGTGTCGGGATCGGACTTCCGCTTCCGCTTCGGCCTGAAGTCCACCTGGTTCACCGTGGGCTGAGCCCGGCCCCACCCGGGACCGGGCCCGGTCTCACTCCACCACGGCGATGAGGTCGCCGCCCTCGACGGGGCGGGTGGTCTCGAACGCGAGCCGGCTGACGGTGCCGTCGGTGGGGGTGGTGATCGAAGCCTCCATCTTCATCGCCTCGATGGTGGCGATGGTGTCGCCGGCGGCGACGTGTTGGCCCTGCTCGACCTGGATGGTGACGGCGCCCTGGAAGGGTGCGGCGATGTGCCCGGGTTGGCCGGGGTCGGCCTTCTCGGCGTCGGTGACGTCGGCCGACACGCTGCGGTCGCGAACGCTGACGGGGCGGAGCTGTCCGTTGAGGGTGCACATCACCGTGCGGAAGCCCCGCTCGTCGGGCTCGCTGACGGCCTCCAGGCCGAGGAGCAGGGTGACGCCCTCGGCGAGCTCGATGCGGTGCTCGACGCCGCTCTGCAGTCCGTAGAGGTACTCGGCGGTCGGGATCACCGTGACGTCGCCGAACTGCTCGCGGGCTGCCTCGAGCTCCTTGGTCGGGCCGGGGAAGAGCAGCTGGTTGAGGGTACGCCGCCGGTCGGTGTCGAGGCCGTGGCGCTCGTCGTCGGTGAGGTCGGCGGCGGACGGCGTCCAGGAGCGTCCTTCCAGGGCGCGGCTGCGGAACGGCTCGGGCCAGTCGCCGGGCGGGTCGCCGAGCTCGCCGTGGAGGAACCCGATGACGGAGTCGGGGATGTCGTAGTCGCCGGGGTTCTCGGCGAAGTCGGCCGGGTCGGCGCCGATGCCCACCAGGGAGAGGGCGAGGTCGCCGACCACCTTGGAGGAGGGCGTGACCTTGACGATGTTGCCCAGGATGTCGTTGGCGGCGGCGTAGGTCTCCTCGACCTGCTCGAACTTCTCGCCCAGGCCGAGGGCGACGGCCTGTTGGCGCAGGTTGGAGAGCTGTCCGCCGGGGATCTCGTGGTGGTAGACCCGGCCGGTGGGGGCGGCGAGCCCGGACTCGAAGGGGGCGTAGATGCGGCGTACGGCCTCCCAGTAGGGCTCGAGGGCGCTGACGGCGGCGATGTCCAGGCCGGTCTCGCGGTCGGTGTGGTCGGTGGCGGCCACGAGTGCGGTCAGCGAGGGTTGGGAGGTGGTGCCCGACATCGAGGCGGCCGCGCCGTCGACGGCGTCGACACCGGCCTCGATCGCGGCGGTGAGGGTGGCGAGCTGGCCGCCGGGGGTGTCGTGGGTGTGCAGGTGCACGGGGAGGTCGAAGCGCTCACGCAGGGCGGTGACCAGGCGACGGGCGGCCGGTGCGCGCAGCAGGCCGGCCATGTCCTTGATCGCCAGCACGTGGGCGCCCGCGTCGACGATCTGCTCGGCCAGCCGGAGGTAGTAGTCGAGGGTGTAGAGCTCCTCGCGCGGGTCGGAGAGGTCGCCGGTGTAGCACAGGGCGACCTCGGCCACCGCCTGGTCGGTGGCGCGGACCGCCTCGATGGCGGGCCGCATCTGGGAGACGTCGTTGAGGGCGTCGAAGATGCGGAACACGTCCATCCCGGTCGCCACCGCCTCCTCGACGAAGGCGTTGGTGACGTCGGTGGGGTAGGGGGTGTAGCCCACCGTGTTGCGTCCGCGCAGCAGCATCTGGAGGCACACGTTCGGCAGCGCCTCACGCAGGTCGGCCAGCCGCTCCCACGGGTCCTCGTGCAGGAACCGGAGCGCGACGTCGTACGTCGCTCCGCCCCAGGCCTCCACGGACCATAGCTCGGGCGTCATCCGCGCCACGTGCCCGGCGGCGCCGAGGAGGTCGAAGCTGCGCACCCGCGTCGCGAGCAGGCTCTGGTGGGCGTCGCGGAACGTGGTGTCGGTGACCCCGACCCGGTCCTGCTCCCGCAGCGCCCGGGCGAAGCCGTCGGGTCCGAGGTCGAGCAGCTGCTGCCGGCTGCCCTCGGGCGGGGTGGTCGACAGGTCGATCTCGGGCAGCTTGTCGGCCGGACGCACCGTGACCGGCGGCTCGCCGTGGGGCTTGTTGACGGTGACGTCGGCGAGGTAGTTGAGCAGCTTCGACCCGCGGTCGGCCGGTGGCCGCGCCGTGAGGAGGTACTGGTGGTCCTCGATGAAGGACGTGGTGACCGCGCCACGGGTGAAGTCGGGGTCGGCCAACAGGGCCTGGAGGAACCCGAGGTTGGTCGCCACGCCGCGGATCTTGAACTCCGCCAGCGCGCGGCGCGCCTTCTCCGTCGCCGCCGCGTGGTCCCGCCCGCGGCAGGTGAGCTTGGCCAGCATCGAGTCGAAGTGCGGGCTGACCTCCGCGCCGGTGTGGACCGTGCCGCCGTCGATGCGGACGCCGGGCCCACCCGGCGATCGGTAGTTGGTGATCGTGCCGGTGTCGGGCCGGAACTCGTTCGCCGGGTCCTCGGTGGTGATGCGGCACTGCAGCGCTGCGCCCCGCAGCGTGATGTCGGCCTGGGCCAGCCCGAGGTCGGCCAACCTCGCACCGGCCGCGATCCGCAGTTGCGCCTGCACCAGGTCGATGCCGGTGACCTCCTCGGTCACGGTGTGCTCGACCTGGATCCGGGGATTCATCTCGATGAAGACGTGGCGACCCGAGGAGTCCACCAAGAACTCCACCGTGCCGGCGTTGCGGTAGCCGATGGCGCTCGCCAGCTTCACCGCGTCCGCACAGATCCGGTCCCGCAGGTCGGCGTCGAGGTGGGGAGCCGGCGCGATCTCCACGACCTTCTGGTGGCGCCGCTGCACCGAGCAGTCCCGCTCGTACAGGTGCACCACCCCGTCGGGGCCCGTGCCGTCGGCCAGGACCTGCACCTCGATGTGCCGCGGCTCCACGACCGCCTGCTCCACGAAGACCGTCGGGTCACCGAACGCCGCCTCACCCTCGCGCATGCAGGCCTCGATCGCCTCGCGCAGGTCGGCGGGGTCCTCCACCCGGCGCATGCCGCGCCCACCGCCACCGGCGACCGCCTTGACGAACACCGGGAACGGCAGCTCGGCGGCCTCCCGCGTCAGCGCCTCCGCGTCGGTGGTCGGGTCGACCCCCTCCAGCGTCGGTACGCCGGCCTCCCGTGCCGCCGCGATCGCGCGCGACTTGTTGCCGGTCAGGGTCAGCACCTCCGCCGACGGCCCCACGAAGGTCAGGCCCGCCTCCGCGCACGCCTCGGCCAGCTCGGGGTTCTCCGAGAGGAAGCCGTACCCGGGATAGACCGCGTCGGCCCCGCACTGCACCGCCGTCGTGACGATGGCCTGCGGGTCCAGGTAGCTGCGCACCGGGTGGCCGCGCTCACCGATCTCGTACGCCTCGTCCGCACGCAGCCGGTGCTCGGACCACCGGTCCTCGTGCGGGAAGACGGCCACGGTCCGCGCGCCCAGCTCGTAGGCAGCACGGAACCCGCGGATGGCGATCTCGCCACGGTTGGCGACCAGCACCTTGGAGAACATGCCCGCCAGCCTAGGAGAGACCTGTGTCACCCGTGTGTCCTCCACCGTGCGACGGCCGGACCCGGCCACCGGCGGAGCGGTCAGGCAGCGGTGGGCTCCCGGTCACGCCACCACGCGACGGTCGCGCGGACGGCGTCCGCGAACGGCGTGGGCTGCAGGCCGAGGCGCCGCTCGCTCCGGGAGGAGTCCAGCACCCACGGTCCGGTGAACTGGTGGGCGAGTTCGGCCACCTCGCGGGTGTCGCGGTGCACCGACCCCAGGGCGCGCACCAACCAACCGGGGGCGGCGCTGGCGCGAGGGCTCGGCGCACCCGCGGCAGCCGCGAACGCCTCGACCAGCTCCCGCTGGGTGACCGGGGGCCCGGTTGGGGCGTGCAGGAAGGAGTCCCACAGGTCCGGCGTGGCGGCGGCACGGATCATCGCGGCGGCGAGGTCGGGCACGTAGGTGAAGGAGTGCGGCTGGTCCTGGCTGCCGATCACCCACAGCCGCTTGCCGGCGAGCAGTGTCGGGACCATGCGCTCACCGGCGTGGGCGGTGATGACCCGTGGGCCGAAGAAGTCCGAGGCCGCCACGCTGACGGTCGGTGTCGTCGAGGCCTCCCGTGCGCGGAGCAGCGCGGCACGCACTCCCTGCTTGCCGCGGGTCGCGGTGCGGGGGAGGTCCTCGGTGATCGGCCCGTCCACCTCGCCGTAGGCGTAGAGGCTCTCGGGGAACACGGCCACGGCACCGGCGCGCCCCGCCGCGGCCAGCACGCCCTGCTCGGTGGCGGGCAGTTCGGCGCGCCAGGCCGCGGCGTCGTAGCGCGAGGCGTGGATGCAGTGGTGCACGGCGACGGCGCCGTCGAACGCCTCGTCGAGCGCGTCGGGTCGGGACACGTCGAGGCGGCGTCGCTCGATCAGGGGATGCTCGGGGCCGTTGCCGGAGCGGGTCAGCAGTCGCACCCGGTGGTGCTGCTCGGCCAACTGGGTCGCGACGGTGCTGCCGACGGGGCCGGCGCCGGTGACGACGTGGATCGGGGTCATGGTTCCTCCTGCGGATCGGTGGGGGAGAGCGGTGCTCTCTCATCGATTCTGGAGGGACCCGCTCCGAAAAACAAGAGCAGTGCTCACTAATGTTGACACCGCTCCGCATCACACCGACGATGGGCCGATGACGACCCCGCGACAGCGCGCCCGCGAGCAGACCATGCGCGACATCGTCCGGATCGGGCGCGCCCAGCTCGCCGACCACGGCGCCGCCGCCCTGTCGCTTCGGGCGGTCGCCCGCGAGCTCGGCGTCGTCTCCTCGGCGGTCTACCGCTACGTCGCGGACCGTGACGCGCTGCTCACGCTGCTGGTGGTCGACGGGTACGACGAGCTCGGCGACGCGGTCGACGCGGCGCTCGAGGGCGAGCCCGGCGGGCACCGCGACCGGTTCCTCGCCCTCGGGCGTGCCGTGAGGGAGTGGGCGCTGGCCGAGCCCGCGACGTACGCGCTGCTCTTCGGCTCGCCCGTGCCGGGCTACGCCGCGCCGGCCGAGCGGACCGTCGCCCCGGGCACCCGGGTGCCCGCCGCGATGCTCGGCATCGCCGCCGACGCCCATGCTGCGGGGGAGTTGGCGCTACCGTCGGAGCCGGACGAGGACCCCGGCGGCGCGCTCAGTACCGGGCTCCACGGGATCCGTGAGCAGTTCGGGTTCGAGCTCCCCGACGCAGCACTCCGTCGTGGCGTCCTGGTGTGGGCGTCGCTGTTCGGCTGCGTCAGCTTCGAGCTCTTCGGCCAGTACGGTCCCGACGCCTTCGGCGACCCCGCCACGCTCTTCGAGCGCCATCTGGCCCGGCTCGCCGAGGGGATGGGGCTGGCCTGAAGGGCGGCTCGTTCCTCACGCCACCTCCGCGGGCGCTCCTCGGCTCAGTCCTTGAGCTCGCAGACGGCGTCGCCGTTGCCGATGGTCGCGCCGACCTCGGCGCTGAGTCCGGTCACGGTGCCGGACTTGTGCGCCTTCAGCGGCTGCTCCATCTTCATCGCCTCGATCACGACCACGGTGTCGCCCTCGGCGATCTCCTGGCCCTCCTCGACGGCGATCTTGACGATCGTGCCCTGCATCGGGCTGGTGACCGAGTCGCCGCTCACCGCGGCGCCGGCCTTCTTGCCCGCCTTGCGCTTGGGCTTCTTGGCGCCACCGCCGCCACCGGCGAGGCCACCGAGACCGGCCGGGATGACCACGTCGAGGCGACGTCCGCCGACCTCGACCGTGACCCGCTGCCGCTCCTCGGGCTCCTCACCCTCGCCGGCCTCGCCGCCGTAGGGCTGGATCTGGTTGTCGAAGTCGGTCTCGATCCAGGTGGTGTAGACGGTGAAGTCGCCCTCGCCGCTGGGGTTGGACGCACCGACGTACGCCGGGTCGTCCAGCACGACGCGGTGGAAGGGGATCACGGTCGGCATGCCGTCGACGACGAACTCGTCCAGTGCGCGGCGCGACCGCTCGATCGCCTGCTGGCGCGTGGAGCCGGTGACGATGAGCTTGGCGATCAGGGAGTCGAAGGAGCCGGGGATGGTCTGGCCCTTCTCGTACCCGCCGTCGACGCGGACGCCGGGGCCCTGCGGCGGCGCCCACTCGGTGAGCGTGCCGGGGGCCGGCATGAAGTTCATGCCGCCGTCCTCGGCGTTGATGCGGAACTCGATCGAGTGCCCACGGATCTCGGGGTCGTCGAATCCGAGCTCCTCGCCCGCGGCCACGCGGAACATCTCGCGGACCAGGTCGATCCCGGTGACCTCCTCGGACACACAGTGCTCGACCTGCAGGCGGGTGTTGACCTCGAGGAAGGAGATCGTGCCGTCGCGGCCCACGAGGAACTCGCACGTGCCGGCGCCGACGTAGCCCGCCTCGCGCAGGATCGCCTTGGAGGAGGAGTAGAGCTGCTCGAGCTGCTCCTCGCTGAGGAACGGCGCCGGGGCCTCCTCGACGAGCTTCTGGTGGCGCCGCTGCAGCGAGCAGTCGCGGGTGCTGACGACGACGACGTTGCCGTGCTGGTCGGCCAGGCACTGGGTCTCGACGTGGCGCGGGCGGTCGAGGAACTTCTCCACGAAGCACTCGCCGCGGCCGAACGCCGCGACCGCCTCGCGCACCGCCGACTCGTACTGGTCGGCGACCTCCTCCATGGTGCGGGCGACCTTCAGGCCACGGCCGCCGCCACCGAAGGCGGCCTTGATGGCGATGGGGACGCCGACCTCCTCGGCGAAGGCGACGACCTCGTCGGCCGACTCGACCGGGTCCTTGGTGCCGGGGGCCAGCGGCGCGCCGACCTTCTCGGCGATGTGGCGGGCCTTGACCTTGTCGCCCAGGTTGTCGATCGCGTCGGGAGAGGGGCCGATCCAGACCAGGCCGGCGTCGAGGACGGCCTGGGCGAACTCGGCGTTCTCGGCGAGGAAGCCGTAGCCGGGGTGGACCGAGTCCGCACCGGACTCCTGGGCCACCGCGATGATCTTGTTGATGTCGAGGTAGGAGTCGCCCGGCGTCGCGCCGTCCAGCGAGTAGGCCTCGTCGGCGAGCCGCACGAACACGGCGTCACGGTCGGGCTCGGCGTACACGGCAACGCTGCCGATGCCGGAGTCCTTGCAGGCACGGATCACGCGGACCGCGATCTCGCCACGGTTGGCGATCAGGACTTTGCGCAGAGGCTTGGGCACGGCACTACTCCTCGTACTCGGATCGACGCTCGGAGTCTAGGGCCACCGGACCCCGGCCCGGCGTGCGACCCCATCCCGGGGGTTAACGGTCGTTAACCATTCCGGGCTACAGTGGCCGGCATGAGCGCTTTCGAACTCTCCCGCGAGCACGAGGAGTTCCGCCGCAGCGTGCGCGACTTCGCCGAGGCCGAGATCGCGCCCCACGTCGCGCAGTGGGACCGCGAGCACCATTTCCCGGTCGACGTGGTGCACCGCATGGGCAAGCTCGGCCTGTTCGGCCTCACCGCGCCGGAGGAGTACGGCGGCGCCGGGCTCGGGGCCGAGGACGGTCCCTTCACCTCGCTGTGCCTGGCGATCGAGGAGATCGGACGCGTCGATCAGTCGCTCGGCGTGACGCTGGAGGCCGGCGTCGGCCTGGGCATCAACCCGATCCTCACCTTCGGCACCGAGGAGCAGAAGCAGCAGTGGCTGCCCGACCTGCTGGCCGGTGAGCGGCTCGCCGGCTTCGGCCTGACCGAGCCCGGCGCCGGGTCCGACGCCGGGGCGACGCGCACCAAGGCCGTCCTCGACGCCGGCGAGTGGGTCATCGACGGCGCGAAGCAGTTCATCACCAACTCCGGCTCCGACATCACCAGCCTGGTCACGGTCACCGCACGCACCGGCACGCGCACCAGCGCGAGCGGCGAGGAGAAGCCCGAGATCTCGGCCATCATCGTCCCCTCGGGCACGCCCGGGTTCACCGTCGAGCCGTCCTACGACAAGCTCGGCTGGCACATCTCCGACACCCACCCGCTGAGCTTCGAGGACTGCCGGGTGCCCGAGGCCAACCTGCTCGGTGATCGCGGACGCGGCTACGCCCAGTTCCTCTCGATCCTCGACGACGGCCGGGTTGCGATCGCCGCCCTGGCGGTCGGACTGATCCAGGCCTGCGTGGAGCAGTGCGCGGCGTACGCCGCCGAGCGCCAGACGATGGGCGGCCCGATCGGCCGCAAGCAGGGTGTCGCCTTCCAGGTCGCCGACCTGGAGACGATGCTGCACTCCTCGCGGCTGCTGACCTACCGTGCCGCGGCCATGAAGGACGCCATGGGGCAGCCGGGTGGCCCCAGCACGGCGGAGTTCAAGCACGCCGCGGCCATCGCCAAGCTGCACGCCTCGGAGTCGGCGGTGACGGCCACCCGCATCGCGACCCAGGTCTTCGGCGGCTACGGCTTCATGGAGGAGTACCCCGTCGCGCGGTTCTACCGCGACGCCAAGATCCTCGAGATCGGCGAGGGCACCTCGGAGGTGCAGCGGATGCTCATCGCCCGCGGGCTGGGACTACCGGTCGAGTGACCACAGGTCGGTCCACTCGTGGCCGACCTCGTGCACCAGTCGCCGCAGCAGCGGCAGGCTGACGCCGACGACGTTGTGGTGGTCGCCGACGATGCGCTCGACGAAGGCGCCGCCGATCCCGTCGACGGTGAACGCGCCGGCGACGTGCAGCGGCTCGCCGGTGGCGACGTAGGCCGCCACCTCGGCGTCGCTGATGTCGGCGAATCGCACTTCGGTCGAGGCCGTGGCCGTCGCGACCCGCGTGCCCGCCCGCAGGCAGTGCCCGGAGTGCAGCACGCCCGTGCGGCCGCGCATCGCCTGCCACCGGCGCGTGGCCTCCTCGGCCGTGCCGGGCTTGCCCAGGGCCTCGCCGTCGAGCTCGAGGACGGAGTCGCACCCGAGCACCACGGAGCCCGCGGGGACCTCGGTGCGGTCCGCGACGGCCTCGCACTTCAGGCGGGCGAGCTCCTGGGCGAGGTCGGCGGGAGCCAGTCCCTGCACCTGCTCCTCGTCGACGCCGGACACGATGACGACCGGGTCGATGCCCGCGTTGCGCAGCGTGGCCAGGCGGGCGGGGGAGGCGGAGGCGAGCACGAAGGTCGTCACGGGGTCGCACCCTACGCAGGTCGCGCCGTCGGTCAGGCGCGGGCGACCGACAGTCCGAGCCACGCGGCCAGTTGGGCGATCTCCGCGTCGACGTCGTCGGCGACCTCGGGAGTGAAGGGCACGTCCTCGTGGATCGCGTTGACGCGCAGGACCCCGGCGCGGTGGTCGGCCCTCGCGTCGAGCTTGCCGACCAACCGGTCGCCATGGAGGATCGGCAGCGCGTAGTAGCCCCAGCGCCGCTGGGCGGCGGGCTTGTACATCTCCAGCACGTACTCGTAGTCGAAGAGCTCCAGTGTGCGGTCGCGGTCGAAGACGAGGCGATCCAGCGGGGAGAGCAGCGCGCACCGGCCGTCGAAGTCCTCCTCGCCCAGGGCGTCCTCGTCGATGCGCCACCGCCCGGCCACGCCCTCGATCTCGGCCTCGATCCCGGTGTCGCCGACGTCGACCCGTTCGCCGGGCATCTCGCGGGTGCGCTCCCGCGCGACGCCCAGCGCCGTGAGGCGGCGCCGGTTGCGCTCCTGCTCGGCCTCGGCGACGGACGGGATGGAGACCTCGTCGGGGTAGACGCGGTCGGCGAGGTCCCAGACCCGGTGGCGCCCGCGCCGGGCAGTGACCGCCACGTCGCCCCTGATCTGCAGCATGTCCAGCATGCGTTGGACGTTCTTGTCGTTGGTCCAGCCGCTGGACTGCCACGGGACGACCGAGGTGTCGGGGATGTCGGGCGCCGTCAGCGGTCCCTCGTCGGCCAGGCGGTCGAGGACGTCGCGACGGAAGGGCGCGTTGGTCGCCAGCCAGTCGCGGGCGCGCTGCCACGGCGGCCACTCCTCGGCCCCTGCGAGGAAGAGCCCGATGTCGGCCATGGGGCGGGCGCGACCGTCGAACTCCACCAGCGAGCGTTCCTCCTCCAATGCGAACCGGAGGTCGGTCGGCGCGTAGTCCGCGCCCAACCGGCTCCACGCCACCAGGTCCGCGCTCGGGGCCACCGCCTTGGTGGGGTCGAGCTGGAGCAGGGTCAGGTGGTCGACCAGGGCGACCAGCGACTCGGGGCGGTAGGCGTCGAGCAGTTGGGCGCGGACCGCGATGCGGCGCGCCTGGCCACGTTCGAGCCGGAGCATGACGCGAGCCTACGGCGGCGCACCGACATCGCCTCAGAGTCGGGCCAATGCGTCCCGGAGTGGGTCCAGGCCGAGTGCCCCGAGGTCGAGCGCCGACCGGTGGAAGGCACGCAGGTCGAAGTCGGCACCGTGGCGACGCTCGGCGTCCGCCCGGGCCTCCAGCCAGATCCGCTCACCGACCTTGTACGACGGCGCCTGGCCGGGCCAGCCGAGGTAGCGGTTGACCTCGAAGGCCAGTTGGCCGTCGTCCATGCTCGAGTGCTGGCGCATGAACGCCGCGACCAGGTCCGGCGTCCAGGTCTCCCCGGGGTGGAACCCGAACGGGTTGGGGTCGGGCACCCGCAGCTGCAGGTGGAGCCCGATGTCGACGATGACGCGCGCGGCACGGAATGCCTGCATGTCCAGGAAGCCCATCCGGTCCGCCGGGTCGGCGAACCACCCGAGCTCGTCCATCAGCCGCTCCGCGTAGAGCGCCCACCCCTCGCCGTGCCCGGACACCCAACACATGAGTCGCTGCCAACGGTTGAGGGTGTCGGCCTGGGCGACGGCCTGGCCGACCTGGAGGTGGTGACCGGGCACGCCCTCGTGGAAGACGGTCGTCAGCTCACGCCACGGCGTACGCGCGTCGAAGCCCTCGGCGAAGGAGAACCACATCTGGCCGGGACGGCTGAAGTCCTCGGTGGGTCCGGTGTAGTAGACGCCGCCGTCGTTGGTCGGGGCGATGCAGCACTCCAGGGTCCGGATCTCGTCGGGCACGTCGAAGTGGGTGCGCGCCAGCTCGGCCAGCGTGCGGTCCGAGGTCTGCTGCATCCAGTCGCGGAAGGCGTCGACACCGAGCCAGTTGGCCGGGTCGTCGTCGAGGTGCTGCACCGCCTCGGCGATGCTCGCGCCGGGCTTGATCTCCTCGGCCGTGCGGCGCTGCTCCGCCACGAGGCGGGCAAGCTCCTCCCAGCCCCACCGGTAGGTCTCCTCGAGGTCGACGGCCGCGCCGAGGAAGTAGCGGCTGGCCAGCGCGTAGTGGTCGCGGCCGACCGCATCGGTCTCGCGGCCCTGCGGGGCGAGGTCGGCGACGAGGAAGCGACCGAAGTCCGCGAACGCCGCCGACGCGGCAGCTGCCCGCTCCTGCAGGCGCGTACGCCGCTGCTCGGGCGCGTGGGCGACGAACGCGCCGAAGAAGTCACCCGCCGACCCGGTCTCGCCGGTCCAGCCCTTCACCTGCTCGGCGACCTCGAGGTACTGGCGCCGTGCGACGACGTGGCCGGCTGCGGCCTCCTCGCGCAGCGTGGTGCGGTAGTCCTCCAGTGCGCGGGGGATGCCGGCGAGGCGGGCCTCGACGGCGTCCCAGTCCTCGTCGGTCTCGGTGGCCATCAGGTCGAAGCACTCGCGCAGGCCATGGGCCGCACTGCCGATCACCGAGACCTCGGAGCGGACCACGCCGGCGTCGACCATCTCGACCTCGAGACCGACCCGCTCACGGAAGGCGTCGCGCGCCACCGCCTCGCGGTCGTCGGTGGGTGTCAGTGCACTGACGTCGGCGAGCGCGTCGCGCTGGAGCTGCTCCCGGGCGGCGTGGCCGTCGGGGGAGAGGTCGGGCAGTTCATGGTCGTGTCCCGGGATGCCGGCGAAGGTCGCACTGAGCGGATCCAGCGCCGCCATCTCGGTGACGTGTCGATCGGACCGCTGGTCGATGCTGCGCGTCATGGGCCCAACCTACGACGGAGCGGAGCGCCAACGACGCAGGTGCGGCGAGGTCGCATGGAGGCACTTTCACTTCGGAGGGGCTCACACAATTGGCACTATGTCGACGATGCGCAGCGAGGAGAGGTGGGTGGCCAAGTGCGTCGAACGCGCGTTGGTCGGGACCCGTGTCCATCAGCACGATGATGGTTCTCGGCCAAGCATGTATGACCTCGACCTCATTCGAAATGGCGCAGCATTCGGTGCGATGGAAGTCACCGCGGCTGCAGATGCCGATCCAATTGAGCTCTGGAACCTGATCAATGGGTCTGGACGTCGATGGGTCGAGTCCGACCTGGCCGGGGGCTGGTTCATCTCGGTCGCACCCACGGCCAAGGTCAAACGACTCAAGGAGCAACTGCCTGAACTTCTCCGCACGTTAGAGACCCCAACTGACGGGTCTGAGCGAGAGTGGGCGGTCGCTGAACTGGGCGCATTGGGGGTCCATGCTGCGCATCACGGCGATACGAGCATCCGTGGAAGCATCTATGTCACGGTCGAGCAGGATCCGGTCCGGACCGGCGGTGTCGTGCCGACGACTGGCAACGGCTTGGTGAAGTGGTTTGATGAATGGGTTCGCGGCGAAGCGCAAGAGCACAATCTGAGAAAGCTTCGCGTGTCTGCGCGTGATCAGAAGCATCTGTTCGTGCTGCTTCCGGGATTCACGACCGCGCCCTTCATCGCGTCAGACGTCCTCATGCGTCCGGACGGGCCCCTGCCGGACGTGGCGCCCGCCCTGCCCGAGGGAATCACCGACGTCTGGTTCATGAGCACCTGGTCAGTGGGCGACCTCTTCCACTTCGGAAGCGATCACTGGAGGCGGTCACCCAAGGTCCTCGACGACGACCGAGGGTAGGTCCGTCACACGCGCGGTCCGTTTCGTGTGGGTACTGATGCTTGGCTGGTTCGCCACGGCCTTGACCTTGCCATGGTATTCGAACAGGTGTACGATGAGCCACAGGTCGTACGGCCAGTGCCCCCAACCAGATGACCGGGGACGGGGAGGCGGTCAGACCAGTCTCGAAGGTCAGTAATTGCACCGGTGGTGCCTCCGGCGGGGCGACAGAGAACATCTGCTGTCCGCTCGCCCCTGGGAGGTCTCGATGGTCACCACCCTCGTTCCCACCCACCCCATCGTGGCCTGTGCCGAGACGGTGCACGCGGCTCTCGAAAGCGTGGCGCATGTGGAGCCGGTCTACATGGCCACCTCCGACAAGGTGACCGCATTGGAGCAGCTGGCCCGGGCCGAGTCCCGACTGGCTGAACTCCGGCTGCGCGTGATGGCCTCGGCCGACGACGTTGCCACGGAACGCGGTGCCCATGACGTCGCTGCTTGGCTGGCGCATCAGATCAACGCCGAGCCGCGCGCGATGCGCGCCGACCTCGACCTCGCCAAGGACCTGGACCGCTACTGCGGCGCCGTCGCTGGTGGGATGCGGACAGGTCAGGTGTCGACGGCCCAGGCGCGGGTGATCACCCGCGCCATCGACGAGCTCCCCCGTGATGTCGGTCCCGACATCACCACCAAGGCGGAGGCGCAGCTGGTCGACTACGCCAGCCACTTCCGGCCGGGACAACTGCGCCGACTGGGGCGCCGCATCCTCGACGTCGTCGCCCCCGAGGTCGCTGACGAGGAAGCGGCCAAGATTCTCGCCGAACAGGAGAAGCGCGCCCAGGAGAGGGCCAGCCTGCGGTTGCAGCGCATCGGTGACGGCACCACCCGCATCGCCGGCCTGCTGTCCGACCACGTCGCCGACCGGCTCGAGACCTACCTGCACGCCTTCACCTCACCGCGCCAGCGCGAGGGTGCTCCGGGCCCGTTCGGGCTCCCGCCCGAGGACCAGCAACCCCGACGCCGGCAGTACGCCCACGCCTTCGCGATGCTGCTCGAACACCTCGACCCGGCCAACCTGCCCCACCACGGCGGCGACGCCACCGCGGTCATGGTGACCGTTGGGATCGACCAGCTACGCAGCGGTCTGGCGACCGCCGGACTGATCGACGGCGACTTCGACGCGGGTCCCAACCTCACTGCCGACCAAGCCCGCCGGCTCGCCTGCACGGCGAGAATCATCCCCGTCGTCCTCGGCGGCGACGCCGAGATCCTCGACCAGGGACGCTCACGCCGCCTCTTCACTGCCGCGCAGCGCAGGGCGATGCGGCTCCGGGATCGGACCTGCCGGGCCGAGGGATGCGAGGTGCCCGCCACCTGGACCGAGGCGCATCACCTCGACCCCTGGTCCTCAGGTGGGAGGACCGACCTCGCGGACGGCGTACTTCTCTGCAGCCACCATCACCACCGGGCCCACGAGCGGGCCTACCGGACCGATGTCATGCCCACCGGCGCGATTCGCTTCCACCGGCGTCTGTAGGACGCGGCGTCGTTTCAGCGAGGCAGGCCGCTCGCGCGCCAGCCACCCGGACCGGGGTGGAGCGGCTGCCGCAGTCCGCGAGCGGGGGAGGCCCACTGGGACCTCGGCGCCGGCTCGCCCTCCTCGGCGCCACCCATGGCCGAGAACACCGCGACCACGGCGGCCACCTGCTCCGGCGTCGCGTCCGGGGTGAGCACGCGCAGGGTCGGGGCGGCGACGGACTCTGCCTCCGCCGTCCCGGCCCCGACCTCCGAGTCGGTGGTGTTGTCGTCGGTCACAGCGGGATGTTCCCGTGCTTCTTGGGCGGCAGCGTCTCGCGCTTGGTGCGCAGCATCCGCAGCGACCGGGTGACCTCGGCACGGGTCTCGTGCGGCGTGATCACCGCGTCGACGTAGCCCCGCTCCGCAGCGATGTAGGGGTTGGCGAGCGTGGTCTCGTACTCGTCGATGAGCTCGGCTCGCCGGGCCTCGACGTCGCCGCCCTCCTCCTCGATCGCCGCCAGCGTCTTGCGGTGCACGATGTTGGCCGCGCCCTGCGCGCCCATCACCGCGATCTGGGCCGTCGGCCACGCGAGGTTCAGGTCGGCGCCGAGGTGCTTGGAGCCCATCACGTCGTACGCGCCGCCGTAGGCCTTGCGGGTGATGACGGTGACCAGCGGGACCGTGGCCTCGGCGTAGGCATAGATCAACTTGGCGCCGCGGCGGATGATGCCGGTGTGCTCCTGGTCCACGCCGGGAAGGAAGCCGGGCACGTCGACGAAGGTGAGGACCGGGATGTTGAACGCGTCGCAGGTGCGCACGAAGCGTGCGGCCTTCTCCGAGGCGTCGATGTCCAGCGTGCCCGCGAACTGCATCGGCTGGTTCGCGACGACACCGACCGAGCGGCCCTCCACGCGGCCGTAGCCGATCAGCATGTTCGGCGCGAACAACGGCTGCACCTCGAGGAACTCGCCGTCGTCGACGACCGACTCGATCACGGTGTGCATGTCGTAGGGCTGGTTCGGGCTGTCGGGGATCAGCGTGTCCAGCGCCCGGTCGTCCTCGCTCGGCTCGAGGTCGACGACCTCGTCGTAGGACGGCGGCTCGTCGAGGTTGTTCTGCGGCAGGAAGCTCAGCAGCGCCTTGACGTACTCCAGCGCGTCGTCCTCGTCGGTGGCCATGTAGTGGGCGTTGCCCGACTTGGTGTTGTGCGTCCGCGCACCGCCCAGCTCCTCCATGCTGACGTCCTCGCCGGTGACGGTCTTGATGACGTCGGGACCGGTGATGAACATGTTGGAGGTGCCGTCGACCATGATCGTGAAGTCGGTGACGGCGGGGGAGTAGACGTGGCCGCCGGCGCAGGAGCCCATGATCAGGCTGATCTGCGGGATGACGCCCGAGGCGTGCACGTTGCGCTTGAAGATCTCGCCGTAGAGGCCGAGCGAGACCACGCCCTCCTGGATGCGGGCGCCGGCCCCCTCGTTGATGCCGATGATCGGGGAACCGGTCTTGATGGCGAGGTCCATCACCTTGGTGATCTTCTCGCCGTAGACCTCGCCCAACGAGCCGCCGAAGATGGTGAAGTCCTGGGAGAACACGCACACCTGACGACCGTCGATGGTGCCGTAGCCGGTGATCACGCCGTCGCCGTACGGGCGGGTCTTGTCCAGGCCGAAGGCGGTCGACCGGTGGCGGGCCAGCTCGTCGAGCTCGACGAAGGAGTCCTCGTCGAAGAGCGCCGCGATGCGCTCCCGGGCGGTCTGGCGGCCCTTGGCGTGCTGCTTCTCCACTGCCTTGGCCGAGGCGGCGTGGACGGCCTCGTCGAGGCGGCGGTCCAGGTCGGCGAGCTTGCCGGCCGTGGTGTGGACGTCGATGTCGGCGGGGACGTCGGTGCCCTCGCCCGGGTTGGTCGGTTCTGCCGTCACTGCACTGGCCTCCTCGGGTCTGCTCCGACAGGGTAGTCCCGTGACCTCCGCGCCCGCCCCTCGCCCTCCCCTCGACACCGCCCGACTGGTGGCCGCCCTCGACGACCACGACGGCCTGCGACCGGAGTTCCTCGACGAGACCGACTCCACCAACGCCGTCGCCGCCGACCGTGCGCGGGAGGGCGCCCCCGACGGCACCCTGGTCGTCGCCGACCACCAACGGGCCGGACGCGGCCGGCTCGACCGCGGCTGGTCGGTGCCGCCCCGCGCCGGGCTCAGCTTCTCCCTCGTGCTCCGCCCGGACCTGCCCCCGCACGGGTGGCCGTGGCTGCCCCTGCTGACCGGGCTCACGGTCACGCGGGCGCTGGTGGACCTCGGGTACGACGCCCGGGTGAAGTGGCCCAACGACGTACTGCTGCCCGAGCGCAAGGTCGCCGGCATCCTGGTCGAACGGGTCGCCACCCCCACGGGACCGGCCGCCGTGCTCGGCATCGGCCTCAACGTCAGCATCGCCGAGCACGAGCTGCCGGTGCCGACGGCGACGTCGCTGTTGCTGGCGCGCCCCGACCTCGAATCCGACCGGGCCGACCTGCTGGCCGGCATCGTCCGCGCGCTCCGGGACCGCTACGACGCCTGGCACGGCGGGGACGCGACGGCCACGACCAGCCTCGCGGCGGAGTACGCCGCCGCCTGCGACACGGTGGGCCGCGCCGTCCGGGTCTCCCTCCCCGGAGGTGGGGACCTGACCGGTCGCGCCGTCGACGTCGACGCCAGCGGGATGCTGGTCGTGGAGACCGCGGGGGGCGTCGAGCGGGTCGGTGCCGGCGACGTGGTGCACGTCCGTCCGGCGCCCGACACCGAGGTGGAATGATCGGCCCCGTGCCTGAGCCCAGTCTGGAACGCGTCTTCCTCGGGGAGGAGCCCGACCTCACCGTCGACGAGATCGCGCGCCGTGCCGGGGTGTCGGTCGAGGACGCCCGGCGGCTGTGGCGCAGCCTGGGATTCGCCGAGGGCGGGGACCAGCGGGCCTTCACGACCGCCGACGCCGAGGCACTGGTCGACCTGTCCAGCGTCGTCGGCGACGGCGTCATCGACCTCGACCTCGCGCTCAACATCACCCGCGGGCTCGGTCTGAGCATGGCCCGCCTGGCCGACTGGGAGGTCGGCGCCATCGTGCAGCCGGCCGAGGAGCGGTTCCGTGGCGAGGAGGGCCCCGACAGCAGGCGGCGGGTCGCGCAGGAGCTCGTCGAGCGCTACGGCGACACCTTCGACCGGCTGCTGTCGTATGCGTGGCGGCGCCACGTCATCGCCGCGGTGGCCCGGATGGAGGCCGCGATGGCGATCGAGGAGGACCCCGGCACCACGCACGTGACGGTCGGCTTCGCCGACCTGGTCAACTTCACCAGCCTGTCCAACGAGCTCAGCCGCGACCGGATCGGGGACCTCGTGGAGGTCTTCGAGGTCCGCTGCGGCGACGTGGTGGCCAACCAGGGCGGGCGCTTCATCAAGTCGATGGGCGACGCGGTCCTCTTCAGCACCGACGACGCCGAGGCCGCGTTCCGCATCGCCGAGGGGATCATCCGTGTCATCGGACGCGACAAGCGGATGCCCGACGTACGCCTCGGCCTCGCCAGCGGGCTCGTGGTGATGCGCTTGGGCGACGTCTTCGGGCCACCGGTCAACCTCGCGGCCCGGCTGACCGGGGTGGCGCGCCGCAACCGCATCATCGTCGACCACGCGACCGCGGCCCTGCTGCCGTCGGAGGAGATCGAGACGCGGGCGCTGCCCGAGCGCCCGGTGCGCGGGTTCGGCATCGTCGAGCCCCTGGCCGCCCGTCGGCTCTAGCAACGCATGACCGATAGGGTGCGGCGCGTGTCCGAAGCAGCCCCTCGCATCGCCGTCGTGGGCGGCGGCCAACTCGCCCGGATGATGGCCCCGCCGGCGGTGATGCTCGGCATCCCGCTCCGCCTGCTCGCCGAGGGCGAGGGGGTCTCGGCCGCCCAGGTCGTGCCCGACCAGCTCGTCGGGGACTACCGCGACCTCGCCACGCTGCGGCGTGCCACCGACGGCTGCGAGGTCGTCACCTTCGACCACGAGCACGTGCCGACCGAGCACCTGCACGCCCTCGAGGAGGACGGCGTCGCGGTGCGACCCGGTCCCGACGCCCTCGTCCACGCCCAGGACAAGGTCGTGATGCGGGAGCGGATGACGGCACTCGGTGCACCCCAGCCACGGCACGCGACCGTCGCCTCGGCCGAGGACGTGACGGAGTTCGGGCTGCCCTGCGTGCTCAAGGTCAGCCGTGGCGGGTACGACGGCAAGGGCGTCTGGGTCGTCCGCGACCCCGCCGACGTCGAGGAGCCCCTCCGGGTCGCGCAGGAGCGCGGCGTACGGCTCCTCGCCGAGGAGCTGGTCGCCTTCCGGCGCGAGCTGTCCGCGCTGGTCGCCCGCGCCCCCAGCGGCCAGGCCGCGACCTACCCGGTGGTCGCCACGACGCAGCTCGACGGCATCTGCCACGAGGTGATCGCCCCTGCCCCCGACCTCGACCCGGGACTGGCCGGCGAGGCACAGGAGCTCGCGCTGCGGATCGCGGGCGAGCTCGGCGTCACCGGCATCCTCGCGGTCGAGCTGTTCGAGACCAGCGACGGCCGCATCCTGATCAACGAGCTGGCGATGCGCCCCCACAACACCGGCCACTGGAGCCAGGACGGCGCGGTCACCTCCCAGTTCGAGAACCACCTGCGTGCCGTGCTGGACCTGCCGCTGGGCTCGCCCGAGCCGCGCGTCCCCTGGACGGTGATGGTCAACGTGCTCGGTGGCCCGGATCCCGACGTCGGCCGGCTCTACGACGGCTACCCCCACGCCCTCGCCCGTGACCCACGGCTCCGCGTCCACCTCTACGGCAAGGACCTGCGCCCCGGCCGCAAGGTCGGCCACGTGAACGCCTACGGCGAGGACCTGGACGAGGTGCTCGAGCGGGCGCGCCACGCGGCGGCCTGGTTCCGCGGCGACCTCGGCAACGAGAGCGAGTAGCGCGCTCAGGCGCGTGCCAGGTCACGGCACGTCGCGAGCACCCGGTCCCGGGCGGCGGTGTACTCCGCGGCGCGGGCGCCGGCGGCGAGGTCCTGCTCGAGCCGACCCGCGCGGCGCGCGAGCCGGGCGTAGCCGTCGTCCGCGGCGCCCGCGGCCCGGGCCAGCGCGAGCGACGCCTCGAGCTCGTCGACCGCCGGCGTGAGGCGGTCGGGCACCAGGTCGCCCACCGAGGGGGCGGTGTCGCGCAGCCGGTCCAGCACGGCGCACGCGTAGGCGGCGTGCACGTGCACGCCACTCGCCACGGACGCGATCTCGCGGCAGGCCCGGGTGAGCTCGCTGCGCCGGGCCGCCACGCGCTCCCAGGCGCCCTGGACGTGGGCGAACTGCAGCGCGCTCGCCGGCTCCACCAGCGCGCCGTACGCCGCCTCGTCGCGGAGCCCGGCGGTCACGAGCAGCGCACTGCTCGCGGCGTAGGTGGCCTCGTCGGGATCCCGCCGGTTCACCAGGTCCTCGGGATCGACCGTCGCGAGCGCGCCGTGCAGGCTGCAGCCCAGGGCGGCGTACCCCCGCGGGGAGAGGTCCGGTCGCACCGCGGCGAAGGAGGTCGGCGCGTCCGCCGCGTCGCTCGAGGGGGCCGGCGCCGGCCCGGCGGAGCCGGGGGAGGAGCACGCCGTGAGCGCGAGGAGTACGCCGGCCAGCACCGCCCGCACGCCGGCGCTGCGGCGTGCCGGACGAGCGAGGTGCGCGGTCATGGTGCCCATGCATACCCGAACGGGTCGACCGGGGGTTTGGTTAGGCTCCGGCCCATGAGCGAGAAGGCAGCGCCCCGGGTCGGCATCGTGATGGGATCGGACTCCGACTGGCCGACCATGGAGGCCGCGGCCGCTGCGCTGGCGGAGTTCGGCATCGCCCACGAGGCCGACGTCGTCTCCGCCCACCGGATGCCTGCCGAGATGCTCGCCTACGGCGAGCAGGCCGCCGACCGCGGCCTGTCGGTGATCATCGCCGGCGCCGGCGGTGCGGCCCACCTGCCCGGCATGCTCGCCGCGGTCACGCCGCTGCCCGTGATCGGGGTGCCGGTGCCGTTGAAGTACCTCGACGGGCTCGACTCGCTGCTCTCGATCGTGCAGATGCCGGCCGGGGTGCCCGTCGCGACGGTCGCGGTCGGCGGGGCCCGCAACGCGGGCCTGCTGGCGGTGCGGATCCTCGCCGCGACGGATCCGGACCTCCAGCAGCGCATGCGTGCCTTCCAGGGCGAGCTCAAGGCGGCGGCCGAGGCCAAGGGCGCCACCGTCCGGGAGTCCTCGGGGCTCCCGCCGGTCATCGAGTGAGCGTGCCCGGCGACGTCCTCCGGCCGGGTCGCCTGGTCGCCGTCGACGTCGCCCGCTGCCTGGCGCTGCTGGGCATGATGGCGACCCACGTCGTGGGCAAGCGGACGCCCGACGGAGACCTCACCTGGGCCTACGCGCTGGCCGGTGGGCGGGCGTCGGCACTGTTCGCCGTCCTCGCCGGCGTGAGCCTCGCCCTCGCCACCGGCCGCACCGAGCCGATCGTCGGCACGGAGCTCCGCCGCGCGCGACTCGGCCTGGCAGCGCGCGCCGGTCTCGTGGCGCTGCTCGGCCTGGCGCTGGGCGGCCTGGACAGCGGGATCGCGATCATCCTGGCCCACTACGGCGTGCTGTTCCTGCTCGCGCTGCCCTTCCTGTCGTTGCGGGCGCGGTCGCTCGCGGCGCTGACCGTCGGCTGGGTCCTACTCACGCCGGTCCTGCTGCACCTGCTCCTCCCGCGGTTCCCCGAGTTCGACGGTCGGAGCCCCGAGCTCGGCGACCTCGCCGACCCGGGCCGGCTGCTCGGCGAGCTCGCCGTCACCGGCACCTACCCGGTGCTGCCCTGGCTGGGGTTCGTGCTGGCCGGGCTCGCGGTGGGCCGCACCGACCTGCGCCGTCCGGTCCGGGCGCTGGCGCTGCTGGTGGGTGGGGCGCTCGCGGCCGCGGCGGCGTACGCCGTGTCGAGGGCGCTGACCGCCCTGCCCGCGGTGCGGGACGGACTCGGGTACCCCGACCTCGACCACGCCGGGCTGCGGAACCTGTTGGCCGACGGCACCGGCGGCTCGCCGCCGGTCGACGGCGGCTGGTCGTGGCTGCTGGTGGTGGCGCCGCACTCGGCGACGCCGTTCGACCTGGTGCACACCATCGGCTGTGCCCTGCTGGTCCTCGGCGGCTGCCTGCTCCTCGCCGAGTGGCTGCCGGCCCCCGGCCGACGGGTGCTGGTGGTGCTCTTCGGTGCGGGGACGATGACGCTGAGCCTCTACACGCTCCACGTGCTGATGCTGACCCCGAGCCTCTGGCCGCCCGAGGAGTCCGACGCCTACGTCTGGCACGTGCTCGTCGTCCTGGCAGTGGGCGCGGTGACGGTCGCAGCGGGGCGGCGGGGCCCCCTGGAGACGGTGGTCGGTGCCCCGTCCCGTTGGTCGCGGGAGCGTGCGGTGTCCGCGGATGGACACCGCGGCAGCGGAAATGGTTGGACGTCCTAGGATCTGGGGCATGAGCTCCGACTTCTCCGTCTATGCGCTGCCCGACGAGCACCGAGCCGTGCGGGAGGCGGTCCGCGCGATCTGCACGGACAAGGTCGCCCCCGCCGCTGCCTCGGTCGACGAGGAGGCGCGCTACCCCCAGGAGGCCCACGACGCGCTCCTGGCCGCGGACTTCTACGCCCCGCACGTGCCCGAGGAGTACGGCGGCGCCGGCGCCGACGCGCTCGCGACGGTCATCGTGATCGAGGAGGTGGCGCGCGCCGACGCGTCCGCCTCGCTGATCCCGGCGGTCAACAAGCTCGGCTCGCTGCCGATCCAGCTGGGTGGCTCGGAGGAGCTGAAGCAGAAGTACCTCGGCGCGCTGGCCCGGGGCGAGGGCGGGTTCTCCTACTGCCTGTCCGAGCCCGACGCCGGGTCCGACGCGGCCAACCAGAAGACGCGTGCGGTCCGTGACGGCGACGACTGGGTGCTCAACGGCGTGAAGCGCTGGATCTCCAACGCCGGGGTCTCGGAGTACTACACCGTGCTGGCCACCACCGATCCCGAGAAGGGATCCCGCGGCGGCATCTCGGCGTTCGTGGTGGAGAAGTCCGACGAGGGCGTCTCCTTCGGGGCGCCGGAGAAGAAGCTCGGCATCAAGGGCTCACCCACCTGTGAGGTCTACCTCGACAACGTCCGCATCCCCGGCGACCGCATCATCGGCGCCGAGGGGGAGGGCTTCGAGATCGCGATGCGCACGCTGGACCACACCCGCATCACGATCGCCGCGCAGGCCGTCGGGATCGCCCAGGGCGCCCTGGACTACGCGCTCGGCTACGCCAAGGAGCGCGAGCAGTTCGGCAAGCCGATTGCCGACTTCCAGGGCCTGCAGTTCCTGCTGGCCGACATGGGCATGAGGGTGGAGGCCGCCCGACAGCTGACCTACGCCGCCGCGGCCCGCTCCGAGCGCCACGAGGACGACGTCACCTTCTTCGGTGCGTCGGCCAAGTGCTTCGCCTCCGACGTGGCGATGCAGGTCACCACCGACGCCGTGCAGGTGCTGGGCGGCTACGGCTACACGCGCGAGTACCCGGTCGAGCGCATGATGCGCGACGCCAAGATCACCCAGATCTATGAGGGCACCAACCAGGTGCAGCGCATCGTCGCGGCCCGCCAGCTGCTGGCCGGCGTACAGTCGGACCTGTGAGGCGGTCCGCACCACCGACGGCGTGACGCCGACGGTCGGGGCGCGTTGAGTCGGTGGAGGTGCGGAGGATGCAGCCATGACCGAACTCAGCGCGCCGGAGTCCACCGTCGGGTCGAGCCGACGACGCCGGCGGCGCGGGCGTGGGCACGGCAGACGGCACCGACCGCGTGACCTGCGCAGCCGCTCGCTACTGACCGCGGGACTCGCGCTGATCCTCGCCGGGCTCGTGGTCCTCGGCTGGGTGGCCTGGCAGTTCTGGGGCACCAACTGGCAGTCCCAGCAGCGTCACGGCGATGTCGCGGACTCGCTGCGCGACGGCTGGACCACCGGCGAGCCGGTGGCGCGGACCGACTGGGGCGAGGCGACGGCGCTGCTGCGGGTGCCGCACTTCGGCGCCGACTTCATGGTCCCGGTGCTGGAGGGCGCCACGGACGAGGTGCTCGCCGCAGGCGTGGGCCACATGGGCGACACCGCGCCGGGGGAGCGGGGCAACTACGTGCTGGCCGGCCACCGCGTGACGCACGGCGAGCCGTTCGCCGACCTGCTGGGGCTCGAACCGGGTGACATCGTCCAGGTGGAGACGCGCGACGAGATCCTGACCTACGAGCTCGACACGCCGGGCGACGGACTGCGGCTGCCGTTCACCGCCGGGTGGGTGCTGGATCCGTCGCCGACCAACCCCGACGGTGGCGTCGAGCCGCCCGCGGCCGCGGGCGACCACCTGCTGACGCTGCTCACCTGCTCGGAGATCTTCCACACCGACGACCGGTCGATCGTGTTCGGCCACCTGGTGGACCGGCGCGACAAGACCGGCTGAGCCGGGCCCGCGCGCTGCTATCGTGCTGCTGCAGCCACCCGCGTAACCGTGCTCCCCACTGTTTCGTTGCACCGGTGACTGCTGCTCCCGAGGAAGGCCACACCCATGGCTCGAGTCTTCGCTGCGATCGCGACGCTGATCGCCGTGACCCTGATCGCCCCCCTTCCGTCGGCGGCCGCCGACGGCTACGGACCCCAGGTGCCGACCGCGGTCGCCATCGAGGTCGACGACGAGATCCGCGTCGGCGACGACGTGGTCATCACCTACTCGGTGCGGGCCAACTCCGACGAGGGCCCCATCGAGGGCACGCTGGCCATCAACGGGGCCCCGGGCTCCTCCGACGCCGCCGACCGCACGTTCGCGCAGACCCGCGACTACGCCGACACCCCGATCACGGTGAACCTCGGCAGCCAGCCGATCGGCGACTACACCACCTCGGCCAGCTTCACCCCCGACGCCGGCAGCGTCTACCTGCCCTCCACCGGCACGGCCACCTACCGGGTTGTCGGCGGCCGGACCGGCGGTCCCGGTGACGACGGCGCCGGCGGGATCCTGCCCAACACCGGTGGCCCCGCCGTGTGGTGGCTGCTGCTGGGCAGCCTGCTCGTCGCCGGCGGTGCCGGCGTCGTCCACGCGGGCCGTCGTCGGTCGGTCGCCTCCGCCTGAGCCGACCGCGGCGACGTAGCCTCGTCGAGCACACCACCCGAGGAGAGGTGAGACATGCCGAGCCTGCGCTGTCCGTGTGACGTCACGATCCGCGGCGAGGACGACGACGAGCTGGTCGCCAGGGTCAACGAGCACCTGGCGGCCGAGCACCCCGGCCGCGAGTACACCCGCGAGGAGATCCTCTTCCTCGCGATGTAGTGGGGTGGATGGAGTGCGCGGCGCGCGCCGTGCCTCAGTCCTGCGGGAAGATCCGCGGGAGTCGGGAGGCGCTGCCGGTGAAGTGCGGCGCCCGCTTCTCGCGGAACGCCGCCACGCCCTCCTTGCCGTCCTCCAGCGAGGTGTAGTACATCGCCAGCGAGTCGGTGAGGTGCGCCTCGAGCGGGTGGTCGGCGGCCGCGTTGCGGTACAGCAGCTGCTTGGCCAGCCCCAGCGCCACCGGCGAGCGGTCTACCACGAAGGACCGTGCCAACTCCTGGGCCGCCGGCACCAGGTCCTCGGGCTCGTGGATGCTGCGCGCCAGCCCACCCGCGTGCACGGCCTCGGCGTCGAGGACGTCGGCGGAGTAGACCCACTCCAGCGCCTGCTGCAGGCCGACCAGGCGGGGCAGGAACCAGCTCGAGCAAGCCTCCGGCACGATGCCGAGCCGGCCGAAGACGAACCCGACCCGGGCACGGGTCGAGACGAGCCGGATGTCCATCGCCAGGGTCATCGTCGCGCCGATGCCCACGGCAGCCCCGTTGATCGCCGCGATCACCGGCTTGGGCAGCGCATGGATGGCCAGCGTCACCTTGCCGCCGGTGTCGCGCACGCCGTCCTGGTGCGGCGCCCGGTCGTACGCCGCGCGGAATTCCTCCGGCGTCGGCGCGACCGACTCGTCGAGGCCGAACACGTTGCCCTCGGCGGAGAGGTCCATCCCCGCGCAGAACGCCTTGCCCTCACCGGTCACGACGATCGCCCGGATCGCCTCGTCGTGGGCGTCGGTGGTGAAGAACGCCTCGAGCTCGCGCGCCATCGTCAGGTCGAAGGCGTTGAGCGCGTCGGGGCGGTCGAGGCGCAGCGTGGCGACCCCGTCCTCGTCCACGTCGCAGGTGAGGGTCTGGTAGGTCATGGGGCAACTCCTGCCGGGGTGCACTGCGCCCGAGTGATGTCGTCGGTGCGGTCCTCGATGATGGCACTGAACAACCCCTCGGCCCGCTCGGTGTCCATCACCGTGGCGGAGCCGTCGGTGACCGGCATGGTGCAGGTCCGGCCGTCACCGATCCGGGTCATCGACAGCGCCCAGCGGCCCACGTCGAACTGGCTGGTGCCCTCGCCGAAGCCGAAGAAGTCGGGGACCGCGTTGTTCAGGCCCCACCAGCGGAACGGGTTCAGGACCGTCCAGGGCGAGAGCACGCTCTCGCCGATCGCGCCGACGACCTCACGCTGTCGTCCGACCCGGTCCAGGTCGCCCCGTGTCGTGGCGCGGGTGCGGGAGTAGCCCAGGGCCGTCGTGCCGTCGGCCTCCTGGCAGCCCTTCTTCACGTTCAGGCCCGCCTTGGGGTCCTTGATGGCCTCCTCGGGGCAGATCTCGATGCCGCCCACGGCGTCGACGACACCGGCCACGCCGCCGAGGCCGATCTCGACGTACTCGTCGATGCGGATGCCCGTCTGGGACTCCAGGGCGGCGACGAGCTCGGTGGGGTCGCCGGGGTCGTAGTAGCCGTTGATCTTGCGGCCGTCCACGGTCCAGTCGCGGGGGAAGGAGACCAGCACGTCCGGCCCGGAGCCGGCGTGGAGCACCATGATCGTGTCGGCGAGGCTGCTCTGGGCGTTGCCCGTGCTCAGCTCGCGCCGCTCCTCCTTCGACAGGCCGGCGCGGGAGTCGCTGCCGACCATCAGGTAGTTGGTGCCCGGCTGCTCACCCGGGCGCTCGCCGTCGGGCTCGAAGTCGATCTTCTCCACCCGGCTCCAGGCGAAGATCGGCACGGCGACGAGGAAGATCAACCACAGGGCGAGGAGCGCCAGCACCACGCGGCGCCACGACCGGGGACGCATCCGTCGGCTGCGCCGCGGGGTCGCCGGCGGCGGCGAGGCCGGTGGCTGCTGGCGACGGTCCTGCGGCGCCGGCGACCGTGGGGTCACCGGCATCATGCGCGTCGGCTCGGGATCCGCACCGGAGGAGCGGCCCTGGTCCTGGCCGTAGATCCAGTCGTAGTCGGGGTCGTCGCCGGAACCGGCGCGGGGACGGTCTGCCATGACAGATGACGCTACCGTCTGCAGCGTGTCTGCATCCCTCGCGGCGCGCACGCCGACCTATTCGCGCATCGAACTCGCCACCGTGACCTCCCGTGCCCAGGCCAACCTGCTGGGCAACATCCACGGCGGCGAGGTCGTCAAGCTCGCCGACTCCTCTGCCGGCGTGGTGGCCCAACGCCACAGCGGCGGGCCGGCCGTCACGGCCGCCCTGGACGAGATGGCCTTCCTGCGCCCGGTGCGCGTCGGCGACATCGTGCGCACCTACTCCCAGGTCAACTGGGCCGGACGCTCCTCGATGGAGATCGGCGTCCGGATCGAGACCCAGCCGTGGGACGACCCCACGACCGAGGTGCTGCACGTCGGATCCGCCTACTTCGTCTTCGTGGCCATCGACGCCGCGGGTGCCGCCCGCGAGGTGCCGCCGCTGCGGCTGGAGAACGCCGAGGACGAGCGCCGGATGCGGGAGGCCGAGATCCGTCGCGCCCACCGCCTGGCGCGCAAGGCCGAGATCGACGCGGCCCGCAGCCGCGACTGACCCGCCCAGCGTGGGCCGGCCTCAGGTCACCCGGTGGTCGGCCGGGCTCGCTGCGGCCTCGGCCAACGCCCGCGCGACCGCACCGATGGCCGGTGGGTGCGGGGGAGAGCCGTGGGTGGAGACCTGGACGGCCCGCGTCGCTCCCGGCACCGGCCGGCGTACGACGCCCGGGTGCTGGTGGGCGACCAGTGCCAGCCCGGGCAGCACGGTGACGCCGAAGCCGCTGGCCACGAGCGCCTGCACCGCGACGTAGTCGTCGCTCGCGAACCCGATGTGGGGGTCGAACCCCGCCGTGGCGCACAGGCTCAGCAGTTCGGTGCGGCACCGTTCGCAGCCGCTGATCCAGCGGCCCTCGGCGTGGGCGGTGAGATCGGCGTCGCCGGCGGGCAGGTCGCGTCCGACCAGGTGGAGCGGATCGGTCAGCACGGTCGAGGAGGTGACCTGGTCCGGTGCCGGCTGGCCGGGATAGGTGAAGGTCAGCGCGACGTCGACCCGACCGGCGCGCAGCAGGTCCGCCGCCTCGGGCGGCTCGGCCTCGGTCAGGTCCACGGTGAGGTCGGGGTGGTGCCGGTCGAGGAGGGCGAGTGCGGCGGGGACGAGCGTGGCGGCACCGGAGGGGAACGCGGCCAGGCGGACCCGGCCGGCGCGGAGTCCGGTCGCGGCGTGCAGCTCGGTCTCGGCCCGCCCGGCGAGGGCGAGGATCTCCTCGGCCCGTCGGGCCAACCGCTCGCCGTCGGGTGTGAGGCGCACCCCGCGGCCGACGCGCTGGAGCAGCACGCTCCCCGTCTCGGCCTCGAGGCGACGCAGGTGGTGGGAGACCGTGGGCTGCCCGTAGCCGAGTTCGGCCGCGGCCGCGGACACCGTGCCGGTGTGGTGCAGCGCCACCAGGGCGCGGAGTCGGTGCAGGTCGAGCACGCGGCCATCGTATCGGCATCATCGATCGGAAGCCGCGAGAAGAACCATTGGACCGATGAATGCTCCGCGAGGGATGCTCGGCCCGTGCTCACCTTCGATGCCATCGCCGAGGCCGGGCGGATCGTCGCGGACTCACTCGCCCCGACGCCGCTGGTGTCCCACCCCCTGCTGGACCGCGCGGTCGGCGCCGAGGTCCTGGTCAAGCACGAGCACGTGCTGCCCACCGGGTCGTTCAAGGTGCGCGGCGGGGTGCACCTCGCGGCCAACCTGGCGGCGGCCGAGTCCCGCAACGGGCTGGTGACCGCCTCCACCGGCAACCACGCGCAGTCGATCGCCCACGCCGGTCGCGCAGCGGGCGTCCCCACCTGCGTGGTGATGCCGGAGGGGGCACCGGAGTGCAAGGCCGAGGCCGTCGAGGCGCTCGGGGCGCAGGTGGTGCGCCACGGGACCGACCTCGCGCAGGCGGCCGCCCACGCGCGGGCGCACGCCGAGGCCACCGGGGCGTCGTACGTCGACCCGACCGACCCGCGCATCGTGCTCGGCCACGCCACGGCCTACCTCGAGCTGTTCACCGCCCTCGACCCGGCGGTGGTCTACGTGCCGATCGGCAGCGGAACGGGCGCGGCTGGTGCCTGCCTGGTCCGCGACCGGTTGCGACCCGGGTGCCGCGTGGTGGGGGTGCAGTCCTCGGCGGCGCCGGCAGGATGGCGCTCCTGGCGCACGGGCCGCATCGAGACGGCGACGTCGACGACCCGCGCGTCGGGCCTGGCCACGACGACCGGGTACCCGCTGACGCAGCAGGTCCTGCGCGAACGCCTGGACGACTTCGTCCTCGTCACCGACGAGGACATCGACGACGCCGCCCGGCTGCTGGCCACTCGGGCGCACACCCTCGTCGAGGGTGCGGGCGCGGCGTCGCTGGCCGGCCTGCTGGCCGACCCCCGGCGCCCCGGGGGCGCGGCGGTGGTCGTCGCCTCCGGGGGCAACGCCTCGACCGAGGAGATCGCACGCCTGGCCGCGTGAGGTCCGCCGGTGTGTCGTCGCCCCTGTGACGGGTGTGACTGGTGATACTTGGCAGGTCATCTGCTCACTTCCCCCAGCAGGAGCGACAACGCGCCATGGTCGACTACCCGGGACCACTCCGTTCCCATCCGCTGACCGACGTCGGTGACCGCGCCGCCCGGGTGCGTTTCCGACGGGCGCTGACCCTGATGGCCTTCACGCTGCTGGCGCCGGGATCGGCCCAGCTGCTCGCCGGCAACCGCCGTGTCGGCCGCATCGCACTGCGCGCGTGGCTCACCCTGCTCGGACTGGGGGCCCTCACGCTGCTGCTGGTGCTGGTCCACCGCCCACTCGGGTTCTGGCTCGTGTCCCAGACCACCCTGCTGCTGCTCGCGCGTCTCGCGCTCTTCGCCGGCGCGATCGGCTGGGCCTACCTCTTCGTCGACGCCTGGCGGATCGGTCGCCCGCTGAGCCTGCAGCTGCCGCACCGCCGGGCCGTGATCGGCGTCAACGGCGTGCTGTGCTTCAGCGTCGTCGGCACCCTCCTCTTCGGCGCCCACGTGGTCGGTGTCCAGCGCGACTTCATCATCAGCGTCTTCGGTGACGGCGAGGCCTCCGCCGCGAGTGCGGGCCGCTACAACGTGTTGCTGCTGGGTGGTGACGCGGGCCAGAGCCGGTGGGGCATGCGGCCCGACTCCATCCACGTCGCCTCCATCGACGCCGAGACCGGGCGCACCGTCCTGGTGGGCCTGCCGCGCAACATGAAAAACTTCCCCTTCGCCGACGGGTCGGTGATGGACGAGCAGTTCCCCGACGGCTTCGACGCCGACTACCTCAACGGCGTCAGCACGTGGGCGCAGGACCACACCGACCTCTTCGACGACCCCGAGACGGCCGGCACCGACGCCACCATCATGGCCGTGGAGGGCATCACCGGGCTCGACATCAACTACTGGGCCTCGGTGAACCTGCAGGGCTTCAAGGACCTCGTCGACGCGGTCGGCGGCGTCACGCTCAACGTGCGCCGGCCGATCCCGATCGGGCTGCCCTCGGACGACTTCTACGACCACATCCAGCCCGGCGAGCGCGAGCTGAGTGGCTTCGAGGCGCTCTGGTTCGCCCGTGCCCGCCACGACTCCGACGACTACTCCCGCATGGCGCGGCAGAAGTGCGTGCTCAACGCGTTCCTGCGCCAGGTCAGCCCGCAGCAGGCCCTGCGCAACTTCCAGGAGCTCACCCGCGCCTCGGCGGAGATGGTCGCGACCAACGTGCCCACCTCCGAGGTCGACCGCTTCCTGGACCTGGCGCTGAAGGCGAAGTCGCAGAAGATCGCCTCGGTCTCCCTGGTCCCGCCCGCGATCAACACCGGCGACCCCGACATCGACAAGGTGCGCGCCCGCATCCAGGCGGCGATCGACAAGGCCGAGGGCAAGGCGCCCGCCCCGAGCAACTCCGGCGGAGGCGGCAACGGCTCCGGCGGCGGTGGCAACGGATCCGGTGGCGCGGGTGCGGACCGCTCGGTCACCGGCGGCTCGGTCGGCTCCCTCAGTGAGGGCTACGCCGCCAACGACACCGACGACGTCGCCGCCGCCTGCTGACCGGACCGGTCAGGCGGCGAACCCGGCCACGACGGCGTCGAACGTCGCGCGGTCCGGGGCACCCACGACACCGGGGCCCACCGTGCGCGGGTCGTACTCGCTGCCGTCGAGGAAGCCCACGTGGCCGCCGGCCTCCTGCACCAGCAGGGAGCCCGGCACGTGGTCCCACGGCTTGGAGTGGTGGTAGGCGATCGCCCGAGCGTGGCCGTGCACCAGTTGGGGGTAGTCCACCCCGCAGCATGCCCAGGTCAGCTCGAGCCGCCCCAGGCCGGGGAACGTCGAGCCGACCCAACGACGCCGTGCAGTGCGCACCGGGCTGTCCCCGGGAGCGGTCCAGGTGAGCGGCTCGCCGTTGAGCCAGGCCCCGCCACCGCGCTCGGCGACGTACGCCGCCCGGTGCTGGGGCTGCCAGATCCAGCCGCGCACCACGAGGCCGTCGCGGACCTCACCCACCATGACGGCGTGGTCGGGGGAGCCGTTGACGAAGTTCTTGGTGCCGTCGACGGGATCGACGGTGAAGGCGTGGTCGGCGGCCGCGAAGCGGTCCAGCAGCGCCGGATCCTGCGCCTGCGCCTCCTCGCCGAGGACGACGGCGTCGGGATGGGCGGCCCGGAGGGCCTCGGTGATGAGGACCTCGGACTCGTGGTCGGCGACCGTGACGAGATCGCCCGGGTTCTTCTCGGAGACCTGGTGCTCGGCCAGGGCGCGGAAGCGCGGGGTGATGACCTCGGCGGCCACGTCAGCGAGCAGGTCCAACACGGCCGCGGTCTCCACACGGCGAGCCTACGGCGACGCGTAGGATCGCCGCCGTGCGGGTCGTGGCAGTCGTGGTGACGTTCAACCGGCTGCCGTTGTTGCAGCGCCTCGTCGCGCGCCTGCGCGAGACCGACGGGGTCGCCGAGGTCCTCGTCGTGGACAACGCCTCCACCGACGGCACGGGGGAGTGGCTGCAGGAGGTCGCGGCCGACGCCGCGCCCGGTGCCCGGGTCCGCGCCGAGACGCTCGACCGCAACCGCGGCGGCGCCGGCGGGTTCCACCGGGGCCTGGAGTGGGCCGTGGAGGACACGGCGGACGCCGAGGGGACGAGCACCGACCTGGTCTGGTTGATGGACGACGACGGACTGCCGGCGCCGGACTGCCTGGCGACGTTGCTGGCGCACGAGGGGGCGGACTTCTGGGGCCCACTGGTGGTCGACGAGCAGCAGCCGGACCGACTGGTCTTCCCGATCCGCATGCCCGGCGGCACCGAGGTCGTGCGCGACGTCGCCGGTGCCGAGGCGGTCGCCACCGGGGGCGTGCTGGAGGACATCGTGATCCCGTTCAACGGGGTGCTGCTGACCCGCGCGCTCGTCGAGCGGATCGGCCTGCCGCGCGAGGAGTTCTTCATCTGGGGCGACGACCACGAGTACCGGCTGCGCGCCGAGCGGGCCGGCGCCCGCATCGCCACCGTCGTCGGCGCCCGGGTCCACCACCCCTCGATCGGCGAGCTCGGCTCGCCGATGATGGGCGGCCGCACGACCTACAACCACAGCCCCAGCGACCTCAAGCACTACTGCATGGCCCGCAACAACACCCTCAACCTGCGCGACTACCGTGGGTGGCCGCACGTGCTGCTGTTCTGGCTGAAGACGGTGTGGTTCTACCTACTGACCCGGCGCCAGCCGCGACGGATCACGATGAGCGCGCGGGCGGCGTACGACGGCCTGCGGGGCGACTTCACCGGACACGAGAGGTACCTGCGATGAGCGTGGCGATCGTGGTCGTCACCCACAACCGGGCCGACCTGCTGGAGACGATGCTGGCCGGGCTGGCGCGACTGCAGCCGGCGGCCGACTCGGTGATCGTGGTGGACAACGCCAGCTCGGACCGGACGCCGGAGGTGCTGGCGGCGGCGGACGTCCAGGCGATCCGCAGCGAGGACAACCTCGGCGGCGCGGGCGGGTTCCGGCTCGGGGTCCGCACCGCCTACGAGCAGGGGTTCGACCGGATCTGGCTGATGGACGACGACGTCGTCCCGGCACCGGACTGCCTCGGCGTGCTGCTGGAGCGCGAGGAGGACTGCCTGATGGCGGTGCGAGAGGACGCCCACGGCCGCCTGGCCGAGTACGCCGCCACCCGCTTCGACCTCACCCGGCCCTGGGCGATCAAGCCCAAGACCGCGAGCATTGTCGACACCTACCCCGACCGGGCCGCGATGCCTGCCACCGTGCCGTTGGAGAACGTCGCCTTCGAGGGCTTCATGGTCAGTCGCCGCGTCGTGGAGCGGATCGGCCTGCCCGACGACAGCTTCTTCATCTTCTACGACGACTGCGACTACGCGCTCCGCGCCCGTCGCGCCGGGTTCCCGATCGTCGCGGTCCGCGACGCGGTGCTGGTGCGGCAGCTGGACTTCGACCAGCAGCACGACCTCGCCGGGTGGAAGGGCTACTACATGTACCGCAACCTGTTCGCGGTGCACCACCGCTACGGCGAGAACGCCCTGGTGCGGCTCAAGCCCCTGCTGATCATGCTGGTCGTGGTGCTGCTCAGCCCGGTCCGCGGCGGACGTGCCGAAGCCCACAACGTGATCCGCGCCCATCGCGACGCGCGCCAGATGCGGTCCCTGCCGTCCCCATCCGTAGACTGACCCACCGTGTCCACCCCTGCTGCTACCCCCTCGTCAGGACCCGACCTGCTCGTGGTCGGTGCCGGTTTCTTCGGCCTCACCGTCGCTGAGCGCTGCGCCGCCGAGCTCGGCCTCAAGGTGGTGGTGATCGACCGGCGCTCCCACATCGGCGGCAACGCCTACAGCGAGAAGGAGCCCGAGACCGGGGTGGAGGTGCACAAGTACGGCGCGCACCTGTTCCACACCTCCAACGAGCGCGTGTGGGAGTACGTCAACCGGTTCACCTCCTTCACCAACTACCAGCACCGGGTCTTCGGCAAGTACCAGGGCCAGGTCTACTCGCTGCCGATGAACCTGGCGCTGATCAACCAGTTCTTCGGGCACTCCCACACCCCGGACGAGGCGCGCGCGCTGATCGCCGAGCAGGCCAGCGAGTTCGACACCGACGAGGCGACCAACCTCGAGGAGAAGGCGATCAGCCTGATCGGTCGCCCGCTGTACGAGGCCTTCATCAAGGGCTACACCGCCAAGCAGTGGCAGACCGACCCGACCGAGCTCAGCGCCGACATCATCACCCGGCTGCCGGTGCGCTACACCTTCGACAACCGGTGGTTCAACGACACCCACGAGGGCCTGCCGGTCGACGGCTACACGGCCTGGCTGGAGCGGATGGCGGACCACCCCAACATCGAGGTCCGGCTCGACACCGACTTCTTCGAGGCCGGCCACGAGTTCAGCGTCGACGAGGTCAAGGGCCGGGTCCCGATCGTCTACACCGGACCCGTCGACGAGTACTTCGGTCACCGCGAGGGGCGCCTGTCATGGCGCACCGTGGACCTGGAGGAGAGCGTGGAGGACGTCGACGACTTCCAGGGCACCGGCGTGGTCAACTACAACGACCAAGAGGTCCCCTACACCCGCATCATCGAGTTCCAGCACTTCCACCCCGAGCGCGTGAAGACCCACCTGCCCGGCAAGACGGTGATCGTGCACGAGTACAGCCGCTTCGCCGAGGAGGGCGACGAGCCGTACTACCCGATCAACACCGCCGAGGACCGCGAGAAGCTGCTGAAGTACCGCGACCTGGCGGCCAAGGAGCCGCAGGTCCTCTTCGGTGGCCGGCTCGGCACCTACAAGTACCTCGACATGCACATGGCCATCGGGTCGGCGCTGTCGATGTATGACAACAAGCTCAAGCCCCACTTCGCCGAGGGGGAGCCGTTGAAGAGTGGAGGAGTCGACCAGTGAGCACCCGACTGCTGCAGCGGCAGATCCTGCCGCTCGACCGTGACCTGGACGTCGTCCCGCTCTACGTCGACGTCGAGGATGCCGTCCTCGACGCCGACAAGTACTCCGTGGGCGGCAGCCGTGCCGCGAAGGAGCTCAACCACGCGGCGATGCGCCAGTCGACCACGACCGGACGCCAGTTCCACCCCGACCAGATCGAGTCCCGCACGGCGCTGCGGGTGCCGGCCCAGGAGCACCTGAGCCTCGGCACCTACTTCAACGCCTTCCCCGCCTCCTACTGGCGCCGCCACACCATCGTCGACGCGGTCACGCTGACCATCACGGTGCGCGGCCGGGGCGCCAGCGTGGTGGTGCACAAGTCGATGGCCGCGGGCCACTCCCAGCGGGTGGGGTCGGCCGAGACCGGCGAGGACGACGGCGGCACCTTCACCTTCGACCTCACGCTCAAGCCGTTCGTGGACGGCGGCTGGTACTGGTACGACGTCCTGGCCGGTGACGAGGACGTGGTCGTCGAGTCGGCCGAGTGGACCGCCGAGGTCCCCGAGGACCGGCTCGCCCACGGCACCGTCGACGTGGCGATCACGACGATGAACCGGCCCGACTTCTGCGCCAAGCTGCTGGGCCAGATCGCCGAGGACGAGGGCCTGCGGCCCTACCTGGACACCGTCTTCGTGATGGAGCAGGGCACCGACAAGGTCGTCGACTCCACCCACTTCGACGCCGCCCGCGACGCCCTCGGCGACACGCTGCAGGTCCTCGAGCAGGGCAACCTCGGCGGGTCGGGCGGCTACGCCCGCGGGCAGCTGGAGTCGCTGCGCAAGGGGACGGCGACGTACGCGTTGATGATGGACGACGACGTCGTCTGCGAGCCCGAGGGCATCATCCGCGCGGTGACGTTCGGCGACCTGGCCAAGCGGCCCAGCATCGTCGGCGGCCACATGTTCAACATCTACAGCCGGTCGCGCCTGCACAGCTTCGGCGAGGTCGTGAAGTCCTGGCGGTTCTGGTGGCAGTCCGCGCCCGGCGTGCTGCAGGACTGGGACTTCGGGGCCCGCAACCTGCGCTCGACGCGGTGGCTGCACCGTCGCATCGACGTGGACTACAACGGCTGGTTCATGTGCCTGATCCCGCGGCAGGTCATCGCCGAGATCGGCCTCTCGCTGCCGCTGTTCCTCAAGTGGGACGACTCCGAGTACGGACTGCGGGCCCGCGAGGCCGGCTACCCGACGGTGACGTTCCCCGGCGCCGCGGTCTGGCACGTGCCGTGGACGGACAAGAACGACGCCGTGGACTGGCAGTCCTACTTCCACCACCGCAACCGGCTCGTCGCGGCACTGCTGCACTCGCCGTACCCGCGCGGTGGCCGCATGGTCCGCGAGAGCATGTACCACCAGATCATGCACCTGGTCTCGATGCAGTACTCCACCGCCGAGCTGCGGCTGCGCGCGATGGAGGAGGTGCTGGCGGGCCCCGAGGGCCTCCACGACACCCTGCCGACCAAGCTGGGCGAGGTGCGCGAGTTCGTCAAGCAGTTCCCCGATGCGCAGCTCGCCACCGAGCGGGAGGCCTTCCCGCCGGTGCGGCGGCGCAAGCCGAGCCGCAAGGACGAGACCGACGTGCCGAGCCGGTCCGCGCAGCTGGTGAGCGCGGCGCTGATGCCGCTGCGCCAGGTGCGCAAGCCCCGGCCGCTGTCGCGGGAGTACCCCGAGGCGGAGGTCGCGGCCATGGATGCCAAGTGGTACCGCCTGGGCCGCTTCGACTCCGCGGTGGTCTCGATGAACGACGGCACCTCGGCGGCGATGTACCAGCGCCGTCCCGAGCAGTTCCGCGAACTCATGCGGCGCAGCACCGAGCTGCACCAGCAGCTGCTCCGGGAGTGGCCGCGCCTGGCGGCGGAGTACCGGGCCCAGCTCTCCGACGTCACCTCGCCGGAGGCGTGGGAGCGCACCCTGGCGCCGTGGTTGCCGGGCGGCGGTGCCGATGAGTGAGGCGGCCGAACCCGCCGAACCCGCCCGGGAGCGGCGCGACCTCTCCACCATCCCGCTGACGCCGCCGACGGCGGGGAAGGGGCTGGCCGCGGTCTTCCGGGAGCGCTACCTGCTCCGCCTGCTGGTGCGTCGCGAGATCAGCGCGCGCTACCGCGGGTCGTTCCTCGGGTTGATGTGGTCCTACATCAACCCGGCGGCGCAGTTCTTCATCTACTTCGTCGTCATCGGCATCATCATCAACCTGCGCGACCTGCCGTGGTACGGCATCCACCTCTTCGCCGGGTTGGTCGTGGTGGGCTTCTTCACCGAGACCTTCGGTGCCGGCACCCGGTCGATCGTGCGCAACGGCTCGATCGTCAACCGGATGCCGGTGCCACGGGAGATGTTCCCGGTCGCCACGATGCTGACCTCGCTCTACCACATGGGCCCGCAGCTGGTGATCCTGCTCGTGGCCTGCCTGGCGGTCGGATGGGTACCGGACCCGATCGGCCTGCTGGCCCTGCTGCTGGCGATCACCATGATCGTGCTGCTCGGGACCGCGTCCGCGCTGATGTTCTCGGTGGCCAACGTCTACCTGCGCGACTTCGGCAACATCGTCAACGTCATGCAGCTCTTCGTGCGCTTCAGCGTCCCGATGATCTACCCCTACAGCATGGTGGAGGACCGCTTCGACTTCGAGGTCTTCGGCCATCCGGGCTCGGACTTCTACCTGTGGAACCCGCTCGCGAACGCGGTCCTGCTGGTGCAACGGGCCTTCTGGACCGGCACCGCACCCGAGGAGAACCTGGCCGAGACCGAGCTGCCGTCCTACCTCCTCGAGCGCGGCCTGCTCTTCATCGCCCTCAGCGCCATCCTGCTGGTCATCGCCCAGCTGATCTTCACCCGACTCGAACAACGCATCCCGGAGCGGCTCTAGATGGTCACCACGATCCAGCTCGAGAACGCGACCAAGACGTTCACGCAGCAGTACCACCGCACGTTCAAGGACGTCACGGTGGCGCTGGCGCGCCGCCAGAAGATCGCCGAGACCTTCCCGGCCGTGGACGACGTCTCCTTCACCGTCGAGGAGGGGGAGTCGATCGGGCTGATGGGCCTCAACGGCTCTGGCAAGTCGACGCTGCTGAAGATGATCAGCGGCGTGATGCGGCCCGACTCCGGCGAGGTGCTCACCCGGGGGACCATCGCGGGCCTGATCGCCACCGGTGCGGGCTTCCACCCCCAGCTCTCTGGCCGCGAGAACCTGATCCTCAACGCCGCCATCCTCGGCATGAGCGAGGCCGAGACGCAGCGCAAGTTCGACGAGATCGTGGAGTTCTCCGGCCTCGAGCACCGGCTGGACACCGAGGTCGGGCACTACTCGTCCGGGCAGAAGGCGCGGCTCGGGTTCTCGGTGGCGATCCACGTCGACTCCGACATCTTCCTGGCCGACGAGGCGCTCGCGGTGGGGGACAAGCCCTTCAAGAAGAAGTGCCTGGCGAAGATGAACGAGGTTCGCGCCGAGGGTCGCACGATGTTCTACGTCACCCACGCCGCCGGGCAGGTGCGCAAGATGTGTGACCGGGTCCTGGTCCTCGAGGAGGGCCGACTCGCCTTCGACGGCGAGGTCGAGGAGGGCATCGCCTACCTCCACTACGACGGCGACGAGGACGTCACCGACGAGGAGACGGGCGACGACATCTGAGCCTCGTCGGAGGTTTCGGGATCACCTCGGCGTGTCGAGTGGAAATTACACGTTTGTAGTTACTCAGAAACCCTTCCCAACCGCTGTGACGCATGTGAAAGTTGCTGCTCGTGTGACAACTTCCCCGCACACTCGCGTTTGGAGAAACCGGCATGGACAGCCACTCGGGCGACGCCCCCCTGACCGAAGACCACCACGGCCGCACCCGGTTCGTGACCCTGTGCCAGCAGCTGCTGGTGCTCGCCGTGGTCGCCACCGTCCTGACCCCCGCCGCGCGCACGATCTCCCTCGACGTGCGCCCCAGCGGCCCTGACAGCGCCGCGACCGCCGACGCCGGCCTGCAGCAGACCGGCGGCACCTCCGAGGTCCCCGCCGGCGAGGTGGAGTCCACGGTGGAGGAGGTCCCGCTGACCGCGCCCGCCGGCGTACGCGGTCGGACCGCGCTGCGGGCCGACGTCTCCCGGGTCAAGGGCGTCCAGCGGGTCGAGAGCAAGCCCATGTCGGCCACGGGCTACGCCACCATCGGCGTCACCTGGGACGGCAAGGCCGACCTCCACGAGGAGGACGCCAGCTTCCAGGTCCGCAGCCGTGTCGACGGCGAGTGGTCGGCGTGGAGCGAGGTGCCCTTCCACGACGAGCACGGCCCCGACCCTGACTCGGCCGAGGGCGCGGGCACGCGTCCGGGCACCGAGCCCGTCGTGGTCGGTGACGTGGACGACGTGCAGGTGCGTGTCGACGCCAAGGGCAGCGCCCCCGAGGACCTCAAGGTCGCGGTCATCGACCCCGGCACCGAGAAGAAGACCGTCGACCAGGCCCCGAGCATCGACACCGCCCGGACCGCCGCCACCACCGACGACTCGCAGGGCGAGGGCGACGCCGGCGAGGAGGGTGACACCGACACCGACGCCGTCGAGCTGGCAGCCGCGACCACCGCGAAGCCCAAGATCTTCTCGCGCCGCCAGTGGGGCGCCAACGAGGAGCTGCGTGACCGCGGGTCGCTGAGCTACTACGAGGTGCACGGCGGGTTCGTCCACCACACGGTGAACTCCAACAACTACAAGGCCAACCAGGTCGACGACATCATCCGCTCGATCTACGCGTACCACACCAGGTCGCGCGGCTGGAGCGACATCGGCTACAACTTCCTGGTCGACAAGTTCGGCCGCATCTGGGAGGGCCGCGCCGGCGGTGTCGACCGTCCGGTCGTCGGTGCCCACACGCTGGGCTACAACTCCCACTCCTTCGCCGGCTCCGCGATCGGCAACTTCGAGAGCGGACGGCCGTCGGGGAAGATGATCGACGCCTTCGCCCGGCTGTTCGCCTGGAAGCTGTCGCTGCACGGCGTCAATGCCAAGACCAACAAGGTCTGGATCGCGGGGGACCGGTTCCAGGCCATCAGCGGCCACCGCGACGCGGGCTCGACCGCGTGCCCGGGCCGGTACCTCTACGCGCAGCTGGACCAGATCCGCAACAAGGCGCGCTCCTACCAGAGTGGCTGGGGCGGCCGGAACCTCGACTCCGACCTGGCCGGGGGCGGCGCGCCGGACCTGGTGATGATGCGCAAGAGCGACGGCCAGGGCATGGTCCTGCCGCTGCACCGCACCAAGACCCGGTACTACGCCGGCTCGCCCATCAACACCGGCGTGAGCTTCAGCAACGCCCGCGACGTGCTCAAGGTGGGCGACTGGGACGGCGACGGCCACGGCGACCTGATCATCCGCCGCAAGAGCGACGACAAGCTCTACCTCCACCGCGGCAACGGCAAGGGCAAGTTCTCCGGTGCCACGGTGATCGCGGGCGGCTTCCAGCGCATCGGCAAGCTCGCCGCCGTCGGCGACTTCGACGGTGACGGCCGGCCGGACCTCATCGGCAAGCCGTGGGGCGCGGGCAAGGTCAACCTCTACCGCGGCAACGGGATGAACGGCGTCCACTCCGGCTACCGGATCTACCGCGCCGTGAGCGGCTCGCCGGTGCCGATCGGCCGGTGGAACCGGGGCGGCGCGCCGGACGTGCTGCTGCGCAACGGGAGCAGCCTGACGGCCTACCTCGGCAACGGGCCGGGGGGCTACGTCGCCCGCCGCAACGTCAACTTCGACCCGAGCCGCTACAACGCCTTCGTCGGGGTGCACAACTTCGGCAAGGGTCCGCACTCGGACGTGATCGCGCGGGAGAAGGGCACTCACGAGCTGTACTTCATCCCGGCCAGCTACAGCGGCTCGTTCAAGAGCCGCATCCAGCTGGGGAAGAAGCTCGCGGACTACCGCAAGATCAGCTGATCACGCGGTCACACCGACGCCTGGTCGCTCAGGCGGGGAAGCGAACGGTGGCCCGCTCGGCGGCGTACGTCGCCTCGAGCCGGTCCCGGTCGGCCTGAGCGACCAGGACGACCGACCCCTCCTGGCGGAGCGGGTCGGTGAACACCGCGGGCTCCGTGGCCGGGTTCGCGGTGGTGAGCAGGCGGCCGCCGACCGGGACGACCGGCTCGGCGGCCGCCGGTCCCGTTCCCAGGTCCGCCTGGGTGAGCCGGATCCCGGCCCGCGCGAGTGCGGCGTCGTCGGGCTCCGGCGGGTCCCACGGGGTGAAGGCGTCGGGCTGGGACCAGATCTCCACCCCGACGTCGTGGACGCCCGCCGGCACCTGCTCGGGGAACCGCACGCCCAGGGGCAGCAGCGCGCACGCCAGCACGACGCGCTCCGCTGCCTGCGGCGCCCACGTCGCCAACCCGGCGGGGCCGCACACCACGGCGTCGGGGT
Source organism: Nocardioides panacisoli (assembly GCF_019448235.1). NCBI lineage: Bacteria > Bacillati > Actinomycetota > Actinomycetes > Propionibacteriales > Nocardioidaceae > Nocardioides > Nocardioides panacisoli. The sequence continues at coordinate 322,275 of NZ_CP080409.1, forward strand.
CGTCCTCGTCGGTCACGACGAGGCCGGCGGTCCAGGCCGCGCCCAGGAAGACCGTGCTGAGCCAGTGGGGAGGCAGGTCGATGCGGATCCGGTCGCCCCGCTCGAGGTCGAGCTCGTCCACCAGCAACGAGGCGGCCTTGGCGACCCAGTTGGCGTAGGTCGCCACGGACAGTTCGACGCGCTCGTCACTGGTGTGGTCATAGAAGGTGACCAGCGGCTGTGCGGGGTCCGACCGCAGGCGGCGGGCGAGGATCTCGGTGAAGGTGGTGCTCACACGGCCGAGGATAGGTTCCGGCGGGTGGCGCGGCCTCGTCTAGGGTGGTCGGCCATGCACATCGATGGCTTCTGGGCGGTCGTGCCGGCGGGGGGCGCAGGCACGCGCCTGTGGCCGTTGTCGCGATCGGGCTCCCCCAAGTTCCTGCACGACCTCACCGGCCGGGGCAGGACCCTGCTGGAACAGACCCGGGAGCGCCTCGCGCCCCTCGCCGAGGACCGGGTGCTGGTCGTGACCGGCGAGCGCCACCGGGCGGCGGTGCGCGCGCAGCTGCCCGACCTGTCCGCCGAGGCCGTGCTGGCCGAACCCTCCCCGCGGGACTCCATGGCCGCGATCGGACTGGCGGCCGCGCACCTGGAGCGGCAGGCCCGTGAGCACGACCAGGACCTCGTCCTGGGGTCCTTCGCCGCCGACCACGTCATCACCGAGCCGGACATCTTCCAGGACGCCGTACGTCGCGCCGCCGCGGCCGCGCGGGAGGGCTGGCTGGTGACGATCGGCATCGAGCCCACCTTCCCCAGCCCGGCCTTCGGCTACCTCCAGCAGGGGGAGCCGCTGCCGGGCGGCGCCGGTGCCCACCGGGTCCGGCAGTTCGTGGAGAAGCCGTCGGTGCCGGTGGCCGAGGAGTACGTCGCCTCGGGGGAGTACCGCTGGAACGCGGGCATGTTCGTGGCTCGTCCGCAGGTCCTCCTCGACCTGCTCGCCGAGCAGGACCCGGACTTCGCCGCGACGCTGCGGGCCATCGCCGCCGAGCCCGACCGGCTCGGTGAGCTCTGGCCGCGGCTGCCGCGGATCGCGATCGACCACGCGGTGGCCGAGCCGGCCGCCGCGGCGGGGCGGGTCGCGACGGTGCCGGGCGACTTCGGTTGGGAGGACGTCGGTGACTTCGACGCCCTCGGCTCGCTGCTGGGGGACCAGGACCGGGTGCAGGTCCTCGGGGACGGCGACGCCGTCCTCGCACGCGACGCCAGCGGTGTCGTCGTACCCGCGTCGGGGCGCACCATCGCACTCATCGGGCTCGACGACGTGGTCGTGGTCGACACCCCCGACGCCCTGCTGGTGACCACGCGCGAACGCGCGCAGGACGTCAAGCAGGTGGTGGCCGCGCTGAAGGAGCGCGGCCGCGACGACCTCACCTGAGCCGGCACCGGCCGTCGGCCGGCGCGGTCACATCGCGTACGGCTCGGGGGAGTCGGAGTAGGGGTAGTCGAACATGAACTCCTGCAGCGCCTCGCCGCTCGGCTCGGAGCAGTACTGCCACACGCCCTCGGCGTCGGCGGTCCAGTGGGTGAAGACGTACGGCGTGCCCTCGGGGAGCTCGCCGCCCTTCTCCGCCTTCTCCCGGGCCGACTCGAGGGCCTCCTGTGCGGACGTCAGCTGCTGCTGCGCGGACTGCTCGTCCTTCGGCTTGGCCTCGTCGACTGCCGTCTGGGCCTGTTCGACCTGGGACTCGGCGCTGGCGACGGCCCGGTCGAGGTTGGTCGCGACCTCCTCGGCGTCGGCCTGGGTCCACGGCACGGCCTTGAACTTGAACCGGAAGTTCGTGTCGTTGTCGTTGAGGAAGTCCGCCATCTTCTGGATCTCGGCGACGTCGCCGCCGTCGACGGCGTCGGGGTCGTACCAGAGGATGGTGTAGCCGTGCTCGGAGTTGTGCACCAGCTGCTCGAGCTCGGGACGGTCGTCGACGTCGTAGAACCGCTGCGTGATCGGCACCGGGGCCACGTTGCGCACGTTCCAGTGGTCGCCGGTGGCCGGAGGCGCCGTCTGGTACTGGACCTGCTGGCCCTGGTCGACGTGGGTGTTGCCCTCCTGGGACTCGGTGATGCGGTCCTCGCACACCGAGGGCGCCGCGCCGATGTCGGCCAGCGAGTCCGCCGAGATCGTCTGCTTGCGGAACCATGCGGAGGCGGGGCCCCAGGCCGCGGCGAGCACGATGACCAGCGCGATGCCCACGCAGACGGTGATGATGATCGCACCCTGGCGGTTCTCCGTGCGCTTCTGCTTGCGTCGGATGTCGTCGATGACCTTCTGACGGTCATTGCGCGCCGGCTTCTTGGACTTGGCCACGGTGGGAGGTACCTCGTGTCGGTTGCGATCGATCGGGCCGAGTCTACGGAGTGCGCGGGAGCAACCGGTGACCGGAGCCCTGCGCGCGTCCCGTGATCGCCCACCCGTGCGCGAATGCGACGGCGGCCAGCGCGTCCTCGCGGGTGGTGGCGACCTCCAACGACCCGTCCGTCGATCTCGTGGGCTCGCCGAGACCGGCGCGCCGGAGCACGGCTGCCATCTCGGCGGCCGGCACGGGGTGCCCGAACGGCGCGGCGTCCTCGGCGTCGGCCCGCACGGCGCGGACGACGGCCTCGCGGGCGCCGTAGCCGAAGAGGTCCTCGCCGACGGCCCGGACCAGGGGAGCGGTGCCGGGGCCGTCCTCGCCGGCGGGCAGGACCAGGTCGGGGCGCCCCCGGAGCACCGCGAACGGCCGGCCGCCGAGCTTGCCCGACGCGAGCTCGGCCGCGCCCGCCAGCTCGTCGGCCACGGCCGGTGCGGTGACGGCCAGCTCGTTGCCCTGCGGGTCGTGGCGCCCGGCGAAGTCCTCCACGACCCGTACGCCGGCCGCCCCGATGGCGATGTCGGTCTGGCCGTTGCGCCAGGGCCGTCCCGCGGTGTCGGTGACCAGGACCCCCACGGTGGCGCCGGTGCGGTCGTGCAGTGCCTTGCGAAGCCGCCGGGCGGAGGCGTCGGGGTCCTCGGGGAGGAGCAGTGAGGAGCCGCGACGCACGTTGGAGCCGTCCACGCCGGCCGCGGCGAGGGTCAGGCCGAGGCGGTTGCGCACGATGCGGGTCGGTCCGCGCGTCGCCACCACCCGAGCGGTCTCCGCGGCGACCCAGTCGTCACGGTCGCCGGCCACGACGCGTCCCTCCACCTTGCTGACGACCTTGCTCGTGACGGCGACGACGTCCCCGTCGCGGAGGTCGGTCACCGCGAGCAGCAGCGCCGCGAGGTCGTCGCCCTGGCCGACCTCCGGGACGCCGTCGGGAGCGTGGACGGTGAGGTTCATGGGGTGGTGACGAGGGCCATCGCGTCCGCCGCCATCGCCGCGGTCGTCTCGGGGTCGGCCATCAGCAGCGGACGGGCGGCGCAGGCGATGCCGGCCTCGGTGACGGTCGCGACGTCCCCGGCGTCGGACTCGTCGACCAGCCAGCCGTCCAGGATGCCCTCGGCCGACCGGGCGCCGTACATGGTGCCGACGCCGGCGGCGCTGACCTCGACGCCGACGGCGTTGAGCATCTGCTCGGCCATGCCGCGGACGTGGCGGCGGCCGATGATGGGGGAGATGCCCACGACCGGCGCCGGGGTGCTGCGGAGGGCGTCGCGGATCCCGGGCACACCCAGGATGGTGCCGACCGACACGACGGGGTTGGAGGGCGGCACGATCACCAGGTCGGCTCCGGTGATCGCCTCGAGCACGCCGGGCGCCGGCGTCGCACGGTCCAGGCCGACGACCGCGACGGTCTCGGCGGTCACCTGCGCACGCAGCCGCACCCAGTACTCCTGGAAGTGCACGACGCGCTGCCCGCTGGGGGAGTCCGGGTCGGCGATGGCGATGTGGGTCTCGACGCGGTCGTCGGTCATCGGGAGGAGCCGGACGCCGGGCTGCCAGCGTTGGCACAGCGCCTCGGTGACCTCCGAGAGCGTGTAGCCCGCGTCGAGCATCTGGGTGCGCACCAGGTGCGTGGCGACGTCGCGGTCGCCGAGCCCGAACCACGTCGGCTCCACGCCGTACGCCGCCAGCTCGCCCTTGACGCTCCAGGTCTCCTCACGGCGTCCCCAGCCACGCTCGGGGTCGATGCCGTCGCCGAGGGTGTACATCACGGTGTCCAGGTCGGGGCAGACCTTGAGGCCGTGGATCCACCAGTCGTCGGCGGTGTTGGCCACCACCGTGACCTCGGCGTCGCTGGCGACGCCGGGTAGGGTGCCCGCCCGGACGCCGTGGCGCAGTCCCTCGAGGAACCTCGCGCCGCCCATCCCGCCGGAGAGCACGGTCAACTTCTGCACGGTGCCAACCATGGGGCCACTCTGCCTCAGGAGGCGGGGCGCGGAACCGGCGGCCGGGGGACGCGCCCGGACGCGGGGGCGCCCGTCTCCTCCCGTCGTGCGATCCCATACCAGATGACCACTTGACGGGAGGGGTATGACATGCATGTAATTTCACACATGTCGTTCCGTCATCGGACGACACAACGGGGTCGAAAGGGGCACAGCCGTGAGGGAACTTTTTCTGGTCGAGGACGGCACCGAAGAGCTGGGGTGGCAGGAGCGCGCACTGTGCGCGCAGACCGACCCGGAGGCGTTCTTCCCCGAGAAGGGGGGGTCCACCCGCGAGGCGAAGAAGGTCTGCCAGACCTGCGAGGTCCGCATCGAGTGCCTCGAGGCGGCACTGGAGAACGACGAGCGGTTCGGCATCTGGGGCGGCCTGTCCGAGCGTGAGCGTCGCAAGCTGAAGAAGCAGGCCACCGCGGTCTGATGCGCCGCTGACCACGTGCTTCCCCCACCCCCGGGCAGGACCACGTCACCCGGGGATGGAGGAGGCATGGGGTCGCGTCGGTAGGCTGGCCGATCGTGTCCGCCGCCGTACCTGCCACCGACGTGGTGGCGATCCTCGTCAGCCACGACGGGGCGACGTGGCTGCCCTCGGTCCTGGCGGGCCTCGCCGAGCAGACGCACGCCCCGTCGGGCGTCGTCGCCGTGGACACCGGCAGCAAGGACGACAGTCGCCGCCTGCTGGAGGAGGCCCACCCGGGTTCGGTGCTGGGCGTCCAGCGCCACACCGCCTACCCGGAGGCCGTCGACGCCGCCCTCACCCACCTGCGTGAGCAGGGCGAGCAGCCCGAATGGGTGTGGCTGCTGCACGACGACTCCCGCCCGGCGCCCACGGCCCTGGCGGCCCTCCTCGCGGCCGCCGCCGACCGGCCCGACGCCGACTTGCTCGGTCCCAAGCTCCGTGAGTGGCCCTCGCTGCGCCGCCTGCTCGAGTTCGGCGTGACGATGAGCGGCACGGGTCGGCGCGAGACCGGCCTGGAGCGCGGCGAGTACGACCAGGGCCAGTACGCCGAGGTCCGCGAGGTCTTCGCGGTCCACTCCGCCGGCATGCTCGTCCGGCGCCGGGTGCTGGAGCAGCTCGGCGGCTTCGACGAGCACCTGCCGATCTTCGGTAACGACCTCGACCTGGGCTGGCGTGCCGCGTCGGCCGGCCACACCACGCTCGCGGTCCCCGACGCGGTCGTCTTCCACGCCGAGGCCGCCCATCGCGGCATCCGCTCCACCCCGCTCACCGGCCGCCACACCCACTTCCAGGAACGACGGGCCGCACTCCACACGCTGCTGGTCAACTCCCACGGCTGGCGGTTCTGGTGGCGCGCCGTACGCCTGGTGCTCGCCTCGTTGTTGCGGGTGCTCGGATTCCTGGTCGTCCGGTCCCCGGGCGAGGCCGCCGACGAGCTCGCGGCCTTGGCCGCGGTCTACGCCCGCCCCGGACAGGTGTTCGCCGGCCGCCGGGCACGACGTCGTGCCCGTGGTGACGCCCCGCCCGACCTCGACCGGGTCCGACGACTCTTCGCTCCGTGGTGGCTGCCCTACCGCCACGGGCTGGACTTCGTCGTCGACCTCGTGGCGGCCGCCTCCAACCAGGCGGCCGACGTGGCCGAGCGTCGCCGCATCGCCGCGGCCGAGCGCGACCCCGCCAAACAGGCGCCCCGACACAGCAGCGACGAGGAGGACCTCGTCGACTCCGGCTGGGTGGTGCGCTTCCTCACCGACCCGATCGCGGTGCTCCTCGCCGTGCTCGGCCTGGCCTACCTCGTCGGTGCGCGGGACGTCCTCGGTCCCGTGGTCGGTCAGGCGCTGTCAGCGGCGCCCACCGACACCGGTGCCTGGTGGCAGCTGCACACCTCGGCCGTGCACCCCGTCGAGTTCGGCAGCGAGGTGCCCGCACCCGCGCACGTGCCCCTGCTGGCCGTGCTCGCGACGGTGACCGGTGGCCCCGCCGCCGCGGTGTCGCTCACGTTCCTGCTCTCGGTGCCGATCGCACTGTGGGGCGCGTGGCGCTTCCTGCGGGTCGGGACCCGCTTCCTCAGCCGCTACGGCGCGCCGCGCTGGATGCTGCTCGGCGGCTCGCTGGGCTACGCGGTGCTGCCGCTGGTCTCGGGCGCCTGGGACACCGGTCGACTCGGGATCGTCGTGGTGGCCGCGCTCCTGCCGTGGCTCGCCCACGCCGCCCTCGGCTTCGCCGACCCCGCCCCGGACCGGCGCCACCAGGCCGGCTGGCGGTGCGGCCTGGTGCTGGCCGTCGGCGCCGCCGCGGCGCCGGTGCTGTGGTGGTGCTGGCTCCTGCTGCTGGTGGTGGCACTGGTCGTCGTCGCGACGGCGGCGCGACCGGTGCTGGCCGACCGCACCGCGTGGCTGCCGCCCGTCGTGGCGCTGCTGGTCCCGGCGGTGCTCCTCGCCCCGTGGTGGCTGCCGGCACTGGTCACCGACTCCGCCGGCCTGCTGCTGCTCGACGTCGGTCGCTGGCCGACGCCGGACCTGACCGGCACCGGGCTCGGGCTCGGCCGGTTCGGCGACAGCGGCGCCCCGGCATGGCTCGGCCTCGTCGCCCCGGTCCTCGCGCTGCTCGCCCTCGTGCCGCGTCCCACCCGCCTCCCGGTCCTGCTGTGCTGGGTCGTGGCGACGCTGGCGCTCGTCACCGGGCTCGCCCTCGGCTCGCTGCGCGTGGCGCCGCTGGACCAGCAGCCCGGCCTGGGCGTCCCGATGCTGCTGGCACACGCCAGCTGGGTCGCCGCCGCCGTGCTCGCCGGCCACGCGCTGCTCACGACCCGCCTGCCCGCGATCGGTCGTGGCGTCCTGATCGGCGGCGTGGTGCTGGGCCTGGCCGCGCCGGCGCTGGGAGCCGCCTGGTTCGTCGGCTGGGGTGGCGCACAGCTGCGCGACGAGCGTCCCACCGACATCCCGGCGTACATGGCCGAGCGTGCGGAGTCCGGTGACCAGTACGGCGTGCTGGTCGTGGAGGGCTCGGTCGCCGACGGCGTCACCTACCGGGTGTACCGCGACGAGGGTCTCACCCTCGGCCGCGACCAGGTCGCCGCCTTCACCGCGGAGGACCCGGAGGTCACCGCGATGGTCACCGAGCTGGCCACCGCCCCCAACCGCGAGGTGATCGGCCAGCTGGCCGAGCGTGGCATCGCCTTCATCGTCATGCCCGCCCCGGTGGACGGCACCGTCGCGGTGGGCATCGACGCGACCGGCGGCGTACGCCGCGCCAGCGCCGAGGACCGGTCCACCCGCGCCTGGCGCCTGCTGGACGAACCCGCGGCCGACGCCGTCGTCGCAGAGGGCTCGCCCTCCCGTACCGCGCTCCTGCTGCTGCAGGGCCTCGCGCTGCCGGTGGTCGTCGTCCTCAGCCTGCCCACGATCCGGAGGGCCCGCCCATGACCGGCCGCAGCGCACCCCGTCGGCTCGACCCCGTGATCGCCTTGGCGGTCCTCCTGCCGCTGCTCGCGCTGCTCAGCGTCGCGCTGCTGCAGCCGACCGCCCCGGAGCAGACGGTCACCGGACCCAGCTCGGCAGCGCTCAACCGACTCTCGGTCGCCTGCCCGACCCCGGTCCAGCGCCCGGCCGGGGACCTCCAACTCACCCGGGGAGCCGGTGGCGGCGATGGGCCCGTCCAGCTGCGGGTCAACCGCGACGACCGCCTCGAGTCCCGCGACCGCGTCCGTGTGGACGACGGCGTCACCGAGGCTCCCGACAGTGGCGGGGCCGCCGTGGCCACCGGTCGCGGCGACGCGGCACCGGGCCTGGTCGCCGGACGCGACGAGGCCGGCGCGGTGCCGGAGTGCCGCAGCCCCTGGTACGACGACTGGTTCGTCGGCGCCGGTGCAACGGCGCGGCAGGCGACCGTGATCGAGCTGGTCAACCCCGACGCGTCGGCGGCCGTGGTCAACATCGACGTCCACGGCCCGACCGGCCCCATCGAGGACGCCTCGTGGAGCGGGGTCACGGTGCCCGGGAACGGCGTGCGGTGGGTCCGGCTCGCCGAGCGCCCGGCACGCCGCGCGATCGCGGCGCACGTCCAGGTCGACCAGGGCCGGGTGCGTGCGTTCGCGCGCCACACCTTCGACCGGCTGGGCCAGGGCACGGCCACGACGGACTACCTCCACGCCCAGCAGCAGCCCGCCGAGGAGAACCTGCTGCTCGGCGTACCGACGCGGGGCGCGCAGCGGTCGCTGTTCCTGGCCAACCCCGGCGACGACGAGGTACGGGCGACGGTGCGGATCGTCACCGAGCAGTCGACGTTGGTGCCCAGCGGGACCGAACGGATCACGGTGCCACCGCGTGCCCACGTCCAGTTCCCGCTGGCCGACCTGCTCGACGCCGATGCCGCCGAGGGTGCGCTCGGGCTGCTGGTGGAGTCCACGGCGCCCGTCGTCGCGGGAGCCCGCGGCCTGGTCGACCGGGACCTCGTCGCGGTCGGGCCCGCGACGGCGTACGACGAGCCGATGACGGCGGTCGTGCCCACCGGCCAGAAGACGCTGATCGCCGGCGGCGCGAGCCGGACCGGCGTCGTCCGGGTGACCGCGACCGCGGCGGACGGACGCACCATCTGGGACGGGAAGCGGTTCGAGATCGCCGCCGACCAGGCCCTGCGGGTGGAGCTCCCGGACCCGGCGGTGCGGGTCCAGGTGGTCGGTCGGCGGACGCCGGTGGCCGCCACGGTGTTGGTCGACGACCGACGGGGCAGGGGCACCGTGCGGTTGGCGCCGGCACCTGTCGAGGCCGAGGTCCCCGACGTCCGGCCTGCCCGGTAGGGCTCCGGCCGGATCGGTGGGGACCGACTCAGCCGTAGCGCGGGTCGACCCGCTCCGGGGGGATGCCGAGCAGCTCGGCCACCTGCTCGACGACCACCGTCAGGACCATCGCCTCCAGGTCGGCGCGATCGCGGGCCCGCCGCTCGATCGGGCGGCGGAAGACCACCAGCCGGGTCGGTCGCGCCCCCGTGCCGCGGACCAGCGAGGACAGCGGCACGGAGCGCGTCGTCCAGTCGTCGGGCAGCTGCGGGGTGTCCTCGACGGCGTACTCGACCAGCCCCAGCTCCTCGGACCACTGGCCGTCGACCTCGGCGACGACGTCGAGCACGAGCTGGTCGAAGTACTCGCGGCTGCCGCGTGGGCGCGGCGGCCGGTGACCGGGGCGGAGGGGGAGCACTGCGGGGCCCCGCATGCCGCGCGCCCGCCGGTCGCGTCGGACCCGCCGGACGTGGTCGGTGGCGTCGAAATCGTCCGGCTGCACGCCCGCGAGCCTATCGGCCACGTCGGGCACCGGACGGTAGCGTCGCCCGCGTGAGTTTGGCCCGACGGTGTTCCCGGACGGCATGTGCACGTCCCGCGATCGCGACCCTGACCTATGTCTATGCGGACAAGACCGCGGTGCTGGGTCCGCTGGCCACCTATGCCGAGCCCCACGCCTACGACCTGTGCGAGACCCACAGCGAGCGGCTCTCGGCACCGCGTGGCTGGGAGGTGCTCCGGCTGGCGATCGACTCCGGCGAGCCCGAGCCCAGCGAGGACGACCTGCTGGCCCTGGCCAACGCCGTGCGCGAGGCGGCGCGGCCGATCCAGGAGCCGCCCCCGCCGCCGGTCCGGGAGACCGGTCGGGAGGTGGCCCGCAAGGGTCACCTGCGGGTGCTGACCTCCGACTGAGCCGGGGTCACCATCGTCTAGGCTCCCCCCATGGCGTCGACCTGTTCCCCGGAGAACCTCGCGGCCGTCTTCAAGGCCTACGACGTGCGCGGCACCGTCCCGGACCAACTCGACGACGACTTCGCGCGCGCCGCCGGCGCGGCCTTCGTCCAGGTCCTGCAGGCGCCGGCGATCGTGGTGGGTTACGACATGCGCCCGAGCTCGCCGGACCTCGCCGGGGCGTTCGCCGACGGTGCGACGGCCGCCGGCGCCGACGTCACCATGGTGGGCCTGGCCTCGACCGACCAGCTGTACTTCGCCTCCGGGCACCTGGAGCTCCCGGGAGCCATGTTCACCGCGAGCCACAACCCGGCGCAGTACAACGGCATCAAGCTGTGCCGTGCCCTGGCCCAGCCGGTGGGGCAGGACAGCGGCCTCGCCGAGATCCGCGACCGGATGGCGGCGGGGGAGGCCCCGACCGTCGCCGGCACCGGGTCGGTGAAGTCCCACGACGTGCTGCACGCCTACGCCGCACACCTGCTCTCGCTGGCCCCGATCAAGGGACGCCAGCTCAAGGTGGTCGTCGATGCCGGCAACGGCATGGCCGGTCACACCGCGCCCGCGGTCTTCGAGCGCATCGCGGACCAGATCGAGGTGGTCCCGATGTACTTCGAGCTCGACGGCACCTTCCCCCACCACGAGGCGAATCCCATCGAGGCCGCCAACCTCGTCGACCTCCAGGAGCGGGTGGTCGCCGAGGGCGCCGACGCCGGTCTGGCCTTCGACGGCGACGCCGACCGCTGCTTCGTCATCGACGAGCGGGGTCGCGCGGTGTCGCCCTCGACGCTCACCGCACTCATCGCGACCCGCGAGCTCGAGAAGGAGCCCGGGGCCACGGTGATCCACAACCTGATCACCTCGCGCGCCGTACCGGAGATCGTCGCCGAGCAGGGCGGCACACCGGTCCGCACCCGGGTCGGCCACTCCTTCATCAAGACGACCATGGCCGAGACCGACGCGGTCTTCGGTGGCGAGCACAGCGGACACTTCTACTTCCGCGACTTCTGGCGCGCGGACTCCGGCATGCTCGCCGCGCTCCACGCGCTCGCGGCCCTGGCCGAGGGCGACCTGCCGCTGTCGGCCCTGCTCGCGGAGTACGAGCGGTACCCGATGAGCGGCGAGATCAACTCCGAGGTCGAGGACCAGCAGGCGGTCCTGACCGAACTGGAGGCCACCTACGGTGCCCGTGACGGCGTCAGCCTGGACCACCTGGACGGGCTCAGTATCAGCCACGCCGACTGGTCCCTCAACGTGCGGGCCAGCAACACCGAGCCGCTGCTGCGGCTCAACGCGGAGGGGAAGGACGAAGCGACCATGACCGAGGTGCGCGACGAGGCGCTGGCGATCATCAGGAGTGGCCGATGAGCGAGTCCGTGCTGCCCCAGGAGCTGCTGGACATCATCGTGTGCCCGGACTGCCACGGTGCCCTGACCCCCGCCCCCTCGACGCTGACCTGCACCGGCTGCGGCCTGGTGTACCCGATCCGGGACCAGATCCCGGTCCTCCTCGTCGACGAGGCGACCCGCCCCACCCCATGAACTGGTTCGACGAGTCCCGCCTCGACGACGAGACCGCGCTGGGCACGGTCGACCTCCGGCTCCGCACCCTGGCCGAGTCCGGGTCGCGCGTACGCCGTGAGGCGGCCGCCGCCGAGGAGGCACTGGGCGAGGCCGTGGCGCGGGCGTCGGACGCACGTCCGCGCGCGGTGATCGCCGCGGGCCCGGACTCCCGCCTGTTGCGGGCCGTGCTCGAGCCGTGGTGCCCGGTGCCCTTCGTCGCCTGGCCCAACCCCGGATTGCCCGGCTGGGCGGGCAGCCTGGACCTCGTGGTCGTGCTGGCGCCCGAGGGCGCGGACGCCGGTGCTGCGTCGGCGGTGGCCGAGGCGGTGCGGCGCGGTTGCCAGGTGGTGGTCGCCTGTCCGGCGTCGTCGATGGTGGCCGAGCACGCCGCCGGGCGCTGGAGCACGGTCCTGCCGACGGTCACCGGCGACCAGCTCGCCACGGCCGTGGTCATGCTCGGGTTCCTCCACCAGGTCGCACTTGGCCCCGAGGCGCAGCCGGCCGAGGTCGCCGCCTCCCTGGACTCGGTCGCGATGGACTGCTCGCCCCACCGCGACATCTCCATCAACCAGGGCAAGATGCTCGCGATCTCCCTCGCCGATGCCAGTCCACTGCTGTGGGGTGGGTCGGTGCTGGCCGCGCGTGCGGCACGGCGGGTCGCCGAGAACATCCGGCGCTCGGCCGGGCGCACCGCGCTCGCGGGCGACGCCGAGCACCTGCTGCCGGTGATCGAGGCCGCTCGGCCGCGCGACGTCTTCGCCGACCCGTTCGCCGACGAGGTCGGGGAGGGGCGACCGGTGCTGGTGCTGCTCGACGACCGGGACGACGACCCGGTGGTCGCCGAGCAGCGTTCGGTGCTGCTCGAGGCCGCTCGGGACCACGACGTACGTGTGGAATCCATCACGTCCGACGCCGAGGGTGATGTCGCCCGATACGCCTCATTGCTGCTGGAAGGCACCTATGCGGCGCAGTACCTGGGCCTGGGGTTGGTGCCTTCCTGAATCGCATTCCTTGGCGCGATTCGGTATCAACGGGGTCATGTCTGCCCCCACTGCCTCACGGGACCCCTGGTTCGACAACGCCAAGATGGCCCTGGTCACGCTGGTCGTGATCGGCCACGTCTGGGCGGTGCTGCCGCAGACCGCGCTCACGCGCAATCTCTACGACTTCGTCTACCTGTGGCACATGCCGGCGTTCGTGCTGGTGGCGGGCTACCTGTCGCGGTCCTTCGACTACTCGCCGCGCCGACTGCGTGCGCTGGTGCGGACCGTGGCCGTGCCCTACCTCGTCTTCGAGGGCCTGCTCGCCCTCTACCGGACCCAGGTCGGTGGCGAGGAGATGGAGAACCTCTTCCTCGACCCGCACTGGCCGATGTGGTTCCTCGTGGCGCTGTTCTGCTGGCGACTGATGACACCGGTGTTCCGCTCGATGCCGGGCGCCGTCCCGGTGGCGGTCCTGCTGAGCCTCAGTGCGGGCATGTGGGCCTCCAGCGACACCCTCGATGTCGCCCGCATCTTCGGCCTGCTGCCCTTCTTCGTGATCGGGCTGGTGGCCACGCCGGAGCGGTTCGAGGCGCTGCGCGGGCAGGCTCCGCGGGTCCTGGCGTTGGTGGCGTTCGCGGCGATCGCACTCGTCTCGGCCAACACCGACCGCTTCGCGAGCACCGAGTGGCTCTACTACCGCACGGCGTACGACGACATGGGCGCCGCGGACGACCAGGGCATGCTCACCCGACTGGCCCTGCTGGGCATCGGCCTGGTGGGTGCGCTGGCCTGCCTGGCGCTGATGCCGCGGCGCGACGGCTGGTTCGCCCGGATGGGGTCGGCCTCGATCGTGGTCTACCTGGTGCACGGGTTCGCAGTGAAGACGGCCGTGTACGCCGGCTTCGGCGGCTGGTCGGAGAGCCACCCGTGGCTCGGCCTGCTGCTGGGCACCGCGGGCGCGATCCTCGTGGCCCTGTTCCTGGCCTGGTCGCCGGTCACCCGGCGGCTGGAGGTCCTCGTCGATCCCGTCGGGTCCTGGCAACGCCTGCGGACCCGCCGGCGCGAGGCCCGCCGGGAGCCGGAGCGCGATGAAGGGGCGCCGGTCGCCGAGCGCGTCTGACCTCGTCGACGCGACGGGTCGGGCGGCGCGTGCTCGTGCCGGTGATGCTCTAACCTCGTCGCCATGAGCGCGGGACTGTTCGGGCTGCTCGACGACGTGGCCGCCATCGCCCGGTTGGCCGCGGCGTCGATCGACGACGTCGGCGCGGCCGCGGGCCGGGCGACCGGCAAGGCCGCGGGCGTGGTCATCGACGACGCCGCCGTCACGCCGCAGTACGTCCACGGGCTGGCCGCCGAGCGCGAGCTGCCGATCATCAAGCAGATCGCGATCGGGTCGATCCGCAACAAGCTGCTGATCATCCTGCCCGCGGCGCTGCTCCTGTCGGCGTTCCTGCCCGCGGCACTGCCCGTGCTGCTGATGCTCGGCGGCACGTATCTCGCCTTCGAGGGCGCCGAGAAGATCTGGGGCAAGCTCGCCGGCCACGACGCCCACGCCGCTCCGGTGACCGAGGTCGGTCCGGAGGCGGAGAAGCGGATGGTGGCCGGGGCGATCCGCACCGACCTGATCCTCTCCGCGGAGATCATGGTGATCGCGCTGTCGACGATCGCCGACGACGGCGGCTTCTGGCTCCAGTTGTTCACGTTGCTGGTGGTGGCCGTCGTCATCACCGCGGGCGTCTACGGGGCGGTGGCGCTGATCGTGAAGATGGACGACATCGGGCTCGCCCTGGCCGACGGCGCCACCGGGTTCCGCGAGCGGTTCGGCCGGGGGATGGTCGCCGCGATGCCGCGGGTGCTGGCGGTGATCACCGTGGTCGGCACGGTCGCCATGCTCTGGGTCGGCGGTCACCTCCTGTTGGTCAACGTCCACGACCTCGGCTGGTGGGAGGCGCCGTACGACTGGGTGCACCACCTGGAGGAGGACATCCACCACGCGGTGGCCGGCATCGGCGGGTTCCTCGCCTGGTGCGTGAACACCCTCGTCTCGGCGTTGATCGGCCTGGCGGTCGGCGCCGTGGTCGTGGTCGTCATGCACCTGCTGCCGTTCCGCAAGGAGCACTGACCCACCGCCGTCGCCGAGTCGGCGTGACTCCGCTCGGCAGGCCACTGGCCCCGCTCGTGGGCGGGGTGTGGTGGCGGGGTCATCGTCGGTGGGTCTGCCGGTGGTCGAGCCTGTCGAGGGTGCAGGTGCCGTGGTGGTCGACGAGGAATTGGTGGCCGTGGGGGCTGGTCCAGAGGTACTGGCCGGGGTCGAGGACGGTGTAGCCCCAGGTGGAGTGGGTCTTGGCCCGGTGGTGACTGCGGCAGAGCGGGACCAGGTTGCAGGGACATGTCGAGCCACCCGCGGCGTGGGGTGTGGCGTGGTCGAGATCGCAACGCGTGGCGCGGCGTTGGCAGTGGGGGAAGGCGCAGTGGGGGTCGCGGAGCTGCACGTGGCGGCGGTGGCGGTCGGGGATTTCGTAGGCCTCGACAGGCTCGTGGCCGGTCAGGTCGATGACGGGCCGGACGATGACGGTGGTGCCCGGGGTGCCGCACCAGTCGCGGACCTGCCCGGTGGTGACGGGACTGCGGGTGTTGCCCAACCGTCCGATGGTCTCGCCGTCAGTGGTGAGGGCGGTGTCGGTGACGTGGACGTGCAGGTCGACCGTGCGGCGTTTCCTGGAGGTGGGGTCCTTGGTGGTCGAGCCGTGCTCGTGAGGGACGAGCGAGCGCGTGTCGAGACCCAGGGGCTGGTTGCCGCGGGCGAGGTCGCCGGCGGCCATGGAGCGGCGTACGTCGCGTGAGGCGTCACAGCCCAGGTCGGCGAGCTCTCGGGCGCGGTCGCTGATCGCGGCGTCCAGGTCGAGGGCGTCGGCGGTGTCGAGGATCCCGTCGACGGCGACGGTGCCCTCAGTCCCGGCGTCGTGGGTGTGGACGTCGAACCGGCGCCCGTCGGCGGCCTCCCGGCGTCGCTGCTCGGCGGCGGTGGGGTCGAACCGGGCCAGTGCCTCCTCGACCAGCCGGTCGACCTGGGCGAAGGTGCAGGTCGCGGCGAACGTGGCCAGGTGCCGGTCGACGTGGGCCGCAGCGTCTGCCGGGAGCAGTCGGGTGCCCTCGGCGATCTTGAGTGCTCGCCACACCGGCACCCGTCCCGCGAGCACGGCCTCCCAGATCGAGGGCAGCCGGTGGGCGGTCTCGAGGACCTTCCCCACGTAGTCCCGCCCACCCACGGTCGAGCGGCCCAGTACGGCGCACAGCTCCATCAACGCGAACTCACTCACCAACGGTGCACCCTCGCCGGCGATCGGCACGCCGGTGTCGACGTACCCATCACTGATCGTGGCCGCATCCGCCGACTCCTGGACGGTGTTGAGTCCGGCCCAGGCCACGATGTCGCGGGCCTCGCGGACCTCGGAGTCCCGCCGTAGCGCCGCCTCGGCCCGCACCGAGCCCAGCAGTTCCGCGGTGGAGCGGTGCGGGTGCGGGTGGGTGGTCATGGGTTCAGTAGATCACCGGCCACCGACATCTCGACCCGATGAAACAAGGACCTGTGGACGGGTCGCGAGGAGCGGTTCGACGGGGTCTCGACTCGACGCCGCTCGTCCCTCGCGGCGCCGGCTCGACCAACAAGGGGCCGCGCCCCTCACCGCGCCGGCTCGACCTGCAAGAGGACGCGACTCCTGTGGTGCGTCCCGGGGTGCGACGCGGAGCCCGCGTGACGAGGATTGCACGTGGGCGGCGTGGACTTTGTAACCTGTTCAACGTCCTGTGCGGGAGACCCCGAAGAAGTGCAGACGCACTGCAGAGACCGACAGCGATGTAGTGAGGAAATCTCCATGGACTACAAGGTTGCTGATCTTTCCCTGGCCGACTACGGCCGGATGGAGATCGCCCTGGCCGAGCACGAGATGCCCGGTCTGATGGCGATGCGCGAGCGGTACGCCGACGCGCAGCCGCTCAAGGGAGCGCGGATCGCCGGCTCCCTGCACATGACCATCCAGACCGCGGTGCTCATCGAGACCCTGGTCGCGCTCGGCGCCGACGTGCGCTGGGCCTCGTGCAACATCTTCTCCACCCAGGACCACGCGGCCGCGGCCGTCGTCGTCGGCCGTCCCGAGACCGGGGGCACCGCCGAGAACCCCCAGGGCACCCCCGTCTTCGCCTGGAAGGGCGAGACCCTCGGTGAGTACTGGGACCTGGCCGAGCAGGTCTTCGACTTCGACGGCGAGGGCCCGAACATGCTCCTCGACGACGGTGGCGACATCACGCTGCTGGTGCACAAGGGCGTGGAGTTCGAGAAGGCCGGCGAGGCGCCGTCCCCCGACAGCACCGACAACGAGGAGTTCAAGGAGGTGCTGCGCGTCCTCAACCGCTCGCTGGCCGACGACCCGCAGCGCTGGACCACGATCGCCAACGGCATCAAGGGTGTCTCGGAGGAGACCACCACCGGTGTGCTGCGGCTCTACGAGCGCTTCAAGGAGGGCTCGCTCCTCTTCCCGGCGATCAACGTCAACGACTCGGTCACCAAGTCCAAGTTCGACAACAAGTACGGCTGCCGCCACAGCCTCGTCGACGGCCTCAACCGCGCGACCGACGTCCTCATCGGTGGCAAGGTCGCCGTCGTGGCCGGCTACGGCGACGTCGGCAAGGGCTGCGCGGACTCGCTGCGCGGCCAGGGTGCCCGCGTCATCGTCACCGAGATCGACCCCATCTGCGCCCTGCAGGCCGCGATGGACGGCTACGAGGTCAAGCGCCTCGAGTCCGTCGTCGAGGACGCCGACATCTTCATCACCACCACGGGCAACTTCGACATCATCCGGGTCGAGCACTTCGAGCGGATGAAGCACCAGGCCATCGTGGGCAACATCGGCCACTTCGACAACGAGATCGACATGGCCGGTCTCGCGAAGGTCGAGGGCATCGTCAAGGAGGAGATCAAGCCGCAGGTGCACCAGTGGGTGTTCCCCGACGGCAAGAAGGTCCTCGTCCTGTCCGAGGGCCGACTGCTCAACCTCGGCAACGCGACCGGCCACCCGTCGTTCGTGATGTCGAACTCCTTCACCAACCAGGTGCTGGCCCAGATCGAGCTGTTCACCAAGGCCGCCGACTACGAGGTCGGCGTCACGGTGCTGCCCAAGCACCTCGACGAGGAGGTCGCCCGGCTCCACCTGGGTGCGCTCGGGGTCGAGCTCACCGAGCTCAACCAGGAGCAGGCCGACTACCTCGGCGTCCCCGTGGACGGTCCCTACAAGTCCGACCACTACCGCTACTGAGCACCACGGCACGAGCCGCCGTCCCGGCCACCGGGGCGGCGGTTCGTGCTGTTCCCGCCCGCCGCGATGGTTGAATGGACAGCATGACGACAGCACCCGCGGGCCGGCCGGGGGCCGGCGCCAAGGGCCGGGTCCTCGTCGTCGACGACGATGCGCCACTGGCCGAGATGCTCAGCATCGTGCTGCGCCAGGAGGGCTTCGACTCACGCGTGTGCGCCACCGGCGACGAGGCCGTCGACGCCTTCCGCGACTACCGGCCGGACCTCGTGCTGCTGGACCTGATGATGCCCGGCAAGGACGGCATCGACGTGTGCAAGGAGATCCGCGCCGAGTCCGGCATCCCCATCGTCATGCTGACCGCCAAGGGTGACACCGTCGACGTGGTGCTCGGCCTGGAGTCCGGCGCCGACGACTACGTCGTCAAGCCCTTCAAGCCCAAGGAGCTCGTCGCACGCATCCGGGCCCGCATGCGGCGTACGTCGGGCTCCGAGGCGGAGACCATCACGCTGCAGGACCTCGTCATCGACGTGGCGGGCCACGCCGTCACCCGCGACGGCGAGCCGATCTCGCTCACGCCGCTGGAGTTCGACCTGCTGCTGTGCCTGGCCCGCCGACCGTGGCAGGTCTTCACCCGCGAGGTGCTGCTCCAGGAGGTGTGGGGCTACCAGCACGCCACCGACACCCGCTTGGTCAACGTGCACGTGCAGCGCCTGCGCTCCAAGGTCGAGCGCGACCCCGAGCACCCCGAGGTGGTGCTGACCGTGCGCGGAGTCGGCTACAAGGCCGGCGCCGGGTAGGCCGAGGTGGCCCGCTTCCCGCTCCCTGACGGCGTACGCCGTGCCCTGACGTTCTGGCGCCGGTCGGTCCAGGCCCGCGTCGTGGCGAGCACCCTGGTGCTGACCGCGATCGTGATCTGCGTGGTGGGCTGGTTCCTGCTGGGCCAGGTCCGCGACGGACTCCTCCAGCAGCGGGTCGACGTGGTGGTCAACGAGGCCGAGGCCGAGGTGGGCGACGCCCGCGCCCGGTTGGAGGCGGCACCCGGCACCGAGGGCAATGCGAGTCGTCAGCTGCGTGACCTCAGCGACCCGATCATCGAGCGGGCCGGGGGCCGGGGTGTCGCGGTCATCATCGGCGGCCCGGAGGTCGACGGGGTCGGCCTGGAGAGCGAGACCGCGCCGCGCACGACCGGCCTCGGCCTGGCCAGCGTCCCGCGGGACCTCCAGGACCACTTCGACGGCCTCAACCGGCCGACGGCGTGGACCTACACCACGATCGTGCGCGAGGGGACCGAGGGCGAGGACCTGAGCGAGCCCGGCGTCATCGTCGGTTCCCAGGTGGTCCTCCCCGCTGACGGCCGCACCTACACCGTCTACTTCCTCTACCCGCTGGCCGAGCAGGAGGAGACGCTCGGCCTGGTCACCCAGGCGCTGCTGACCGCCGCCGGACTCCTGCTGGCCCTGGTCGCCGGCGTGGCCTGGCTGGTGACCGGTCAGGTCGTGACACCGGTGCGGATGGCGCGCCGGGTCGCGGAGCGACTGGCGGCCGGGCAGCTGCAGGAGCGGCTCGAGGTGCGCGGGGAGGACGACCTGGCGCGCCTCGCGACCTCCTTCAACCAGATGGCGGTCAACCTGCAGCGCCAGATCCGCCAGCTCGAGGAGCTGAGCTGGGTGCAGCGCCGCTTCGTCTCCGACGTCTCCCACGAGCTGCGCACCCCGTTGACGACGGTGCGGATGGCCAGCGACGTGTTGCACGACGCGCGGGAGGACTTCGAGCCGGCGACGGCCCGCGCTGCCGAGCTGTTGCAGGTCGAGCTCGACCGCTTCGAGAACCTGTTGGTCGACCTGCTCGAGATCAGCCGGTTCGACGCCGGGGCCGCGGCGCTCGACGTCGAGGACGTCAACCTGCTCGACCTGGTGCACCGGGTCGTCGACGGCTGCCGCCCCGTGGCGGACGCGCGCGGCGTGGTGGTCCACGTGGAGCAGCCGGTGCGTCCGGTGCGGGCCGAGGTCGACGTACGCCGCGTCGAGCGAATCCTGCGCAACCTGGTCAACAACGCGATCGACCACGCCCGTGAGTACGGTGGCCGCGAGGACGTCACCATCACTCTGGCCTCGGACGGCAGGGCCGCCGCAGTGGCGGTGCGTGACCACGGTGTCGGCCTCGCGCCGGGGGAGGCGGCGATGGTGTTCAACAGGTTCTGGCGCGCCGATCCGGCCCGTGCCCGCAGCGGCGGCGGCACGGGCCTGGGCCTGGCGATCTCGCTCGAGGACGCGCACCTGCACGGTGGCTGGCTCCAGGCCTGGGGCCGCCCGGGGGCGGGCGCCCAGTTCCGGTTGACGCTGCCGCGACGGGTCGACGAGGACCTGCGCCACAGCCCGCTGCCGCTCGTGCCCGACGACGTCGGCCCCGGTCCGAACGCCATCGTCGACCCGACCCCGGTCAGCAGGGGAGGGTCGGCGTGAGGCCGCGCCGGGCGGCGATCGCCGCGATGCTGGGTGCCGTGCTGTTCACCGGCACCGCCTGCGTCGACCTGCCGACGTCGGGCCCGGTGGTGACCGCGACCAGCGACGCCCGCCCCGGCATCGACCCCGCCGCCGACGTGGACGCCCGCCCGCCGCAGGAGGGCGCGACCCGCAACGAGATCGTCACCGGCTTCCTGGACGCGATGACGTCGTGGCCGATCGAGACCAACGTCGCCAAGCAGTTCCTCACCCGTGACGCCGCCGAGAACTGGAACCCCGATGCCGGGACCGTGGTGTACGCCGACTACGTCCCCCCGGCGCAGGACGACGGCGTGGTCCGGGTGGAGCTGCTCGACGCCGACCGACTCGACGGGTCCGGTGGCTGGCGTGGCCCACTCGGCGAGGACGAACGCGCCGTGGACCTGCGGATGGAGCGCCAGGACGGTGAGTACCGCATCGCCAACCCGCCGGACGCGCTGCTGGTGCCCGACGCGTGGTTCCAGCAGCGGTTCCGCCAGGTCTCGCTGCACTTCCTCGACCCGGTCGGCAAGATCCTGGTCCCGGAGCCGGTGTTCGTGCCGATCGGGGAACAGCTCGCCACCTCGTTGGTCGAGGCGCTGCTCGCCGGCCCGCCCGAGGGCGCCGGGCGCGTGGTGCGCACCATGATCCCCTCCGGCCTGGACGTCGGCCTGTCGGTGCCGGTCAACGACGACGGGATGGCCCGGATCGAGCTCACCGGCGACACCCCGCCGATCCCACCCGAGGTGGCGGACTTCGTGCTCGCCCAGTTCGCGTGGACGCTGCGGCAGGACCCCGACATCGACTCCTTCCGCGTGACCGTGGGCGGCGAGGAGGTCGTCGCCACGCACTCCTCCCCGCCGTACTCCGTGGACGGTGCCGAGGAGTTCGACCCCTCCGGGGTGGGGGTCGCCGACGTGCTCTACGGCCTCCGCGACGGCGTCCTGGTCAGCGGACGGGTGGACGACATCGAGCCGGTCGAGGGCCCGCTGGGGCAGGTGGATCTCGGCCTGACGTCGGTGGCGGTCACGCCGGTCGGCGCCGTCGCCGCGGGCGTCGTCGACGGCGGGACCCGGCTCGTCCGAGCCCCGGCCAACGTCGAGGGTGAGGTCACCACGCTGCTGGAGGGCGCGCGGCTCGCGCAGCCCAGCTGGGACGCCTCCGAGCGGCTCTGGAGCCTGGACCGTGCGCCCGGCGGTGCGGTCGTCCGGCTGGTCGAGGGGGAACGGGTCCGCGAGGTCCGGGTACCCGGCGTGACCGGTGAGAACGCACGCCGGCTGCTCGTCTCGCGCGACGGCACGCGACTCGTCGCACTGGTCCGGGAACCCGCCGGGGACCGTGTCGTCACCTCCCGGGTCGTCATCGACTCGTTGGGCCAGGTGCGACGCGCCGTGGGCTCCCGCACGGTCCGCACCAATGCGGGTCCGCGGGTGCTCGACCTGGCCTGGACCGACCCGGTGGAGGTCTCGCTGCTGACCCCGGCCCGCGCCGGAAACCTCGTCGAGGTGACCACGCTCCCCGTCAACGGCGGGATCCAGGGAGCCACTGAGGTCTCGATCGTCGTGCGTGGCCGCGCCCAGGGACTCGCCGGGACCCCCAAGCCGGGCGAGCCGGTGTACGCCGTCCGGCCCGAGGAGCTGGTCGACGTCGGCACGCGCGCGGTGCGAGGACTCGCGGGCGTCACCACCTCGCTGGACTACGCGGGCTGAGTCCCTCCACAGGTGGCGACCGGACCCTTGCCCGGCTGCCCCACGGTGGGGTGCCATCGGCGAGTGGGGACCGTCATCAGTGAGCTCGTCGATGCGGCCGCCGACCTGCTGCTGGGCTCGGCCTGCCTCGGCTGCGGCCGCCCGGGGCGGCCCCTGTGCCCGGACTGTCGCGCCGGGCTCCCCGCCGGTGCGGCACTGCGTCGCCCGACGCCGTGCCCCGGCGGACTCGCCCCGACCTACAGCGCCGGTGAGTACGCCGACGCGCTGCGGTCCCTCGTCGTGGCCCACAAGGAGCGCCAGCTGCTGGCGCTGACCACGCCGTTGGGACACGAGCTCGCCGGTGCCGTGGCCCTTGCGCTGCGGGACGCCGGCGCGGCAGGACAGGTGCCCGTCGTCCTGGTCCCCGTGCCGTCACGGCCGTCGGTGGTGCGGGCACGCGGGCACGACGCGACGCTCGCGCTCACCCGTCGGGCCGCACGACAGCTGGGCCGCGGAGCCCACGCACCGCCGGTGCGAGTCGCCCGCCTGCTGCGGCTGCGCCCGGGGGTCGCCGACCAGGCCGGGCTCACCGCCGAGGAACGCCACGACAACCTGCGCCGATCCATGGCCGTCCGGGCGCGGCGTACCACCCGACTGGCCCGCCGCCACCCCGTCGCCCGGGTGGTCGTCTGCGACGACGTCCTCACCACCGGAGCGACCGCCCGGGAGGCCCAACGAGCCCTGGAGGCGGTCGGGATCCCGGTGCTGGCGGTCGCGACGGTGGCCGCCACGCGGCGACGCGCCGAAGATTCCCGGGCACCCCTTTCACCGCTTGCCCGAACCGACTAACGTCACCACATGGAGTCCGCCCGGGTCCGTGGTTGCGTCGTTCCGGCGCTCACGGGAGCGGGTTGCCGTCAGGCACGCACTCCCGGCCGGGAACGACAAGCCGATGCCAGTCGCAGGCGAAACGGCCCACGTAAGGCGACCGCGAGGTCGCTGATCACGGTGCGGCTTAGTCATGAGTCCTGCCTCCCGCCGCGCGCCAGATGCGCGCGACCGGGGGAGAAGGTCAGTAGTGGCACCAAGCTGCGAGAGCCTCAGCAGGCGGGTGTGGGGACGAAGACCAGGTCGGCCGGGCGGACTCCACCTCTGCCGTCGTGTGGAGCGTCGGCGGCGTTGGCCTCGCTCGACGACCGCTCCGCCTTCCAGGTCGCCAGCGCTCGGCCGCCTTGCCGCCGCACCCACACGACGACAGAGGTCGGCGCGCAGGCGGCGTCGGCCTCGCTCGACGACCGCTCCGCCTTCCAGGTCGCCAGCGCTCGGCCGCCTTGCCGCCGCACCCACACGACGACAGAGCTCGGCGGGCAGGCGGCGTTGGCCCCGCTCGACCGCTCCACCCCTCGCGCTCCCGCACGTCCCAGCAATCAACACTGTGGAGGTATCTGATGGATGTCGTGGTCACCGGACGGCACATCGAGGTCTCGGACCGATTCAGGGAACATGCCGCCGACAAGCTGACGAAGCTGGAGAAGCACGACCATCGCATCATGCGCGTGCACGTCGAGGTCGAGCGCCTCGGCAACCCGCGTCGCCACGACCACCAGATCCACCTCGAGCTCACCGCGTTCTCCAAGGGGCCGGTGATCCGGGCGGAGGCCGCCGCCGAGAACAAGATGGCCGCCCTCGACCTCGCGCTGGACAAGATGGCCAGCCAGATGCGCAAGGCCGCGGACCGTCGCAAGGTCCACCACGGCCTGCGTACGCCGACCTCGGTCGGCCAGGCGCTGGCCGACGTGCCGGTCGACGGGTTGGCCGCCGAGGGTGGCGAGGCCACCGACACCGTCGCCGAGCGGCAGGTCGGCCCCATCACCGTGACCGGTGACGGTCCGATGGTGGTGCGCGAGAAGACGCACCCGGCGAGCCCGATGAACCTCGACCAGGCGTTGTACGAGATGGAGCTGGTCGGTCACGACTTCTACCTCTTCGTCGACAAGGAGACCGAGCGCCCCTCGGTGGTCTACCGCCGCAAGGGCTACGACTACGGCGTGATCGCGCTCGACGTGCACTGATCGCGCCAGTCGCCGCCGGTGCGCGGCCCCGGGCGAGGTTTGGGCAATACCCCTCCGCGCGCCCGGGCTGCGTGCCATCATTCCGGCGTGAGCACATCTGCGATCCGCGTCGCCGTCGTCGACGGACGTGAGTTGTCCCGCCGGGGCCTCGCGTTGCTGCTGGACGACCGGGACGAGTTCGAGGTCGTCGCAGCGGTCGCCGGTGTCGGCGAGCTCGCCGTGGTCCCCGACGTGGCGCTCGTGGACGGCAGCGACCCCGGCCTCGACGCCTGCTCGGCCCTCCAGCAGCTCGCACCCACCGCGCGGATCCTGGTGCTGACCGACGCCGGCGACGCCGACCCGTTCGCCGCCATGGGAGCCGGCGCGCTCGGCCTGCTCCACCGTGAGGCCAGCCTCGGTGAGCTCGTCGAGGGCATCGGCGTCGTCGCCGAGGGACACACCCTGGTGAGCTCCTCGATGACCGCGCGCATGGTGTCGGGGTTCCGTGACACCAACGGTTCCGCCAACGGCCACGGCAAGCTCACTGCACGGGAGTCCGAGGTGCTCCTCCTGGTCGCCGGCGGCCTGAGCAACCGCGAGATCGGCCTCAAGCTGGGGATCGCGGAGAACACCGCCAAGAACCACGTCCGGAACCTGCTGGAGAAGCTGCGACTGCGTTCGCGCACCGAGGCGGCGATGTACGCCGTCCGCGAGAAGCTGGTCGAGCCCTAGGGCTCGCGCCGGGCCGCCACGCACGCCACGACTGTCCGTGCCCGCCCCTAGGGTGGCGGCCGTGCAGTCGATCTCATCCGCGCAGGCGCGCCGCATCGCGCTCGCTGCCCAGGGCTTCGCCGATCCCGCGCACTCCCGCCCGACCCTGCGCACCCTCCAGCGCGCGGTCGACCGCACCGGCGTCCTCCAGGTCGACTCGGTCAACGTGCTCCAGCGGGCCCACTACATGCCGATCTACTCCCGCATCGGGCCCTACGACACCGACCTGCTCCACCGTGCGGCCGACCGGCGGCCGCGTCGCTTGGTGGAGTACTGGGCCCACGTCCAGGCGCTGATGCCGGTCGACCTGTGGCCGGTGATGCACCACCGGCGCGAGCACTACCGCGCCCGGGGCGGCAAGTGGGCGGTGGTCGCCGAGGACCGAGCGCTCGAGCGACAGCTGCTGGCCGACGTCACCGCCCGCGGTGCGTCGACCGCCCGCGACCTCGACGACGGGTTGCCGCGGCGCACCGACCACTGGGGATGGAACTGGTCGCGCACGCGGCAGATGCTGGACTACCTGTTCACCGTCGGCGACCTGGCGATCGCGAGCCGCAACGCCCAGTTCGAGATCCGCTACGACCTGCCCTCCCGCGTCCTGCCGCCGGACGTGCTCGCGACCCCGCCGCTCGCCGAGCACGACGCCCACGTCGAGCTGGTCCGCCGCGCCGCCCGGTCCCACGGTGTCGCCACCGTCGCCGACCTCCGTGACTACTACCGCCTGCCGCTGCTCGCCGACGCGGAGCGTGCGGTGTCCGAGCTCGTCGCGGCCGGTGAGCTCGAGCCGGTCCGGGTCGAGGGCTGGAGCCGCACGGGCTACCTCCACCACGCCGCGCGGCGACCGCGACGCATCCGGGCACGGGCGCTACTGAGCCCGTTCGACCCGGTGGTGTGGGAGCGCACACGTGCCGAGGAGCTCTTCGGCTTCCGCTACCGCATCGAGATCTACACCCCGGCCCACAAGCGCGAGTACGGCTACTACGTGCTCCCCTTCCTGCTCGACGACCGGCTCGTGGCGCGGGTGGACCTGAAGGCCGACCGCGGGGCCGGCGTCCTGCGGGTGCCGGCGGCGTACGCCGAGGCGCACGCGCCGCCCGAGACCGCCGCCGAGCTCGCGGCCGAGCTGCGCCGCCTCGCCGACTGGCTGGGCCTGGTCGACGTCGTGGTCGACCCCCGGGGCGACCTCGCGCCCGCACTCGCGGCCGAGGTCACCGCAGCACCGTGACGGACTCGATGCCGGCCGGACAGGTCAGGAGTACAGCCGATCGAGCGTGTCGCCGTACTTGTGGTGGACCACGCGTCGCTTGAGCTTCAGCGTCGGCGTCAGCTCGTCCGACTCCGCGGTCCACTCCACGGGGAGGAGCTCGAAGGCCTTGACCTGCTCCGGCCGGGACAGTCGCTGGTTGGCGGAGTCGACCGCGTCCTGGGCGAGCTGCACGATCGCGGGGTGCCGGGCGAGCTCGGCGACGTCGGTGGTCTCGATGCCCAGTTGGCCGGCGACCACCGGCGCGATCTCCGCATCGAGGGTCAGCACCGCCACGACGTAGGGACGTGCCTCGCCGAAGGCGAGCGCGTGTCCGACGATCGGGCTCTCCTTGAGGAGGTTCTCGATGTTGGAGGGCGCGATGTTCTTGCCCGAGGAGGTGATGATCATCTCCTTCTTGCGATCCACGACCTTGAGGAAGCCGTCCTCGTCCATCTCGCCGATGTCGCCGGTGTGCACCCAGTCCTCCTCGTCGATGAGCGCACGGGTCGCGTCCGCCTGGAGGTAGTAACCCCGGGACACCACGGGTCCGCGGGCGAGGATCTCGCCGTCCTCGGCCAACGTGACCTCGACGCCCGGCATCGCCCTGCCCACGGTGCCGAGACGGAACTGGTCGGGGCCGCAGGAGGTGACGGCCGCGCACGTCTCGGTCATGCCGTACACGTCGTAGATCCGCATGCCGAGGCCGGCGAAGAACTTCGCGACCTCCAGCGGCATCGGGGCAGCCGCCGAGGCCGCCCACTCGCAGCGGTCCAGGCCCAACATCGCCCGCAGGAGGCCGAGGAGGCCCTCGTCCACCGCACGGAACCTGGCCTCGAGCTCGGGGGAGGGGGTGTTGCCGTACTCCTGCGCCTCGACGTACTCGAGGCCGACCGCGAACGCCTGCTCGGCCTGGGCCTTCTTCTCCGGGTCCTGCTCGGCGGCCAGCTTGGCCGAGATGCCGGTCCTGATCTTCTCCCACACCCGCGGCACGCCGAAGAAGCGTGTCGGGCGCACCTCGCCGAGGGCGCCGAGCAACTGCGCCGGGTCGGCGATGAGGTGCACCTCGCCGCCGCTGACCTGGGGGATGTACATCCCCAGGATCCGCTCGGCGATGTGGGCGAAGGGGAGGTAGGACAGGAAGACCAGGTCGTCGGTGTTGGCCGCCACCCGCAGCGAGCAGGCGCACTCGTAGAGCACGTTGTGGTGGGTCAGCACGACACCCTTGGGGTTCCCCGTCGTCCCCGAGGTGTAGAGGATCGTGAGCGGGTCGTCGGGCGAGAGCCCGTCGATGCGGGCCTGCAGCTCGTCGGTGTCCTCGGCGCGGCGGGCCGCGCCCTCCGCGACCGCGGTGTCCCAGGGGACGAAGCGCTGCCCGCGCGGAGCGGTGTCGATGACGACGACCTGGCGCACCGACCCGGAGGCGTCCAGCGCCGCCTCCCAGCGCCCCACGTGGTCGTCGGTCTCGAGGACGACCAGGGACGGCTCGGCGTGGCCGGCGACGTAGGACACCTGGTCGGCCGACAGGGTGTTGTAGATCGACATGGACACCGCGCCGGCGTGGACCGCGGCCAGGTCGGCCACGACGTGCTCGATGCGGTTGCTGGCCATGATCGCGACCCGGTCCCCGGGTCGGACACCGGCGGCGACGAAGGCGGCGGCGAGGTCGAGGACCCGTTCGCGCAGCTCCCGCCACGTCACCGTGCGCCATCCGGAGCCGTAGCCGCCGGACATGTCGATGCCGACCTTGTCCGCGTAGGCGGGGGAGTCGCCGAGCCGTGCCGCGGTGTCGGCGAAGGCGGTGACCAGGGTGAGGCCGTCGATCTCGGCCTCGACCTCCCGGCGGACGTCCAGGATTCCGGGGTCAGTGCTCATGGGATTCCTCTCGGGTCGGTCACCGGGGCCGGATCGGTAAGAATGACAGTAAGACTGTCACACAAGTACTGTCGAGTGTGAGGCACGTTTCGTCAAGGCTCTCCAGCGACTGCGCCTTGTGGGTCAGCAAATGACAGCCGTACTGTGACAGTCATGGCGACTTCGACGCCGGAGCCGGGCCCGGACGAGCGACTGTTCACCGTCGATGAGCTGGCCTCGGCGTCGGGCCTGACCGTCCGGACCACGCGGTACTACGCGAGCCTCGGCCTGCTGCCGCCGCCGGCGAAACGGGGCCGGATGGCCTGGTACGACGACACCCACCTCGCGCGGCTGGAGATGATCCGCGCGCTGCAGGAGCACGGCTTCACCCTGCAGGCGATCGAGGGCTACCTGGCCTCGCTGCCGGCCGACGCCGCACTGGAGGACCTCGCGCTGCAGCGCGCGATGCTCACGGCATGGGCGCCACCCGGACCCCAGGAGATCTCGCGACGCCAGCTCGAGAAGCACGCGGGTCGGCGCCTGGGCGAGGAGCAGCTGCGCATGTTGGAGGACGTCGGCATCGTGCGGCGTACCGAGGACGAGCGGGGTGCACGGTTCACGCCGCTGCAGGGGTTCGACGTCGCCGTGGAGCTGCTCGACCTCGACATCCCCATGGACGGCATGCGTGCGGCGGGTGCGGCGATCTCGCACCACATCGACGCGTTGGCCACGGACCTGACCCGGATCCTGCGGGACGAGGTCGTCGAGCCCCACCGGCAGCGCGCGCACACGCACCAGGAGACCGAGCGGTTCGAGCGCACGCTGACCGTGCTGCGACGGCTCACCCTCGAGGCGATCGTCAGCGCGTTCCAGCGCTCGGCCAACGACCTGATCGCCCGCTCACTGCAGCGCGAGCAGGGGGAGGCGAGCCACCGTGAGGCCCGCTGAGCGGTGTCCTCTAGGCTCGTCGCCGTGACGCAACGCACCTTGGTCCTCATCAAGCCCGACGCCGTACGCCGTGGACTGGTCGGCGAGGTGCTCTCACGGTTCGAGGCCAAGGGGCTCTCGATCGTGGCGATGGAGCACCGCACGATCGACGCCGCGCTGGCCGACGAGCACTACGCCGAGCACGTCGAGCGCGACTTCTATCCGCCACTGCGCGAGTTCGTCACCAGCGGACCGATGGTCGCGATGGTGCTCGAGGGCGACGAGGCGATCGAGGTCGTCCGCGCCCTCAACGGCGCCACCGACGGCCGCAAGGCCGCGCCGGGCACGATCCGGGGCGACCTGTCGCTCTCCAACCGCGAGAACCTCGTCCACGGGTCGGACTCGGAGGAGTCCGCCGCCCGTGAGATGGCGTTGTGGTTCCCCGGCCTGGCCTGACCCCGCCCGGCACCGGGTGACGCGTACCACACGTCTCCCGGGTCACACACGTCACATCCGTCACGGCGTGCCTCCCCGCGGCTGAGGCTGCGTGAACTTAGCCTCACCGCGTGAGGGTGAACAGCATCATCGGCCGCGACATGGCCGTTGACCTCGGCACGGCCAACACGCTGGTCTACGTGCGGGGGCGTGGCGTGCTGCTCGACGAACCCAGTGTCGTCGCGCTCAACGAGGCCACCGGCGAGGTGGTCGCGGTCGGCCACGAGGCCAAGCAGATGATCGGCCGCACGCCGGACTCGATCACCGCCCTGCGGCCCCTGCAGGACGGTGTCATCGCCGACTTCGAGGCGACCGAGGCGATGCTGCGCCACTTCATCGCACGCGTGCACCGCCGACGCTACTTCGCCAAGCCGCGCATGGTGATCTGCGTGCCCAGCGCGATCACGCCGGTCGAGCAGCGTGCCGTCAAGGAGGCCGGCTACCAGGCCGGCGCGCGGCGCGTCTCCATCGTCGAGGAGCCCATGGCCGCCGCCATCGGTGCCGGACTCCCGGTCCACGAGGCGACCGGCAACATGATCATCGACGTCGGCGGCGGCACCACCGAGGTGGCGGTCATCAGCCTGGGCGGCGTGGTCACCTCCATCAGCATCCGCACCGCCGGCGACGCGATGGACCGCGCCATCATTGCCTGGCTGAAGAAGGAGCACGGCCTGATGGTGGGCGAGCGCACCGCCGAGGAGGTCAAGATGACCCTCGGGTCGGGGTTCCCCGCCCACCAGGAGCCCGTGGGAGAGATCCGCGGCCGCGACATGGTCAGCGGCCTCCCTCGCACCGTCGAGGCCCGTGCCGTCGAGGTGCGCCAGGCGCTCGAGGAGCCGCTGCACGCCATCGTCGACGCGGTCCGCGTGACCCTGGACCGCACGCCGCCCGAGCTTGCCGGCGACATCATGGACCGCGGCGTGGTCCTCACCGGCGGGGGAGCACTGCTCCGCGGCCTGGACGACCGGATCCGTCACGAGACCGGCATGCCGGTGCACGTCGCCGACGAGCCCCTCACCTCCGTGGCGCTCGGCGCGGGCCGCTGCGTGGAGGAGTTCGAGGCCCTGCAGCAGGTCCTGGTCGCCAACCCACGGCGGTTCTGAGGCGCCCATGAGCCTGGACACCATGCCCCCACGTCGTCCGGCGGCGACCGAGGACGAGCGCGCGCGGCGTACGGGCGTCACCGACCGCACCGAGGCCCGCCGACTGCGCCTGCCGTCGCGATCCCTGGTCGTGGCCCTGGTGCTGGCGTGCGTGACGCTGATGGTGGTCGACCACGAGCGTGGCCCCGACTCACCGGTGGAGCCGGTCCGCAGCGTCGCCGGCGAGGTGGTCGGCCCGGCCGAGGCCTTCGTGTCCGCCGGGCTGCGTCCCGTGCTGGACCTGCCCGACCAGCTGCGCAGCAACCAGCAGCTGCGCTCCGACGTTGCGGCCCTGGAGTCGGAGAACGACACCCTCGAGGGCGCGCTCCGCGCGACCGGGTACGACGCGCAGCGGGTCGCCGCGCTGGAGGACCTGCGCGCGGTGGCCGGCGACCTCGGCTACGCGCTGCTGCCGGCACGGGTCATCGCGATCGGTCCGGCCCAGTCCTTCGGCCGCACCGTCACCATCGACGCCGGGCGCGACGCCGGGCTCGGCCCCGACATGACGGTGGTCAACGGCGACGGCCTGGTCGGCCGCGTCACGGCCGCCACGGCACAGACCGCGACGGTGCGCCTCGCGGTCGACACGGGCTTCACCGTGGGCGGACGGGTCGGGGAGAACATGGAGCTCGGCTTCGTCCGCGGTAACGGCGGACTCGGCGGCGACGGCCACCTCGACCTCGAGCTCGTCGACGAGACGGTCGTCCCGCGCGAGGGCCAGACCGTGGTCACCTGGGGCAGCGAGGGCGGGGCCCCGTTCGTGTCCGGGGTGCCCATCGGCGAGGTGACCAAGGTCTACGAGTCGCTGCGCGAGACCTCCTACCGGGCCGAGCTGCGCCCCTACGTCGACTACTCCTCGCTGGACCTGGTGGGGGTGGTCGTCCCGTCGGGCACCGACAGTGCCCGCCCGGTCATCGAGGCCGATCGCAGCGTGAGGATGCCATGACGACCGCTTCCCGCCTGCTCGCGGCGCTGGCCGCGACCACGGTCGCGTTCCTGCTGCAGGTCACCGTCGCGCCGCACGTCGCCTGGGACGGCGTGGTCCCGGGGCTCGTGCTGCTGGTGGTGGTCGGTGCCGCACTGGCCACCGACGCCCGGTTCGCCACGCTGCTCGGCTTCGGCGCCGGCCTGCTGCTCGACGTCGCGCCGCCCGCCGACCACGCCGCGGGGCGGTGGGCCCTGGCGCTGCTGGTCGTGGGCTACGTCGTGGGTCGTCTCGGCCACGACCACCAGCCGATGCCGGCCGGCCCCTGGGACGTGGAGCAGGTACGCCGCCTGCGCCGTCCGCCGCTGCACGTCGTCCTCGCGGCGGCGCTGGGTGGCTCGTTCCTCGGCACCTCGGTCTTCGCCCTCACCGGGCTCCCGCTGGGGGAGACCGCCGGCATCGGCACGATGCTCGACGTGGTCGGCCGCGGGATGATGGTCGACGGCGTCGCGGGCCTCGTCGTCGTGCCGGTCACCGTCTGGGCCATGACACGCACCCGCGGCTCCCAGCGGGCGCCGTCGCGTGACCCGTGGCGGCCTTCGGGGAGGGCGGTCGTCTCCTGATGCGCGCTCACCGCAGTCGGATGCGCCTGGTGGTGATCCAGGCGCTCATCTTCTCCCTGCTGGCCACCCTCGGCGTCCGGCTCTACTACCTGCAGGTCATGACGGGCGAGACCTACCAGGGCAAGGCCGCCTCGCAGTCGGTGCGCGACATCGTCGTGCAGCCCCAGCGTGGCCTGATCGTCGACGCCCAGGGCCGTCCGCTCGCGGCCAACCGGCTCTCCTGGGTCGCCTCGATCGACACCACGATGCTCGGCCGCATGAGCGAGCAGCAGCAGCGCAAGCTGGTGCGGCGCACCTCGCGCGTGCTCGACGTCGCCCCGCGGAAGGTGCGCGACAAGCTGACCCTGTGCGGCGCCGAGGGCGCGGTGTCGGGCCAGTGCTGGAACGGGTCGCCCTTCCAGCCGGTGCCCATCGCCCAGGACCTCGACGAGGACGTGGCGCTGCGGATCCTGGAGCAGGCCGAGGACTTCCCGGCCGTGACCGTGGAGCAGCAGAGCGTGCGGGACTACCCGCGGCCCTTCGGCGTCAACGCGGCGCACCTGCTGGGCTACCTCAGCCCGGTCACCGAGTCCGAGCTCGACGACGCGGAGGAGTCCGGCGACGCCTCGGTCAACGGCGCCTCCGTGGTCGGTCGCGCCGGCGTGGAGAAGACCTACGACCAGTGGCTGCGCGGCCAGCCCGGCCACCAGCAGGTGTCGGTCGACTCCATGGGACGCGTCCTCGGCGACGTCGGCACGCTGACCGCCCAGCCGGGCGACACCCTGGTCACCAGCATCGACGCCAAGGTGCAGTCGGTGGTGGAGAAGCAGCTCGCGCAGACCATCCGCACCGCCCGGCAGACCCGCGACACCGTGACGGGACGCAACTACGTCGCCGATGCCGGTGCCGCGGTGGTGATGGAGGCCCAGACCGGTCGGATCGTCGCGATGGCCAGCCAGCCGACGTACGACCCCGAGGTGTGGGTCGGCGGCATCGACGACCAGCAGCTGGCGCGGCTCTACTCCGAGGCGGCGGGCACGCCGTTGCTCTCCCGGGCGACGCAGGGACAGTTCGCGCCGGGGTCGACGTGGAAGCCGTTCATGACCGCCGGTGCGCTCACCAACGGCTACGGCCAGGATGCACAGCTCAACTGCTCCTCCAGCCTCCGCGTCGGCAACCGCGACTTCAAGAACTACGAGTCCGGCGCCTACGGCTTCATCGGCTTCCAGCGTGCGCTCGAGGTCTCCTGCAACACCTTCTTCTACCGGATCGGCTACGACTACTGGCGGCGGTGGGGGAGCGACGTGGGCAACGTCGACGCCAAGGACCCGCTGGTGGCGGAGGCGAAGGAGTTCGGCTTCGGCCGCCCCACCGGGATCGACGTCGCTGCGGAGTCCTCCGGTCGGATCGCGGACCGGCAGTGGAAGCTGGACTACTTCGAGCAGCAGAAGGACTACTACTGCGAGCTCGCCGAGGACCCCGGCGACGCCAGCCCGTTCCTCCGGCTCTTCGCCAAGGAATTCTGCGCCGAGGGCTACGCCTACCGTGCCGGTGACGCGGTCAACTTCGCGATCGGTCAGGGCGACACCGTGGTGACGCCACTGCAGCTCGCCCGCGCGTACGGCGCGCTCGCCAACGGCGGCACGCTCTACGAGCCACGGGTCGGCAAGGCCGTCGTCACCCCCGACGGCGACGTGCTGGAGCGGGTCAAGCCGTCGGTGCAGGGCACCGTGGATGTCCCGCAGCAGACGCTGGACTTCATCGACCAGGGCCTGCTGGGCGTGTCCCAGCAGGGCACGATGTCCTGGCGGCTGGGAGGCTTCCCGCTGGAGCAGGTGCCGATCCGCTCCAAGACCGGCTCGGCGGAGGTCCAGGGCAAGCAGTCGACGTCGTGGGTGGCGTCGTACTCCGAGGACTACGTCGTGGTGATGATGGTCAGCCAGGGCGGCACCGGGTCGGGCACGTCCGGACCCGCGGTCCGCACCATCTGGGAGACGCTGTACGGCGTCGACGGCGAGGCGGTCAAGCCCGGCGCCGCCGCGGTGCCCGGCGTCGTCGCCGGCAAGGCGCTGCCGGTGTTCGGCAAGGACGGCTCGATCCTGCCGCCGGCGCGGAAGCGGGGCGAGTGATGGGATCCCTCACGCGCGGCTCGTCGCTGCGCCGGGCGGTACCGGCCCGGTGGCGCCAGCTGGACTGGTGGCTCGTGGGCGCCGCGCTCGCACTCGCGGTGCTGGGCTGCGTCATGGTCTGGTCGGCGACCCAGCACCGCGCCGAGATCACCGGTGGTGACCCGCGGGCGTTCCTGGACAAGCAGATCGTCAACCTCGTCCTGGCGCTGTGCCTGGGCGGACTGGTGCTCGCGGTCGACCACCGCTGGGTGCGGATCTTCGCGCCGCTGGCCTACCTCGCGGTCGTGGTGGGGCTGGTGCTCGTGCTCACCATGGGCAGCACCATCAACGGCTCCCGTTCCTGGCTGATGCTCGGCGGGCTCTCGCTGCAGCCCTCGGAGCTGGCCAAGCTCGCGGTCGTCGTGGGCATGGCACTCGTGGTCGCCGAGCGCAGCGAGTGGTCGCTCGGCGCGACGTCGCGTTCCCGGCCCGGCTCCGCGCCGACCGGGCGTCGTGACGGCGGCCCCGGCGTCCTGGTGCTGATGCTGGCCGTCGCGGCCGTGCCGAGCGTGCTGATCCTGGCCCAGCCCGACCTGGGCACGATGCTGGTGCTGAGCGCGACCGTGGTGGGTGTCCTCGCCGTCGCGGGCGTGGCCCGGCGGTGGCTGGTGCTGCTGGGGCTCGGTGGCGTCGCCGTGGCGGCGTTCGCGGTGACCAGCGGTTTCTTGAAGCAGTACCAGATCGACCGCTTCCTGGCCTTCACCGATCCCACCCTCGACCCGCGCGGTGCCGGATACAACGTGGAGCAGGCCCGGATCGCGATCGGCAACGGCGGCCTGTTAGGCCAGGGCCTCTTCGAGGGCTCCCAGACCCGTGCCGGGTTCGTGCCCGAGCAGCACACCGACTTCGTCTTCACCGTGATCGGCGAGGAACTCGGGCTGGTCGGTGCGCTCCTGGTCGTCGCACTGCTGGCCGTCGTGCTCTGGCGCGCGCTGTCGATCGCAACCCACGCCGAGGACGTCTTCGGACGCGTCGCCGCCGCCGGCATCGCCTGCTGGCTGGGGTTCCAGTCCTTCCAGAACATCGGCATGTGCCTGGGCATCATGCCCGTCACCGGCGTTCCGCTGCCGTTCGTCTCCTACGGCGGGTCCTCACTGTTCGCCTGCATGATCGCGGTCGGCCTGCTGCAGAACATCCACCTGCGCTCCGCCTCCGCCCCGGCGGCGCGCCTCCAGCCCAGCCGCGGCGTACTCGCCCGCTCCCGCTGAGGCATGGACTTCCGCCGGGACCGAGTCGGCACCGCACTGGCCGGCACCAACCCCACGGTCCTGCGTCGCCTGCAGGCCGGGTTCGCAGTGATCGGCGACGTGCAGCATCTGCCGGGCTACTGCGTGCTGGTCACCGACGATCCGGCTGCGGACCAGATCACCGACCTGCCGATCGAGCGCCAGCACGCCTTCCTCGCCGACGCGGCGCTGCTCGGCCGTGCGGTGGCACTGGTGTGCGCCCACAGGGATCCGGACTTCCTCCGGATCAATCTCGAGATCCAGGGCAACACCGACGCGTTCCTCCACGCACATGTCACTCCCCGCTTCCGGTGGGAGCCGAGCGACCTCGTCGGGTGGCCGGCAGCCCTCCACCACTGGACGCGCCGTGTACCGGACGGGGCTGCCCTCGGCCCCGAGCACGTTGGGCTCCG
The DNA here is from genome assembly GCF_019448235.1 of Nocardioides panacisoli. Classification (NCBI taxonomy): domain Bacteria; kingdom Bacillati; phylum Actinomycetota; class Actinomycetes; order Propionibacteriales; family Nocardioidaceae; genus Nocardioides; species Nocardioides panacisoli. The sequence continues at coordinate 358,179 of NZ_CP080409.1, forward strand.
GGCAGCGTTGGTCGACGAGATCGACCGGCAGGTGGCCGCCCAGCGGTGATCGGGGAGCATCGCGTGCACCTGTTGCCTGCGATCCTCCCCGATCAGCTCCGGAGGGCGCGGGCCGTGGCCTCGTCGGCCGGGAGGAAGGCCTCGACGCTCAGCTCGGCGAGGGCGATGTCCACCGCGGTGCCGAAGGTGGTCACGGTCGACACGAACGACAGCATCCCTGCAGGCCCCTGCAGGAGCAGGGGGACGGCGACCCGGCCCTGCGGTGACGGGTGCTCCTCGCCGCCGGGATAGTCGCGCAGCTCCGCCACGAGCGCGCTCAGGCCCTCGTCGCCGGTGATCGTCGCCTCGCGGTGGAGCCGGTCCAGCAGGTGGCCGCGCCACTCGGCCAGGTTGGCGATGCGCGGGGCCATGCCGTCGGGGTGCAGGCTGAGGCGCAGCACGTTGACCGGTGGCTCCAGCAGGTGGGGCGCGACTCCCTCCAGCAGCGGCCCGACGGCGGCGTTGGCCAGCACCAGGCGCCAACCGCGGTCGACCACGAGCGCCGGATAGGGCTCGTGACCGGCCAGCACGGCTTCCAGCGCGCTCCGCACCGGCGCCATCTCCTCGTCCTCCAGCGAGCGCTCCCGGTACGCCGGCGCGAACCCGCCCGCGAGCAGCAGCGCGTTGCGGTCCCGCAGCGGCACCTCGTAGTGCTCGGCGAGGCGTAGCACCAGGTCGCGGCTGGGACGCGCCCGCCCGGTCTCGACGTAGCTGAGGTGGCGGGTGGAGATGCCCGTCTCCGAGGAGACCGCCAGCTGGCTGTGGCGTCGGCGGGCGCGCCAGTCGCGCAGCAACGTCCCGACCCGGGCGTCGTGGGTGAGCGTCGTCGTCACCTCGCCAGTGTGTCGCCGATCGGGCCGCGTCGCCATGACCTGCGAGGTCATCGACGCCGGTCCTCGACCCGGCGACGCTGGGGCCATGGACACCACATCGCGCACCGCCACCAGCCGCACCGACACTGCCCCGCAGCCCTGGCTGCGGCCCCTCCTCGCCGTCGACGCGGCCGTCTCCGGCGTCAACGGCGTCGCCTACCTGCTCCTCGCCCCGACCCTGTCGGACCTGCTGGGGCCCGCCGACGGCGTACTCCGCGTCCTCGGTGCGTTCCTGGTGCTGTGGGGCGGCTGCCTCGCGGCCCTCGCCACGCGGCCGGTGCCGCCACGAGCGCTGGTCCGCGAGGTGGCCCACGCCAACCTGGCCTGGGTCGCCGGGTCGCTCGCCGCGGCCCTCGGCCTGCTGTCGCTGACCGGCATCGGCCTCGCATGGTGCCTGCTCCAGGCCGTCGTGGTCCTCGGGTTCGCGGCCGACCAGGTCGCCGGGTCGCGTCGCTGAGGTCGCGTTCAGAACCCGAGCAGCCGGTGCTCGACGGCGATGGTCGCCAGGCCCAGCACCCCGACGGCGACGGTGAGCGCCGCGAGGGTGAGCGGGGCGCGTCCACCCGTCGTGACGCGCTCCACCTCGAGCGCGTCCACGTTGCGGCGCAGCCGAACGGCCGCCACGACCCCGACCAGGACGGCGAGGGAGAGCGCGCCACCCAACGCCCACAGTGCGGCGTCGGGGTCGGGGCCGAGCAGCAGCCGCACCTCGACCAGTCCGATGCCCACCACCGACAACCCGGTGCGGCCCCAGGCGAGCTGGGTGCGCGGGTGCTGGGTCTCGCGCATGTCAGCGCAGCAGCTCGAACGCGACGATGGCGCCGATGATCAGCAGCCCGACGGTGACGATCGCGCCGATGCTGAAGCCCGGCAACGGCTCGCCGCGGCGCAGGGACCGCTCGTTGAGGGCCCACCGCACGAACGCGAACGTGCCCGTCAGGAGCCCGAGCAGCACCAGCGTCGTACCGATCGCCGTCCGGGCGCCGTCGGAGAGGCCGCGGCCGAGCGCGTCGAGCGCGACGCCGGCAGCGGTCAGGCCGAGCGAGGTGCGGACCCAGGCGAGGAAGGTCCGCTCGTTGGCGAGGCTGAACCGGGGGTCGGGCTCGGTCCCGTCCTCGAAGATCGCCGCCGGCCAGCGTCGTCTCCTCACCACGCGTCCTCCTTGCCCGGGCGGCCCTCCCGACGAGGGTAGCCGGGCCTGCGGGGAAGCGGTCGCACCGCACGGTCTGGCGTAGAATCTCCCGGATTCTGTGCACCCGACTCTGTGAGGTCCCGCCCGGTATGTCCGTCGAGTCCGTCTTTCCCCGACTCGAGCCCCACCTGTCCTCGGTCTCCAAGCCGATCCAGTACGTCGGCGGCGAGCTCAACTCGGTCCACAAGGAGTGGGACGAGGTGTCGGTGCGCTGGGCCCTGATGTACCCCGACGCCTACGAGGTCGGGCTCCCCAACCAGGGCGTGCAGATCCTCTACGAGATCCTCAACGAGCGCGACTGGATCGCCGCCGAGCGGACCTACGCCGTGTGGGCCGACATGGAGGCGGTGATGCGCGAGCAGGGCATCCCGCAGTTCACCGTCGACGGTCACCGTCCCGTGGCTGCGTTCGACCTGTTCGGCATCAGCTTCTCCACCGAGCTGGGCTACACCAACCTGCTCAACGCGCTCGACCTCGCCGGCATCCCGTTGCACAGCGTGGACCGGACCGATGACCACCCGATCGTCCTCGCCGGCGGCCACGCCGCCTTCAACCCCGAGCCGGTCGCCGACTTCCTCGACGCCGCCGTCCTCGGCGACGGCGAGGAGGTCGTGCTCGCCATCTCCGACATCGTGCGCGAGTGGAAGGAGGAGGGCACCCCGGGCGGACGCGACGAGCTGCTGCGACGGCTCGCGGTCAGCGGCGCGGTCTACGTGCCCAAGTTCTACGACGTCAGCTACCGCGAGGACGGCGAGATCGCCGCCGTCGTCCCCAACCGTCCCGGCGCACCCGACCGGGTGCGCAAGCACACGCTGATGGACCTCGACGCCTGGCCCTACCCGGCCAACCCGCTGGTGCCACTCGCCGAGACCGTCCACGAGCGCTACAGCGTGGAGATCTTCCGCGGCTGCACCCGTGGCTGCCGCTTCTGCCAGGCCGGCATGATCACGCGCCCCGTCCGCGAGCGGTCCATCGAGACCATCGGCGACATGGTCGACAACGGCGTGCAGAAGACCGGCTTCGAGGAGGTCGGCCTGCTCAGCCTCTCCAGCGCCGACCACACCGAGATCGGCGACGTCGCCGAGGGACTCGCGGACCGCTACGAGGGGTCCAACGTCTCGCTCTCGCTGCCCTCGACCCGGGTGGACGCCTTCAACATCACCCTCGCCAACGAGTTCTCCCGCAACGGCCGCCGCTCCGGCCTGACCTTCGCCCCCGAGGGCGGCAGCGAGCGGATGCGCAAGGTGATCAACAAGATGGTCACCGAGGAGGACCTGATCCGGACGGTCGCGACGGCGTACTCCCACGGCTGGCGCCAGGTGAAGCTCTACTTCATGTGCGGGCTGCCGACCGAGACCGACGAGGACGTGCTCCAGATCGCCGACCTCGCCAAGCGGGTCATCGCCAAGGGGCGCGAGGTCTCCGGGCGCAACGACATCCGCTGCACCGTCTCCATCGGTGGGTTCGTGCCCAAGCCACACACCCCGTTCCAGTGGGCGTCGCAGCTCGACGTCGAGACCACTGACGAGCGGCTGCGCAAGCTGCGCGAGGAGGTCCGCTCGGACAAGAAGTTCGGCCGTGCCATCGGGTTCCGCTACCACGACGGCGAGCCCGGCATCATCGAGGGACTGCTCTCGCGCGGCGACCGTCGCGTCGGCCGCATCATCGAGCAGGTGTGGCGCGACGGGGGCCGGTTCGACGGCTGGAGCGAGCACTTCTCCTACCAGCGGTGGCTGACCGCCGCCGAGCAGGCGCTGGACGGCACCGGCGTCAACCTGGCCTGGTTCACCACTCGCGAGCGCGACGTCGACGAGATCCTGCCCTGGGACCACCTCGACAGCGGCCTGGACAAGGACTGGCTGTGGGCCGACTGGGAGGACGCGCTCGCCGTCGCCGACGGCTCGGCCGACATCGAGGTCGAGGACTGCCGCTGGACCCCGTGCTACGACTGCGGCGTGTGCCCGGAGATGAACACCGAGATCCAGATCGGCCCGACGGGCAAGAAGCTGCTGCCGCTCACGCCGGTCTGAGGCCGCCCGGGCGACACGGCCCGGGCGCTGCCGACCGTCAGTCGAGCAGGGGTTCGCTCAGCGTGCGGTCCGGCTCGACGTAGCAGGCGTAGGGGTCGCCGTCGGCCATGTCGGTCGGGTCCGGCGCGACCACGTCGAGGTCGCCGGGCTCGATGCCCGCCTCCTGCAGCGCGGAGATGTCGGTGCTGCTGAGGTTGTCGATGCAGATCGCGGCGCTGATCTCGCCGTTGCCGCCGTCGGCGGAGGCGTCGTACTCGTCGGCGTGGACGATCTCGGCGTCGTGGTCGTCCTCGCAGTCGCGCTCGAGCATGATGACGGTGTCGCCGTCCTCCTGCACGTCGACGCACTGGCCGCGCTCGGCGTTGCCGGGCGTGACGACCTGGTTGCCGAACCACACCCCGAGGCCGACAGCGGTCGCCACGACCGCGGTCGCGAGGATCCCGCCGACCACGCCCACCACGGCCATCCAGCGCCCGCGGCGCTGGCCGTCCTTGGTGCGGACGATGCCGATGATGCCGAGCACGACGGCCACCGGGCCGGTGCAGCACAGCACGGTCGTCACCAGCGCGGCGACGGAGACACCGTCCATGGGGGCGCCGGGCGACGCGCCACCCGGTGCGGGGGCGTAGGGATTGCTGCCACCGGGGGGCGGCGGAGGTGGCGGGGTGGCGCCGTAGGGATTGGAGTCGTTGCTGCCGTAGTACGGGCCGTCGCCACCACTGGTCGTCACGGCACAACCCTAGGGGGTGTCGGTGGGGTGCGCGATGCTGGCCGCATGCGCCACTTCAGTGACGAGGAGCGTCGTGCCCGGTTGGCGCGACGGCACGGCCTCGCCGCCGGTGCGCGCTATGCCGACGTGGCGGCCGCCACGACGGCGATGACGGCCTGGCACGCCACCGAGGCGGCCACGGTCCACCTGGCGCTGCGGGCGCGGGTCGCCGACCTCGCGGTGGCCGACGTCGAGCGGGCCCTGTACGACGACCGGACGCTGGTCAAGCAGCTCGCGATGCGCCGGACGCTGTGGGCGTTCGCGGTCGAGCTGCTGCCCGCGGTGTGGGGGAGTGCGGCGGCGCGGGTGGGCGACCAGCAGCACCGGCAGCTCGTCCGCGACGCCACCGCCGCCGACCTCGCCGACGATCCGGAGCGGTGGGCCGAGGAGGCCTACGCCGCCGTCCTCGACCTGCTCGCGGACGGACGCCCCCGCACCGCTCGGGAGGTCCGCGAGCAGCTCCCGCAGCTCGCGGGGCGGGTGACGCGGGGGAGGCCCGGGGCGAAGTGGGCCGGCTCCTCGCCGATCGGCCCGCGGGTGCTGACCACGCTGGGCGCCGCCGGTCGCGTCGTCCGGGGGCCCAACGCCGGCCACTGGCGCCTCAACAAGCCCTCCTGGTTGCGCACCGAGGACTGGGTGCCCGAGGTGCCACCCGCGTGGGGCAGCGCCGAGGGATACGCCGCGCTGGTCGACCGGTGGCTGTGGACCTTCGGTCCGGGCACCGAGGCCGACCTCGTGTGGTGGACCGGCGCGACCAGGACCGCGGTGCGCGCGGCGCTGGCGAGCCTCGACGCCGAGGAGGTGCGCCTCGACGGCGGTGCCACCGGCTGGGTCCGCCGCGGCGACACCGCGTCCGAGCCGCCGGCCGCGTCGTGGGTCGCACTGCTGCCGACGCTCGACCCGACGACGATGGGGTGGAAGCAGCGCGACTTCTACCTCGATCCGCGCCACGTCGCCCACCTGTTCGACACCAACGGCAATGCCGGCAACACCGCCTGGTGCGACGGCCGGGTCGTGGGCGCGTGGGCACAGGACGACGAGGCCGCCGTCCGCGTGCTGCTGCGCGAGCAGGTGTCGTCCACCACCCGCGCCGCCCTGGAGGCCGAGGCGACCCGCCTGACCGAGTGGCTGGACGGCGTACGCATCACCAACGTCTATGCCTCGCCGCAGATGAAGGGCGTGGCGCTGCCCTGAGACCGGTGCTGAGACAATATCGCCGTGGCACGACGACAGCCGGAGCAGCAGGCCCCGCCCGTCCAGCGGGTGCGGGTGCAGTACGCCAAGCGGGGACGGTTGCGGTTCACCAGTCATCGCGACGTGAGCCGCGCCGTCGAGCGCGCCGTCTCGCGGGCCCGGCTCCCCATCGCGTTCTCCTCCGGATTCCACCCGCACCCGCGGATCTCCTACGCCGGCGCCTCGCCCACGGGGGCTGCCAGCGAGGCCGAGTACCTCGAGCTGGCGATGGCGGAGGTCACCGACCCCGCCGACGTCGGCCGACGGCTCGACGCCGCGCTGCCCGAGGGCATCGACGTGGTCAGCGCCGTGGAGTCGCCGGGAGGGTCGCTGGCCGACCGGCTCGAGGCCAGCCGGTGGCTGGTCGACCTGACCGGGGTGGGCCTCGCGGAGGTCGCGGCCGCGGTCGACCGGTTCCTCGCCGAGGAGTCGGTCGAGGTCGAGCGGATGACCAAGAAGGGCGTACGCCGCTTCGACTGCCGCGCGGCCGTGGTCTCCCTGACCGTCGGGGAGGAGCCGGACCGGGTCCGGCTGGACCTGTTGCTGCGCCACGGCACGCCCGCGGTCCGCGCCACCGACGTGCTGACCGGACTGGTCGAGGGCGCGGGCCTCCCGCCGGTCGCGGACCCCCTGCTCACCCGTCTGGCCCAGGGCACGCTGCCCGCCGACGCGGTCGAGGTGGGGGACCCGTTCGCCTGACGCCGAGGGCGTCGGCGAGTCCGGGCCGCGCCGGGGCGGGATGCCCGCGGGCCGTGTGGGGTGTGCGATACTCGCCGAAGATCGATCAAGAAGGCGAGCCTCCGCGAGAGGCCCGGGCGGGTCGATTCGACGACGTTCTCGCCGGGTTGCAGTGGAATGTGACTCGGCACGGTGACGGCTGAGCCGCTGCCAGGCCGCGACGCAGGTCGATCGGTGACAGGGATCGACGCCGGGCAATCCCCGGTGGAAGGCGACCGCGGCAGGTGGGGGCAAGGCAGTCAGTGACGCTCCGCGGAGGGTGTCGTGCAACCGCAGGCTTACGCCGGCGGAGCCGTGGTTGGATCCGGCCCGCACGGCGATGACACCTCGGGCGCACCGCGTCCGGGGCAAGGAGTGACCATGGCTGAGGAGTCGAACGAGACCGACACCCCCACGACCGGGACCAACGCTCCGGACCCCGCGCCGGCGGCGTCGGCGACGGCCCTGTTGTTCCAGGCCCCCGAGACGGTCGTGCAGCCCGCCCGCCCGGCTTCGGCGGAGCCCGACGATCGTGACGACGCCGACGACCGCGACGACCGCGACGACGACGGCCCGGGCGGGGACTCCGAGGACGGCGGCTCCGGCGGCAAGCGTCGCCGCCGGCGCGGCGGCCGACGCCGCAACAAGGGTGGCGCGAGCGACTCCGGTGGCGAGGACAACGCGTCCGACAAGGGCTCCGACAAGGGCTCGGACCAGGGCCCGGACAAGGGTGGCCAGACCAAGTCCGGCAAGGACGCGAAGTCCGGCAAGGACGGCGGCAACGCCGACAAGGACGACAAGTCCTCGACCGACTCCGACACCGATGACGACCAGCAGTCCGGCGACGGCCAGGGCGGCTCGTCCCGGAGGCGCCGCCGCCGTCGCCGCGAGGGCGAGGGCTCTCCCAGCAGCAGCGACGACCCGGAGAACACCGTCACCAAGGTGCGCAAGGGGCGGTCCGCCGAGGACGAGATCACCGCGGTCACCGGCTCGACGCGGCTGGAGGCGAAGAAGCAGCGGCGCCGCGAGGGCCGCGAGGCGGGCCGTCGGCGTGCCCCGATCGTCAGCGAGGCCGAGTTCCTGGCCCGCCGCGAGTCCGTCGACCGCGTCATGGTCATCCGGCAGCGCAAGGACCTCACCCAGATCGGCGTGCTGGAGGACAAGGTGCTCGTCGAGCACTACGTCGCCCGCGAGTCGCAGACCTCGCTGATCGGCAACGTCTACCTCGGCCGCGTGCAGAACGTGTTGCCGTCGATGGAGGCCGCCTTCATCGACATCGGCAAGGGCCGCAACGCGGTGCTGTACGCCGGCGAGGTCAACTGGTCCGCCCTCGGTCACAAGGAGGGCACCCCGCGCAAGATCGAGTCGGTGCTCGAGTCGGGCCAGATGGTGCTGGTCCAGGTCACCAAGGACCCCGTCGGCCACAAGGGCGCCCGCCTCACCAGCCAGATCAGCCTCGCCGGGCGCTTCCTCGTCTACGTGCCCGACGGCAACAACAGCGGCATCTCCCGCAAGCTCCCCGACACCGAACGGGCACGGCTCAAGGCCCTGCTGAAGGAGATCGTCCCCGAGTCGGCCAGCGTCATCGTCCGCACGGCCGCCGAGGGCGCCTCGGAGGAGGAGCTCACCCGCGACGTCGAGCGGCTCAAGGCCCGCTGGGAGGACGTGGAGAAGAAGTCCGGCAACAAGGGCTCCGGCCCGCAGCTGCTCCACGCCGAGCCCGACCTCACCCTGAAGGTCGTCCGCGACCTGTTCACCGAGGACTTCGGCAAGCTGGTCATCCAGGGCGACGACGCCTGGGAGACCGTCCACGGGTACGTCGAGCACGTGGCGCCCGACCTCGTCGACCGGCTCGAGCACTACGAGGCCGCCGAGGGGACACCCGACGTGTTCGCGGCGTACCGGATCGACGAGCAGATCGCCAAGGGCGTCGACCGCAAGGTCTGGCTGCCCTCGGGTGGGTCGCTGATCATCGACCGCACCGAGGCGATGACCGTCATCGACGTCAACACCGGCAAGTTCACCGGTTCCGGCGGCAACCTCGAGGAGACCGTCACCAAGAACAACCTCGAGGCGGCCGAGGAGATCGTGCGCCAGCTCCGGCTGCGCGACATCGGCGGCATCATCGTGGTCGACTTCATCGACATGGTGCTCGAGTCCAACCGCGACCTCGTGCTGCGGCGGCTCGTGGAGTGCCTGGGGCGCGACCGCACCCGCCACCAGGTCGCCGAGGTGACCTCGCTCGGACTGGTCCAGATGACGCGCAAGCGCATCGGCACCGGGCTGCTGGAGGCCTTCAGCGAGTCCTGCACCCACTGCCAGGGCCGCGGCCTGGTCGTCCACGACATGCCCGTGGAGCCGAAGAAGAACGACGACGGCGGTGGCGGCCGCCGCAAGCGCGGCAAGCGTGGCAAGGGCGGCAACGGCAACAACAACGGCAACGGCGGCGGCAACAACGGCAACGCCAAGTCCGACAAGGACCAGTCCGACCAGTCGGGGAAGGGCAGCCAGCAGGGCGGGTCCGCCTCCGCGGTGCCCTCGCCGAAGGCGGTGGCGGCCATGGCCGAGACCCACGGCCCGCTGGACGAGGACCAGTCCGTCGTCGCGACCGAGGACACGTCCGGCGAGGCCGGGCGACAGGAGCCCGCGAAGAAGGCCGAGGGGCACGATGCCGGTGCGGACGCCAGCGGCGCCGCGCCGCAGACGACCGAGGCCGCCGCGGGTGCCGAGCCCGTCGGGACTCCGGCCCCCAGCAGCGCGGAGCAGGCCGCCCCGGCCGCCCCGGCCGAGGCCGAGAGTGCGCCGCCGGCAGCGGAGCCGACGACGGTGGTGACCACCACCCGTCGCCGCGCCGCGAGCCGTCCCGCCGGTCCACCGGCGGGCGAGCAGCCCAGCGTGGCGGGCGCCGATGTACCCCCGCCGAACGAGGATGCCCCGGACACCCCCGAGGCCACGGCCGAGGACGCCGACGCATCCGCCCCTGCGGCGGAGGAGACGGTGGAGCACGTCCCGGTCAAGAAGAAGGGCGGACGCAAGCGCTGAGGCGCACGCCGTGCCCGCCGGGCCGGGCGCCGTACGGGGTGCCACCGGTTTTGCGCGGGCACGGGCCGGTCCGTAGTATTGATCGTCGGCGCGCCTCCGGCGTGCCCTCTGCCCGGCACCCGGGACTCGTCAGCAGGATCAGGCGAGGTCGTGGCGTGCCGCAGACCCAGACTTTCCAGAAGCAGTGAGCGAAGGAGACCGCGGTGTACGCGATCGTGCGCGCAGGCGCGAAGCAGGAGAAGGTCGCCGTCGGCGACGTCATCGAGATCGACAAGGTCGCAACGGACGTCGGTGAGACCCTGACCCTGCCCGTCGTCATGGCCGTCGACGGCGACAACGTCACCACGACCGGCCTGGACAAGGCCGCGGTCACCGTCGAGGTCCTCGGCGCCACCAAGGGCCCCAAGATCGTCATCCAGAAGTACAAGAACAAGACCGGGTACAAGAAGCGGCAGGGTCACCGCCAGAAGTACATCCAGGTCAAGGTCACCGACATCTCCCTGTGAGCCCGGCCTCGCACCCACACGAAGGACTGAACTGACATGTCATCCAAGAAGGGTCTTTCCTCCACCAAGAACGGCCGCGACTCCAACGCGCAGCGCCTCGGCGTGAAGCGTTTCGGCGGCCAGGTCGTCAGCGCCGGCGAGATCCTCGTCCGCCAGCGCGGCACCCACTTCCACCCCGGCGACAACGTCGGCCGTGGCAAGGACGACACCCTCTTCGCCCTCTCGGCCGGCTCGGTCGAGTTCGGTCGCAAGCGCGGCCGCAAGGTCGTGTCGATCCTGCCGGGCACCGAGTGAGCTGAGTCGGCAGTAGTTTCACTTCGAATCGGGAGTTTCTGCCCACTCGGGTAGGGGCTCCCGATTCGTGTCTGTGCAGCACCTGCCGGCTCGGCGGGAGGAACTGCAGACTCGGCGCCAAAAACTGCAGACTCGACGCGAACAACTGACGACTCGACCCGGAGACCACCATGGCCGTACCCAGCTTCGTCGACCGCGTCACCCTGCACATCGCAGCGGGGCGCGGTGGCCACGGTGTTGCGTCGGTCCACCGGGAGAAGTTCAAGCCGCTGGGCGGTCCCGACGGGGGCAACGGCGGCACCGGGGGCTCAGTCGTGCTCCGCGTCGACCCCGACGTGACGACCCTGGTCGACTACCACCACAGCCCCAAGCGGCGTGCCGAGAACGGCGGCCAGGGCGCCGGTGACCGCAAGAACGGCTCCAACGGGGCCGATCTGGTGCTCCCGGTCCCCGACGGGACCGTGGTGAGCCGTGCCGGCGGCGACGTGATCGCCGACCTGGTCGGCCCGGGCACCGAGCTGGTCATCGCCGAAGGCGGCCGCGGCGGCCTGGGCAACGCTGCGCTCGCCTCCAAGAGCCGCAAGGCCCCCGGCTTCGCGCTGCTCGGGGAGCCCGGCGACGAACTGGAGATCCAGCTCGAGCTCAAGATCGTCGCCGACGTCGGCCTGGTGGGCTACCCCAGCGCCGGCAAGTCCAGCCTCATCGCGGCGATCTCGCGGGCGCGCCCCAAGATCGCCGACTACCCCTTCACCACCCTGGTGCCCAACCTGGGCGTGGTCTCGGCCGGCGAGCACACCTTCACCGTCGCCGACGTGCCCGGCCTCATCGAGGGCGCCGCCGACGGCCGCGGCCTCGGACACGACTTCCTGCGACACGTCGAGCGCTGCGCCGCGATCGTCCACGTCCTCGACACGGCCACCCTCGAGCCCGGACGCAACCCCATCGACGACCTGGACGTCATCGAGCGCGAGCTCGCGCAGTACGGCGGACTCGAGGAGCGCCCGCGCCTGGTCGCACTGAACAAGGTCGACGTCCCCGACGGCCGTGGCATCGCCGAGATCGTGCGCGAGGACCTCCAGGAGCGAGGACTGCGCGTGTTCGAGGTCTCCGCCGCCTCCGGCGAGGGCATGCGGGAGCTGACCTTCGCGATGGCCGAGCTGGTCGCCGAGCGCCGTGCCGCCGAGGCCACCGCGACGCCGGAGCGGATCGTCATCCGGCCGCAGGCGCTCGGGGGCGTCCCCGACTTCACCGTCACCGAGACCGGCGCCGGCTGGCGGGTGCGCGGCGCCAAGCCCGAGCGCTGGGTGCGCCAGACCGACTTCAGCAACGACGAGGCGGTCGGCTACCTCGCCGACCGGCTCGACCGGATCGGGGTGGAGGAGCGCCTCCTCGAGCTCGGCGCCGTCGAGGGAGACACCGTCCTGATCGGGCACCCCGACGACTCGGTCGTCTTCGAGTTCAAGCCCGGCGTGGACGCCGGCGCCGAGAACCTGTCGCGCCGCGGCGAGGACGCCCGGTTCTCCGAGCAACGGCCGGCCGCGGCACGCCGCCGCCGGATCCAGGAGCAGATGGGCGACCGCTCCGAGACCGAGACCCGCGCCGACGTCGCACGGCGCATCGACCGTCCGGCCGAGTACGGCCCCCGCACGTACGAGATCGGCTCCGATGCGGACCCCGACGCCGAGGACCTCGATGGCTGAGCGAGGCGTCGTCACCGACGCGCGCCGCGTCGTGGTCAAGGTGGGGTCCTCCTCGCTGACCACCGCCGCCGGCGGGATCGACCCCGAGCGGGTGCGCGCGTTGTGCGACGTGCTCGCCGGCGTACGCCGCGGCGGCGCCGAGGTGGTGCTGGTCTCCTCCGGGGCGATCGCCTCCGCGCTCGCACCGCTGGGGCTGCGTGCGCGCCCCCGCGGGCTCGCCGCACAGCAGGCCGCCGCCTCGGTCGGGCAGGGCCTGCTGGTGCACCGCTACACCGAGGAGCTGGCCCGCCACGGCGTCATCACCGGCCAGGTCCTGCTCACCCTGGACGACATCACCCGCCGCGCCCACCACCGCAACGCCCACCAGACCATGACGAAGCTGCTCGAACTGGGCGTGCTGCCGATCGTCAACGAGAACGACACCGTCGCCACCAACGAGATCCGGTTCGGCGACAACGACCGGCTGGCCGCGCTCGTGGCGCACCTGGTGCACGCCGACCTGCTCCTGCTGCTCAGCGACGTCGACGGACTCTACGACGGACCGCCCGACCGCGACGGCAGCCGGTTGGTGGCCGAGGTTCACTCGGCGGCCGACCTCGCCGCCGTGTCGATCGGCTCGACCGGCGCCGCCGGGGTCGGCACCGGCGGGATGGTCACCAAGATCGAGGCCGCGCAGATCGCCACCGACTCCGGCATCCCCGTCCTGCTCACCAGCGCCGCCAACGCCGCCGGCGCACTGGCCGGCGAGGACATCGGCACGCTCTTCCACCCGGTGGGGCGCCGCAAGCCGATCCGGCTGACCTGGCTGCGCCACGCCACCGACACCAAGGGTGCGGTGGTGCTCGACGCGGGGGCCGTCCGGGCCGTCGCCGACCGCCGTGCGTCGCTCCTCGCCGCGGGCATCACCGGCGTCGTCGGCGCGTTCAGCGCCGGCGACCCGATCGAGCTCCGCGGTCCCGAGGGTGCCGTCGTCGGCCGTGGCCTGGTCAACTACGACTCCGCCGAGCTGCCCGACCTGCTGGGCCGCTCGAGCAAGGACCTGGTGCGCGAGCTCGGGGCGGCGTACGAGCGCGAGGTCGTGCACCGCGACGACCTGGTCCTGCTCTGAATCGGCCCGGGGCTTGTCGGCCCGGGTAGCGTGATCTGGATCTCTCTCGGGAAGGAACCAGCATGTCCGGTGAGCACACCGACCAGCACGACGCCCAGCACACCGACGCACCGGCACCACGGCGGCCACCGGGCCGCACCTGGCTGCTCCGGATCGGCGGCGTGGTGCTGGCCGCGGTGGTCTACTTCGCCCTGGCCGGCGCCTCGCTGAGCGCGGACGCCCGGTTCGTGGCCGCCATCGCGGTCCTCATGGCGGCCTGGTGGATGACCGAGGCGATCCCGCTCTCGGCCACCGCGCTCATCCCGCTGGTACTGATCCCGCCGCTGACCGAGCTCAACGTCGAGGAGGCGGCCGCGCCGTACGCGAACCCGATCGTCTTCCTCTTCCTCGGCGGCTTCCTGATCGCGATCGCGATGCAGAAGTGGAACCTGCACCGCCGCATCGCCCTGCTGACGCTGCGGCGCGTCGGCACCCATCCCCGCCAGATCATCCTCGGGATGATGATTGCGACCGCGTTCCTCTCGATGTGGGTCTCCAACACCGCGACGACGCTGATGATGCTGCCGATCGGCATCTCGGTGCTGGCGCTCGTCGTGGAGAACGCCGGCCGCGGCAGCGACTCCGCCGCCACCGGCGACGCGACGGCCACCGAGGGCGAGATCCAGCGCCAGATGGCGAAGGGCGAGACCGTCAGCGACATCGTCTCCGACGACAGCGTGCGCATCTTCGGCGTCTCCCTCGTGCTGGCGATCGCCTGGGCCGCCTCCATCGGTGGCCTCGGCACGTTGCTGGGCAGTCCGCCGAACGCCATCGTCGCGGGCTACCTCAGCGACGAGGTCGGCGAGGAGATCGCCTTCGTCAACTGGATGATGCTCGGCCTGCCGCTCGTCGTCGTCTTCATCGCCGTCGCCTGGCTGCTGATCACCCGGGTCCTCTTCAAGTCCGACCTCGAGGAGATCCCCGGCGGCCGGGAGCTGATCCAGCAGGAGATCAGCCAGCTCGGACCGATGAGCCAGGGCGAGAAGGTCGTGCTCGCCGTCTTCGTCGGCGCCGCCTTCTTCTGGATCGTGCCGGGCCTGCTGTCCAACATCGGGGCGGTGTCCGAGGCGCTGCCGTGGCTGGGCAACTTCGACGACACCGTGATCGCCATCGCCGCGGGGCTGGTCCTCTTCCTGATCCCCGGCGACAAGGAGAACCGGATGACACTCACCTGGGAGGACGCCGAGGACGGCCTCCCCTGGGGTGTGCTGCTGCTCTTCGGCGGTGGCCTCAGCCTCGCGGCCGCTGTCTCCGGCACCGGACTGGACGAGTGGTTCGGCCAGCAGGTGTCCGGCCTCGAGGTGCTGCCGGTGGTCCTCATCCTCGCGGCCGTGACCGCGCTGGTCCTGCTGCTGACCGAGATCACCAGCAACACCGCCACCGCGGCCACCTTCATCCCGGTCCTGGGTGGCGTGGCCGCCGGCATCGGCGTCGATCCGGTCACGTTGCTGATCCCGGCCGCGCTCGCTGCCACCTGTGCCTTCATGCTCCCGGTGGGCACCCCGCCCAACGCGATCGTGTTCGGCACCGGAGCAGTGAAGATCCAGGAGATGGCCCGCGGCGGTGCGGTGCTCAACGTGGTCGGTGTCGTCCTGGTGACCCTGTTCACCGTGACGATC
Organism: Nocardioides panacisoli; assembly: GCF_019448235.1. Classification (NCBI taxonomy): domain Bacteria; kingdom Bacillati; phylum Actinomycetota; class Actinomycetes; order Propionibacteriales; family Nocardioidaceae; genus Nocardioides; species Nocardioides panacisoli. The sequence goes on from NZ_CP080409.1 coordinate 373,339, forward strand.
GGACCGTTCGCGCTCGGACTCGCTCTGTAAGGAGTGCGCAGTGTGACCTGATCGATGGACAGCGGTCCTAACGTGGGGGACGTGAGCGGTACGACGACCTCGGGACGTCCCGCCGTCCTGATGTCGGCGGCCTCCGCGTTGACCACGCTGGGCGCGATCCCGCCGTTCCTGCTCGGCGCGCAGGCCGTCGCGATCCGCGACGACCTCGGCCTGGGACTCGGGATCTTCGGCGGCGCGGTGAGCCTGTTCTTCGGCACCGCGGCCGTCGCCACCATGACGCTCTCGTCGCGGTTCGGCGCACTGAGCCGGCGCGTGGCGCTGTGCGTGGCCGGCGTCCTGGTGGCGGCCGGCGGCTACGCCCTGAGCGGCCTGGTCCAGGGGCCGGTGAGCCTGCTGGTCGCGATGGTCGTGCTGGGACTGGGCAACGCGGCCTGCCAGGCCACGTCGAACCTGCTGATGTCGCGCGGCCTGCCGCCCGGCCGTCGCGGACTCGGGTTCGGGATCAAGCAGTCCGCCGTCCCGCTGGCCATCATGCTGGGAGGACTGGCGGTCCCCACGGTCGGCCAGGTCGGGGGCTGGCGGAGCACCTTCGCCGTCACCGCGAGCGTCGGCGTGGCGGTCGCGGCGTTCGCCCTGCTGCGGGGCGGTCGGTGGCAGCGACTCGCCCGCGAGGGGGCCGGGGGCGACCTGGACACCGACTCCCCACCCACGCTGCCCCTCCTCATGGCCGGCCTGGCCATCACCTTCGCCTCCGCGGCCGCCAACTACCTCGGCGCCTTCGTCGCCTCGTGGGGATTCGAGGTCGGCCTCAGCCCCACCCGCACCGGCCTGCTGATGGCGGCCGGATCGGCCGGCTCGATCCTGGTCCGGGTCTTTTCCGGGTGGCGCGCGGACCGCCGGTTCGGCGCGAACATGCCCGTCGTCGCGGCGCAGATGCTCGCCGGCGCCGTCGGGTGCCTGGGCCTGATGGTGGCCGAGGCGTGGGCCGTCGTCGGGTTCGGGCTGCTGGCGCTGAGCATCGGCTGGGCCTGGCCCGGCCTGCTGCTGTACGCCGTCGCACGGCTCGGCCGGGACCGCCCCGCGCGTGCGTCCGGGTTCGTGCAGGCGGGCGCGTTCACCGGCGGCGCGCTCGGACCGCTGCTGCTCGGCGCCCTGAGCGGCCAGGTCGGGTTCCCGGCCACCTGGGCCGTGTGCTCGGGACTGTTCGTCCTCGCGGCCGCACTCGTGGTGGTCTCGCGGCGGATGTTCACCGCCGACCTGCGGCGACGCCCGCCGCGCGACCCGCTGCGCTATGGACGCCGCTACCGCACCGACGCGTGAGCGAGGTCGCGGTGTCGACGGGGAGGCCGCCACGGCTCTCGGGGGCGAGGGGACGCGCCGTAGGCTTGGTCCGATGAGCACCGTCTACCTCGACCACGCTGCGACCACGCCCATGGCGGATGTGGCCGTCGAGGCGATGACCGCGCAGCTGCGGGCCGTCGGCAACGCCAGCTCGCTGCACGCCTCGGGACGTCGCGCGCGGCGCGTGGTCGAGGAGTCCCGCGAGTCGATCGCCCAGGCCCTCGGCTGCCGTCCCGGCGAGGTCATCTTCACCTCCGGCGGCACCGAGGCGGACAACCTCGCCCTGAAGGGGCTGTACTGGTCGCGCCGCGCCGAGGACTCCGGTCGCCACCGCATCCTCTCCACCGCGGTCGAGCACCACGCCGTGCTCGACCCGCTGCACTGGCTGGGGGAGCACGAGGGCGCCACGATCGCCGAGGTCCCGGTCGATGCGTCCGGTCGGCTCGACGGTGACGCGCTGCGCACCCTGCTGGCCGAGGAGCCCGCGTCGGTCGGCCTCGTGACCGCGATGTGGGCCAACAACGAGGTCGGCACCACCCAACCGTTGCCCGACGTGGTGGCTGCCGCCGAGGAGCACGGCGTCCCGGTCCACACCGACGCCGTCCAGGCCGTCGGTTCACTGCCGGTGGACTTCGCCGCCGCCGGCGTGGACACCCTTGCCCTCTCCAGCCACAAGCTGGGCGGTCCGCTGGGCGTGGGCGCCCTGCTCGCCCGACGCGAGCTGCTCCTCACGCCGCTGGTCCACGGAGGCGGCCAGGAGCGCGACGTGCGCAGCGGCACGCTCGACGTGCCCGCCATCGCCGGGTTCGCCGCCGCCGTCGAGGAGGCCGTCAAGCACCAGGCCGAGGAGGCCGAGCGGTTGCGGGGACTGCGGCGTCGCCTAGTGGACGGCGTACGCCGCGAGGTGCCCGACGCCGTCCTCAACGGCCCGCCGGCCGAGGACGAGGAGGGCCTCCCGGGCATCGCCCACTTCAGCTTCCCCGGCTGCGAGGGCGACTCGTTGCTGATGCTGCTGGACGCCAACGGCGTCGAGTGCTCGACCGGCTCCGCCTGCGCGGCCGGCGTCCCCCAGCCCTCCCACGTGCTCCTGGCGATGGGGCGCGACGAGGAGGGCGCGCGCAGCTCGCTGCGCTTCTCGCTGGGCCACCCCAGCACCGCGGCCGACGTGGACGCGTTGGTCGCCGCCCTCGGACCCTGCGTCGAGCGCGCCCGCGCGGCGCGCGCCTGAAGGAGGCGTCGTGAAGGTCGTCGCCGCCATGTCCGGCGGAGTGGACTCCGCCGTCGCGGCCGCCCGTGCCGTCGAGGCCGGCCACGAGGTGACCGGCATCCACCTGGCACTCTCGCGCAACCCACAGTCCTACCGTTCCGGCGCCCGCGGCTGCTGCACCATCGAGGACAGCAACGACGCCCGTCGGGCCGCGGACGTGATCGGCATCCCGTTCTACGTCTGGGACCTCTCCGACCGCTTCCACACCGAGGTGGTCGAGGACTTCATGGACACCTACGCCGCGGGGGAGACGCCCAACCCCTGCCTGCGGTGCAACGAGAAGATCAAGTTCGCCGCCGTCCTCGACCGGGCGTTGGCACTGGGCTTCGATGCCGTCGCGACCGGCCACTACGCCCAGCTCACCGAGAGCGCCGACGGCGGTGTCGAGCTCCACCGCGCCATCGACGAGGGCAAGGACCAGTCCTACGTCCTCGGCGTGCTCGACGAGCGCCAGCTGCGCCACTCGCTCTTCCCGCTGGGCGACACCCCGAAGGCCGAGGTACGCCGCGAGGCGGCCGAGCGCGGCCTCCTGGTCGCCGACAAGCCCGACAGCCACGACATCTGCTTCGTCGCCGACGGCGACAACGCGGGATGGCTGGAGGAGAAGCTGGGGGAGCGCGCCCCCAACCACGGCGGCGACATCGTCGACGAGGCCAGTGGTGAGGTGCTCGGCCAGCACGAGGGCACCTACCGCTACACCGTCGGACAGCGCCGCGGCCTCAAGCTCGGCCGCCCGGCCGCCGACGGCAAGCCGCGCTTCGTGCTCGACATCGAGCCCGTCTCCGGCACCGTCACCGTCGGCCCCCGCGAGCGCCTGGCCGTCGAGCGGATCCACGGCGTCCGACCGCGCTGGTGCGGCGCGGCACCGACCGAGCTCGCCGGGCCAGACGTGACGGTCCAGCTGCGCGCCCACGGCGCGGAGCATCGGGCCACGGTGCGGGTCTCCAGCGGACCGGCGGGCTCGGACGACCCGTCGCAGGTCGACATCGCGCTGCACGAGCCGGCGTACGGCATCGCCCCGGGGCAGGCCGCGGTCATCTACGACGGCAGTCGCGTCGTCGGCTCGGCGACGATCGCCCGCACGGAGCGTGTGGACTGATGGCGCTGGCGACGGCGGTCGGTTCCTTCCCCGGGACCGACCAGGCAGCCCACGACGAGGCGTTGCGGATCGTGCTCGACGAGCTGGGCGAGGACCTGCCCTGCCTGCCCGAGGTGCCGGGCCGGGGCCACCTGGCCGGCATGGTCGGTCGCACGGTGGGCCTGCTGGGGGACCTCGACGCCGACCTCCAGCCCGCGGGTTGGCGGCTGACCGGCACCTCCGGCGCGCCGGCGCTGGACCAGCGCCGGGCGCGCAGCCTGCTCGGGCAGGACCTGGACGCGCTGGAGGAGCGCGCCGAGGGCTTCACCGGCGCCTTCAAGGTGCAGCTCACCGGGCCGTGGACGCTCGCGGCGACCGTCGAGCGGCCGCGCGGTGACAAGGTGCTCGCCGACCACGGCGCGCGGCGGGACCTCGCCCAGGCGCTGGCCGCGGCCACCGCCGACCACGTGGCCGACGTACGCCGCCGCCTGCCGGGGGCCTCCCGGTTGGTGGTCCAGCTGGACGAGCCGTCGCTGCCGGCGGTGCTCGCCGGCCGCATCAGCACGGCGTCCGGGTTCGGCAAGCACCGCACCGTCCATCCGCCGGCCGCGAGCGAGGCGTTGGAGTGGGTCACCGAGGCGGTCACCGGTGCCGGTGCGGAGGCATGGGTCCACTGCTGTGCCGCCGACGCGCCCGTCGGCCTGCTGCGGGGGGCCGGTGCCACCGGCGTGCTGGTCGACCTGGACACCGTGACCGCGGAGGCGATGGACTCCCTCGCCGAGGCGTTGGAGGCCGGCACCACCGTGGTGCTCGGCGTCGTCCCGACCCACCGGCCCGACGCCGTCCCCAGCGACACCGACCTGATCCGGCGCGTCCACCGCTGGCTGGAGATGGTCGGCCTCGACCCCGCCGAGCTCGGCGACCGTCTCGCCGTCGCACCCGCGTGCGGCCTCGCCGGTGCCGATCGCTCCTGGCCGCCGCGGGCGCTCCGGCTGGCCCGTTCGGTGGCCGCCAACCTGGCCTCCTGACTCGTGCGCCGGCGCGACCTCAGGCCGGGTCGCGGTCCTCGCAGGCGAGCGCGAGGGTCGCATCCAGCGCGACGTCGTTCCAGCGCTGGGTGCCCGAGAGCATGTAGTGGCCCAGCAGGCCCATGTCGACCATGGTGGTGTCGATCCCGCTCGCGCGGGCGCGGGCGAGGTACTGCTCGGTCATCCGGAACGAGGTGATCCGGTCCCGTCGGCCGTGGGCGGCCACCACCCGGCGACCGGCCAGCGTGGCGACGGGGTCGGCGGGCTCCCACCAGGGAGCGAGGGCGACCACGCCCACCACGGACTCGTCGTCGGCGACGTGGACCGCGACGCGGCCACCCATGGAGTGGCCGAGCAGGACGACCGGTACGTCGCCGAGCTCGCGGCGTACCTCCGACAGCGCCCAGCGCGCGTCGTCGACCGAACCGTGCCCGGCGTTCCAGCCGCGTGCGCGGTAGCGCAGCAACCAGGACGACACGCCCGCGTCCTCCCAGTCCGGGTGCAGTCGCCGCTGCATCGCCGCCATCCGCTGCCATGAGGCGCTGCCGCGGTCGACGGTGCGCTCCGAGCGCGGCTTGCCGCCGTGCAGGACCAGGACGGCGGCGCGGGGGTCGCGGACGTCGAGTCGGGTCAGGTGGGCGGGCACCGGCGGCTCCTGGGGACGTGGGTGGGCGTCCAGTCTTGCTGATGGGTGGAGAGGGGCACGTGGCCGGCGTCCCGGGATGTCGGTGCCACAGGGCAGGATGGCGCCATGGACGAGGAGCGTGAGGTCGAGGCGGCACCGCCCGAGGCACGGGAGGAGCACCGTCGCCTCGTCGAGGAGGTCGAGGACGCTCGCTGGCGCTACTACGTGCTGGACGACCCCACCCTGGACGATGCCGACTTCGACGCCCGGATGCGCCGTCTGGAGGAGCTGGAGGAGGCCCATCCCGAGCTGCGGACTCCCGACAGCCCCACCCAGCAGGTCGGCGGCGCGGTCTCGACCGAGTTCACCGCGGTCGACCACCTCCAGCGGATGGAGAGCCTGGACAACGCCTTCTCCCACGACGAGGTCACCGCGTGGCACGAGCGGCTCGCCCGTGACGGCGTCCGCGCGCCGGCGCTGCTGTGCGAGCTCAAGGTCGACGGGCTGGCGATCAACCTGCTCTACGAGCAGGGCCGGCTGGTGCGCGCCCTGACGCGCGGCGACGGCCGCACCGGCGAGGACGTCACACCCAACGTCAAGACGATCGGCTCGATCCCGCACCGGTTGGCCGGCAGCGACGACTTCCCGGTGCCCGAGCTGGTCGAGGTGCGCGGCGAGGTCTACCTCTCCCAGGAGGCCTTCGACCGGCTCAACGCCTCGCTGGTCGACGCGGGCAAGCCGATGTTCGCCAACCCGCGCAACTCCGCGGCCGGCTCGCTGCGGCAGAAGGACCCCCGCGTCACCGCCACCCGCGAGCTCGGGATGGTCTGCCACGGCATCGGTGCGCGCGAGGGCTTCGAGCCCGCCGCCCAGTCCGAGGCGTACGCCGCCCTCCGGGCCTGGGGCCTGCCCACCAGCAACCGGGTGCGGGTGCTGGACACGCTCGCGGAGGTGCAGGACTTCATCGCCCACTACGGCGAGCACCGCCACGAAGTCACCGAGCACGAGATCGACGGCGTGGTGATCAAGGTCGACGACGTCGCCTCCCAGCGCCAACTGGGCTCGACCAGCCGAGCGCCGCGGTGGGCGATCGCCTACAAGTACCCGCCGGAGGAGGTCAACGCCAAGCTGCTCGAGATCCGGGTCGGCACGGGCCGCACGGGCCGCGTGACGCCGTACGCCGTGATGGAGCCGACGAAGGTGGCCGGCTCCACGGTGGAGCGCGCGACGCTGCACAACGCCCACGAGGTCACGCGCAAGGACGTGCGGCCCGGCGACACCGTCGTGCTGCGCAAGGCGGGCGACGTGATCCCCGAGGTGCTCGGCCCGGTGCTGGCGCTGCGCCCCGAGGGCCTGCCCGCGTGGGAGATGCCCACGGCCTGTCCCTCGTGCGGCACCGAACTGGTGCAGCAGAAGGAGGGCGACAAGGACCTGCGCTGCCCCAACCACCAGAAGTGCCCCGAGCAGGTGATGGACCGCGTCTTCTACGTCGCCGGTCGTGGTGCCTTCGACATCGAGGGCCTCGGCGCGGAGGCCGCCGAGGCGCTGCTCGCGGCCGGGGTGATCACCGACGAGGGCGACCTGTTCGACCTGGACGAGGCCCAGCTGCTGCGCACCGAGCTCTTCACCCGCGCGGCGAAGAAGGCCGAGGTCGCCGACGGTGCGGGGGAGCGCGTCCTCAACGCCAACGGGCAACGGCTCCTGGACCACCTCGCCGCCTCGGCGCAGGTGCCGCTGTGGCGGGTGCTGGTCGCGCTGTCGATCCGGCACGTCGGGCCGACTGCTGCCCGTGCGCTGGCCACCGAGTTCGGTTCGCTGGACGCGCTGCGGCAGGCCACCGAGGAGCAGATCGCGGCTGCCGAGGGCGTGGGACCGACCATCGCCGAGGCGGTGATCGAGTGGTTCGACGTCGACTGGCACCGCGCGATCATCGACAAGTGGGCCGCCGCGGGGGTCACCATGGCTGATGAGCGCGACGAGTCCACACCCCGCACCCTGGAGGGCCTGACCGTCGTGGTCACCGGGTCCCTGGTCGACTTCAGCCGCGACTCGGCCAAGGAGGCGATCCTGTCGCGGGGCGGCAAGGCCGCCGGCTCGGTGTCGAAGAAGACCTCCTACGTCGTCGTCGGCGACAACGCCGGCTCCAAGGCCGACAAGGCGGAGCAGCTGGGTGTCCCGGTGCTCGACGAGGACGGGTTCAAGCAGCTGTTGGAGCGCGGCCCGACGGACTGAGCCACCGACGGAGGTGTCGAGTCGGCGCCAACTCGGCTCCGGTCCGGCCCGTGCCGCTCGCCCAACCCCGGCGCTGGGCCGAGTTCGCGCCGACTCGGCAGGGTGCGGCGCTTCACCCCTCGGGGCACACTGGGTGACATGCGGCGTACGGCGAGCGCGTGGGCGGTCCTCCTGCTGGTGCTGACCGCCTGCTCGGGTGCGGCCGAGGACGACGCCGGGGCGGAGCAGCCCTCGTCGAGCGCGACGGAGTCCTCGGCTTCCTCTCCGACGACGCCTGCGGAGTCCGCCTCGCCGTCGACGACCCCCAGCACCAGTGCGACGCCCGAGGAGCCGCCGCACCCGGTCTCGCTGCCCGCGCTCGCACAGCAGGAGTACGACGGCCGCGGCCTGCGGTTGGGGCGCGAGGTGCTGCGCACCGCCGACCAGGTGCAGTACGACGTCACCTACCGCAGCGGCGACCTGCGGATCTCCGGGAGGCTCGCGGTGCCCACGGGCAGCGGGCCGTTCCCGGCGATCGTCCTCGCCCACGGCTACATCGACCCGGCCGTCTACGACATCGGCCAGGGCATGACGCGCGAACGCGAGTGGTTCGCAGCCAACGGCTACGTCGCACTCCACGTCGACTACCGCAACCACGGCGGTTCCGACGCCGACCCCGACGCCGAGCTGCAGCTGCGCCTGGGCTACACCGAGGACGTCATCAACGCCGTCCGCGCCCTGCGACGGTGGGACGGGCCCGTGGCTGATGACCAGGTGGCGATCGGCGGCCGCTCCATGGGCGGCGGTGTCGTCTACAACGCCCTCGCCGTCCAGCCCGGACTGGTCGACGCCGCCGTGGTGTGGGCGCCGGTCAGCTCCGACACGGTCGACAATTTCGAGCGTTGGATCCGCCCCAGCCCGGACCGCTCGGACCTCACCCGGCGCATCATCAACCGGTACGGCGACCCGGCCAGGCCGCGCAACGCCGACTTCTGGGACGCCGTCAGCCCCCGCACCTACTTCGACCAGATCACCGAGCCGGTGCTGATCCACCACGGCACGCTCGACGACAGCTGCCCCGTCCGGTGGAGCCGCACCACGCACCGCGCGATGCAGCGGGCCGGGGTGGACAGCACCCTGGAGATCTACGAGGGCGAGCAGCACGCCTTCGGTCCCCGGTTCTACGACTCCATGGAGCGCACCGGTCGGTTCCTGCGGCGCCACCTCGCCTGATCACGACTCGTACGCCCTGCCACCCAAGCGGAGGTCGTCGCCGGTCTCCTCGCACGGCGGCGTGGCCGCGCTGTTCACGGTGCTGCGTGCGCACCCCGAGGCCGGCGGCAGGTCGATGTCGGTGCTCGTGCAGTCACCGGTCGAGGCGACACAGGTGGTCAACTCGCCCGACTCCCGGTCGATCCGGAACGGGTCGCCATCGGGTGTCCACCCCCACTCGTAGCCGGGGCCGTCGAGGGTGACGTGTTCACCCGAGGCGACGTCGTACACCTCGACGGATGCGGTGTCCACGTCTGCTTCGGCGTCCTCGTCGACGAACATCGCGTGACGTCCCCCGGGGGAGAGGTCGAAGTAGCCCGGGGCCTCCGACGACAGCACGGTGGCGCCGGTCGCCACGTCGACCACCATCGGTACGCCGCCCTCCCAGCTCGTCACGAGGCCTCCGGCCACGTCGTCCACACCTGGGAGGCCGGAGTCCGCGACGGACCCGTTGCGCCAGTCGACGGCGTGGACCTCGCCGCCGTAGCCCTCGCTCACGTAGAGCAGGTCGCCGTCCAGCGACACCGGGAACCCCTCGGCACGGGTCGGCCCGACCGACACCCGCGCCACCTCCTCGTCGACACCGACGTCGCGGACCACAGCCTCGAGGACGCCGTCGACCTCCTCGGCGTAGGCGACGTAGGGGAGCGACGGGTCGGTGGCGTGCACCGCATCCCGGGTGGTGAGTGCGAGGCGGGTCACCGACCCGTCAGCGCCGAGTAGTGAGAATCGCTGTGGTCCGCCGCCGTCGCTCAGGGCGTTCTCGCCGTGACGGACCAGGATGCCGACCGAGGTGTAGTAGAGGCTCTTCACCGCCGGGTCCTCGACGGTGCCCGACGCCCGCCCGCCGGCGTAGGTGACCTCGTTGCCGACTGCGTAGACGGGGCCAGCCGGCAGCGGGCTCGCGGGATCCACGGTGCGGGCGGAGTCGGTGAGGGAGCCGAGGCCGTGGACGGCGCCGCCGACCAGGCCCAGGGCCGCGACCGCCGCCACCCCGCCGAGCGCCCGACGCCGACGACGGATCGCACGCCCACGTCGTACGACGTCGCGCGTCGGCGGGGCGGGGACGTCGACCCGGTCGGCCTCGCGGGCCAGCAGGTCCTGCAGGTGGTCACTCATGGTGGGCCTCCTCGGGGAGGATCGTGTCGCCCAGCGACGCGCGCAGCTTCGCGAGCGCCTGGGAGGTCTGGCTCTTGACGGTGCCCTGCGAGATCGACAGGGTCCGGGCGACCTGGGCGACGCTCAGGTCCTCGTAGAAGCGGAGCACGACGACTGCGCGCTGCCGCGGTGGCAGGTCGGCGAGTGCGCCGGCCACGGTCGGACGGTCGCTGGGGTCGTGCTCGACGGCGGTCTCGGGCAGCACCGCGGTCGGCCGTTCGTTGCGCCACCCCTTCTTCCTGAACCAGGACGCCGCCGTGTTGACCATGGTCGTGCGCGCATACCCGGGCGCGGCGTCGAGCGTGCGCACGCGGCTCCAGTTGGCGTAGGTCTTCGCGAGGGCGGTCTGCACCAGGTCCTCGGCCTCGGCTGCGTCCCCGAGCAGGAGGTGTGCGGTCCGGAACAGGCCGGGCCAACACGCGTGCACCAGGTCGGTGAAGTCCTCGTCGGTCGGAGGTCGTGGCATCCGGCGTCCCTTCGTCGGTTCACCCTGACAGATGCGTCCGGAGCCGAATCGGTTCGTCGGAGACCGTCTCCCTAGGATGGGCCGCATGTCCTCCCAGACCGACGGAGCCCTTGACCGCGACGGGGTGCGCCACCTGGCCGACCTCGCCCGGATCGACCTCGACGATGCCGAGCTGGACCACCTGGCGCCGCAGCTGGCGGTGATCCTGGAGTCGGTCGCCTCGATCCAGCAGGTCGCCGGCGCCGACGTGCCGCCGACCTCGCACCCGATCCCGCTGACCAACGTCTTCCGCGAGGACGTCGTCGTGCCCGGACTCAGTGCCGAGGAGGCCCTCTCGGGAGCCCCGGAGGCCGACGAGCAGCGGTTCAGCGTGCCGCGGATCCTGGGGGACGAGCAGTGAGTGACCTGATCCGGAAGTCCGCGCTCGACCTCGCCGACGCCCTCGCTGCGGGTGAGACCACCAGTGTCGAGCTGACCCGCGCCCACCTGGACCGCATCGCCGCGGTGGACGGCACCGCCGAGGCCGGCATCCACGCCTTCCTCCACGTCGACCGTGACGGCGCGCTCGAGCAGGCGGCCGCCGCCGACGAGCGCCGCGCCGCGGGCAACCCGGCCTCGGCCCTCGACGGCGTCCCGATCGCGGTCAAGGACGTGTTCGCCACGACCGGACTGCCCACGACCTGCGGGTCGCGCATCCTCCAGGGGTGGGTGCCGCCGTACGACGCCACGGTGGTCCGCAAGGTCAAGGAGGCGGGCCTGCCGATCCTGGGCAAGACCAACATGGACGAGTTCGCGATGGGCTCCTCCACCGAGCACTCGGCCTACGGCCCGACCCGCAACCCGTGGGACCTCGACCGGATCCCGGGCGGCTCCGGCGGTGGGTCGGCGGCCGCGGTGTCGGCGTACGAGGCGCCCCTCGCGCTGGGCACCGACACCGGTGGCTCGATCCGCCAGCCCGGTGCGGTCACCGGCAGCGTCGGGGTGAAGCCGACCTACGGCGCCGTGTCGCGTTACGGCCTGGTGGCACTGGCCAACAGCCTGGACCAGGCGGGACCCGTGACCCGCACCGTCGCCGACGCCGCCGCGCTCCAGGAGCTCATCGGCGGCCGTGACCCGCTGGACTCCACCTCGGTGGACACCGCGTCCTCGGGACTGTTGGAGGCCGCCCGCCGCGGGGCAACCGGCGACCTGACCGGCCTGCGCGTCGGGGTCATCAGCGAGCTCGCCGGCGAGGGCTGGCAGGACGGCGTGATGCGCCGGTTCCGCGAGTCGCTCACGCTGCTGGAGCAGGCCGGTGCCGAGGTCGTGGAGGTGTCCTGCCCCCACTTCGTGCACGCCATGGCCACCTACTACCTCATCCTGCCGGCCGAGGCGTCCTCCAACCTCGCCCGCTTCGACGCGATGCGCTACGGCCTCCGCGTCGTCCCGGAGGGCGATCCCAGTGCCGAGGAGGTCATGCGTGCGACGCGGGACGCCGGCTTCGGCGACGAGGTGAAGCGGCGCATCATCCTGGGCACCTACGCGCTGTCCAGCGGCTACTACGACGCCTACTACGGTCAGGCGCAGAAGGTGCGGACCCTCATCAGCCGCGACTTCGAGGCCGCCTACCAGCAGGTCGACGTGCTCGCCTCGCCCACGGCGCCGACGACGGCGTTCCCGATCGGGGACAAGGTCGACGACCCGCTGGCGATGTACCTCAACGACCTCGCCACCATCCCGGCCAACCTGGCCGGCGTCCCCGGCATCTCGGTGCCGGCAGGTCTCGCCGACGAGGACGACCTGCCGGTCGGCTTCCAGGTGCTCGCCCCGGCGCTGGCCGACGACCGGTGCTACCGGGTCGGCGCCGCACTGGAGGCCGCACTGACCGCGCAGTGGGGTGGCGCGCTGCTGGACCGGGCGCCGGCCCTGGACACGCCGTTCGGCAACGGCTCGACCCACGAGGGGGAGAAGTGACCGAGACCCTGGTTTCCTTCGAGGAGGTCCTGGAGCGCTACGACCCCGCGCTCGGACTCGAGGTGCACGTCGAGCTGAGCACGGCGACGAAGATGTTCTGCGGGTGCCCCGCAACCTTCGGCGGCGAGCCCAACACCCAGGTCTGCCCGACCTGCCTGGGACTGCCCGGATCGATGCCGGCCGTCAACGGCGCGGCCGTCGAGTCCGCGATCCGCATCGGGCTCGCACTCAACTGCGAGATCGCCGAGTGGTGCCGGTTCGCACGGAAGAACTACTTCTACCCGGACATGCCCAAGAACTTCCAGACCAGTCAGTACGACGAGCCGATCTGCTTCGACGGCTGGATGGACGTGGAGGTCCCGGGCGCCGACGGCGAGCCGGAGCTGTTCCGCGTGGGGATCGAGCGGGCCCACATGGAGGAGGACACCGGCAAGTCGACGCACGTCGGCGGCGACACCGGTCGCATCCACGGCGCGAGCCACTCGCTGGTGGACTACAACCGCGCCGGCATCCCCCTCATCGAGATCGTCACCAAGCCGATCGTGGGAGCGGGAGAGCGGGCCCCGGAGGTCGCGCGTGCGTACGTCAACCAGTTGCGCGACCTCATCGTGGCGCTCGGTGTCTCCGAGGCGCGGATGGACCAGGGCAACCTGCGGGCGGACGTCAACCTGTCGCTCGCCCCCAAGGGCTCGGGCTCCCTCGGGACCCGCACCGAGACCAAGAACGTGAACTCGTTCCGCTCCGTGGAGCGTGCGGTGCGCTACGAGATGTCGCGCCACGCGGGCGTGCTCGACGCCGGCGGCACCGTGCTGCAGGAGACCCGCCACTGGCACGAGGACACCGGACTGACCACGTCGGGCCGGGAGAAGTCCGACGCGGAGGACTACCGCTACTTCCCCGAGCCGGACCTGGTGCCGGTCGCACCCTCGCGGGAGTGGGTCGAGGAGCTGCGGGCCACGCTGCCGGAGAACCCGACGGCCAAGCGGGCACGGCTCGCCGAGGAGTGGGGCTTCTCGGAGTTGGAGATGCGCGACACCGTCGGTGCAGGCGCGCTGGCGCTGGTCGAGGAGACCGTGGCCGCGGGCGCGGATCCCCAGGCAGCACGCAAGTGGTGGCTGCAGGAACTGGCCCGTCGGGCGAAGGACGCCGACGTCGAGCTGACCGACGTCGGGGTCAGCCCGCAGCAGGTCGCCGAGGTGCAGGCGATGGTCGACGCCGGCACCATCAACGACAAGCTCGCCCGGCAGGTGTTCGAGGGCCTGATGGCCGGCGAGGGCACTCCCGAGCAGATCGTCGCCGACCGCGGCCTGGAGATCGTCTCCGACGACGGGGCGCTGGCGGCCGCCGTCGACAACGCCATCGCGGCCAACCCCGACGTCGCGGACAAGATCCGCGGCGGCAAGGTGGCGGCCGCGGGCGCACTGATCGGCGCGGTCATGAAGGAGATGCGCGGCCAGGCCGACGCGGCCCGCGTCAAGGAACTGATCCTCGAGAAGCTCACCTGAGCGATCGCGTTCCGGTGACCGGCGTGGTCCCCACCCCCTGATCGGGGACCACGCCGACCGCCGGCGGGACGGGCCCGAAGGGCCTGTCTCCGCGAACATCGTCGGCCAACGGACCACCGTCGGGAAATACGACGATGTGCGTACTCGGTGGTCCGGGCGGCGCTAGCATCTCCGGGTGGACCTTTCGGGGACCGATGCTCTCGAATTCCTGCGGCAGACCGACCGCCTGACCACCGGTGGCGAGGACCTGTGGTCGACCGCCTGTGCGGTCGCCTCGGCGCTCATCCCGTGTGACGTGGTGACGCTCAACCACGTGAACATCGTGGCGGGGGCGGCCGAGGTCGTCGTGTCGCCGGCGGAGTGGTCCGCGCGCATGGCACGCCTGCGGCCGGTGACCGAGCAGTACGCCCACCAGCACCCCCTCATCGCCCACCACGCCTCCGGCCGCGGCGCGATCCCGCTCCGGCTGGACCTCCGGACGGTGGAAGGGTTCACCGACACCGAGCTCTACCGCGGGTACTACGAGCCGCTCGGCCTGCGACACCAGCTCGTGATGGAGGTCCCCTCACCGGAGTCGGCGCTCGTGGTGATCGTGCTGAGCCGCACGGCGGGCGCCTTCACCGACCGCGACGAGGCGATGCTGGTGCGGCTCCGCCCGCACCTCGCCCTGGCCTGCCGCACGATCTCCTCGGCCGGCCTGACCGAGGAGGGGGCCATCGATGCTGGGTGGGTCGTGGTGACCACCGACCCGGACGGCCGCGTCGACTGGGTCTCGGAGGCCGACGACAGCCTGGCGTTCCGCGTCGGCCACCGGTTGCCGCCCGAGTGCGCCGTCCTCCGGGCGCCCACGCAACGGCTCTTCGGGGAGCAGGTCGTCTTCGACAGTGGAGCGACCCGGTGGTTCGTCCGCGCCGTGCCCGGCGAAGGTTCACCGGTGCTGCTCGCCCAGCGGGTCACCCGGGAGGCACCCGAAGCGCAGCTCACGCCCCGTCAGCTCCAGGTGCTGGAGGGGGTCGCCGGGGGGATGTCGAACCGTGAGCTCGCAGCGGCGCTGGACATCGAGGAGGGCACGGTCCGCAAGCACGTGGAGAACGTGTACCGCCTGCTGGGGGTCGGCACGCGCGTCGAGGCGACCAGGGTGTTCACCGAGCGGCTGCTCCGGTCCGCCTACCGGGGGTGAGCACGTCCGGGCCACGGCGGGACGGACGGGCGGATCGCGGTAGAGTGCACGTCGGCGTACCACCCCGGTGCGCCGGACCACGCGCCCGTGGACGGGGGAAGCCGGTCGAAGTCCGGCGCTGACCCGCAACCGTAGGCCTCCTGCCCGGAGGCGAGCCGGAGCACCCGTCACGGAGCGTCCTGACACAACGCTGTCGAGGAGAGCAGCGGTCGGATCGCCCGCCCGCTGACGTGCAGCGGGAGGTATGCATGATCCGCCTGGCCCCCAGTTCCGCGCGCCGCACCGGCGCCGCCACGCTCGCCGCGGCCCTGCTCGCCACCGGCCTCGCCGGTTGCGGCGACGACGCCGGCACCGATGGCGCTGATGGTGCTGGCGGGACCGCGACCGAGCCCGCCGAGGCGCCCGGCCAGCCGCTGGCCACCGCCGCGGCCGACTGGCTGGTCGAGGAGGAGCTCGCCGACGGCCTCGTGGTCAACGACGAGTTCGCCGCGCCCGACTACGGCGCCACCGTCGACGCGATCTACTCCCTGCGTGCCATCGGCTACGACGAGGCCGCCATCACCACCATGACCGAGGCGGTCACGGCCGACGCCGAGGCGTACGTGACGCCCGACGGCGCCGTCTACGCCGGCAACGCGGGCAAGCTGGTCACCCTCGTCACCGACACCGGCGGCGACCCCGCCGACGTCGGGGGACTCGACGCCCTCGCCACGCTGGAGGAGCGCACCGCCGAGGACGGCCGCACCAGTGACGACAGCGAGTACGGCGACTACGCCAACGCGCTGGGCCAGGCCTGGGCCGCCAAGGGCCTGAGCAACGCGGGATCGGCCGAGGCCGACGCCGCGACCGACTTCCTGCTGATGCAGCAGTGCGAGGCCGGCTTCCTGCGCCAGGATTTTTCCGCCCCCGACGCCGAGGACCAGACCTGCGACGGCTCCGAGGGTCAGCCCTCGGTCGATGCCACGGCGCTGTTCGTGCTGCTGATGCACGACGTGGAGGACGAGACGGTCACCGCGGCGGTCGAGTCGGCCGTGGGCTACCTGGTCTCGGAGCAGGCCGAGGACGGCTCGTTCGCCGGTGGCGGCCAGATCCCCGCCAACAGCAACAGCACCGGCTTCGCCGGCCGGGCCCTGCAGCTGGCCGGCGAGGACGGGGCCGCGGAGGCGGCGGCCACCTGGGTGCGCGAGCACCAGCTCGCCGACTGCGACGGCGCCGTCGCCGAGGAGAGCGGCGCGATCGCCTACGACGACGCTGCCGTGAGTGCCGCCGCGGACAAGGGCCTCACCGACAAGACGTCGTACCAGTGGCGCCTCGCCACCGCGCAGGCCCTGCCCGCGCTGCTGGCCGCGCCCGAGGACGCCGACGCGGCGGAGTGCCCGAGCGCCTGATGATGCGGACCGCGGTCGCTGCCCTCGCCGCGAGCTCGATGCTCGCGGCCGGGGCGACGACCGCCGCGACCGCCGCGGAGTCGCCGGCACCGGCCTGCGACGAGGTCACCGTGGTCGTCGACTACAACGAGCTCGGGGGAGCCCCGCGCACCGACTGCGTGCCCCCGGGCACGGCGGCCGAGGCATTCGAGGCGGCCGGGGTCGCGTTGGAGCGCGTGCCGCAGCTGGGTGACTTCGTGTGCCGGGTGGCGGGCAAGCCCGCCGACGGTCCCTGCAGCGACAACGACGCCTACTGGAGCCTGTGGTGGTCCGACGGCACCGCCGAGTGGACCTACGCGAGCCTGGGGGTGGGCAGCCTGGAGATCCCCGCCGGCGGTGCGGTCGCCTTCGCCTGGCACCAGGGCGCGGACGAGGCCGAGCCCCCCGACGATGCGGCCCCGGGCGGGGCCGTGGCGAACGGTCCCGATGACGCGATCGGCGCCGAACCCCCGCCGGAGGACGACGCGACGGCGGGATGGCTCGTCGGCGGGGTCGTGGCCCTGGTGCTGCTCGCGGCGGCCGTGCCGCTCCTCGCCCGCAGGCGGGCGTCATGAGGATCCCCCGCGAGCTGCACCCGGTCGCGTGGTGGTGCTGGGCGATCGGGCTGGCCGTGGCCGCCACCTCGACGACCAACCCGGTCCTGCTCGGCCTGGTCGTCGCCGTCACCTGCCTCGTCGTCCTCACCTGCCGCTCCGACCAGCCCTGGGCACGCGCCTTCCGCCTCTACCTGTGGGTGGGCGCGGCGATCGTGGTGATCCGCGTCCTCTTCCGCCTCGTGCTCGGCGGCAACTCGCCCGGCCACGTCTGGATCGCGCTGCCCGAGGTCCCGCTGCCGGACTGGGCGGCTGGCGTGAGCCTGCTCGGTCCGTTCACCCGCGAGGAGTTCCTCGCCGGCGCCTACGACGGCCTGCGACTGGCCGGACTGGTGATCGCGGTCGGGGCTGCCAACGCCCTGGCCAACCCCAAGCGGCTGATGAAGTCGCTGCCACCGGCGCTGTACGAGGTCGGCACCGCGATGGTGGTGGCGATCAGCGTGCTGCCCCAGCTGGCCGACAGTGCCCGCCGGGTCCGCGCCGCACAACGCCTCCGCGGCGGTGACTCCGGACGGATCCGCGGGCTGCGACGCCTCGTCGTCCCGGTGCTCGAGGACGCCCTGGAGCGGTCCCTCTCCCTCGCGGCCGGCATGGACGCCCGCGGCTACGGACGCACCTGCGCGGTGAGTGCCGGGCAGCGCCGCAGCACCGGCGCCCTGATGATCGGCGGTCTGCTCGGCGTCTGCGTCGGCGTGTACGCCGTCCTGGACGGCTCTGCGCCACGGCTGATGGCGGTGCCGATGCTGCTGCTCGGCACCGCGCTCGCGCTCGCCGGGTTCGTCGTCGCCGGGCGCCGGGTCCGCCGCACCCGCTACCGGCCGACGCGCTGGCAGCTGCCGGAGTTCGTGGTGGCGGCCTCGGGTGTGGTCGTCGGGGCCGGCGCCTGGGCCGTGCAGCGGTGGGACTACGCGGTGGCCCACCCGGGCGTGACGGAGCTGCCGGCGGTTTCGCTGCCGTCGGTCCTGGTCGTCCTGGTGGCCGTCGTGCCGGTCTGGGCCGCCCCGCCGCCGGTGACCACCCGCACCGCAGCGCCGGTCCGCGCCGACGACCCGGAGGTGGTGCCGTCGTGATCGAGCTGCGCGACATCACGCTCCGCCACGAGGACCGCACGGTGCTCGACGGGGTCGACCTGACCGTGGAGTCGGGCGAACTCATGCTGCTCGCCGGGCCGACCGGCGTGGGCAAGTCCACCCTCCTCGGTGTCGTCGCCGGACTGGTGCCCGGGTTCACCGGCGGCACGCTGACGGGGGACGTGCGGCTGGACGGCGAGAGCATCATCGAGCGGCCGGCGCGCGACCGCGCGCACGCGATCGGCTTCGTGGGGCAGAACCCCGCCGCCTGGTTCGTCACCGACACCGTCGAGGAGGAGCTGGCCTTCGGCATGGAGCAGCTGGGCCTGCCGCCGACGACGATGCGCCGACGGGTCGAGGAGACGCTCGACCTGCTCGGCATCGCCGACCTGCGTGACCGTGACCTGCGGACCCTGTCCGGCGGACAGCAGCAGCGGGTCGCCATCGGTGCGGTGCTCGCCGCCCACCCGCGGCTGCTCGTGCTCGACGAGCCGACCTCGGCGCTGGACCCGACCGCCGCCGAGGAGGTCCTGGCGACACTGACCCGACTGGTGCACGACCTCGGGCTGACCGTGCTGGTCGCCGAGCACCGTCTCGAGCGGGTAATGCCCTTCGCCGACCGGATGTGCCTGCTCGACCGCGACGGCCGCGCACGAGTCGGCGAGCCCGCCGAGGTGCTGCGCGACGCACCGATCGCCCCGCCCCTGGTGGAGCTCGGCCGCCTCGCCGAGTGGCACCCGCTCCCGCTGACCGTGCGGGACGCGCGACGGCGTACGACGGCACTGCGGTCCCACCTGGGACTGCCGCCGTCGGGGCCACCGGTCACCGGCACCGCCGTGGCGACCACCCGTGGCCTGGTGGTGGCGCGGGGCGGCGTGCCGGTGCTGCGCGGCCTCGACCTGGACCTGGCCGCCGGATCGGTGACGGCACTGATGGGACGCAACGGCGCCGGCAAGTCCACCCTGCTGTGGGCGCTGCAGGGACGGTTCGGCACGACCGAGGGACGCGTCGACGTCGCCGGCTCGGACCCGCACGCCGCCCGAGCGGAGCAGCGGCGCGAGCTCGTCGGGATGGTGCCCCAGAGCCCCGCGGACCTGCTCTACCTGGAGACCGTCGCCGAGGAGTGCGCGACGGCTGACCGCACCGCGGAGGCCGCACCCGGCTCGTGCCGCGACCTGCTCGACCGGCTGGCGCCGGGCATCGACACCGCGATGCACCCGCGCGACCTCTCCGAGGGGCAGCGGCTAGCCCTGGCCGTGGCGATCGTGCTCACCGCCCGCCCGCCGGTGCTGTTGCTGGACGAGCCCACCCGTGGCCTGGACTATCCCGCCAAGCGGGTGCTCGCACGGATCCTGCGCGACCTGGCCGACCGGGGGCGTGCCGTGCTGGTCGCCACCCACGACGTGGAGTTCGTCGCCCAGTCCGCCGACCGGGTCGCCGTGCTCGCCGAGGGTGAGGTCGTCTCGTCCGGGCCGGTGCGCGACGTCGTCGCCGAGTCGCCGGCGTTCGCGCCCCAAGTCACCAAGGTGCTCGGTCCCGGTTGGCTGACCGTCGGGGAGGTCGCCGACGCGCTGGGCATCGAGCGTGCCGCCGACGAGGTGCGCCGGTGAGCACGACCTGGACCGTGACGCCGCGCTCCGCGGCGGTGCTGCTGCTCGCCTCGACCATCGGGGTGCTGATGCTGGGGTGGCCGCTCTTCCTCGAGGCCGACGTCGGCAGCCGGGTCGACCCACCGTTCTTCTTCCTCGCGCTGCTGCCGGTCGTGCTGGCGGTGGTGCTGGCCGAGCTCAGCGAGGGCGGCATGGACGCGCGCGTGCTCGCGATCCTCGGCGTGCTCAGCGCGGTCAACGCCGTCCTGCGCGGCATCAGCGCCGGCGGCGCCGGCATCGAGCTGGTGTTCTTCCTGCTCATCCTCGGCGGCCGGGTGTTCGGTCCGGGCTTCGGGTTCGTGCTCGGGTGCACGTCGCTGTTCGCCTCCGCGCTGCTGACCGCGGGCGTCGGGCCGTGGCTGCCATTCCAGATGCTCGTCGCCGGCTGGGTCGGCCTGGGCGCGGGCCTGCTCCCACGCCGCGTCACCGGCCGCTCGGAGATCGCGATGCTGGTGGTGTACGGCGTCGTCGCGGCCTACGCCTACGGCATCCTGCTCAACCTGTGGGGCTGGCCGTTCCTCCTCGGCGTCGAGGTGCCCGGACAGGACGGCACGGAACTGTCCTACGTGCCGGGCGGCTCGCTGGGGGAGAACCTGCACCGCTTCGGCCTCTACACGCTGCTGACCTCGACCGGCGGCTACGACACCGGTCGTGCGATCACCAACGCCCTGGCGCTCGCACTGCTCGGCCCGGCGGTGCTGACGACACTGCGGCGGGCGGCTCGTCGGAGCCGGATCGAGCGCACCGAGCCGGCGATCGAGTCCCGCTGAGCAGCGGCATCGGCCTCAGGGGTTGACCAGCAGGATCCGGTCGTCGGCCTCGGCAGGGTCGCCGCGACCGTCACGGTTGCTGGTGCCCAGCCACAGGCGGCCGTCCGGCGCCGTGGCCACGGCCCGGAGCCGGCCGTACTCGCCCTCGAGGAACCCGCGGCCGTCGCTGGCGGACCGGTCGGCGACCTTCATCCGCCACACCCGCTCGCCGCGCAGGCCGGCGGCCCACAAGAAGCCCCGCGAGTGGGTGATGCCGGCCCAGGACGCGTCCTCGGGGCGGCGGGTGAGCGCGGGCTCGGTGAAGTCGCCCTCGCCGGCCGCCACCTGCACCGGTCCCTCGTAGACCGGCCAGCCGTAGTTGCGCCCCTTGCGGATCAGGTTGACCTCGTCGGCGGTGGAGTCGCCGAACTCGCTCGCCCACAGGTTGCCCTCCGCGTCGAGGGTCATGCCCTCGACGTTGCGGTGGCCGAGTGACCAGACGAGGCTCTTGCGGAACGGGTTGTCCCGGGGACGCTTGCCCTCGGCGGTGATCCGCAGGATCTTGCCCGCCAGCGAGCCCCGGTCCTGGGCGAGCTCGCGCCGTGTGGTCTCTCCGGTGCTGACGAAGAGGTGGCCGTCCTCGCCGAAGAGCAGGGCACCGCCGTTGTGGCGGTCGCCGACGGGGATGCCCTTCAGCACCACCTCGGTGCGGCCGAGCTCGTCGCCGTCGAGGGTGGCGCGGACGACCCGGTTGTCCTTCTTGGTCGTCACGTAGAAGTAGACCTGCAGGTCCTCGGCGAAGTCAGGGGACACCGCGACCCCCATCAGGCCGCCCTCGGCGCGGGCGTCGACCCCGCGGACCGTGCCGGCCTCGACCGGCTCCGCCGGGTCCGAGCCCTCAGGTGCCTCGACGAGCTGGACCCGCCCGGAGTCGCGCTCGGTCACGATCGCACGGCCATCGGGAAGGAAGTCGATGCCCCACGGCACCTCCAGGCCGCGTGCGGCCGTCCCGACGATGTCGGGCACGCCGTCGGCGGGCACCTGGCTCGGCTCCGCGTCGGCCGAGGACGCCGCCGTCGTCGGCTCGGCGGCGCTGGTCAGGCTCTCCTCGACCTGCACGTCGACCTCGTTGCCGCCCTGGGAGCACGCGGACGCGGTCAGGCCGACGCCCAGCAGGGCGGCGAGGGCGCGTCGCGTCCTCATCGGACCCGCTCCAGGAAGTCCAGCAGGAGGGCGTGCACGGCCTCGGGCTGCTCGACCTGGATGAAGTGGGAGCCGCGGAGCTCGTGGTAGTCCGCCTCGGCCATGCGGTCCGCGGCGGTGGCCATGTCGCGGGCGCCCGCCAGGACGTCGTACGTCGCGGCGACGAAGCGGGCCGGGACGGTGATGCGGCTCAGCGGCACGCGGGTGTGGCGCGACGTGCTCAGGGCGAGGTGGGCGTACCAGTCGACCGGGGTGGTGAGGAACTCGCGGATGCCGTCCGCGGCGAGCTCGACGTCGGGCATCGGGAACATGAAGCCGGTGCGGGTGATCGCCTTGACCAGCCGCGGCCCGACGGGGATGCGCTGGGTGAGCGGCGTGGCGACCCAGCCGGTGTACTTCGCCACCCGGCACACGTTGACCGTGAGCGCACGTGCCACCGCGTGCGGGAGGTGGAGGGGGCCGAGCATGGTGGCGAAGGTCTCGCCCGGCACCCCCGCCACGGCGAAGAGTCCGGCGACCCGCTCGGGGTGGTGGAGCGCGAGCTCGAACATGGTGTTGACGCCCATCGACCAGCCCATCAGCACCGCCCGGTCGATGCCGAAGTGGTCCATCACCGACAGGGCGTCCTGGACGAAGTGCTCGATCTCGACGTGGTCGGGGTTGCGGGGACGCTCCGAGCCGCCCACGCCGCGGTGGTTCCACGACACCACGCGGACCCCGCACTCGGGGTCGAGCAGCGCCGGCCACAGGTAGGCGTTGGTGCCCAGGCCGTTGCAGAGCACGACGGTCGGACCGTCGATCGTGCCCTCGGGGTCGTTGGTCCAGACCCGGACCGAGGTGCCGTCGTCGGAGAGGATGTCGCGGAAGGCCACCGAGGGATGCGCGGCGACCGGAGCAGCGGGGGTCGACATGGCCCCGATTGTGCCTGAGGACGGCCGCCGGTGCCGGGCCTTGGTCCACATCGGCGCTGCGCGGCGCCGGCCCGGGTGGGTCAGTTCGGTGCGGGCTCGGTGAAGGCCGGCCGCGCGGCCGCCCGGGTGGCGCCGGCGCTCGCCAGCACCACGCAGGTCACCGCGGCCCACTGCGACAGCGCCAGCTGCTCGCCCACGATCGCCAGGCCCGCCATCGCGGCCGCCGCCGGCTCGAGGCTCATCAGCACCCCGAACGTGGCCGGCGGCACGCGCCGCAGGGCGACGAGCTCCAGGCTGTAGGGCACCACGGAGCTGAGCAGTCCGACGGCGGCGCCGATGAGGAGGATCCGTGGGTCCCCCAACGGTCCGGCATCGGTCAGCAACAGCCCGGGGGAGAGCAGCACCAGGGCCACCAGGCTGGCGACGAAGAGCCCGTCCAGCCCCTCCCAACGGCTGCCGGTGCGGGCGCTGAACACGATGTAGCCGGCCCACGCGGCACCGGCGAGCACGGCGAACGCGACACCGACCGGGTCCAGGTCCGCCCGCTCGGCGCCGAGCAGCACGACCCCGAGGCCGGCGAGGCCGACCCAGACCAGGTCGCGGGCCCGGCGGGAGCCGAACAGGGCCACCGCGAGGGGACCGATGAACTCGATGGTGACCGCGATGCCGATCGGGATCCGGGAGAACGACTGGTAGATCGCCCAGTTCATGGTGCCCAGCGCGACGCCGAAGCTGATCGCCACCAGCCAGTCCTCCCGGGTGCGGCCGCGCAGCCGAGGACGGGCCAGGGCGAGCAGGAACAGGGTGCTGGACGCGAGCCGGAGCCAGACCATCCCGGTCGGCGAGACCTCGTCGAAGAGCGTCTTGGCGATGCCGGCACCGAGCTGCACCGACCAGATGCCGGCGATGACCAGGGCGATCGCGACCCCGAGGGACTGCTGGGGAGAAAATCTCGCGCTGACCAGTGGCATCCGAGGTGGCACTGGGCCAATGTAGGAGCCAGCGGGCACACCGTCCGCATCGGCGGCGCGAGGAGGGGCAGCCATGGCCACCACGGTGATGATCGGCACGCGCAAGGGCCTGTGGGTCGGACGCTCGGAGGACCGCGACGACTGGAGCCTGAGCGGTCCGCACCACGACATGGAGGAGGTCTACTCCTGCCTGGTCGACACCCGGGGCGGTCGCACCCGGCTCTTCGCCGGTGCCTCCTCGCCCTGGCTCGGGCCGCAGGTCCGCTGGTCCGACGACCACGGCGCCACGTGGCAGGAGACCGCCGGTGGCGGCGTACGGTTCCCCGAGGGCAGTGACGGCACCGTGGAACGCATCTGGCAGCTCGCGCCCGGCGCCGAGGACGGCGTCGTGTACGCCGGCACCGAGCCGGGAGCGGTGTTCCGCTCCGTCGACCACGGCGAGACCTTCACCCTCGAGCAGGCGCTGTGGGACCACCCGCACCGTCCGGAGTGGGGCGAGGGCTTCGGTGGCCAGGCGTTCCACACCGTGCTGCCGCACCCGACCGACCCGTCCTCGGTGACGGCGGCGCTGTCCACCGGCGGCGTCTACCGGACGACCGACGGTGGGGCCTCCTGGGAGCCCCGCAACCAGGGCATCCGTGCGGACTTCCTCCCCGAGGGGCAGCAGCTGCCGGAGTTCGGCCAGTGCGTCCACAAGGTCGCGCGGCACCCCTCGCGCCCGGAGCGGCTCTACGCGCAGAACCACGGTGGTGTCTACCGCTCCGACGACGAGGGCGGGTCGTGGACCTCGATCGCCGACGGGCTGCCGAGCGACTTCGGGTTCCCGATCGTCGTCCACCCGCACCAGCCCGACACGATCTACGTCTTCCCCCTCGGTGGCGGCGACGGTCGCTACCCGCCCGAGGGCCGCGCGCGGGTGTGGCGCTCGCGCGACGCCGGGGAGTCGTGGGAGCCACTCGACCGCGGCCTGCCCGAGCAGTTCTACGTCGCCGTCATGCGTGACGCGTTCTGCACCGACGGCGCCGACCCGGCGGGGCTCTACTTCGGTGCCCGCAACGGGTCGGTCTGGGCCTCGACCGACGAGGGTGGGAGCTGGCGCGAGATCGCGCGCGACCTCCCCGACGTGATGTCGGTGCGCGCCGGCGTCGACGCCGCTGGCTGAGCCACCTCGCGCCCGGGTGGGCGGACCGGCCTGAGAGAGTGGGGGTCATGGCTCGTTCGTGCGTCGACGGTGGCCCCCACCGTGCGTGACCTGCTCCGCCGACGCCGCGGGGCAGGAGCCGACCGTCCGCCGATCCCGGGCGAGATCCTCGTCCTGATCGCCTCGGCGTTCGTGATCGCCGTCGGGTACGGCCTCGTCTCCCCGGTGCTGCCGTCCTACGCGCGCAGCTTCGACGTCGGCGTCGCGGCGGCCTCCCTGGTGGTGTCGGCGTTCGCGTTCTGCCGCCTGGTCTTCGCACCCGCGGGTGGCTTCCTCTCCAGTCGGCTGGGGGAGCGGCCGGTGTACCTGACCGGTCTCGTGGTGGTCGCCGCGTCCTCGGTCGCGACCGCGTTCGCGCAGACCTATGAGCAGCTGCTGGTCTTCCGCGGGCTCGGCGGTCTCGGCTCGACGATGTTCACCGTCTCGGCGATGTCGCTGCTGGTGCGGCTGGCCCCGCCGACGATCCGTGGGCGGGTGTCCTCGGCGTACGCCAGCTCCTTCCTGGTCGGCGGCATGCTCGGCCCCGTGCTCGGCGGTGCGCTGGCCTCCTTCGGGCTGCGCCTGCCGTTCCTGGTGTACGCCGGTGCGCTGATCATCGCCGCGTCCGTGGTCGGCGTGCGACTCTCCGGTGCGCGCCTGCGGCCACCGGCGGACGCGCCGGAGGTCGTCCCGATGCGGGTCCGCGAGGCGCTGCGTCACGGCGCGTACCGGGCCAGCCTGGTCTCGGCGTTCGCCAACGGCTGGTGCAACTTCGGGGTCCGGGTGGCGGTGCTCCCGCAGCTGGCGGTCGCGCTGACCGACCAGACGTGGGTCGCCGGCGCTGCCCTGGCGCTGGCTGCCCTCGGCACCGCCCTGACGCTGCAGGTCGCCGGCCGGGTGGCCGACACCGTCGGGCGTCGTCCCTTGGTGCTGGGCGGGCTCGTCATCACCGCGGTCGGCCTGGGGCTGCTGGGCCTCAGCGGCTCCCTGGCGGTGCTGCTGGTGCTCTCGGTGGTCTCGGGGATCGGGGCCGGCATGGTCAATCCCGGGCAGCAGGCGGCGGTCGCCGACGTGGTCGGCGCCGGGCGCAGCGGGGGCACGGTGCTGAGCACCTTCCAGATGGCGCAGGACGGCGGCGCGATCCTCGGCCCGGTGCTGGTGGGCTTGGTCGCCGACGCCTACGGCTTCGGCTGGGCGTTCGGCGTCACGGCACTGGTCAGCCTGGTCGCCGCACTCCCGTGGTTGGCGGCGCCGGAGACCTTGGGCAGCGCCGTCGCCGAGGCCGGCGAGGACGCCACCTCGGGCACCGACGAGTGACGGCCCCGGGTGTCTCCTATCCTTGGCCCATGACTGACGGCGCAACCCCCGACATCAAGCCCCGCTCCCGCGAGGTCACCGACGGTCTCGAGCGGGCCGCCGCGCGCGGCATGCTCCGCGCGGTCGGGATGGGGGACGAGGACTTCGCCAAGCCGCAGATCGGCGTGGCGTCCTCGTGGAACGAGATCACGCCCTGCAACCTCTCCCTGGACCGCCTCGCCAAGGCCGCCAAGCACGGCGTCCACGCCGGCGGCGGCTACCCGTTGGAGTTCGGGACCATCTCGGTCTCCGACGGCATCTCGATGGGCCACGAGGGGATGCACTTCTCGCTGGTCTCCCGGGAGGTCATCGCCGACTCGGTCGAGACGGTGATGATGGCCGAGCGGCTCGACGGCTCGATCCTGCTGGCGGGCTGCGACAAGTCGCTGCCGGGCATGCTGATGGCCGCTGCCCGCCTGGACCTCGCCTCGGTGTTCCTCTACGCCGGCACCATCCTGCCCGGCAAGGTCGACGGCGAGGACGTCACGATCATCGACGCCTTCGAGGCCGTGGGTGCCTGCCTGGCGGGCAAGATCAGCCGCGAGAAGGTCGACGAGGTCGAGCGGGCGATCTGCCCCGGTGAGGGCGCCTGTGGTGGGGCCTACACCGCCAACACGATGGCCGCGGTCGCCGAGGCGCTGGGGATGGCCCTGCCCGGGTCGGCCGCGCCGCCGGCGGTCGACCGGCGCCGCGACGGCTACGCGCACCGCTCGGGAGAGGCCGTGGTCGAGATGCTGCGGCGCGGCATCACCGCGCGTCAGATCATGACCAAGGAGGCCTTCGAGAACGCGATCGCGGTCGCGATGGCCCTGGGCGGCTCCACCAACGCGGTGCTGCACCTGCTGGCCATCGCCAACGAGGCCGAGGTCGAGCTCAGCATCGACGACTTCACCCGCATCGGGGAGAAGGTGCCGCACCTGGCCGACCTCAAGCCGTTCGGCAAGTACGTCTGGGTGGACTTCGACCGCGTCGGTGGCATCCCGATGGTGATGAAGGCGCTGCTCGAAGCCGGGCTGCTGCACGGCGACTGCCTCACCGTGACCGGCAAGACGGTCGCGGAGAACCTCGCCGACATCGCCCCACCCGACCTGGACGGTGCGGTCATCCGCTCGATGAGCGAGCCGATCCACCGCACCGGCGGCCTCACCATCCTGCGCGGCACCCTGGCGCCGGAGGGCGCGGTCGTGAAGTCCGCCGGCTTCGACGAGGCCGTCTACCCCGGCACCGCGCGCGTCTTCGACGGTGAGCGTGCCGCGCTCGACGCCCTCGCCGAGGGCCGCATCGTGGCCGGCGACGTGGTGGTCATCCGCTACGAGGGCCCCAAGGGCGGCCCCGGCATGCGCGAGATGCTGGCCATCACCGGCGCGATCAAGGGGGCCGGCCTCGGCAAGGACGTCGTGCTGGTCACCGACGGCCGGTTCTCCGGCGGCACGACCGGCCTGTGCGTGGGCCACATCGCCCCCGAGGCGGTGGACGCCGGACCGATCGCGTTCGTGCAGGACGGTGACCGGATCGTCCTCGACGTCGCCAACCGCTCGCTCGAGCTCGACGTGGACCCCGACGAGCTGGCCGCGCGCCGTGAGGGCTGGGAGCCGAACCCGCCGAAGTTCAACCGTGGCGTGCTCGGCAAGTACGCCAAGACGGTGAAGTCCGCGTCGCTGGGCGCGATCACCAGCTGACCGCGTGCCGGACACCAACGAGTTCGGCCAACGGGTCGGCGACGTCGTCGCCGGCTGGGAGCCGCGACCCGCGCCGGCCCCGGTGACGCTGCGGGGCCGGTACGTCACCGTGCTGCCACTGAGCTCGGCCCACTACGCCGACCTGTACGCCGCCTGCTGCGGCGAGGACGACGGCGACCTGTGGACCTACCGCACCATCGACCGACCGACCTCGCTCCCGGGCCTGTGGATGCACCTCGCCGAGCTGCTCGACCGCCCCGACGCGCTCACCTTCGCGCTGGTGCCGGGCGAGGGGCCGGACGCGGGACGTGCGGCCGGGATCGCGTCGTACACCCGCATCGAGCCGGCGCACGGCCAGGTGGAGGTCTCCGGGATCCTGCTGGGACGCTCGCTGCAACGGACCCGTGCGGCCACCGAGGCGCTGCACCTGCTGGCCGCCCACGCCCTCGACGACCTGGGGTACCGCCGGGTGGAGTGGAAGTGCGATGCACTGAACGACGCGTCGCGTCGCGCCGCGACGCGCCTCGGGTTCACCCACGAGGGACGCTTCCGCCAGCACCTGGTCGTCAAGGGACGCCGGCGTGACACCGACTGGTACGCGATCACCGACGAGGAGTGGCCGCAGGTCCGCGAGTCCCACCTCCGGTGGCTCGCACCCGAGAACTTCGACGACGACGGTCGGCAGCGCACCTCCCTCCGCGCCCGGTGATGTCGGTGGCCGCTGGTTGGCTGGCGCCATGGACCAACGCATCAGCTTCGTCACCCTCCCGGTCGCCGACCTGCCGGCCACCCGGCGCTTCTACCTGACCGGACTCGGCTGGGAGGCGCACGTCGAGGTGCCCGGGGAGGTGCTGATGATCCGCACCGGCCAGCACCTGGTGCTCTCGCTGTGGGACCGCGCGGCGTTCAGTCGCGAGGTCGGGGAGCTGCAGTCGGGCCCCGGCGTGCCGCCACTGACGCTCGCGCACAACGTGGCCACGCCCGCGGAGGTCGATGAGGTGCTCGCCACCGCGAGGGGCGCCGGTGCGTCGGTGGTGCAGCCGGGGGAGCACCGCGACTGGGGCGGCTACACCGGCTACTTCGCCGATCCCGACGGGTTCCGGTGGGAGGTCGCGTGGAACCCCGGTGAGATCGGGCGCCTCGTGCTGCCCGAGGAGGGATGAGCGTGGCACGCCCCTTGGTCATGTCGGCGGCGAGTGCCACAGTGGCGACATGAGCGACACCACGCTGCTGACCCCCGACCAGGTCCGTGCCGAGGAGCTCGGCGACTGGTGCCTGATGCTCCGTTCGCTGCGCGCCCGGTTCCGTACCGGCAGCTTCTCGACCGGTGCCGAGCTCGCCGGTCGCGTCGCCGAGGCCGCCGACGCCATGAACCACCACCCCGACCTCGACCTGCGGTTCCCGCACGTCGACGTCGCACTGACCAGCCACGACGTGGACGGCGTGACCGCGCGGGACGTCCGGCTGGCGCGCCGCATCAGCGAGATCGCGGCCGAGCTCGGGGCGAGCCCCGCCCCCGAGCAGGTCCAGCATCTCGAGCTGGCCCTCGACACCCACGACCACGAGGCCCTCAAGCCGTTCTGGCGGGCGGTGCTCGGCTACGCCGACGCCCCGCGGCCCGACGAGGTGCTCGACCCGGCGGGCCGCTTCCCGGCGCTGTGGTTCCAGGAGGCCGGACCGCACGAGGCACCCCACCAGCGGTTCCACCTCGACGTCCACGTCGCACCCGAGCACGCCGAGGCCCGGATCACCGCGGCGCTCGAGGCCGGTGGCCGCATGGTGGACGAGGCCGCGGCGCCGTCGTTCTGGGTGCTGGCCGATCCCGACGGCAACCGTGCCTGCATCTGCACCTGGCAGCCGCCGGCGCAGGACGCGGCCTGAGTCTCCGAATGCTGGACGAGAAGTCCGCATCGTGGGACGCGTGGCACACTGGGGTCCGGTGGCGTGGACGGAGGGCTACGCTGGGTCGTATGCGGCAGGACCTTGTAGTACGCACCGGACGCGCACGCTGACGACCGTTCAGCACGCGCGTCCACCCCTCGTTGCTCGGCAACCGAGGGGTTTTTTGTTGGGTACGCACCACGATCGACGAAGGAAGCGACACGGATGAGTGAGCAGCAGCAGCCGGGCGCACGCACCCCGGTGACGGGCGCGGAGAGCCTGGTGAAGTCGCTGGAGGCAGCGGGCGTCACCGACGTCTTCGGCATCCCCGGCGGCGCCATCCTCCCCGCCTACGACCCCCTGATGGACTCCTCCATCCGCCACATCCTGGTGCGCCACGAGCAGGGTGCCGGCCACGCCGCCCAGGGCTACGCCGCCGCGACCGGCCGGGTCGGCGTGTGCATGGCGACCTCGGGGCCGGGCGCCACCAACCTGGTGACGCCGTTGGCCGACGCCCACATGGACTCGGTGCCGATGGTCGCGGTCACCGGCCAGGTCGGTGCGGGTGCGATCGGCACCGACGCCTTCCAGGAGGCCGACATCCGCGGCATCACGATGCCGATCACCAAGCACAACTTCCTGGTCACCGACCCCCGCGACATCCCGGGCACGGTGGCGCAGGCCTTCCACATCGCACAGACCGGACGCCCCGGCCCGGTCCTGGTCGACGTCGCGAAGTCGGCACTGCAGGCCCAGACCGAGTTCGTCTGGCCCACCGAGCTCCAGCTGCCCGGCTACCGGCCCGTGACCCGGCCGCACGCCAAGCAGGTCCGCGAGGCGGCGAAGCTGATCCTCGAGGCGCGCCGGCCGGTGCTCTACGTCGGCGGCGGCACCATCCGCTCCGGGGCGGCCAAGGAGCTGCGGGAGCTGGCCGAGCTCACCGGCATGCCGGTCGTGACCACCCTGATGGCGCGCGGCGCGTTCCCCGACTCCCACCCGCAGCACCTGGGCATGCCGGGCATGCACGGCACCGTCGCCGCGGTCGCGGGCATGCAGAAGAGTGACCTGCTGATCAGCCTCGGTGCGCGCTTCGACGACCGCGTCACCGGACTCCTGGAGTCCTTCGCCCCCGACGCCAAGGTCATCCACGCCGACATCGACCCGGCCGAGATCGGCAAGAACCGCCACGCCGACGTCCCGATCGTGGGCGACGTCCGCGAGGTCCTGCTGGACCTGATCACCACGCTGCGCACCGAGGCCGACGCCGGCCACACCGGTGACTACGAGGCGTGGGTCAACTTCCTCGCCGGCGTGAAGAAGACCTACCCGCTGGGCTATGACGAGCCCGACGACGGCGGCCTCGCGCCGCAGTACGTCATCGAGCGACTCGGTGCGCTGGCCGGTGAGGACGCGATCTACACCGCCGGCGTCGGCCAGCACCAGATGTGGGCCGCGCACTTCGTGGGCTACGAGGCGCCCAACCGGTGGATCAACTCCGGAGGCCTCGGCACCATGGGCTTCTCGGTGCCCGCCGCGATGGGCGCCAAGGTCGGCATGCCCGACAACACGGTGTGGGCGATCGACGGTGACGGCTGTTTCCAGATGACCAACCAGGAGCTCGCCACCTGCGCGATCAACGACATCCCGATCAAGGTCGCGGTCATCAACAACGAGTCGCTGGGCATGGTGCGGCAGTGGCAGACGCTGTTCTACAACGAGCGCTACTCCAACACCGACCTGCACTCCAAGCGGGTCCCGGACTTCGTCAAGCTCGCCGAGGCCTACGGCTGCGTCGGCCTGGCGTGTGACTCGCCCGAGGACGTGGACGCCACCATCGCCAAGGCGATGGAGATCAACGACGCGCCGGTCGTGGTCGACTTCCGTGTCCACCGCGACGCGATGGTCTGGCCGATGGTCGCGGCCGGCACCAGCAACGACGACATCAAGTACGCCCGCGACCTGGCCCCGACGTTCGAGGAGGACGAGCTGTGAGCACCCACACCCTCTCGGTGCTGGTCGAGAACAAGCCCGGTGTCCTGGCGCGGATCGCAGGA
The DNA here is from genome assembly GCF_019448235.1 of Nocardioides panacisoli. Taxonomy (NCBI): domain Bacteria; kingdom Bacillati; phylum Actinomycetota; class Actinomycetes; order Propionibacteriales; family Nocardioidaceae; genus Nocardioides; species Nocardioides panacisoli. The sequence goes on from NZ_CP080409.1 coordinate 405,146, forward strand.
CTCTTCAGCCGGCGCGGCTTCAACATCGACTCGCTCGCCGTGGGCCCCACCGAGCACGACGACGTGTCCCGGATGACCATTGCCGTCAACGTGGCGGAGAACCCGCTGGAGCAGGTCACCAAGCAGCTCAACAAGCTGGTCGAGGTGATCAAGATCGTGGAGCTGGAGGACGACGCCTCGGTCAACCGGGAGCTCGTGCTGGTCAAGGTCGGCGCCTCGCCCGAGACACGCGGTGAGGTCCTCGACTGCGTCCAGCTGTTCCGGGCCAAGGTCATCGACGTGGCCCCGGACGCGCTCACGATCCAGATCGTGGGCAACCCCGACAAGATCAAGGACTTCCTGCGGGTCATCGAGCCCTACGGGATCCGTGAGCTGGTCCAGTCGGGCATGGTCGCCATCGGCCGGGGCTCCCGGTCGATCTCCGAGCGCGGCAAGCCCGTCGCCGTACCCGTGCCGCCCGCCGCGGGCGGGTAGCAGTGATCCCCGGCCGACCGGGGATCGCCCACCTTGTCCGGCACTGCAGTGCCGGACAAGGTGGGTGAACACCAGACAACCCCCGGCCGCCGTCCGAGGCGGCGGGGTCAACGAACGAGACGAAGGAGAGCCCGACCGTGGCCGAGATCTACTACGACGACGATGCCGACCTGTCCCTGATCCAGGACAAGCACGTGGCGGTCATCGGATATGGCAGCCAGGGCCATGCCCACGCACTCAACCTGCGTGACTCCGGTGTCGACGTGCGCGTCGGGCTCCCCGAGGGGTCCAGGAGCCGCCCGAAGGCCGAGGAGGAGGGTCTGAAGGTGCTCACGCCCGCCGAGGCGGTCGAGGAGGCCGACGTCGTCGTGGTCCTCGCACCCGACCAGTACCAGCGCGACCTCTACCGGGAGTCCATCGAGCCGCACCTGGCCGCGGGGGACACCCTCGTCTTCGGCCACGGCTTCAACGTGCGCTTCGGCTACATCCAGGCGCCCGAGGGCGTCGACGTCATCCTCGTCGCGCCGAAGGCCCCCGGCCACACCGTGCGCCGCGAGTTCGTCGCCGGCCGCGGCATCCCCGACATCATCGCCGTCGAGCAGGACGCCTCGGGTTCGGCCTGGGAGCTGGCGAAGTCCTACGCCAAGGGCATCGGCGGCACCCGCGCCGGCGTCATCAAGACCACCTTCACCGAGGAGACCGAGACCGACCTGTTCGGTGAGCAGGCCGTGCTGTGCGGCGGCGTCTCGCACCTGGTCCAGGCCGGGTTCGAGACCCTCACCGAGGCCGGCTACCAGCCCGAGATCGCCTACTTCGAGGTGTTGCACGAGCTCAAGCTCATCGTCGACCTGATGGCGGAGGGCGGCATCGCCAAGCAGCGGTGGAGCGTCTCCGACACCGCCGAGTACGGCGACTACGTCTCCGGTCCGCGGGTCATCGGCCCCGAGGTCAAGCAGGCGATGAAGGGCGTGCTGGACGAGATCCAGGACGGCTCCTTCGCCAAGCGCTTCATCGACGACCAGGACAACGGCGCGACGGAGTTCAACCAGCTCCGCGAGAAGGAGGCCGGCCACCCGATCGAGGCGACCGGCAAGGCGCTGCGCGGCCACTTCTCCTGGCAGCAGATCGACGACGACTACACCGAGGGCTCCGCCGCCCGCTGAGTCGCGTCGACAGCGGCCGCACGCGCTGTCGACGTGCGGCTTCCCGACACCCCCGCGTGGAACATCCACCGGGGGTGTCGGCGTTCTGCCCGACATGCGTATCGAGATCTGGTCCGACGTCGTGTGCCCGTGGTGCTACATCGGCAAGCGCCGCTGGGAGGGCGCGCTCGCGGAGTTCGAGCACGCCGACCAGGTGGAGGTCGTCTGGCGTTCCTTCCAGCTCGACCCGGGCGCGTCCACCGAGCCCGGGCCGGTCGCTGCCGAGCACCTCGGCCGCAAGTACGGCGGGGGGTCGGACGCCGGTCGCGACATGGTCGACCGCATGGAGGCCGTCGCGGCCGAGGAGGGCATGGTCTGGCGCCACCACGAGTCGCGCCCGGTCAACACCGTCGACGCCCACCGGCTGCTGCACCTGGCCCTGGCCGAGAGCGGCACGACCGTGCAGGCCACCTTGAAGGAGGAGCTGCTGGCGGCGTACTTCGTCCGTGCGGAGAACATCGCCGACCACGAGGTGCTGCGGACGGCTGCCGAGAAGGCCGGGCTGCCCGCGGACCGGGTCGCTGACGTGCTGGCGTCCGGTGAGTACCGCCAGGACGTCTTCGCCGACCAGGACCAGGCCCACGAGTACGGCGCCGGCGGGGTGCCGTTCGCCGTCGTCGACGGCCGGTACGGCGTCTCCGGCGCCCAGCCCGCCGCCACGTTGCTGGAGGTACTGCACAAGGCGTGGGAGGCCGCGCACCCGGTCGTGGAGATGACCGGAGCCGCCGGGGCCGACGTCTGCGGCCCCGACGGCTGCTCCTGACCAGCGGCTCCGCGGCCGCCGGTCAAGGGGTCACTTCACCTCCGAGCGCAGCAGCAGCCGGGTGCCGACCAGGCACGGCAGCACGACCCAGATCAGCGTCGTGACGCCCAGCTGCGCCCACTGCTCGCCGGTGGGCACCTGGTCATACAGCGGGAACATCGCCGTGTTGAGCTCGAACCACGCGGCGTTGTCGAACCACCACTGGTTCACGCCCGCCAGCGCGCCGGAGATGCCCGGCAGCACCATGCCCCACACGAAGTAGCCCACGATCGCGGCGGGCGTGCTGCGGAACAGCGCCGCCAGCGCGAAGCCGACCAGCATCGTGATGATCATGGCGAGCAGGAGCTGGCCGAAGACCTGGGTCTCGAGGTTCCACACCGGGTCCTCGCCGGCGATCGCGGTGCCGACGACGTTGCCGACGGCACCGGCACCCATGGCGATGCCCATGCCGGCCAGGCCGATGACGAGGATGTCGACGAGCTTGGCGGCGATCACACGACCGCGACTCGGCACCAGCGTGAAGGTCGTCAGGGCGGTGCGCTGGCTCCACTCACTGGTCACGGCGAGGATGGCGATGATCGGCAGGACCACCGACATCGGGATGCCGACCGCGGTGCCGAAGGTCTCGTACGTCAGGTCCTCGGCGTCGGCGAAGACGATCACCCCGGCGGTGGTCAGTAGGGAGACGATCACGACGCTGGCCATGAGCCAGAGCCCGGCGCGGGTGTCGAACATCTTCTGGAACTCCACGCCCAGGATCCGCGTGAACGGGATCGGGGCGGGAGCGGTGCGCTGCTGCGGGCGCGTGGGCGCCGGGCGAGTGTCGGTGGCGCTGTCGGTGGCGGTGGTGGTGCTCATGCTGCTGCTCCTTCGAGGTGGTCGCGCTGGCTCTCGGCGGTGAGCTCCAGGAACATCTCCTCCAGCCCGGCACCGTCGGCGGCGCGGAGTTCGGTCAGGACGATCCCGGCGTCGTACGCCGTCCGGCCGACGGCGGCGAGGTCCCCGTCGGTGAGGAGGGCGCCGTCGAGCGGCTCGGCGGTGAAGCCGGCGCCGGTGAGGGCCCGGCGGAGGCCGTCGGTGTCGGCGGCGCGGACCAGGGTGTCGCCGCTGAGCAGCAGCTCCTGCTTGGTGCCCTGGGCGACGATGCGGCCGTTGCCGATGACGACGATGTCGTCGGCGATGACCTCGATCTCGTGCAGCAGGTGCGAGGAGAGCAGCACGGTGCCGCCCGCGTCGGCGAAGTCCCGCAGCAGGTCCCGCATCCAGCGGATGCCGGCCGGGTCGAGGCCGTTGGCCGGCTCGTCGAGGATCAGCACGTCGGGCTCGCCGATCAGCGCCGTAGCGATGCCCAGCCGCTGCCGCATGCCGAGGGAGTAGTTGCGCACGCGCCGGCCCGCCTCCTGCTCGGTGAGGCTGACCCGCTCCAGGGTCGCGGACACCCGCTCCTTGGGCAGCCCCATCGTCCGTTGCGCGATGCTGAGGACCTCCCGGCCGGTGCGGCCGGCGTGCTGCGCCGAGGCGTCGAGGAGTACGCCGACCTCCCGGCCGGGGTTGGGCAGGTCGGCGAAGTGCCGGTCGAGCACGGTGGCACTGCCGGCATCGGGCACGGTCAGCCCGACCATGGCGCGCATGGTCGTGGTCTTGCCGGCGCCGTTGGGACCGAGGAACCCGGTCACACGGCCCGGGCGGGCGGTGAAGGTGACGCCGTCGACGGCCGTGAAGCCGCCGTAGGACTTGGTCAGGTCGGTGATGTCGATCATGGCGGCGACTCTGCCGCGGCAGTGCCCCCGCGCGCGTCGGGCAGATCCCCGGACCCACCCCTGATCCGACCCTGAGGGGCACCGGGGGGAGGCACCGCGAGCGCGGGGCTTCGGCGCCGGGGTCCGTCTCGGGTACCGTGAGGTCGGGCACAGTGTCGTGCACGTTCCACGTCTCGTATGCACCCGCAGAGGACCCGCCCGTGACCGACCGCCCCGTCGTTCTCCTCGCCGAGGAGCTGAGCCCCGCCACCGTCGATGCCCTCGGGGGCGACTTCGAGATCCGCACCTGCGACGGCGCCGACCGGTCCTCGCTGCTCGCCGCCATCGTCGACGCCGACGCGATCCTGGTGCGGTCGGCCACCACGATCGACGCCGAGGCCCTGGCCGCTGCCACCCGGCTGAAAGTCGTCGCCCGCGCGGGGGTGGGCCTGGACAACGTCGACGTCCGCGCCGCGACGCAGTCGGGCGTGATGGTCGTCAACGCGCCCACCTCCAACATCGTGTCCGCCGCCGAGCTCGCGATCGCCCTGATGCTGGCGGCCGCCCGGCACGTCTCGCCGGCGCACGCGGCGCTGCGGCACGGCGAGTGGGCGCGCTCGCGCTACTCCGGCATCGAGCTCTTCGAGAAGACCGTCGGCATCGTGGGCCTGGGCCGGATCGGCGTCCTGGTCGCCCAGCGCCTGAGCGCCTTCGGCATGGACGTCATCGCCTACGACCCCTACGTGCAGGCCGGCCGGGCGGCGCAGATCGGGGTGCGACTGGTCGACCTGGACACGCTGATGGCCGAGTCGGACTTCCTCTCCGTCCACCTGCCCAGGACGCCCGAGACCGTCGGCCTCATCGGGGCCGAGCAGCTGGCCCACGCCAAGCCGTCACTGGTGCTGGTCAACGCGGCGCGCGGCGGCATCGTGGACGAGGACGCCCTGCACGCCGCGCTCAAGGACGGCCGCATCGCCGCCGCCGGTCTCGACGTCTACGCCGAGGAACCCTGCACCGACAGCCCGCTGTTCGGGCTCGACAACGTCGTCGCGACCCCGCACCTGGGGGCGTCCACGGAGGAGGCGCAGGAGAAGGCCGGCGTGGCCGTCGCCCGGTCCGTGCGGCTCGCGCTCGCCGGCGAGCTGGTCCCGGACGCGGTCAACGTGCAGGGGGGCGTGATCGCCGAGGAGGTCCGCCCCGGCATCGGCCTGACCGAGCGACTCGGCCAGATCTTCACCGGCGTCGCCGGTGAGGTCGCCCAGCAGCTCGACGTCGAGGTCCGCGGCGAGATCACCGTCCACGACGTCAAGGTGCTCGAGCTGGCCGCGCTCAAGGGCGTCTTCACCGGCATCGTGGAGGAGAAGGTCTCCTACGTGAACGCGCCGCTGCTCGCGGCCGAGCGCGGCACGGAGGTCCGGCTCGTGACGGCCGTGGAGAGCCCCGACCACCGCAACATGATCACGCTGCGGGGCACGCTCCCCGACGGTTCGCAGGTTTCGGTGAGCGGCACCCTGCTGGGCATCCACCGACGCGAGCGGCTGGTCGAGGTCAACGGCTACGACATCGAGGTCGAGCCGACGCGCCATCTGGCGTTCTTCACCTACGCCGACCGCCCCGGCATGGTCGGCACGGTCGGTCAGGTGCTCGGCGACGCGGGCGTCAACATCGCCGGCATGCAGGTGGCACGGGAGGCCAAGGGCGGCCAGGCGCTGGTCGCGCTCTCGGTCGACTCCGCGATCCCCGGCGAGGCGCTGGACCGGATCGCCGTCGCCATCGACGCCACGATGATCCGCGCGGTGGACCTCGTCGACGGCTGAGCCGTGCCCCGGGCTCAGGCCACCATCACCGGGTCGGTCGTCGTACGCCGCGGGGGTGCGGTGCCCTCGGTGTCGGCCCAGGCGGCGGCCAGGCGGCGTACGGCCTCGGTGAGCTCCTCGGCGGGGCGGGTGAAGGTCAGCCGCAGGTAGCGGTCGAGCCCACCGGCGGGCGCGAACGCGGGCCCCGGCGCGAGGTGGACGTCGTACGCCGCAGCGGCGTCGACGAGGCGGCGCGAGGATCCCGGCAGAGCGCACCACAGCGCCATGCCGCCCTCCGGCACCCGGAAGCGCCAGTCGGGCAGGTGCTCGCCGAGTGCCGCGACCAGGGCGTCGCGCTGGGTGCGGAGCCGGGCGGTGTGCTCGGCCAGCACCTGCGTGAAGCCGTCCTCGAGCAGGTGGAGCATCACGAGTTGTTCCAGCACGGGGGCGCCGAGGTCGAGGGTGATGCGGGACTGGACCAGCGTGTCGACCAGGGGTGCGGGGGAGCGGATCCAGCCGATCCGCAGCCCACCCCACACGCTCTTGCTGGCGCTGCCGATGGTGATCGCGTCCGGCGCCAGGGTGGCGAAGGGCGGCGCATCCGTCCCCTCGTCGAGGCGCAGCGCCTGGTGCGCCTCATCGACCAGGGCCACCCCGCCGTGGCGGCGCAGCTCGGCGGCGTAGCGGTGGCGGTCGGCCTCGGGCATCACCAGGCCCGTGGGGTTGTGGAACTCCGGCATCACGTGCGCGAGCACCGGGCGGCGGCGTCGCAGGGTGGAGGCGATCTGGTCCAGGTCCCACCCGTCGGGCTCGATGGGCGTGGTGACGGTGCGGCCGCCGCCGGCGCGCACGGCCTGCACCGCGTTGGGGTAGGTCGGCGAGTCGACGAGCACCCGTGCGCCACCGGTGGCCAGTGCCCGGCCGACGGTCGCGGTGGCCGCCAGGGCGCCCGCGGTGACGATGATCTGCTCGGGCCGCGTGGGCAGGCCACGCTCGTCGTACGTCGCCGCGAGCGCCGCCTGGAGCGCCGGCAGCCCGGCGGGGTAGTAGCCGTGGCTGCCCAGGTGGGCCGGCATCCGCGCCGCGGCCTCGGCGTATGCCGCCGCGATGCCGGGCGGGGCGCTCGCGGCCGCGCAGGTCAGGTCGATGCCGCTCACCTCGCCGGGCCGCAGCGCACGGTCGTAGGCGCGGACCGGGCCGCCGGGCAGCTGGGTGAAGGTGCCGGCGCCGTGGCGGGCCTCGGCGTACCCGGTGTCGCGGAGCTCGGCGTAGGCACGGGTGACGGTGGTGCGGGAGACGCCGAGGGAGGCGGTGAGCTCACGCTCGCTGGGCAGCCGCGTGCCGTAGCCGATGCGCCCGTCGCCGATGACCTCCCGCAGGGCCGTGGCGAGTCCGAGGTAGGCGGGGGAGCGGTCGAAGCCGTCGACGAGCGCGGCGACTCGCGGCGCGGAAATGGCCTGCGTCATGCAGTCCAGTAGATCACGAGTGGCTATGGAGAACCAGTCCACTCGGCGGCAGACTGAACGGCATGACGATCGCCGACCTCCGCCCCGACGGCGCGGTGCTGGTGGACCTGGGGCCGGTGGCCCAGCTGCGTGCCGGCCGGCTGCTGCTCCGCCTCCCGCAATTGGTGATCGGGCTCTACCTGTTCGGGGCGAGCCTGGCGATGATGGTCCGCGCCGGCGTGGGGACCGCTCCGTGGGACGTGCTCCACCTCGGCCTGATCCGTCACCTGCCGCTGAGCCTGGGGCAGGTCGTCATCGCGCTCAGCTTCGTGGTGCTGCTGGCCTGGATCCCGCTGCGGGAGCGTCCCGGGATCGGCACCATCGCCAACGCACTCCTGGTGGGCCTCTCCGCCGACGCGACGCTGCTGCTGCTCGACGCCCCCGAGGCCATGGCGGCCCGCGTCGCGCTGATGGTCGGGGGCGTGGTGCTGTGCGGCTTCGCCTCGGCGCTCTACATCGGCGCCCAGTTCGGTCGTGGCCCGCGCGACGGCCTGATGACGGGGCTGAGCCGGCGCACCGGCTGGTCGCTGCGCGCGGTCCGCACCGCCCTGGAGCTCGGCGTGGTGCTCGTGGGCATCCTGCTGGGGGGCGTCGCCGGCCTGGGCACGATCGTCTACGCGCTGGGCATCGGTCCGCTCACCCAGGCGCTGCTCCCGTGGTGCCTGGTGCGGCTCGACGTCGAGGACTGAGTCTGGTGGACCTCCCTGAACCGTCCCCGAAAATCCCCGCGAGCCATGTCTCGCAGGCGGGTCGGGTGGATAGTCTCGAGGCATGACCTCTGAAGGTGCTGCTGCTCCTGAGCCGGGTGCCGACGCGCTGGCGCCGGGCACACTGACCCCGCCCGACCCCGGCATCACCCTCAACGCGCCGGCTGCGCCCCCACGCGTGGCGGAGACGCAGGCGCCGAAGATGGCGCCGCAGGTGCCCGAGGAGATGGTGCCGGAGCTGGACGAGAAGGTCGACACCTTCCTCGCGGCGCTGTCGGAGGAGTCGATCGGCAGCCCGGAGTTCGCCCAGCAGGCGGAGTCGGTCCGCACCATGGGCGACGGCGACATCCGGCGTGCTGCCGAGACCTCCAACCGGATGCTCGACAAGCCGGTCAACGCGCTGCAGGAGGGCGCCATCGCCGAGGCCTCGGACGTGAGCAAGACCCTCACCGCGCTGCGCCGCACCGTGGAGGACCTCGACCCCAGCGAGGCCACCGGGGTGAAGAAGTTCTGGCAGAAGCTGCCCTTCACCAGCAAGGTCGAGGACTACTTCCGCAAGTACCAGTCCGCGCAGGGCCAGCTCGACAGCATCCTGCACGCCCTGCGGGGCGGCCAGGACGAGCTCACCCGCGACAACGTGGCGCTCAACCTGGAGAAGGCCAACCTGTGGGCCACGATGGGACGGCTCAACCAGTACGTCTACATCGCCGAGCGGCTCGACGCCCGTCTCTCGGCGCGGGTCGCCGAGCTCGAGGTCAGCGACCCCGAGGCCGCGGCGGCGCTGTCGAAGGACGTGTTGTTCTACGTCCGCCAGAAGCACCAGGACCTGCTCACCCAGCTCGCGGTGTCGATCCAGAGCTACCTGGCGATCGACATCATCATCAAGAACAACCTGGAGCTCATCAAGGGCGTCGACCGTGCGACCACGACGACCGTCTCGGCGCTGCGCACCGCGGTCATCGTCGCCCAGGCCCTGGGCAACCAGAAGCTCGTGCTGGACCAGATCGACGCGCTCAACACGACCACCTCGGCGATGATCAAGGGCACCTCGGAGATGCTGCGCGAGAACTCCTCGGCCATCCAGGAGCAGGCCGCCTCCTCGACGATCGGCATGGAGGAGCTGCGGGCGGCGTTCGCCAACATCTACGCCACCATGGACTCCATCGACTCCTTCAAGGTCAAGGCGCTGGACTCGATGTCGACCACGATCGGCGTGCTGGAGACCGAGGTCGCCAAGTCGCGTGACTACCTCGACCGCGTCCAGCAGCACGACCAGCGCAACGCGACCGGCGCCCTCGACATCGGTTGAGGCGTCGCGACCGGTGGGCGTCAAGGACTGGTGGCAACGACGGTTCGGTGAGGCGGCCGAGGACGAGTACGTCGTCCCCGCACCCCCCACCGAGGCCGACGTCCTCGCTGCCCTCAACCGCGTCAACGCGATGTTGCGGGAGCACAACGCGCCCGCGGTGGTGACCACGCGCGTGCTGCGCATCGCGCGCACGATCCACCAGACCCTGCCGCGGCTGCGCGGCCTGGGCCTGGCCAGCCAGGAGGGCTACAGCATCGTCGCCACGGCCACCGACTACCTGCCCGAGGCCGTCGGGGGCTACCTCCGACTGCCGCGGCAGTGGGCCGACACGCGACCGGTCGAGGGGTCCAAGACCTCCCTGATGCTGCTGATCGAGCAGCTGGACCTGCTGACGGTCACCATGGACCAGATCGCCGACGCCGCCAACCGCGCCGATGCGCAGGCGCTCATCGCACACGGTCGCTTCCTCGACGCCAAGTTCGGCCACCACGCCGACGGCGGCACCGACCTCAGCCTGGGGACCCCGTGACCGCGCCCCGCGACCTCCGCACCGCGCTCGCGGCGCTCCACGACGTCGCCACGGCCGCCGGGCTCGACACCACCGCGGCGCGGGCCGAGGGCGAGGCCCTCGCCGCGACCGTCGCGGAACCCTCCCGCGGCGCCTACCTCGACTGGGCCGCCGCGGTCGACAGCCCCGGCGGCGCGACCGCGTTCTACGACGCCGCGTCCAACGGGCGCCGGTTCCGGGTCGCCCCCACGCCGGGCATGGCGCTGCTCGCGCTGCAGCGCTCACCGCACGCGCCGGCGTACGCCGCGGCGCTGGGGGACGTCGCCCACGCCGCGACCGGACTGGGCGAGGGAGCCCCGCGGTGCCTGGGCAACGCCGCCACGGCATCGGCCGCGCAGCTCGTCGAGCATGCCGAGACGGCGCCAACTCGGCTGTCGTCGGCCCCCGTCGGCGACCCCGTGGGCCGAGTTGGCGCCGACTCGACGGGTGTGGCAGCCGCGGAGGAGGCGGGTGGTCCGGTCGAGACGGCCGAGGTCGCCCCGGCGCCGACGGTCGAGGAGCTGCTCGCCGAGCTGGACGCCCTCGTCGGTCTCCGCGAGGTCAAGGACGAGATCCACCGCCAGGCCGCCGTGCTCCGCGTCGAGGGGCTGCGCCAGCGTGCCGGCCTGGCCACCACGACCATCACCCGCCACCTGGTGTTCAACGGCAACCCCGGCACCGGCAAGACCACCGTGGCGCGCCTCGTCGCCGGGATCTACCGCGCCCTCGGACTGCTCTCGCAGGGCCAGCTCGTCGAGGTCGACCGGGCCGACCTGGTGGCCGGCTACCTCGGCCAGACGGCGGAGAAGACCAGCCAGGTCGTGGCCTCGGCCGTCGGCGGTGTGCTCTTCATCGACGAGGCCTACGCCCTCACCGGCGACCAGTACGGCTCCGAGGCCGTCGACACGCTGGTCAAGGAGATGGAGGACGAGCGCGACGACCTGGTGGTGATCGTGGCCGGCTATCCCGCGCCGATGGCCCGGTTCATCGGCCAGAACCCCGGCCTGGCGAGCCGGTTCCGCACCACCATCGAGTTCGCCGACTACACCGACGACGAGCTCGTGGAGATCTTCGCGTCGATGGCCCACGGCGCCGACTACGACGCCGATGAGGACGTCCTCGCAGCGTTGCGGACGGTCCTCTCCGCGACCCCGCGCGATGAGGCGTTCGGCAACGCCCGCCACGTGCGGAACCTCCTCGAGGCGGCGATCGGCCGCCACGCATGGCGACTGCGCGAGGTCGAGGACCCCAGCATCGACGACCTCCGCACCCTCGAGCCCGTCGACCTCACCCCGGACCGGGGCGAGCCCGATGAGTGACGCCCCGGCCGCCGCCGTCGACCGCGACCACGCCGACCGTGCCGACCCTGCTGACCGGGCCGACGTCACCGTCGACACCCCCGCACGCCTGACCCGGTGGCAGGCACTGGGCACCGCCGCGCTGGCACTCTTCGGCCTGGCCGGTGCCACCGTCCTCGCGCTCGGTCATGCCGCCGACGGTCGCGCCGCTGGCGACACCGAACAGCTGGTGCGGGTCCAGCAGGTGCAGTCCTCCCTGCTGCGCGCCGACGCCGTGGCGACGACCGCTCTGCTGGCGGGAGAGGGCGCACCCGAGCAGCCCGCGGCGTACGACGTCGCGATCGACGCGGCGCTCACGGGCATCACCGAGGCGGCCGAGGCCCAGCCCGCGGACAGCGAGGAGCTGGTCGCCCTCACCGTCGCGGTCAACGACTACGTGACCGCCGTCGCGAGCGCGACCACCGACGCCGGCGTCGCCGCAGCCGGGGAGACACTCCGGGCGGAGGCGTTGCCGCTGCTGACTGCCCTGGTCGCGGACAACACCTCGCGCGCGGAGGACGCCATGGCCGGTCAGCAGCCGTGGCTGCTGCTCGCGGCCGGTCTGGTAGCGCTCGGGACCCTGGTCTGGGTGCACCGCCGCCTCGCCCGTGCCTTCCGGCGCCACGTCAACGTCGGTCTGCTCCTGGCGGCCCTGGTCGTGGTCGCGACGACGGCCGGCACCACGGCCGCGGCCTTCGCCGCAGCTGCCAGCAACGAGGAGGTCCGCGACGGTCCGTTCCGCACCGCCGTCGACCAGGCGGCCGCCCGCACGGCCGCCAACGACGCCAAGGCCAACGAGAGCCTGCGCCTGGTCCAGGGCGGGAGCGGCGCCGACCAGGAGGCCGCCTGGCGCGAGTCCGCCGAGGTCGTCGCGGAGCGCGGGGCCGGGGACGCGGCACCGCTGTGGCAGGACTACGTCGCCCAGCACGAGCGGATCCTGGCGCTCCTCGCGGACGGCGACCGCGACGGTGCGCGGCAGGTTGCGACCGCCGGGTCCGGTGGGTCGACGGCGGCGCTGGACGCCTACGACGAGGCGGCCCAGCAAGAGACCGCCGAGGCCGCTGCGGCCGCCACCGACGAGCTGCGCGGCGACCGATGGGTCGCCCTGCTGCTGGCCGGCACCACGGTGCTCGCCGCGGCCGCTGCGGCCGGCCTCCTCGCCCGCGGGATCGGCGTACGACGCCGGGAGTTCGCGTGAGCGGCCCCGCCGCCGACACCGCGCCCCGCCCACCCGGCCGGCTGGGCGAGGCCCTCGACGTCGAGGACGTACGCCGCTACCTGGCCGACCTCACCGACTGGCTGCACGCGCGCCGCACCGAGCTGGAGCAGCTCGACGCGCACGCGCTCGCCACCGATCGTGGTGCGGAGATCACCGCCGACATGTCGCTGGCGCTGGCGTCCTGGAAGGCCATCGACGACCGGCACCAGCTCGCGCTCGCCACCTTCGACGGCGGCCGGGTCACCGTCACCGACCGTGAGCGCCTCGCCGCCCTGCTGTGGGGGCGCCTGGACGGCGCGAACGTCGACATGCCCGGCGGCCTCGCGGTCTCGCTGCTGGAGGCGTGCCGGCTCAACGACGCCCTCACCGGGCAGTTGCGGGCCCGACTCGCGGTGGCCCCCGGCGAGGCCGCGACCACCACCCGCCTCGCCGACCTGCGCGCCCAGCTGGTGCGCATCGAGGACCAGGTGGCGCTGGAGCCCGAGGAGTCGCGCGAGGCGGAGGTGGCGCGACTCGCCGGCCTGCTGGCCCGGCTGGAGGACGTGAGCGACCGCGCCCGGCGCGGAGGGGACGTGGGCGGCCTGCTGGCCCCGCTGGAGGTCGAGGTGGCCACCCATGAGCGGGACCTCATCGTCGGCCACGCCGAGCGTCGCGACACCCGCGATCGTGCCCGCGCGACGCTGGAACTGCGCGACGACCTCGTCGCGCGGGCCGCGGCGCTGGAGCGCCTCGCCGCGCGGTGCGCCGCCACCGTGGACACGGCTCCGCACTACGCCGTGCCCGACGTCGACGCCCTCGGTCCCGTGCCGCAGGACCCCGCGGGGCTGCAGGAGCACCGGCGCCGTCTCGACCGGGTCTCGGAGGCCCTCGAGTGGGCCCAGGACCGCTACGCCGCCGCCCTCGGCGAGCACCACGACCTGCTCGCCGAGCTCGACGACCGCGCGGAGGCCGCCCGCGCCGCGGGACTCGGCGGTCACGCCGACCTCGACGCCGCGGAGCGCGTGGCCCGCGAGGTCCTCGACCGCCGACCGGCACCCATGGCGCTGGCCCGACAGCTCGTCGCCACCCACCGCGCCTGGCTGGAGCACCTCACCACCGACGGGGTCAGCGGGCTATGAAGTGCACCCAGCCCGGCTGCGACGGGACCCTCCTCGACGGCTACTGCGACGTGTGCGGAATGGCGGGCAGCCCCGGAGCCACGAGCGGTGTGTCGAGTGATCCCGCCCCCGGCGGCGTCCCGGCACCACCCGACGAGGCCACGGGCTCGGTCGCGACCTCGGCCAGCCGCCTGCGCGCCGCCGCCATCGGCACCGCCCGCATGGCCCCCACCGCGGCGCCGCGGCGACGGCGTACGTCGGGCCGGGGACGGGCGCCGGGCCTGGGCGCCGGCCTGACCCGGGTGCCGACCGCGCCCACGATCGATCCGTCCTCGGCCCTGCTGACCGATCCGGAGGTGCCCGAGCACCGTCGCCACTGCGGCCGGTGCGGCGCCGAGGTCGGCCGTGGTGACGCGGGGCGCAGCGAGGGGTTCTGCTCCCGCTGCGGCCATCCCTACTCCTTCACGCCGAAGCTCGAGCCCGGGGAGCTGGTCGCGGGCCAGTACGAGGTCCGCGGCGCGCTCGCCCACGGCGGCCTGGGCTGGATCCACCTCGCCCGGGACCGCAACGTCTCCGATCGCTGGGTGGTGCTCAAGGGCCTGCTCAACACCGGCGACGAGGACGCGCTCGCGGTCGCGATCGCCGAGCAGGAGTTCCTCGCCCAGGTCGAGCACCCGACCATCGTGGAGATCTTCAACTTCGTCACCCACCGCGGCGACGGCTACACCGTCATGGAGTACGTCGGCGGCACGTCGCTGAAGCAGATGCTGCAGCAGCGGCGGACGGCCAACGGCGGCCGGTACGACCCGTTCCCGGTCGATCAGGCGCTCGCCTACGTCCTCGGCGTGCTGCCGGCGCTGTCCTACCTCCACGACCTCGGGCTGCTCTACTGCGACCTCAAGCCCGACAACATCATCCAAGTCCGCGACAGCGTGAAGCTGATCGACCTGGGTGGGGTGCGCCGCATCGACGACGAGGAGTCCCCGATCTACGGCACGATCGGCTACCAGGCGCCCGAGATCGCCGACGTCGGCCCGAGCGTCGCCTCCGACGTCTACACCGTCGGGCGGACCCTGCTGGTGCTGACCATGGAGCTGCGCGGCTACCAGGACACCTTCCGCCACCGGCTGCCGCCGGTCGCGGCCGCACCGCTGTTCGCCGAGCACGACTCGCTGCACTGGCTCATCGCCCGCTGCTGCGCCCCGGACCCGGCCGACCGGTTCGCGTCGGTGGAGGAGCTGCGCGGCCAGGTGCTCGGAGTGCTGCGCGAGACCGTCGCCCGCGACGCGGACACCGTCGCCACCACCTCGGCGACCTCGACGCACTTCGAGCTGCCCGAGACGTCGCGTCCGCCCACCGAGTGGTCCCAGCTCCCACGCCTGCGGCCCGACACCACCGACCCGCAGTACACCTGGCTGTCGGGCATCGGTGCCGAGGCACCCGAGCGCCAGCTCCGCCACCTCGACGCCGCGCCCGCCTCCTCGGCCGAGGTGCGGCTCGCCCGGGCACGCGCCGCCCTGCTGCTGGGCCGCACCCACCTGGCGCGGGAGAGCGCGGAGCGCCTGCTCGCCGAGGACCCGTGGGAGTGGCGCGGGGTGTGGGTGCAGGGCCTCGCCGCGGTGCAGGCCGGGGACTGGCCGGCCGCGGCCGCGGCCTTCAACGCCGTCCACCAGCAGCTCCCCGGCGAGCTCGCCCCGAAGCTGGCGCTCGCGCTGGCGTGCGAGCACACCGGCCAACCCGCGCTGGCCGCCCACTTCTACCTCACCTGCGCCCGCACCGACGCGGCGTACGTCGCCCCGGCGGCCTTCGGGCTCGCGCGCGTCCGGGCGACCGCCGGCGACCACGGCGGCGCCGCGGCAGCGCTGGAGCTGGTGCCGCAGACCAGTCGCGGCTACCCCGAGGCCGGGCGCCGGCGTGCCGAGGCACTGCTGGTCGCGGCCGGGAACGACCTCCGCGGCATCGACCGGGCGCTGCGCATCCTCGCCGGCGCCCAGGCGGACGCCGCGACGCGGGATGACTTCACAGTCCGGGCGCTCACCGCGGCCCTCGCCGCACTGGAGGCCGGCGCACCGCCCCGATCCGACGCCACGATCGGGGGCTGGCCGGCGACCGTGCGTGGCGTGCGCGACGGCCTCGAGCAGGCGCTGCGCGGGCTGGCGCGCGCCACCCAGGACCGTCCAGCGCGCATCGAGCTGGTCAACCGCGCCAACGCGGTGCGCAACTGGAGCCTGACGTGACCTCGGCCGCGCATCCGGACGAGCGCCGCCGGTGCGGCGAGTGCGGGGGAGAGGTCGCTCCCGACCGCTACTGCCTGCAGTGCGGCGTCCGTGCGCCCGACCCGCGCGACCACGACCGGCAGCGGCCGGCGTCGTGGGTCGCCGGCGTGTGCGACCGCGGGCGGCACAAGCCCGGCAACGAGGACGCGCTGGCCCTCGCGGCCTCCGCCACCCCCGGCGAGTACGCCGCCCTGGTCGTCCTCGACGGCGTCTCCATGGCCGACGACTCGGCGGCCGCCTCGCTGGCCGGGGCGCGAGCGGCGTGCGAAGTCCTCCGGTCCGCGCCGGTGGTGGACGGGACACCGGACCCGTTGGTGAGCGCGACCGAGGCCGCTGCCGACGCGGTCACCGCGCACGCGGAGCCGGGCTCGGCCAACCCGGCCTCGGCGACGTTCCTCGCGGTCACGGTCACCGGCGACCGCGTCCGTCATGCCGGTGTCGGCGACTCGCGGGCCTACTGGGTCCCCGACGCGGGCGTCGCCGTCCAGCTGACCACCGACGACTCGCTCGCCCGGGTGCAGATGGACGCCGGTGTCGCCCGGGACGTCGCGGAGGCCTCACCGCAGGCGCACGCCATCACCAAGTGGCTCGGTCGTGACAGCGAGGACCCGTCGCCGCGCATCGGCGAGGACACCGTCGTCGGCCCGGGATGGGTGGTCGCCTGCACCGACGGGCTGTGGCACTACGCCTCCGCCGCGAGCGCGCTGCAGGCCTGTGTGACGCGCCTCGGTGGGGGCTCGGCGGCGGAGCTCGCCGAGGGGCTGTGGCGGTTCGCGCTCGAGGCGGGCGGACACGACAACATCACGGTCGCCGTCGCCCGTGTCGGCGCCGTCCGCGACAATGGGGACAGCGAGCGAGCAGGAGAGGCGACCGATGGCTGAGTTCAGCGCTGCCGTCTACCAGAACGAGTTCCTTCCCGACGGCGGCACCGACGTCCACGCGATCGTGACGCTCACCTGCTCCGGTGCCGGCACGGCCGGACGCACCGGCTCCGGCGCGGCGGGCGAGGTGATCATCGTCGACACCTCCGGATCGATGCGCCCGCCGACGATGGCGGCCGCCCAGGAGGCCGCGAGGGCGGCACTGGCCGAGATCGTCGACGGCACCTGGTTCGCGATCGTCGCGGGCGCCGACCGCGCGATGCTGGCCTACCCGCCGGTCTCCAGCGGACCGGGGTTGGTCGAGATGAGCGCCCGCACGCGAGCGGAGGCATCCGCCGCGATCGACCGGCTGGTGGGCAGCGGCGGCACCGCCATCAGCACCTGGCTCGACCTCGCCGGCCAGCTCTTCAGCTCGGTGCCGCACGTGACCCAGCGGCACGCCCTGCTGCTCACCGACGGCGAGAACCGTGAGCGTCCGGGCCTGCTGGACGCCGCCATCCGGCGCGCCACCGGCTACTTCCAGTGCGACTGCCGCGGGGCGGGCACCGAGTGGGAGGTCGCCGAGATCCGACGCATCGCCCAGGCCCTGCTGGGCAGCGTCGACATCATCCCCGGGCCGCAGCAGATGCGGGAGCAGTTCGCCGGCATCATGCGCGCCTCGATGGCCCGCGGCGTCGCCGACGCCACGCTGCGGGTCTGGACGCCGCAGGGCGCCCAGGTCCTGTTCGTGCGCCAGGTCGCGCCCACCGTCGAGGACCTCACCGGCCGGCGTACGCCGCACGACGCGTTGACCGGTGACTACCCGACCGGCGCCTGGGCCGATGAGTCCCGCGACTACCACGTGGCGGTGCGCGTCGGGGCGAAGGCGATCGGGCAGGAGCAGCTCGCCGCTCGGGTCCAGCTGGTGCTGGGGGACCGTCCCGTCGCCCAGGGGCTGGTGAAGGCCACCTGGTCCGGTGACGCGGCGCTCACGGCGACCATCGACGACCAGGTCGCCCACTACACCGGCCAGGCCGAGCTCGCCGCGATGATCCAGGAGGGCATCGCCGCCAAGGCCAGCGGCGACGAGGACACCGCCACCACCAAGCTCGGTCGCGCCGTCCAGCTGGCCGAGCAGACCGGCAACCACGACGCGACGACCAAGCTGGGCAAGGTCGTCGACATCGACCACGACGCCGGCACGGTCAAGCTCCGGCGTGGGGTGGACAAGGCTGATGAGATGGCGCTGGATACGGCGTCGACGAAGACGACCCGGATCCGCAAGGGTCCGTCACCGGCGCAGCCGGCACCAGGAGGATCACGATGAGGACCTGCCCGATTGGCCACGAATCCGCAGCGGACGACTACTGCGACGTCTGCGGCCTGCCGATCAGCGGCGCGAGCGAGGCCCCGGCCCCGCTGCACGTCTCGGCCTCGGCGCTGGAGGAGTCCCACGAGCAGGTGGCGCCGGACTCCACGTGTCCCAACTGCGGCGTGTCCAGCCCGCCCAATGCGCTGTTCTGCGAGGCCTGCGGCTACGACTTCACCACCGGGGCGGCGCCCCGGACGGCACCCCAGCCGGTGGTGACCGACGAGGACCTGGCCGACGCCGCCGCGGCCGAGGGCGCCTGGGTGGTCGAGGTCTGGATCGACCCCGACTGGTACGCCGAGCAGGACAGCACCGAGGACCTGCCCTCGGCCGGCGCCCCCGTCGTGGTGCCGCTGGTCACCAAGTCGGTGCTGGTCGGCCGCAGCTCCTCGCGCAGCGAGTCCGACCCCGACGTCGACGTGCCGGGCGACAACGGCGTCAGCCGGCGTCACTGCCGCCTGACCACCGACGGGTCCCGCTGGTGGGTGGAGGACCTCGCCTCCTCCAACGGCACCTATGTCGGCCCGTCGGTCGGTGCGGTCCCCGACCAGCCGCTCCGCCCCGGCGAACGCCGCGAGCTCGCTGAGGGCGACCGCCTCTACCTCGGCGCCTGGACCCGCCTGGTCCTCCGGCCGGCCGGCGACGAGGAGGGTTGAGTCGGCACTTCTTGCGCGTCGAGTCGGCACTTGTTGCGCTCGAGTGCGCAGTTGCCGACGCGACGGTCAGCGACGCGTCGCGATCAGCGCGGACGCGTCGGAGGCGATCATCACCTCGACGGCGGTGAAGCGCTCGTCGGTGAGCCACTGCTCGCGCAGCGAGTCCACGCGGCCGTCGGTGAGCGGCGGCCACATCTGGCAGGGCACGAAGTCGTCGAGCACCACGATGCCGCCGGGCTCGACGAGGTCGGCGATCGCGTCCACACCGACGTCGGCCGGTTCGCCGGAGTCGAGGAACAGCAGCGAGAACGGACCCTTGTCGGTCATCGTCGACCAGTCCGCGGCCAGCACCTCGACCATGGGGTCGTCGGTGAAGATCTCCGCCGCGGCCGAGGCCAGGTCGGCCTCCAGTTCGGCGCTGAGGATGCGGGTGTCGCCGTTGCGCACCCCGGAGCGCAGCCACGCGGTCCCCACGCCGCACCCGGTGCCGAACTCGGCCATGGTCCCGCTGCGGGTCGCGGCGAGCGTGGCGAGCAGCCGACCTGTCTCGTTGCGGCAGAACGACACGTAGCCCGCCTTGCGGGAGACGTCGAACGCGCGCACCACCAACGGTGGGAGGTCGGGAGGGGCGCTCATGGGGTCGAGTGTGGTCACCGCCACCCTGCCCACCCAAGTCGTCTCGGATGGCGAACAGTCCGTCCGGATGTCGTGACACCGCGTCACGGGACGTCGTACCGTTATCGCGCCATGCGGAGCGTTTTCGTACTCATCGAGCGCCGCGGCGAGGCCTGACACAGAGAGGCCACCTCGCCGCGGTGTCAGCGGCGTGTACCCGTTTCCGGCTTCTCGACCACCACATCGAAAGCTCGGCGCCCTCCGCGGCGGGTCGCCCCGATCAGGCGACGCGCGACCCGCACACTGAATGGCAGTCACCCTCGTGCGATCCACGCAGGCTCGACAGGCCCCGGGGATCTCCACCCGCCGCGGTGGGGGCGCACCGAGTACGAGAGAGGACCAGCCATGAACCACACCATCACCAACTGGGGACCGGCCAAGCACGACCCGGACCACCCGCTGCACCACAGCTCCGCCTCGTCCCTGCAGGTCGCCGTCGACCGCCGCGACCACCGCGTGGGGACTGACCAGCGAGACGAGGAGATCGCGCGACCCGACGACAACTAACGTCGGGCGCATGACCCAGGACGCCACCTCCCGCACCGCTGCCACCGACGTCTCGCTCGCCGTGATCCCCGGCGACGGGATCGGGCCCGAGGTCACCGCCGAGGCCCTCAAGGTGCTCGACGCGGCGGCGCCGGACGGCGTGAAGTTCGCCCGGACGCAGTACGCGCTCGGTGCGGAGAACTACCTCGCCACCGGCGAGGTGCTCCCCGACGCGGTGCTGGAGGAGATCCGGCAGCAGGACGCGATCCTGCTCGGTGCGGTCGGCGGTCGGCCCAACGACCCGAACCTGCCTCCCGGCATCCTCGAGCGCGGGCTGCTGCTGCGGTTGCGCTTCGAGCTCGACCACTACGTCAACCTGCGTCCCTCGCAGCTCTTCCCCGGCATCACCTCACCGCTCGCCGACCCCGGCGAGATCGACTTCGTGGTGGTCCGCGAGGGCACCGAGGGTCCCTACACCGGCAACGGCGGCGCGTTGCGCGTCGGCACCCCGGCCGAGGTCGCCACCGAGGTCTCGGTCAACACCGCGTACGGCGTGGAGCGGGTGATCCGCGACGCGTTCGCGCGTGCCCAGCGGCGTCCGCGCCAGCAGCTCACCCTGGTCCACAAGACCAACGTGCTGGTCAATGCCGGATCGCTGTGGTGGCGGCTCTTCCAGCACGTCGCGGCGGAGTACCCCGAGGTCACCACCGACTACTGCCACATCGACGCCGCGATGATCCACCTCTCGACCGACCCGGCGCGGTTCGACGTGATCGTCACCGACAACCTCTTCGGCGACATCATCACCGACCTGGCCGCCGCCGTGACCGGTGGCATCGGCCTGGCGGCCTCGGGCAACGTCAACCCCGACCGCACCGCGCCGAGCATGTTCGAGCCCGTGCACGGCTCGGCCCCCGACATCGCCGGACAGCACGTCGCGGACCCGACCGCGGCCATCCTGTCCACCGCCCTGCTGCTGGACCACCTCGGCCACGGCACCGCCGCGCGACGCGTGGAGGAGGCTGTCCTGGCCGACATGGCCGAGCGCACCGCCGGCACGACGCGCTCCACCCCCGAGGTGGGCGACGCGATCGCCGCCCGACTCCACTAGATCGACTACCTTGGCAGCCATGCAGATCAGCACCACCCCGACGTCGACCCCGGTCGAGGACGCACGGCTGGCCGAGATCCTGGCCAACCCCGGCTTCGGCACCCACTTCAGCGACCACATGTTCACCGTCGAGTGGACGCCCGACGAGGGGTGGCACGACGGTCGCGTGACGCCGTACGGCCCCTACACGCTGGACCCGGCGACGGCGGTGCTGCACTACGCCCAGGAGACCTTCGAGGGCATGAAGGCCTACCGTCACGACGACGGCTCGGTCTGGACCTTCCGTCCCGAGCAGAACGCCGAGCGGATGGTGCGCTCCAGCCACCGCCTGGCGCTGCCGGTGCTCGAGCCGGAGGACTTCATCGCCGCGGTCGACGAGATCGTGACCGTCGACCAGCGGTGGGTCCCCGACGGCGCGGGGGAGAAGAGCCTCTACATCCGCCCGTTCATGTTCGCCTCGGAGAAGTTCCTCGGGGTCCGGCCGGCCCACCACGTCACCTTCAGCGTGATCCTGAGCCCGGCGGGCGCCTACTTCAAGGGCGGCCTGACGCCGGTCACCCTGTGGCTGACCGAGGACTACACCCGCGCCGGCCGCGGCGGCATGGGTGCCGCCAAGACCGGCGGCAACTACGCCTCCTCGCTCGTCGCGCAGCAGGAGGCGATGGCGCAGGGCTGTGACCAGGTCGTGTTCCTCGACGCCCAGGAGGGCCGCTACATCGAGGAGCTGGGCGGCATGAACCTCTACTTCGTCCACGACGACGGCACCATCGTGACGCCCGAGACCGGCACGATCCTCGAGGGCATCACCCGCTCCTCGATCATCGAGCTGGCGGGCAAGATGGGCCACCCGGTCACCGAGCGGAAGTTCAGCATCGACGAATGGCGCGACGGCGTCGCCAGCGGTCGCATCGTGGAGATCTTCGCCTGCGGCACGGCGGCGGTCGTGACCCCCGTCGGCTCGTTGAAGTGGGACGGCGGTGAGGCCCCGGCGCCCGCCTCGACCGACCTCACCTCGCGCCTGCGCCAGGCGTTGGTCGACATCCAGTACGGCCGTGCCGAGGACACCTTCGGCTGGATGCACCAGGTCTGCTGAGGACGGAGCCGGCCGTGCCCCACGAGGTGATGTTCAGCGAGGACGACCCGGGGCTGGCCGAGCTCCGCGAGATCTGCCTGGCCTACCCGGCCGCCGAGGAGCGCGTCTCCCACGGCCGACCGACGTTCCGCGCCGCCAAGGTGTTCGCAGCGTTCGGCGCCTCGGAGAAGCTGCGACCGGGTGAGCACCGCCAGGTGCCCAGCGCCCTGGTGTTCCTGCCCGATGCCGTCGACCTGCCCGCGATCGAGCAGGACGAGCGGTTCCTCGTCCCCGCCTACTGGGGACCGTACGGCGCCCGCGCCCTCGACCTCGCCGCCCCCGGCGTGGACTGGACCGAGGTCGCCGAACTGGTGGACGCGTCGTACCGGCGCGTGGCCACGCCGAGGTTGCTCGCGCGACTCGACGCGGCCGCCGAGGGCTGAGCCCGGCTGCAGCCGAGACGGGTCAGCCGCCGGGCGGGGCGAAGAACTCCAGGGCGATGCCGTCGGGGTCGCGGAAGGAGACCCCGGACCCGTAGTGCTGGTCGTCGATCCCGTCGTGGCCGATGCCGAGCTCGTCGAGCCGGGACACCCACGACTCGAGGTCGGCGCGGGTCGCGCAGCTGAAGGCGAGGTGGTCCAGGCCGACGCTGGTCTCGTCGAACGCGGCGCCTCCGGCGGCGCGGTGGGCGTGGATGCCGAAGAGCTGTCCGCCGGGCAGGGCCCACACGGTGTGGTGGTAGGCGCCCTTGTCCTCGTCCTCGTCCAGCACGGGGTCGGCGCCGAACAGGGCGGAGTACCACTCGGTGCTGCGGGCGAGGTCACTCACGGTGACCGCGGCGTGCGAGATCGCTGGGAAGTCCGGCATGGCGCCCCCTCGGGTCGGCGGTGGGTTCCCTCGTCATTCTCGGCCGGACACACCCGTGCCGCACTACCCGAACAGAGGGGTGGGGACCCTCTCCGTGGGTACCCTCGTGGTCGTGACGACGCAGCCCAGCGAGCCCCTGGTCGTGGGGGACTACACGGTGCAGACCCGCCTGGGTGAGGGCGGGATGGGCATCGTGCACCTGGCGCGGCACCACGACGGTCGTCGGGTGGCGCTGAAGCTGCTGCGTCCCCACGTCGTCGGCGACGAGGAGGCCCGTCACCGGTTCGCCCGCGAGATCCGCTCCCTGGAGCGGGTGCGGAGCCCGTGGGTGGCCGAGATCCTCGACGCGGACCCGTGGGGGGAGGTGCCCTACGTCGTCACCCGCTACGTCCCGGGACTGTCGCTGCACGACCACGTCGGAAAGGAGGGACCCGTGGAGGGCCCGGACCTGCTGTGGTTCGCGGGGTGCCTGGCCGAGGGCATCGGTGCCGTGCACGCGGCCGGGGTGCTGCACCGCGACGTCAAGCCCTCCAACGTGCTCATGGAGGGTCGTACGCCGATCCTGATCGACTTCGGCCTCGCACGGGTCGCCGACGACTCGCGGCTGACCCAGACCGGCTGGCTGCTGGGTACGCCGGGCTACCTGGCCCCCGAGATCCTGCACGGCGACACCCCGACGCCGGCGGCCGACGTCCACGCCTGGGCGGCCACGGTGGCGTGGGCCGCCACCGGCCACAACCCGTTCGGCCGGGGGCCGTCGATGGCCGTCATGGACCGCACGCGCCGCGGTGACCACGACCTGACGGGGATGAGCGGTCCGTTGGCCGACGTCGTCGCGGCCGCGCTCGACCCTGACCCGCTTGCGCGCCCGATCCTGCGTGAGCTCCTGGCCTGGCTCCGCCCGCTGAGCACGCAGCCGGAGCGAGCGCCGGTGCCGCCCCCGGTCGACACCGCGACCGACGACGACTTCACCCTGCCGCTGGCCATCGCGGCGGCGGGCTCGCCGGTGCCGCCGACCGCGGTGGAGGACCCGCCGCCGCGCACCCGCGTGCTGAGCGGTCCCGGCGCCTGGCCCCCGCCCCCGCCGGGAGCCCGACCGGTGCCGACGAGCGTCGAACCACCCGGGGAGTCAGGGCGCGAGCTCGGCGCCGACGCGGTGGCCGAGTGGGAGCGGGACTGGGACGAGCGTGCCCTCGCCCCCGCCCGGATCGGCGTCGCCGAGCGGGCGCGCCGCGCGGTGCTCCTCGTCCTCGCCGCCGTCGTGGTCGGTGCCGGGGTCGCCGCCGCGCCCTACGTCACGGCCGTCGCGGTGGCCGCGACGGTGTGGCTGGTTCGCAGTGCCTCCCTCACCGCGTCGGCGGCGATGGAGCTGCGCACGCTCCGCGGCCCGAAGTGGTACGACGCCCCCCGCGGCCTGCTGACCACGCCGTGGCACCTCCTGCGGGGCACCGTGGGCACGGCCGCCCTGGTGCTGTGGTCGGCGGGGCTCGGGGTGGCGGCGGGCGTGGTCGGTGCCGTCCTGGGCTTCGACCCGACACTCACCCTGTTCGCGGCGGGCACCGTGGCCGCCGTTGCGCTGTGGCCGGGCCCCGGGGCGCTGCGCCTGCGCAACCCGCTCTCGCGCGTCGTACGCCCGGTCGCGCGGCGGCCGGTCGGATGCGCGATCGGTTGCGGAGTGCTGGCGCTGGCCGCGGGGGCGCTCGGCGCACTGAGCGCCGTCGGGGGCACGTCGTGGTTCCCGGCCGCCGGCGCCCCCTTCGGTCTCGGCTGAAGGACATCGGGTGCCGAACGAGGTGGACCGTGGCAGGATGGAGGCGTGGCACCCGTGAGCATCCGCATCATTACCTAGCGCGTCGAGCACCTGCCCGACGCGCCGACCTCTCGTATCCGGGAGGTTTTTCTTTTGCCCCGGGGTCCCGACCTCGTCGGTCCCGGACAACCGAATCGACCAGCGATCCCTCCGAGTGAACGAGGACACCGATGAGCACCGACGCCAGCGCCCTGGACCTCCACGGCGCGTTCCACGTCTACGACACGACGCTGCGTGACGGCGCCCAGCAGGAGGGCCTCAACCTCTCCGTGGCGGACAAGCTGTCGATCGCTCGCCAGCTCGACGACCTGGGCGTGGGCTACATCGAGGGTGGCTGGCCGGGGTCGAACCCCAAGGACACCGAGTTCTTCCGCCGCGCGGTCGACGAGCTGGACCTGCGCCACGCGCGGCTCGCCGCCTTCGGCTCCACGCGGCGCGCGGGCATGCGGGCCGCCGACGACCCGATGGTCGCGGCGCTGCGCGACTCCGGCGCGGGGGTGGTGACGCTGGTCGCGAAGTCCCACGACAAGCACGTGGAGAAGGCGTTGCGCACCACCCTGGAGGAGAACCTCGCGATGATCCGCGACACCGTGGGTCACCTGCGGGCCGAGGGGCAGCAGGTTTTCTTGGACGCCGAGCACTTCTTCGACGGCTACACCGACAACCGCGACTACGCGTTGGAGGTGCTCCGCACGGCGTACGACGCCGGCGCGGACGTGATCGCGCTGTGCGACACCAACGGCGGCATGCTCCCGGCGTGGATGGCCGACGCCGTGCACGACGTCATCGAGTCCACCGGGGTCCGGGTCGGCATCCACGCCCA
Source organism: Nocardioides panacisoli (assembly GCF_019448235.1). Lineage (NCBI taxonomy): Bacteria > Bacillati > Actinomycetota > Actinomycetes > Propionibacteriales > Nocardioidaceae > Nocardioides > Nocardioides panacisoli. The sequence continues at coordinate 430,846 of NZ_CP080409.1, forward strand.
CAACGACTCCGGCTGCGCCGTGGCCAACTCGCTGGCGGCGATCGACGCCGGCGCGACCCACGTGCAGGGCTGCATCAACGGCTACGGCGAGCGCACCGGCAACGCCGACCTGGTCAACGTGGTCGCCAACCTCGAGCTCAAGCTCGACCGGCAGGTCCTGCCGCCGGGACTGCTGGGGGAGGCCACCCGCATCGCCCACGCCGTCGCGGAGGTCACCAACGTGCCGCCCACCTCGCGGCAGCCGTACGTCGGCAGCTCGGCCTTCGCCCACAAGGCCGGCCTGCACGCGAGCGCCATCAAGGTCGACCCCGACCTCTACCAGCACACCGACCCGGCCGGCGTCGGCAACGACATGCGGCTGCTGGTCTCGGAGATGGCCGGCCGCGCCACGATCGAGCTCAAGGGCAAGGAGCTCGGCTACGACCTGGGGGAGGACCGCGACCTGGTCACCCGCATCACCGAGAAGGTCAAGGAGCGTGAGGCCGTCGGCTACACCTACGAGGCCGCCGACGCCTCCTTCGAGCTGCTGCTGATGGCCGAGGTGGAGGGACGTCCGCCGTCCTACTTCGAGGTCGAGTCCTGGCGGGTCATCACCGAGACCCTCACCCACGCGCGCGAGGACGAGGAAGCGGTCTCGGAGGCGACGGTGAAGCTGCTGGCCGCCGGTGTGCGGTACGTGGTCACCGGGGAGGGCAACGGCCCGGTCAACGCGCTCGACCAGGCGCTGCGCTCGGCCATCGGACAGGCCTACCCCGAGATTGCCAAGTTCGAGCTGATCGACTTCAAGGTCCGCATCCTCGACCAGGGCCACGGCACCGATGCGGTCACCCGGGTCCTGATCGAGACCAGCGACGGTGCGACCTCCTGGGTCACGGTCGGCGTCGGCGCCAACGTCATCGAGGCGTCCTGGGACGCGCTCATGGACGGCTTCACCTACGGGCTGGTGCGGCACCACACCGACTGAGCGGACCGGGGTCCGACGGGGCCGGTGTGAGCCATGCCACCGTGCCGGGCGGAAACACCCGGCAGTTGGTTGACGTTGCCACCATCATGACCGCAACGACTCGTATCGCCGTCCTGGTCGGCAGCCTGCGCGCCGACTCCGTCAACCGACAGCTCGCCGAGGCGCTGCGCGACGACGCTCCCGAGGGCGTCGTCCTGGACATCGTCGACGGGCTCGAGAACGTGCCGTTCTACAACGAGGACCTCGACGCCGACACCGCCCCCGAGGCCGCCACGCTGCTGCGCAACCGCGTCGACGAGGCCGACCGCGTGCTCGTGGTGACGCCGGAGTACAACGGCACCATGCCGGCGGTGCTCAACAACGCGCTGGACTGGCTCTCCCGGCCTTACGGCGACGGTGCGGTGCAGGGCACCCCGCTCGCGGTCATCGGCACCACCCCGACGCCGTACGGCGGCAAGTGGGCCCACGAGCACACGCTGCACTCGGCGAAGATCGCCGGAGCCGTCATCGTCGAGGACGTGACGGTGTCGCAGCCGGGCGTCGAGGTCGACGTGCTGGCCGACACCGAGGTGCACCGCACGCTGCGGGCCGCCGTGCAGCAACTGGTCGACTTCGACCCGGACGCCGCCGCGGCCTGAGTCCCGCGAGGACCGGTACGGTCGGATCGTGAGTGAACTCCACGACCTGACCGCCCTCGAGCAGGGGGACCGGATCCGAGCCGGGGACATCACCCCGGTCGAGCTCACCGAGCACTACCTCGAACGCGCCCACCGTCTCGACGACGTGGGCGCGTTCGTGCATCTCGGCGACGACCTCGCCCGTCAGCGCGCCTTCGAGATCGCCTCGATCGGTCCGGTCGGCGAGGGCGCCTCGCCGCTGGCCGGCGTACCGACGGCGATCAAGGACCTGAACCTGACCCGCGGCGTGCCGACGGAGTTCGGGTCGCCCGTCTTCCGCGGCTACGTGCCCGAGGTCTCCGACGCCGTCACCCTGGCGTTGGACGAGGCGGGACTGGTGAGCCTGGGCAAGACCAGCACGCCCGAGTTCGGCTCGCCCTGCTACACCGAGCCGGAGGGACGGCCGCCGGCGGTGACGCCGTGGGACCGCGACCGCATGGCAGGCGGATCCAGCGGGGGAGCGGCCGCCGCGGTCGCGGCCGGGCTGGTGCCGGTCGCGCAGGGTTCGGACGGGGGCGGCTCGATCCGGATCCCGGCGTCGTGCTGCGGCATCGTCGGGCTCAAGCCCACGCGCGGCCGGATCAGCGGCTTCCCGATGTACGGCGACCCGGTCGGCCTGGCGACCAACGGCACGCTGGCGCGCACCGTGGCCGACGCCGCGGCGCTCCTCGACGTGCTCGCCGGTCGGTGGCAGGGCGACCCGTCGTGGGCGCCGGAGCCCTCCGGCACCTTCCTGGGGGCCACGCAGCGTGAGCCGGGGCGGCTGCGTATCGGTGCGCTGGTCGAGCCGATCATCGCCGATGCCCAGGTCGACCCCGAGGTCCGTGCGGCCTTCGACGAGACCACCCGGATGCTCGCTGACCTGGGGCACTCGGTGACCGACGTGCCGGTGCCGATCAGCCGCGACGCCGTGGCCGACTTCGAGACCTGCTGGGAGGTGCTGACCGCCCTGTCGACGGTGCCACTGGATGCCGACCAACGTGCCCAGGTCCGGCCGCTGACCCGATGGCTGGGCGAACGCGGCGAGGCGCGGAGCGGACCCGAGTTCGGCCTCGCGATCGGTGCCCTGCGGCGGCACGCGGCCGAGGCGCTGGTCGCGCTGGCGCCGTACGACGCCGTCCTGACCCCGACGGTGGCGACGCCACCGTTGCCGGTCGGTGCGATCCGCAACGACGCCGACCCGGCGGCCGACTTCGCGGCGCAGAAGCGCTTCACGCCCTGGACCAGTGCGTGGAACGTCACCGGGATGCCGTCGATCTCGCTTCCCCTGCACCAGAGCGCGAACGGCCTGCCGATCGGCATGATGCTCGCCGCGCGACCGGCGGAGGAGGAGCTGCTGCTCTCGCTGTCGGCACAGGTCGAGCGGGCGCACCCGTGGCGCGGCCACACCCCGCCGGGGTGGTGACAGGCGGTTACCCCGAGGTAGGCATTGACGGGCGGTGCGCGACGTGACTGACTGAGCGGACCCTGTCACCTATCGGGAGGTGTCCTCCGTGAAGAAGCGCGTCCTCGCCGCGGCGGCCGCAGTCGCCATCGCCGGCCCCCTGCTGCTCGCCGGTTCGTCCCAGGCGGATCCGACCACGACCCCCAACGGGCCGTGGCCGCCCAACGACAAGGAGAACCTCAGCTCGATCCACAGCTACGAGCAGCTGTGGGGCACCCTGGAGTCGATCGAGAAGCGCGCCAAGGGCACCTTCAGCGTCGAGCCGGCACCGCTGCAGTCCAACACCGGCCGCGACATCCCCGTGGTGACCGTCGGTGACGGACCGACCTCGGTGATGTTCATCGCCAACCAGCACGGCAACGAGTACGTCGTCAGCACCGGCATGGTCGAGGTCGTGCGCGCCCTCGCCGGCAACTCGGCCTCCGCGCGGGAGATCCGCGAGAACCTGACGGTGACGATCGTGCCGCGGGTCAACGTCGATGGCTTCGACGCCGACGTGGTGGACCTCGCCGGCAACACCACGCCGTGGCGGCAGAACTTCGACACCGACTGCCCCGCCTTCTGCGGCTTCTACGCCGACGGACGCGGCTACGACATCAACCGCTACCACTCCTACACCGAGAGCGCCTACGACCACCCCTACGAGCCCGGGCCGGACACCAACAACCCGGTGCCGGAGGCGATCGCGATGCGGTTGCTCTGGGACGAGCGCCAGCCGGAGTTCTCGGTGGACTTCCACCACCAGGGCACCTACGTCGACGACGACGGCCGGATGATCACCGGGTCGGTGATGTGGCCCAACGCCGAGGAGGAGGCGGAGAACCTCGGGATCTCCGAGGAGTTCGCGGAGACGGTCACGCTGTCCAAGCGCGTGGTCTCGGAGATGCTGGTGAACCTCAATGACCTCGGCCACGCCAACATCACTCGCTACCCCGGGACGACGACACCGGGCATCGCGCGCAACGCCTACGGCCTGCTCGGTTCGGGGTCGGTCCTCTACGAGGCCCGTGGTGGCATCGGCCAGAAGTCGCGCGGCTACCTGGCCAAGCAGGCCTACATCGCCGGCATGAGCGTGCTCTCGGCGGCTGCCGACGGGTCGCTGTTCACGCGCAGCACCGAGCCCGCCGACACGATCCGGGAGCGCGGCGACTCGGTGCCCAACCCGCACGAGTGAGGCACGCGTAGGCGGGCTGCGGCGGCCGCGCGTGACGTGGCCGCCGTTCAGCCCCCTGCCCACCAGGTCGGGGCGCTGTCGAGGAACTCCTCCCGCGGCAGCGTCCCGGCACCGGCGGGGACCACGCCGAGGAGGGGGACCCCACTGGTCCGCGACAGGTCCGCGCGATTGGTCGTCTCCGCCAGGCCGGGGGCAGCCGGCCAGGAGCCGATCACCAGGCCGTGGGGCTCGATGCCCCGGCCGCGCAGCGCACTGACGGTGAGCGCGGTGTGGTTCAGGGTTCCGAGGTCGGCGCGACAGACCACGACGACCTCGACCGCGACCCCGTGGTCGGTGAGCTCGCAGACCAGGTCGAGCAGCGTGCCGCCCTCGGCATCGAGCCTGACGAGGAGGCCGCCGGCGCCCTCGACGACCACGCGGTCGTGGGAGGCGGCGAGCTCCCGGACCCGTTGCGCGTGCGCGGCCACGGCGGGCAGGGAGACCCCCTGTCGGCGGGCCGCGGTGTCCGGCGCCAGCGGGTCGTCGAGCACCACGAAGGTCTGCGCTCCCCGTCCGGTGAGCCGTTCGACCGTGGTCGCGTCACCCGGCTCGGCGGGATCGATCATCCCGGTCTGGACGGGCTTGACCACGAGGGTGTCGGGCGGCGAGACCGCGGCCAGCGCTGCGGTCACGATCGTCTTGCCCACGTCGGTGTCGGTCCCGGTGACGACGACCACGCGCGTCATCCGAACTCCTTGACGACCGACTGCAGTACGTCGGCCGCACGTTCCCAGTCCCCGGCGTCGATGCCGGCGTTGACGGTCACCCGCAGGCGGGAGATCCCGTCGGGCACTGAGGGTGGCCGGAAGCAGCCGACCCGCAGGCCCGCCGCAGCAGCCGCGTCACGTGCCGCGACGGCCCGTTCGGGAGAGGGCATCGGCACCGACAGCACCGCTCCGTCCGGGGCGGTCACGCCGAGCCTCCCGGCGAGGTCGCGCACCCGCCCCGCGACCCGCCTCGCCAGGTGGGGGCGTTCCCGTGCGATGTCCAGCGCCGCGTGCGCCGCCGCGGTGGCAGCAGGGGACAGCGCGGTGTCGAAGATGAAGGGCCGCGCGGTGTTGACCAGGTGCTCCCGGACCGCCCGCGTGCCGAGCACGATCCCGCCCTGGCTGCCCAGGGCCTTGGAGAGTGTGGCCGTCACCAGGACGTGCGGGAGGCCCGCCAGCCCCAGCTCCGCGACCAGCCCGGGCCCCCGGACCCCGAGGCCGTGCGCCTCGTCGACCAGCAGCAGGGCGCCTCGGGCCCGGCACGCCTCGGCGAGGTCGACCAGTGGCGCGGCGTCGCCGAGCACGGAGTAGACCGACTCCACGACCACGAGCGTGCGCTCCGCGTCACGCCCCAGTGCCTCGGTGACTGCTGTGACGTCGTTGTGCTCCACGATGCTCACCTCCGCCCGCGAGAGACGGACCGCGTCGATGAGGGAGGCGTGGACGTGGGCGTCGGAGATCACATGGGTCGAGCGGTCCGCCAGTGCCGTCACCGCGGCCAGGTTGGCGGCGTACCCGCTGGACAGGACGAGGCCCGACTCCTGGCCGGTGTAGTCGGCGAGGGAGCGCTCGAGCTCGTCGTGCACCGGCAGCGTGCCGGTCACGAGGCGGGAGGCCCCGGCGCCGGCACCCCACGCCAGGGCCGCCTCGGCGGCTGCACGGCGTACCTCGGAGTCCTGCGCGAGTCCGAGGTAGTCGTTGCCGGCGAGGTCGAGGAGCCCCGCGGAGCCGTCACGGACCACGAGGCGCCGGGTGAGGCCGGACCGGTCACGTTCGGCGGCCCGCTCGGCCAGCCAGGCCTGCCACGTCATGCCCGCACCGCCGCGTGGATCCCCGCCACGACGGTGTCCAGGTCCTCATCGGTGCACACGTACGGCGGCATCGCGTAGACCATGTCGCGGAAGGGGCGCAGCCACGCCCCGGCGGCCAGTGCTGCATCGGTGGCGGCCACCACGTCGATGGGCTCCTCCAGCTGGACGACCCCGACCGCACCGAGCGTGCGGACGTCGGCGACGCCGTGGGCGTCGCGCAGCGGGGCGAGGCCGTCGGCGAGCCGGCGCTCGATCCGCGCCACGGTGCCCTGCCAGTCGCCGGCGAGCAGGAGGTCGATGCTGGCCAGTGCCACGGCACACGAGAGCGGGTTGCCCATGAAGGTCGGACCGTGCATGAGTACGCCGGACTCCGTCCCGGAGATCGCCCGTGCGACCTCGGGAGTGGCCACCACTGCGGCTGCGGTCAGGTAGCCGCCCGTCAGCGCCTTGCCCAAGCACAACACGTCGGGCACCACGCCCGCGGCGTCGCAGGCGAAGAGCGTGCCGGTGCGGCCGAAGCCGGTGGCGATCTCGTCCAGGACCAGCACCAGGTCGTGCTCGTCGGCGATCTCGCGCAGGACGCGCACGCATGCCGCGGGGTAGGGGTGCATGCCACCGGCGCCCTGCAGCAGCGGCTCGATCACGATGCCGGCCAGCTCGTGCGCGTGGCGCGCTGCCAGGCGCTCCATCTCCTCGGCCCACGCGCCGACGTCGGCGGGGGAACCCGGTGGACGCGGCCCGAAGACCTGCTCGGGCAGCAGCCCGCGCCACATCGTGTGCATGCCGCCCACCGGGTCGGTGACGCTCATGCAGTCGAAGGTGTCGCCGTGGTAGCCGCCGAAGGTGGTCAGCATCCGGGTGCGCTCGGGGCGGCCCCGGCCTCGCTGGTACTGCAGGGCCATCTTCAGGGCGACCTCGACCCCGACCGAGCCGGAGTCGGCCAGGAAGACGTGCTCGAGGCCGTCGGGGGTGATCTCGACCAGGCGCTCGCCGAGCCGGACCGCCGGCTCGTGGGTCAGGCCGCCGAACATGACGTGGGCGAAGGAGTCCACCTGCTCGCGCACCGCCGCGTCGAGCACGGGGTGGCGGTAGCCGTGGATCGCTGCCCACCACGAAGACATGCCGTCGACGACGTCGATCTCGGTGGTCGAGCCTGTCGAGACCCGGAGGTGCGCGCCGCTGGCCCGCGTCACCAGCCGGACCGGCGTCGGGTCGGTCATCGAGGTGTAGGGGTGCCACAGGTGCGCGCGGTCGGACGCGAGGAGGTCGGGCGCCGAGGTGTGCATCGGACTACGCGTTGGCCGGCGCCTGCGTGCCGGCGCCACGGTGTCGGATCGCCGGGTCGCGACCCTCGCGGTCCTCGTCGAGGGCGTCCTCGGCGCCGAGGATGACGAACCCGCTGTCCTTGAGCATCGCGATGTCGGCCTTCGCGTCCTGCCCCTCGGAGGTGAGGTAGTCGCCGAGGAAGATCGAGTTCGCGACCTGGAGCGCCACGGCCTGCAGCGAGCGCAGGTGCATCTCCCGGCCGGCGGCGATCCGGATCTCGGCCTCGGGGCAGACGAACCGCGCCATGGCGAGGATCTTGACGCAGCGGGTGGGTGCGAGCTCCCAGGTGTTGTGGTGGGGCGTCCCGTCGAAGGGCATCAGGAAATTCACCGGGATCGAGTCGGAGTCGAGCTCCTTGAGCGCGAAGAGCGCCTCGACCAGTTGCTCGTCGCTCTCCCCGAGACCGGCGATGAGTCCCGAGCAGGGGGAGAGGCCGGCGTGCTTGGCCTTGTCGATGGTGTCGACGCGGTCGCCGTAGGTGTGGGTGGTGACGACGTTGTCGTGGTTGGACTCGGCGGTGTTGATGTTGTGGTTGTAGGCATCGACGCCGGCGTCCTTCAGTCGCTCCGCCTGGCCCTCCTTGAGCAGGCCCAGGCACGCGCACACCTCGACGTCGGCGTGCTCGTCCTTCAGCGCCCTGGTCATCTCGGTGACCCGGTCGATGTCGCGCTCGCTCGGTCCCCGCCCCGAGGCGACCAGGCACACGCGGGATGCGCCGCCCCGCAGTCCGGCTCCGGCCTGTCGCAGCGTCTCGTCGGTGTCGAGCCAGGAGTACTTGAGGATCTGGGCGTCCGAACCGAGCGCCTGGGAGCAGTAGTTGCAGTTCTCCGGACAGAGCCCGGACTTGAGGTTCACCAGGTAGTTGACCTTGACGGTGTTGGCGAAGTGCTTGCGGCGCAACCGGCCGGCGGCCGCGACGAGGGCCATCAACTCGGCGTCGTCGGCGCGCAGTGCCGCGAGCGCGTCGGCCGGCGTCGCGGCGTCGCCGTCGAGGATGCGGTCGGCGATCCGGTCGAACTGTGTGGTCATGACTCTCCCCGCGTCGGCAAATACTGAACGGTGTTCAGGTTACGTCGCGGGCGAGGGCGGCGGACAGTCGGCTCAGTCGGTGGGATCGCTGCGGTCGTCGCTGATCCCGCGCGCGTGCAGTGCCTCGCCGGTGGCGCGAGCGTGGGCCACGACCCGGATCACCATCGGCGTCAGGTAGGCCCGCGGGTTCCGGTCCAGGCCACGACCCAGCGCCGCCTGCCGGGTCTCGGAGGCGATCTCCAGTGTCGTCGGGACGCCACGGATCATCAGCGCGAACGCGAGTGCCACCCGCTCGGGGTCCACGCCGATGCGGCGGAACGGCTGCAGGGCTGCGGTGATGGTGTCGAGCAGCTCGTCCACCGAGGTGGTGATCGTCAGCACCGTCGCCAACAGCACCAGTGCGGCGAGCGCGCCGACCACGGTGAAGGCGTGCTCGGGGCCGCGTTGCCACGACTGGTACGCCGCCAGTAGTGCGAGCACGATCAGCAGCCCGCGCACGTTGCCGAACACGGTGGCCGGGCGGGCCCGGGCGACCACGAGCAGGAGCACGGCCAGGGCCAGCACCGCCCCGGAGGTCGCAGCGGACCGGAGCACGACGGTGAGCAGGCTGAGCACGGCGAGGGCGACCAGCTTCCACCCGGCCGGCATCCGGTGCAGGAGCGTGGTGCCGGGCTGGTAGGCACCCAGGAGGTTCACCGCCACGACGTCACCGTGCCGTCGCGCGGTAGTGCGCGACGACCTCGTCGGGTCGGCCGTCGGCCACCACGGCCCCGTCGTCGACCAGCAGGGCCCGCTCGCACCGCTCGGCCAGGTCGAGGTCGTGGGTGGCGAGCACCAGCTGCTGCTCGAGCCCGAAGAGCATCTCGGCGATGCGACGACTGTTGGCCAGGTCCAGCAACGTCGTGGGCTCGTCGGCGACCAGCAGTCGCGGGCGGGTCGCGAGCACGCCCGCGAGTGCGAGCAGTTGCCGCTGGCCGCCCGACAGTGAGTGCACGCTGCGGTGCGCCAGGTCGGCGATCCCGTGCTCGGCGAGCACCTCCATCGCGGCGGCGGTCCGCTCCTCCTTGCGCTTGTGGTGGTGCCGCAACGACAGGGCGACGTCCTCGACGACGGTCGGCATGACCAGCTGCGCGGCGGGGTCGGTGAACGCGAACGCGACGCGGCGGCGTACCTCCCGGCCCTGGCGGACCACGTCGAGGCCGTGGACGCGGACGCGGCCCGTGGTGGGGTGGACCAGGCCGTTGAGCAGGCGCGCGAGGGTGGACTTGCCCGACCCGTTCGGCCCGATCAGGGCGATCCGGTGCTCGGTCAGCTCCCGTGTCGTCTCGCCGAGGATGGGCACCTCGCCCTCGGGTGTCGGCGCGGTCACCGACACCCGGTCCAGGACGATGCTGCGATCGCTCACGCCGCGCTGGTCTCCCGCTCCTCGCTCACCGCCGGGCGGGCCAGCAGGTCCGGGAACGCGCGGTGGACCGAGGTCGCGACGAGTGCCATCACCAGGTTCTTCAGGATGTCACCGGGGAAGAACTGGGTGTCGATGAGGAAGGCCTCCTTCAGTCCCAGGTCCGCGCGCCACGCGAGGTTGAGCGGTCCCAGCGTGTGGATGAAGAGGAAGCTGCTCAGCAGGCCGGCGGTGAACACCAGCGTGAAGTCGGTACGCCGTCGCCGCGCCCGCCACACGATCAGCCCGCACAGCGCTGCGGCGAGCGGGAACGCCACCAGGTACCCGGCCGTCGGGCCGGTGAAGTGGCCCAGGCCGGAGGCGCCGCCGGAGAAGATGGGCAGCCCGATCGCGCCACCGGCCAGGTAGAGGCACACGGCCAGGAAGCCGCGGACGGGGCCCAGGCAGGCGCCGGCCAGCAGGACGCCGAAGGTCTGCAACGAGAACGGCACGCCGACGCCGGTCTTGATGTCGGGCAGGATCGCCACGGTGGCGATCAGGGCGGCGAAACCGGCGACCAGTGCCAGGTCGACGGCGGGGTTGCGGCGGTTCATCGGGGCTCCGGAGGGGATCGAGGGACGTCCTGAACGTCGTTCAGGTTATAGGATCCGATCGGCCGGTGCGGGTGCGGACCACGCGACGTCGGTCGCGGCACGGTCCGCGCCGGTCGCGAACGGAGGCAGATGGGACACCACCGCGCAGACGTCGTCGACGCTGCAGTGCGGCTGCTCGACGAGGTCGGGCTCGAGGCGCTGACCATGCGCCGGCTCGCCGGCACGCTCGGCGTGCGACCCAGTGCGCTCTACCACCACTTCTCGGGCAAGGACGCCCTGCTCGGCGCGGTGGCCGACGAGGTCCTCGACCGCGGGCGGCGCCCCACCGAGGTCGTGGCCTGGCAGGCCGAGCTGCGACTGGTCTGCGTGGAGCTGCGCGACATCATGCTCGCCCACCGCGACGGCGCGGCGCTCATGGCCCGGGCGCGGTCGCTCGGCGTCGGGGCCGCCGAACCGATGAACCGGATGGCGAGTGCGTTGCGCTGGGCAGGCGCCGAGGACGAGGTGGCCCGCGTCGGTGCGCGGACCCTGTTCCACTACGTCTACGGCCACGTGGCCGACGAACAGACCCAGCAGCAGTCCGCCGGGGACGGGGAGGTCGGCCCGCCCGCCTCGCTCGATTTCTCCGTCGGGCTCTCGATGGTCCTGGACGGACTGGCGACGCGCATGGGCCTCCCGGCCGGGGCCGGCTGAGCCCGACGACCATCCCGGAGGGTGTTCACTCCTCGCTATCCTCGGCGCAACACCGACGATGCAGAGTGGAGGCAGTGTGGTCAGGGTGGACGGCATGGACAACGCGACCGAGGCGTCGGTACGACCCACCACCGTGGTGCTCTTCGGCGCGACCGGCGACCTGGCCCGCCGCAAGCTCCTGCCCGGACTGCTCCACCTCTTCCAGAGCGGGCTGGTCCAGCGGCTCCAGGTCATCGGGGTCGCCAGCCACGACCTGGGCGACGAGGAGTTCGTCAAGCTCGCCCACGAGGCCGTGCACGAGTTCACCGGCGACGACGGGGACACCGAGGCGTGGCCGGAGTTCGCGCGCCGGCTCCACGGATCCCGTGCCGGCGCCGAGGGCCTGCGCGAGGTGGTCGACCGGGTCGAGGCCGACTGCGGCGACGACGTCGTGCGCCTGCACTACCTGAGCGTGCCGCCGCGTGCGGCGATGGCGGTCGTGTCCACGATCGAGGAGGCCGGCCTGGTGCCGGGCAGTCGGATCGTGATGGAGAAGCCGTTCGGGGTCGACGTCTCCTCGGCGCGGGAGCTCAACCGAGAGCTGCACCAGACCTTCGACGAGACCCAGATCTTCCGCATCGACCACTTCCTGGGCAAGGAGGCGGCCCAGAACATCTTGGCGTTCCGGTTCGCCAACGGCCTCTTCGAACCGATCTGGCACCGCAACCACATCGACCACATCCAGATCGACGTCCCGGAGACCCTGGGGGTCGAGGACCGGGTCGGGTTCTACGAGCACACCGGCGCCTACAAGGACATGGTGGTGACCCACCTGGCGCAGGTGCTGGCGTTCACCGCGATGGAGCCGCCGACCTCGCTCACGCCGCGCGCCATCCAGACCGAGAAGGCGAAGGTCTTCCACTCGATGCAGCCGGTCGACCCCGGCGACGTCGTACGGGGCCAGTACGTCGGCTACCGCGACCACGAGGGGGTCGAGGCGGGCTCCGACACCGAGACCTTCATCGCGATGAAGTGCTTCATCGACAACTGGCGGTGGGCCGGGGTGCCGTTCTACCTGCGCACGGGCAAGCGGCTGGCCGAGGGGACGCGGATCATCTCCATCGCGTTCAAGGAGCCGCCGAAGTCGATGTTCCCCGCCGATTCCGGGCTGGGGGAGAAGGGGCCGGACCACCTCACGTTCGACCTGGCCGACTCCTCGAAGATGTCGCTGTCCTTCTACGGCAAGCGGCCCGGCCCGGGGATGGTGCTGGACAAGCTCTCGATGCAGTTCGCGATGGCCGAGACCGGCTGGGCCGGCTCGGTCCTGGAGGCCTACGAGCGGCTGATCTACGACGCGATCCGTGGCGACCAGACGCTGTTCACCTCCGCGGAGGGGATCGAGCGGCTCTGGGAGGTGTCCACGCCGCTGCTGGAGGACCCCACCCCCGTCCTGCCCTACGAGCGCGGCAGCTGGGGCCCCGACGCGATCCACGACCTGATCGCGCCGCACACCTGGCGCCTGCCCTTCGAGCGCACCTGGCGGGAGTGACGGGCCCCGCGCCGTCGCTGCGTCGGGGCGGCGTCGCCGGCCTCCTGTGGCGATGATCTCAGGTGCGGTCGGCTCCCGGACGGGGCAGACTGGGCCCATGGAGTTCCGCGACGCCGCCACCCTCGACGCCCACCTGCCCCACCTCCGGGAAGCGCCCGCCGAGGTCGGCACCCTGGACATGGTCGTACGCCGTCCGGCGGTCGACGAGCGGGAGGTGCTCACCGAGGCCACGCTGAGCCAGGACGGTGGCCTGGACGGCGACAACTGGCTGGACCGGTCCACCTCGCGCGCCATCGAGTCCGGCCGCCACCTGGACGCCCAGATCAACGTCATGAGTGCGCGGATGGCCTCCTTCCTCGCCTTCGACGACGTCGACCGGTGGGCGCTGGCCGGCGACCAGCTCTTCCTCGACCTCGACCTCTCCCACGAGAACCTGCCGACCGGCACGCGCATCGCGATCGGCGAGGACGCCGTCATCGAGGTGACCAAGAAGCCGCACAACGGCTGCGCCAAGTTCCGTGCCCGCTACGGCCAGGACGCGCTCGACTTCGTCAACTCCGAGACCGGCCAGGCGATGCGGTTGCGCGGCTTCAATGCCCGCGTGGTCTCCGACGGCACGGTGCGCCCCGGCGACAAGGTCACGCGCCTCTAGGCCGACGCTCCTGGGCGGCGGTCCCGACTGCGTCGAGCTGAGTAGGCGCACTCATGCGCTCCCGAAGGTGACGCCGCAGGGTGGTGCCATGCAGGGCATCGTTATCCGCCTGGGCGGACTGGGAGTCGTCACAGTGGTGGTGCCGCTGGTCGCTGCTGCTGCGGTCGGCGCCGATCGACGGGTCGCTGTCGTGTCCGTGTCACTGGCGGCAGCAGCGATGACGGCCACGGCGTGGGCTGCGCTGGACGGCCACCGACGCGTCTTCGGATGGTGGGCGCCTGCCGTGTGGACCGGGCTGACCATCGCTTTCGTGGCCGGGACCTCATTGGTCGCAGCGGCGCTGGGATGGGCCGAGAGCGTGGCGGCCGCGATGAGCGTTCTCGTCTGGGTGGGATGGATGCCTGCGTCGTTGACGCTCGGCGCCTGGGCGATCGGATTCGCCGGAGGACGCCCGCAGCGTGGCCGGTGGCCCGCCGGCCTCGCCGATGACGCCCCTGTCAGGGCTCGACGGCGAGCAGGCGGTCGCACTCGTCGATCAGGCGCTGGCGCAGGGGAGCGGCGCGGTCGGCGAAGTGGCGCTGGAGGTCGGCGTACTCCCGCTTGCCCTCGGGTGTCTCGATCCGGATGAGCTCGAAGCCGAGGTCGGTGAGGTCGTACGGCGCGGCACGCATGTCCACCACGCGGATGTCCCGCGCGAGCTCGAAGCAGTCCGCGACGAGGTCCGAGCAGACCATCGGCGAGAGCCGGAAGGCGTGCTTGTAGAGGTCCATCCCGGTGCGCAAACTGCAGGCATCGTCAGTAGATCTGAAGTTGCGCCGGATCGGGCAGTTCGGCTGCCATCTGGTCGGAGTTGCTGACGTACTCGATCCCGCCGAGTTGATCGCCCATTGCGAATAAGAAGAGGCCGTCGTCTGTACCCACTACGTTGGCGTCGACCAGCACGGTCATGCCCACGCCTGAGAACACAGCGAAGTCGATGCTAGGGCAGCCGCACCCGCACACCCCGACTACTCGTGCAGCCTGCCGCTGTTCGCGCATGGCGCCGGCGCCCTCGAACTCCCCAGCGAGAAGCGCGTCGAGCACAGCACGTTCGCGATCAGTGAGGGGGCGGTCCATGAGGTTCACTCTGGCATGCGAGCAGGCGGTCGCACTCGTCGATCAGGCGTTGGCGCAGGGGAGCGGCGCGGTCGGCGAAGTGGCGCTGGAGGTCGGCGTACTCCCGCTTGCCCTCGGGCGTCTCGATCCGGATGGGCTCGAAGCCGAGGTCGGTGAGGTCGTACGGCGCGGCACGCATGTCCATCACGCGGATGTCCCACGCGAGCTCGAAGCAGTCCGCGACCAGGTCCGAGCAGACCATCGGCGAGAGCCGGAAGGCGTGCTTGTAGAGGTCCATCCCGGCGTGCAGGCAGCCCGGTTGCTCGAAGGCGGCCTTGTCGTCGCGACCCGGCGAGAGCGTGTTCAGGCCGCGCGCGGACTCGGTGAAGAAACGGAAGGCGTCGAAGTGCGAGCAGGTGATGCGGTGGGACTCCACCACCTCGTCGGTGCCCTCCGGCCCGAGGCGCAGCGGCCAGTCGGCATGGCGCGTCTCGTCCTCGCCGAGCCGGTGCACCATCGCCCATTCGTGCAGCCCGAAGCACCCCAGGTGTGGTGCCCGACCAGCGGTGGCGGCCAGCAGTCGGCGCAGCGCCTCCAACAACGGACGCTGGGTGGCGATGTACGCCGCACCGACCGTCGCGTGATCGTCGACGACCTCGTAGCCCTTGAGGTCGGCGTACGCCGTCGCGTCCGCGAGCGCGACGCCGAAGCCCGGGTGCCACCGACGCAACTGCGCCGGGCGGTGGGAGTAGTAGGTGAACAGGAAGTCGAAGACCGGATGCTTCACCTTCGCCCGGCGCCGCGCGAGGTGGGGAGCGACGTAGGCGTCGATCCGCTCCGCGTGCGCAGCCGCACGGGCCCGCCAGTCCTGGACGGGCAGCACCGGAGCCTGCTGCACATTCACGGCCACCCAGCGTAGGTCGATAGGCTCACCGGGTGCGCATCGCGAGATTCACCACCGACTCCCGGACCGACGACGAGGGTCCCGCCTACGGCGTCGTCAGCGGCGAGCTGGACGAGTTCGGACAGCTCCCCGACGACGCGGTCATCGTCACCCTCGCCGGCGACCCGCTCTACATGGGCATCAAGCTGCTCGAGGAGGAGCACAAGGCCTCCGACGTGCGGTTCCTCGCCCCGGTACTGCCGCGCAGCAAGGTGGTGGGGATCGGCAAGAACTACGCCGCCCATGCCGCCGAGATGGGCGGCGAGGCGCCGGCAGAGCCCCTGATGTTCCTCAAGCCCAACACCAGCGTCGTCGGGCCGGACGACCCGATCTTCTACCCGCGGCAGTCGGAGAACGTGCAGTACGAGGGCGAGCTGGCCGTCGTCATCGGCCGCATCTGCCGCGACGTGCCCGTGGAGAAGGCCACCGACGTCATCTACGGCTACACCATCGCCAACGACGTGACGGCCCGTGACCTGCAGCGCTCCGACGTCCAGTTCACCCGGGCCAAGGGCTTCGACTCCTTCTGTCCGCTCGGCCCGTGGATCGAGACCGACCTGGACCCGGCGGCGTTCGCCGAGGGCAAGCGGGTGCAGACCTTCCTCAACGGCGACGTCGTGCAGGACGGCACCACCGCCGACATGATCCACGACATCCCCAGCCTGGTCGCCCACGTCTCCAGCGTGATGACGCTGCTGCCCGGTGACGTCATCCTCACCGGCACGCCCGAGGGCGTCGGGCCGATGCAGGTCGACGACGAGGTCGAGGTCGCCATCGAGGGCCTCGGCGCACTGACCAACACCGTGAAGGAACGCCGATGAACTCCGCAGGCACCAGCAACGTGCGCGTCCGCATGGCTCCCAGTCCGACGGGGTCGCCCCACGTCGGCCTGGTCCGCACCGCCCTGTACAACTGGGCCTTCGCCCGGCACCACGGCGGCACGTTCGTGTTCCGCATCGAGGACACCGACGCCTCGCGCAACACCGAGGAGTCCTACAACGCGCTGCTGGAGCTGATGCGCTGGCTCGGCCTGGACTGGGACGAGGGCCCCGAGGTCGGCGGCCCGCACGCGCCGTACCTGCAGAGCGAGCGCTCCGACCTCTACGCCGATGCGCTGGCGCGGTTGCGCGAGTCCGCCCACACCTACGACTGCTTCTGCCGGACCGAGGAGGTCGACGCGCGGCGCAAGGCGTCCGGCTCCAAGATCATGGGCTACGACGGCCACTGCCGCGACCTGACCGACGAGCAGCGCGCCGCGTTCGAGGCGGAGGGGCGCCGCAGCGTCGTCCGCTTCCGCATGCCCGAGGGCACCATCAGCTGGCAGGACCTCGTGCGCGGCGAGGTCTCCTTCGACACCGCCCACGTGCCGGACTTCGCGCTGTGCCGCGCCAACGGCGACCCGCTCTACACGCTGGTCAACCCCGTCGACGACGCGCTGATGGAGATCACCCACGTGCTGCGAGGCGAGGACCTGCTCTCCTCGACCCCGCGCCAGATCGCGTTGTACGACGCCCTGATCGAGCTCGGCATCGCCCGAGCCACCCCGCAGTTCGGCCACCTGCCCTACGTCATGGGCGAGGGCAACAAGAAGCTCTCCAAGCGTGACCCGGAGGCGCATGCACTGGCCTACCGCGACGAGGGCTACCTGCCCGAGGGACTGCTGAACTACCTGGCGCTGCTCGGTTGGGCCATCGCCGCCGACCGTGACGTCTTCACCCTCGAGGAGATGGTGGCGGCCTTCGAGATCGGCGACGTCAACCCCAACCCGGCGCGATTCGACAAGAAGAAGATGGACGCCATCAACGGCTCGCACATGCGGCAGCTGTCGGTGGAGGAGATCACTCGTCGGGCGATCCCGTTCCTCCAGGCCGACGGTGTGCTCGGGGATCCGGTGCACGACGCCGACGCGCAGCTGCTCGAGCAGGCGATGCCCATCGTGGCCGAACGGATCAACAAGCTCTCCGAGGCCTCCGCGATGCTCGGTTTCCTCTTCGTCGAGGAGACCGAGTTCACCGTCGACGCGGCGGACGCCGACAAGATGCTCGACGAGGCAGGTCGCGAGGTCGTGCAGGCCTCGGTCGACGCACTGCAGGACCTGCCGCACTGGTCGACCGAGGACATCCAGGGAGCACTGCAACAGGCCCTGGTCGAGGGCATGGGACTCAAGCCCCGCAAGGCCTTCGGTCCGGTCCGGGTCGCGGTCACGGGCAAGCGGGTGAGCCCCCCGCTGTTCGAGTCCATGGAGCTGCTCGGCCGCAACCGGAGCCTCGAACGGCTGGAACGTGCCCTCGTCTGAGTCCTTGGGGTTCCACCAGCTGCACCGCCTCGGCCGCACGAACCTGCTGTGGGTGCTGCTCGGCGTACTCGTGCTCGGCTCGCTGGTGGCAGTGGGCGCACAGTTGGTCCTGCTGCCGGTGTTCGTCATCGCCTCGGCGCTCGGGGTGTCGATCGAGACCGATCCGGTCTCGCCGGCCGGCCTGGCCTGGGTGAACCTGGTCTGGGCGGTGGCGATCCCGTTCGCGTTCCTCATCGCGCGCGTGGTGCACCGAATCCCGCGGGGCTGGGTCACCTCGGTCGCGGGACGGGTGCGCTGGCGCTGGTTCGTCACCTGTCTCGGCCTGGCTGCCGCGGCGCTGACCGTGACGGTCGTGGTGGCGGCGTACCTCCCGCGGCAGGAGACGGCGCCGGTCGGTGGCACCCTCAACGACGTCACCTCGGAGACGGCGGCGTTCATGGTCGTCGTCGTGCTGCTGACGCCGTTGCAGGCAGCGGGGGAGGAGTACGTCTTCCGTGGCTACCTCACGCAGGCGTTCGGCGGCCTGGTCGCCGGCCGGCTCGGAATCCTCCTGGCCGTGGTGGTGCCGGCGGTCGTGTTCGCGCTCGCCCACGGTGCCCAGGATCCGCCCGTCTTCGTCGATCGACTGGCCTTCGGGCTGGTCGCCGGGGTCCTGGTCATCGTGACCGGTGGTCTCGAGGCGGCGGTGGCCATGCACGTGCTGAACAACTGGCTGGCCTTCGCGCTGGCGTTGGCGTTCGGCGACATGAACTCGGCGCTGCACCCCACGTCCTCGGGCTGGGCGACGTTGCCGACGACGCTGGTCCAGTCCCTCACGTTCGTCGCGCTGACCGTGTGGGTGGCGCGTCGTCGCGGCCTCGGGACCCGCACGGGAGAGCCCGTTTTGGAGCCGCCGAACGGGCGCGTGTAGGCTTCTTCGTCGTTGCCCCGGAGCAATCCGGAGCGACGAAACACCAGTGTTTCAGTGGGATATGGTGTAATTGGCAGCACGACTGGTTCTGGTCCAGTTAGTCTAGGTTCGAGTCCTAGTATCCCAGCGAGTTCTGGCGGGAGACCGTCGCTCGAGGGCCTCGATTTGGCCGCTCGGCGGCCACTCGCTAGAGTTCCGCAGGCTGGTCACCAGCCAGCGAGCGCCCCCGTTGTGTAGTGGCCTAGCACGCCGCCCTCTCAAGGCGGTAGCGCCGGTTCGAATCCGGTCGGGGGTACAAGTCAGAAAAGCGGCCCTGACCAGCGGAAACGCTGGGCGGGGCCGCTTCTCTGTTTCGGCTCCCACCGCTCCGTGGCCCCCATTTGGCCCCGCGAATGACGGTGGACTCTTGCGAGCGTCGTGCCCGAGCGGCCTCCCTGGCGGCATCCATGGCGTCTCCGACCTCGTTCAGCCGATCCTCGAAGAGGTGCCCGTAGGTGTCGAGCGTCATCGTCGCCGAGGCATGACCGAGCATCTGCTGGACGACCTTCACGTCCGCTCCGCTGGCGATGGCCAAGCTGGCCGCGGTGTGCCGTAGCTGGTGCGGGTGCAGACCGGGCACGCCGATCGCGGCTGCCGCAGCGTCGAAGGCACCGCGGAACGTGGCGACCCGCAGTGGCTGCCCGTTGCGGATACCGCCGAAGACGAGTTCATCGAGCTTCCTGCCCTTGGCGTGCTCGGCGAGCTCGATGCACAGGAACCGTGGGATCGGAACCTCGCGGCGCTGGTGCGTCTTCGTCGTTCCCCACACGAGTCCCTTGCCCTGGACCGGTGTCACCGACTCGGCAATCACGGCGCGCTGGCGATGCAGGTCGAGCCGGGCAACCCGCAGTGCCGCCATCTCGCCGAACCGCACCCCGGTGTAGGCGAGGAAGAGCACGACGCGGCGGTACGTCTCGTTCGAACGGGTGTCCAGGCTGCTGTGCTTGCTGGGGTCCGAGGGATAGCCGCACTCGTTCGCCAGATCCTCAACCTGCTCATGGGTCAGGTAGCGGTGCTCCGGCTTCTGATGGCGTGGGAGGTTGACGCCCTTGGCGACGTTGCGGGCGAGTCGACCGTCCTTGACCGCCATGTCGAGGATGAGCGACAGGACACGGTGCACCTTGGCCACGGTGGCGGGTGCGTGATCCACGGAGAGCGAGGTGACCCACTGCTGCACCTCGGAGTGGGTCACATCACTCAAGCGGGCCTTCGACCACTTGGGCAGGATCTGCTTGCGGAGGATGCCGGCGTAGCGCTCGTGGGTGGACGGCTTGAGATGCGCCTGCCCGTCGAGCCATCGCGTTGCCCACTCACCCACCGTCACCTTGGCAAGCACGGGATCGACGTATGAGCCGGCCGACTTGGTGTGCTGGACGGTCCCGAGGAACCGTTGAGCGTCGACCTTCTTCGCGAAGGTCTTGTTCCGCTCTACCCCGGATGGGGTGCGGTAGCGGGCCCGCCAGGTCACCTGACCGTTGGCGCCGACCCGCTTCTGGATATTGCCCATGGCTCATCCTCTTCCTTCCCGCACCGCTGCGCCATGGTCGGCGCAAGATGCGTTGTTCTCCGACTCGGACTCGAGCCAGGCCATCACCTCGGTCCGCCAGTAGCGCACGGAGCGTCCGATCCGGAAGCTGTGCGGGCCCTCGCCGAGATGCCGCCAGTAGCGGAGGGTGGCGGGCGGGACTCGCACGATGGCAGCGACCTCAGCGATCGTGAGGAGCTGGTCGTCGTCGTGGCCGTTGGCGCTCATGAAGACTCCTTGGATGTCGATGGGTGGCTGGTTGGGGGACTAGAGCGACGGGGCATCGGGGCTCGCCCCTTTCGCTGGCCGGTGGACGATCGCGGCGTGTAGCTCTGCGCGGCTGCGCTTCGCTCCACGCAGAGGGGGTTGCCCGGGAGGTGGTCGCAGCCGGTCGCGGACGAGATCGATGATCGCGCGGTGGTCAGCCTCCGCGAGGGGGATGAACCGGGTCCTGATGGGCGCGACCATCGCGCCACTGTGCTCGTCCAGGCGCGGGAGCTTGACCCGCGCGAAGTAGGCGTGGCGGTCGATGCCGGTCTCGATGACATCGGCGATCCGGTCATCGAGCCGGTGGAAGAGGGTGGTGAACGCGTGCAGCATGCGCGGGTCCAGATCCGAGTCGGGCCGGATCTCCTTGAGCCTGCCGATGGCGTTGGCACCTTCGGCGACGGCGAGCCCTCCCTTGCCCAGGCGCCCGCCCACGTTGCGCAGTTCCCGTTGCAGGTCGGCGTAGGTGCGTTCGCGGGTGTGCCACTGCTGTTGTAGTTCGGGGTCGGTCCCCTTCGCGAGCTTGGCGAGGTCGCTGGAAAGCAGCCTTTGGGAATCGATGACGAGGCGCAGGTTCATGGCGTTGGGGAAGCTCTGCATCCGGATGACGAGGTTGTGTTCGGCTTGGAGTACGCCGAGCAGTCCGGGCTTCGCGGGACCGTCGATGACCTTCGCTTTGGGGCGCCAGCCGCGCATGTCGATGGCGTAGTCCGGCGGTTCCATGCTGGCGTCGACGGCGCAGGCCAGGGCGCTCCAGCCGAGCCGGTCGGCGTGGTGGAGCTTCTCCCACCCGGGGATGTTGGCGTAGCGCTGGTCGAGGACGACGAGTGCTCGAACTGTTGCTGCGACGTCGCCGATCAGGGTGTGGGCCTGTTGGTTGTCGAGGCGTCCGTCGCCGAGACCGGCATCGAAGTCGTGCTCGCCCAGAGCTGCGGCGCGAGCAACCTGCCGCCAGTGCTCCACCATCGGCAGGTTCTGGGGAGTCGTGAGTTCGTGCATGCCTGGCAGGGGAGCGGTCGACGCCTCGACGGTGTGGTGGAGCGCCTGCCCCAGTGCCGCAAGTCCGCCGTGCTGGATGGTGGGGAGCCGGAACGGGTTGGCCACAGTCCTCGTCAGGTTGCTGGACGCGTACGGCTCGATCGCGCGGGTGGCGTGCCGGCACCAGACCAGCGCCGACTGTCGGTAGCGGCGGATCTGTTCCCCGAGCTGTCGGCGTTCCTCGGCTGTGGTCGAGACCGGCACGGTGTGGCTACCGTCGCCGCCGATCCGGAGTTGCACGCGGTGCTGTCTGAGCAGCGACGACAACTCTGCTCGCAGCAGTCCGCCGTTCTCGCCGTACATCAGGGTTCGTCCAATGCCACGGCGCCTGCGAGCGCGGCCAGGAGGAGCTCGACGTGAAGCGGATCGACGTCGTAGGTGGCGAGTTGCCCGACGGCCGATGTGGCAGCAGCAAACAAAGCATCGCGGTCATCAGTCAGCCCGGAGGTGTCGAGTGCGGGAGCGTGGTCACCGTGGAGCCAGTCCAACTCGATGAGGGCGCGCTCGTACGCCGAGGACGCCTCGACGGTGCGAGCGTGGTCGGCGAGCGCCGCGATGGACGAGCGGGCTTTGGCGAGGGTGGCGGCGTGGGCTAGCAACATGCGGAGTCCTGTCGATCGGTTCGAAGGCGCCGCCACCGTGCTGTCGGTCGTGCGGTGGACCCCAGCCGAGCGCCGTGGCCGGTGGAGAACCCCGCCCGGGAAGGTGCGGTGGAACGATCACGTCGCAGCATGGACCTGCTCCTCGATTCGACGACGGGCGGCGACGTCTTCGTGGACGAACTGGACGAAGTCCGCATGCCGGTCGACGATCTCGACCTCGACGGCCGCTTCGACCGGCGTTTCGCCGGGCCAGATGGTCTGCCTGGTCGGGCGGTCGCGGTCCAGACGGCAGCCTGCCGTCGAGACCCACTCGCGCAACCGGTGGCGGGCTTCGGCGAAGTCGCGCATCCACCCGATCGGCCCGGATGGTGAACCCTCGGGGTCGTAGGCGTTGAGCCAGTGCGTGTGCAGCGCCGAGAGCTCCCACACCAGCTCGTCGTGGCGATGCCAGAGCGGCGGAATCACCGCGGGCGGCAGTCCGAACGACCGCCGCAGCCAGTCGACCCAACCGTTCAAGTCGAGCCACTCCGCCATCGCCTCATCCGCGGTCAGCAAGTTCCAGTTGATCGGGCGCAGCGGCTCGTCAGCATCGAAGTCCGCGGCCCCGAACTGGTCGCCGGGGTTGCCGTACTCGGACTCGATGGCCCGCGCGAACTCCGGATCCAACACAGCCTGCTGGCCTCGGTCGCCGTCGCCGCTCATCGTCCGTGCCGCTCAGAGGTTGACGGCCGGCGCGGTTTCGCTCGCCACGGCCATCTCGCTGCTTGGCGGGTCCGGCTGTTTCGCCGCAGGGCGGTCGACGACGTAGCGGGTCCTCGCGCAGTCGTGGCCGATGCGTCGGGCGACGAATTGTTCGCGGATCTCGCTCCGGCCGCCGCGTCGCTCCTGCTCGTACTCGTGCACGTACCCCGACGCGATGATCTGGTCACCCGGCTTGAACCTCGTGTACGCGCGCTCGGCGGCGCGGTCGAACATCACCAGGTCGCAGAAGACCGGGTCGAGCTTGGTGAAGGACCCGTCGGCTTCCTTGCGGTGTTGGTCGATCCCGACGCGGCAGTAGAAGCGGGCATGGCCCTTGCCGGTGAAGTTGAGCTCCGGCGCGGTAGCGATGAACCCTTGGAGGCTCATCTGGGTGGGAATCGTCATGGTCTGGCTCCTGCCGTCGCGCGATGCCTCGGATGGCGATCGCTCTCAGGAGTCAGGTGTGCAGGAGGGCCCAACACCGGTCACTCGCGTCGGATAGGAGTGGCTCGGTCGATCTCTCGGCGGCAGCGTGGACAATCGGCGACGAGGAGGTCGCTGATGCCAGTGGAGAAGCGCGCGAACGAATGGTCGATCCTGCGGACGGTGTACGACATCGAGGAGTGCACGGCCGTTGAAGAGTCGGAGCGCCCTGACTTCCTGCTGACTAAGCACGGGCACGGCGCTGTGCCTTTCGGCGTGGAGGTTACCGAGCTATTCCGGGACCAAGCTGACGCCCGGTCCGTGCGCCACCCGGACTACCTCGACGCCCTGTTCCGCGGCGCGCCGCATATGCATAAGGACGACAAGGCGGCCCTGCCGCTCTCCTTCATGAGGATCACCGACCTCGATGGGAACGTCACCCACGAAAACATGCCGGGAATCTTCACGGCGGCGAGATCCGAGTCGGATCACCGACGGGCCATTGCAGCAACTATTGAGAGCAAGGGGACGCGCGGATACGCCGTCGAAGGCGGGCACGTGAACCTCATCATCCGCGATCGCTACTTGCTCTCGGGAGAGCCGTTGCCGGACGAGTACTCCGTGACCGCGCTACTCAGCGACGGCGTACGGGAAGCCCTCGTCGACTCGCCGTTCCGGGAGGTCTACCTGATCTCCATCTCCCGCGCTCGCGAGCAAGTCGTCCGGCCGTTGGTTCAACTGATGCTGGCTGAAAGGTTCTTTCTCTTCGGCAAGGCGATTGAGGGTGCGCTCGGGCGACCAGGCATGGACGAGCAGTGGAAGTACGTGCAGGCGTTCGCCGGGTACGTGGAAGGTGAAGCTCTAGAAGTGGAGGTGTTGGATCTCGACGGTTTGCCGGTCGCGGCGTATCGGTCGAGCGCCGTCGGTCTGAGCAGGGAATGGGGTCCGAAGATTCTCGACTTCGCCGACCGGCACGCGGGGCTCCCACTATGGGAGTGGCGTCCGTTGGATGGGCTGACTGATGCCGAGGTCGCGGCTTGCAAGCAGTTCATCTCCGACAGCGAGTTCCTCTGGGGCTCCTACGGAACCCCGGTCGAGCCGGCCGATCTTGAGTTTCCGAAGACACGATCAGTTCAGGTGGTCGACGTGCCGCGCGAAGAGTTGCCGCGACGAGCCGGCGGTCCCCGACCCAACGATGGTGCCGGGGCTGATGCCTGAACGTCGTCCGCCGATGTCAGAAGAGCCCTGAAACGTCTTCGACGACGACGGGACCGGCGAGGAGGAGGGCGCGGTGAGCTAAAGGAATGGAGCTTGCTCGGCTTCGACGCCGCCGCAAGCTCCGGTGAAACGGTCGGTACTGGTCGGTCGTCGTCGGTCACCACCGGATGGCGGCGTCCCCCACGCTCGGCGTTTGCGCAGTGATGATGGCGGGACTGCCCGGTCTTGTTGGATCGTGGCGGAAGTCCCCGGTCGGTTGACTCTCGTTTGCGCCGGCTTCGTGCCTTCGACCTGAACTGTCGCCGGCCGGGGGCGCACGCACCGGCCGGACGGAGCGTGACCTGATAGGAGCTTGGCCGCGCCTCGTCACTGTGCTGTCCGCCCGACCGGCGGTGTGTGCCCGTCCCATCAGAACGAAGAGAGCGGTGCATCACCATGGTAGGAACCCTCGATCTCGCATGCGAGGTCACCGACATCATTGGCGGGGTCGACACCCACGCCGACACTCACACCGTCGCAGCGCTGGACGGTCTGGGTCGCCTTCTCGGGCACGCGACCTTCCCCGCAACGCCTGCGGGATTCGGCGAACTATTGCGCTGGCTGAGGAGCCACGGAAACGTGGTCACGGTTGGGGTGGAGGGCACCGGTTCCTACGGCGCCGGCCTCTTTCAGCATCTTCGTGCGGGCGGTCTGCGGATCGTCGAGGTCGACCAGGTGGACCGAGGCGCCCGACGCAAGACGGGCAAGTCCGATCCCACCGACGCGATCGCTGCCGCGCGTGCCGTTCAGGCCGGCACGGCGACCGGCACACCGAAGACTCGGGACGGCGTCGTTGAGTCGATCCGAGCGCTCAGGGTGGCTCGCAATGGTGCGATCAAGTCGCATACGGCCGCGATCAACGCGCTGCGGCAGACCGTCATCACCGCGCCCGCACATCTGCGGTCCCGGCTCGCGGGCCTTGGCGCTAAGGGCCTGGTCGACACCTGTGCCCGGTTGCGGCCCGGCGACATCCACGACCCCGAGCAGGCAGTCAAGGCCACGCTGCGACGCTTGGCCCGACGCTGCCAGATGCTGACCGAGGAACTCGCCGAGACCGACAAAGACCTCCAGACCCTCATCAGCCAGAAAGCCCCGGTTCTCTTGGCCGTCCACGGTGTCGGTACCGACATCGCTGGGCAGTTGCTCATCACCGCCGGCGACAACCCCGAGCGCCTCAAGTCCGAGGCATCGTTCGCAGCACTTTGTGGTGTCAGCCCGTTGCTGGCGTCCTCGGGCAAGACGAACCGACACCGGCTCAACCGCGGCGGCAACCGAGGCGCCAACAGCGCACTACACCGCGTCGTAATCGTCAGGATGAAGACGCACCCCGAGACCCGTGCCTACGTCGAACGACGAACCAAGGAGGGCATGTCGAAACGGGAGATCATCCGCTGCCTCAAGCGCTACGTCGTCCGCGAACTGCTGCCCCTCATCAAGGCCCCCGACCAAGAGCGCCCTGACCTGAAGCTCCACTCGATCGCCGCTTGACGATCTATAGGAGCTTCAGGTCAGCGGCTCGTTCGCCCAGTGGGCGCATCAAGCGATAGACGCAAAGCCGACGTGATTAGGTCGTCGGTTCGATTCCGACAGGCGGCTCCGGCGAACAGCCCCTGACCTGCGCAAACGTCGATGATGTTTGACTATTTGTATCACGGTTGTAACGACCGATGGCGGCAGAGGCCCGCGGGGTGGTGGGCTCTGAGGTGATTCTCAGTGCCTATGTCGCTGCTCTCGACGGCGGCGACTAGCGAGCCCGTCGCGGGTCTTGTCCCCCGCCGCGGTCACGTCGGCGGCTGTGAGCCGGGCAACGACCATCCGGAACGTCGATGATGCCACGAGCTCGGCCTGCACTTGGATCAGCAGGTTGCGGGCGAAATAAACCCGACAGCGTTGGTGCGGGACCCGTCCGTGGGGCGAGGCATGAGATTGCGTCGAAAAGGCCCGCAACTGCTGTAGCGCGCTGGCAAGGTCCAACAGCGTGCGCGCGACCCGCCTTGGACGCGAGGCCTGGATTGTGGCCGCCAGGGGCTGGCAAGTGGTCCTGGATCGAGTAGGAGCCCTACGCGCTTAGCGGGGACGATGCTCGGTATGTCGCCCGTGCGTGGCGCGGTGGGTTTTGTCTGGGGTGTGGGAGAGGCGCCTGGCCTTCGCGGGTGTTTGTTCAGCCGATGAGCGTTGCCTTGACCTTGCCCAGCAAGGTTCGCGGCCGGGGCGTGCGGGGGGTGCTGGGCTCCGCGAGGTTGCGTCGTCGCGCTTCCAGTTCGAGACGGTGGCCGACGTGAACTGCTGGTTCGTCGAAGGCGCTGGCCAGTCCGGCTGCGAGGGCCATGGCGGCCCAGTCGTTGTGCGCGGTTGCGCGGACGGCACTGGCAACTTCCTTGGTGGGAGGGTGGTCCGTGAGGTCGTCGATTACCTTCCGAACGCCGCAGTAGATCCGGGAGGCGTGCCGCCATGCCTCGATGACGGCCTCCGCGCGGTCCTCGGGTTCGTCAGCCAGTCTCCGCTCCAACGATGCCACCAAGCGGGTGTGCCATCGAAGGAGGAGCGCATTCGCCAGGTCTTCGATGCCTTCGAAAAATGCGTCGATGCCTTCGATGTCGGTGGGAATCTGCCCGTCCTTTCGGATGAGGATCTCCTCGATCACCGTGTGCAGGACGCCGGCGCGGCTCGGCTTTGGTGGTTCCTTCATGGCTTCTTCTTCTTCTTGGATTGGAGGCGGTCGGCATGTCCTACTGCACGAGTAGCGAGGCGTAGCCGCGGATCGGGCCGGAGCGAAGGCGGACCGCTGAGTCGTGGTCGACGTCCCAGTCACGCCGGCGGGCAAGCAGTGCCTCGAGAGCGATGCGTGCTTCGAGGCGGGCCAGGGCTGCGCCGAGGCAGAAGTGGATTCCGCGGCCGAATGCGACCTGTCGTTCGGGGGCGCGGTGGATGTTGAAGTAGTCGGGGTCGGGGAAGGCGCGGTCGTCTCGGTTGGCCGATCCGAAGAGCAGCAACACTGTGTCGCCGGCATTCATGCGTTGCTCATGCAGGTCCGCCTGTCGGGTCAGGGTGCGGGCCAGGCCTTGGACTGGTGAGTCGTAGCGGAGCAACTCCTCCACTGCCGCTGGTATGAGCTCTGGGTTGTCGGCCAGCTGCCGTCGACTCTCGGGGTGTTGGGCGAGGACGACCGCGCTGTTGGAGAGCAGGTTGGTGGTGGTTTCGTGCCCGGCGACGAGCAGCAGCAGGCAGAAGCCGAGGAGCTCGTCCTCGCTGAGGTGCTGGCCGTCGACTTCGGCGTGAACGAGTGCGGTCATGAGGTCGTCTTGGGGGTGGGCGCGTCGCTCCTCGAGGAAAGTCTTGAAGTAGTCGTAGAGGGCGGCGGCGGCATCCAGTCCGGCACCGAACTCGCCTCTGGTGGGGTTGGACTGGATGAGCGTGGTGGACCAGGTGCGGAAGCGGTCTCGGTCCTCGCGCGGGACACCGAGCATGTCGGCGATGACGATTGCCGGGAGCGGTCCCGCGAACCCGGAGACGAAGTCCCAGGTATCGGCGTTAAGGGCTTGATCGAGGAGGTCGTCGACAAGGGTCTGGATTTGTGGCTCGAGCC
This sequence comes from Nocardioides panacisoli, assembly GCF_019448235.1. Classification (NCBI taxonomy): domain Bacteria; kingdom Bacillati; phylum Actinomycetota; class Actinomycetes; order Propionibacteriales; family Nocardioidaceae; genus Nocardioides; species Nocardioides panacisoli. The sequence goes on from NZ_CP080409.1 coordinate 458,887, forward strand.
CGACGATTCGGCGCGGTGTGAAGGCCTTGCTGACGAGGTGGCGCAGCTGGGTGTGCCGGGGTGGGTCGGTCATGATGAGCATTGGCAGGAACAGCTCGGTCATGTCGACTCCGGGCGGGGTCGGGAAGATCCCCGACGCCGAGGAGTACGTCGCGGGGTCGGCGAGGGCGGCGGAGACGTCCTCGTAGCGGCTGAGTACCCAGGAGTTCGCGTCCGGGGACCAGTACACAGGTGCGTTGTGGCGAAGGTCGCGGTAGACGGGGTACGGGTCTGCGATGACCTCGGGGTCGAAGGGGCTATAGGTCGGCTGCTGGTTGGTCATGGGGACCTCTATCGGAGATCGGTTCATGTTCGTGCGTCGGCTGGGGGTTTCGGCTGGGGTCCGGAAGGTGCGCGGGTCGGATTCCGGGGTGGCCACCAGCTGCGGTCTTCGACGAGGGCTGCGCAGGCGGTGTCAGGGCGTTACCGGGCAGAGACGCAGTTCTGCTGCGCTCCACCACCGTCCCGAGCGGCGTCACGAGGAACGTGAGGGCGGCCGCGGCCACGAGCCACCCGACCACTGTCAGGACCGGAGAGCGGTGACCCGCGGTCATGACCACCGGCTCGCGCTTCGCGCGATGGTGAAGCATGCTGCGCATTGACGCCCCCGGTGCTTAGAACATCAGTTTGGACTAAAAGTACAACATGAGAGACTTGGTGATGCCAGACCGTGTCCGCAGAGAGGCAGGTGAACTCAGCGATGAGGAAACTCCCGGCAAAACTCGCCAGCCAGCTCTACGGAGCGGCCGAGCTCATCGCCGAGCGCGGCCTCGACGGCACGAAGATCGAGGACATCGCGGAAGTCACGGGCATCCCCAAGGCGACGATCTACTACCACCTCGACGGCAAGAACGCGGTCCTGGAGTTCCTGCTCGGCGACCTGCTGGATCTGATAGCTGGCGCCGTAGGCGTCGCCGTTGCTACCGAGGATGACGCACGAACACGATTGAAGGCCGCTGTCGCGGCTCAACTCGGCGTCATGCTGGAGCACCCGTACCTGTGCCGCGCCCTCGTCGGCGACCTTGGGCGCGCAACCCGGCTACCCGATCTTGCCGTGGCACTGCGCACCGCCTTCTACGAGCCCATCGAGCAGCTCATGGCTGACGGAGTCCGAGACGGATCCCTCCGTCAGGTCCCCGACCCGGGAATCGTCGCTGCGAGCGTTTTCGGCGCGATCACCGTCACCGGTCTCGGGGTCGCGGTCGAGGGCCCTTCGACCGACCCCCGGCGCGACGCGGCGCGGCTATCCGAATCGATCTGCATGTTCATCTTCGACGGCCTCGCCATGTCCCGCCCCGGGATGCCGCCTGGCGACGCGACGAACGGCACGACCTAACCGGGCGACCGCCCGTGGGCCGCTTCATCATGGAGACAGCGCGCCTCCAGGATATCGACGCGGCGCAGGTGTTGCCCGAGTGCGCCTTCGAACCCAGCCTGAGTTCACGAGCCGAACACCGAGTCCGAGCCCTACCCGCGGTAGTACTACCGGTCGTCGTACTGACTGACCCATGGGGATCTGTGCGAACTCCCGTTCGGTCTGGCTACCTGTGTCCCGTTCGTGACAGGTGAGCGATTGTCGTATCAAGGTCGTGATCAGCGGGGTGGAACGTGGTGGCCACTCGTCTCCGACTCTGTCCGAATGCGGCGACCCGCTCGGCGGAATTCGCCCGGCGACTGCCCGGTCCAGCGTTTGAAGGCATGGGAGAAGTTGCCCACGTCGCCGTAACCGAGGTCGATGGCGATCTGGCTGATGGGCAGCGTGGGGTCGAGGAGGCGCACGATGGCACGCTCGCGGAGTATCGTCTGGCGTACCTCGCGAAAAGTCGTGCCCTCGGCGTCGAGGCGCCGCTTCACGGTGCTCACCGACATCCCCAAGGTGGCCGCGACCTCATTGCGGCCACTGTGGTCAGGGTTCTCCTCGATCGCCCGCCTGACGGTCTCGGTGACGCTGGTGGGTGTCTTGTCGCGCTCGAGCGTGCGGCGCAGTTCAGTGATGGCCATGCGGTAGGCGACCGGGTCCGGGAACCGGCAGGGTGCTGAGAGGGTGTCGACGGGCACGTCGATGAACGAGGTACGTGCGTCGAAGACCAGGCGTCCGGCGATGGTGTCGGGCTGCGGCGTCGAACTCCTGGGAGCCTCCCAGGCCAGGTGCAGCGTCACGGCGGGTAGCTCTCCGGCCAGCATGTCGAGCAGCCGTAGCAGTGCTGCTCCTCCGTAGGCGATGACGAGGCAATCGAGAGCGGGGTCGCCGGTGTGCCCGGTGAGCCCCACCGTCAAGCCGGCGGAACTCTGGTGGAAGTGGGGCCGGAGGCTTCCCGAGATGACCGGGAGGTAGCCGAGGAGCTCGAAGACCTCGGCCACGGAAGCGGCACTGACCAGCGGCAGGCTCAGGGGTCCGAAGGAAGTCAGCTGCGCCTGTTCGGCGAAGGCGAGTCCGAAGCGGGTCGCGCGGTCGGGATCGAGGTCGGGGTACACCTCGCGAAACCATCGGATCGGCACCTGCTGGTCGCGTCTGACCAGTTCGAGTTCCGACCAACCCTCGCGGTCCACGATGCGACGGAAGTGGGCGACGGCGTCAGGTTGGAGGGCATCGCTGTTGAGGAGCTGGACGAAAGCCAGGGGAGGTACACCGGCTTCCTCGCGTCTCACCCAGCCTCCTGAGCCGAATTCACAAAATTCTGACGCGGGTGACCATAGCCACTTCGTGGGCTCGCCGCCAAGACTGGCACCAGTTTCGAGTGAGGAGTTTCGCGATGTCAGTAGTCACCTTCATCTCTCACGGCGGGGAGAAGCACGAGGCGCCGCTGGAGGACGGCGAGTCCCTCATGCAGATCGCCGTGAGCAACATGATCCCGGGCATCGACGGCGACTGCGGCGGGGAGGCGGCGTGCGGCACCTGCCACGTGGTGGTCGACGACGCATGGGTCGACGTGGTCGGACGGTCCACCCAGGTCGAGGAGGAGATGCTGTCGATGAACCCCGAGCGCGAGGCGACCTCGCGGCTGTCGTGCCAGATGAGGATGAGTGAGAGCTGCGATGGCCTGGTCGTCCGGCTCCCCGAGTTCCAGATGTGACCTGCGAGAGGACACCGACACCATGACGACATTGACGGCCGTGACCGACGCGATGACCGAGCGAGCTCAATCCTTGGTCCCGATGGAGCTCCAGATCCGCGGTGCCCACCTCTACGACAGGGCCCGCCGCTTCGTGACGCGGACCAACGGGCAGAAGATCTTCGTCGAGCGGCCCATCCCGCCCGTGGACGAGGTTGCTCTGGCCGACATCGACCTGAGCAACCCGTTCCTGTACCGGCAGGGCAAGTGGCAGTCCTACTTCGAGCGGGTGCGGAACGAGGCGCCCGTCCACTTCCAGGCCAACAGCCCCTTCGGTCCGTTCTGGTCGGTGACGCGACACGCCGACATCATTGCGGTCGACAAGGACCACGAGACCTTCTCGGCCGAGCCGTTCATCATCATCGGCGAGCCTCCGCGGTTCATGGATGTGGCCATGTTCATCGCCATGGATCCGCCCAAGCACGACCGGCAGCGCGCGGCCGTGCAGGGTGTCGTGGCTCCCAAGAACCTGCGGGAGATGGAGGCGCTGATCCGCTCCCGCGTCCAAGAGGTGCTCGACGGCCTCCCGGTCGGTGAGCCCTTCAACTGGGTCGACCTGGTCTCCATCGAGTTGACGGCCCGCATGCTGGCCACGTTGCTGGACTTCCCCTACGACCAGCGTCGCAAGCTGGTGGAGTGGTCGGACCTGGCCAGCTCCATGGAGCAGGCCAACGGTGGCCCCTCGGACAACGACAAGATCTTTCGCGGATTCGTCGACGCGGCGCGGGGGCTCAGTGCCCTGTGGCGCGACAAGCAGGCCCGCCTCGCGGCGGGTGAGGAGCCTGGCTTCGATTTGATCACGATGTTGCAGAGCAACGAGGACACCAAGGACTTGATCGACCGCCCGATGGAGTTCTTGGGCAACCTCGTCCTGCTGATCGTGGGAGGCAACGACACCACACGGAACTCCATGAGCGGTGGGGTGCTGGCCCTCAACCAGTTCCCGGACCAGTTCGAGAAGCTCAAGGCGAACCCGGACCTGATTCCGAATATGGTCTCGGAGATCATCCGGTGGCAGACCCCGTTGGCCTACATGCGCCGGGTGGCCAAGAAGGACACGATCCTCAACGGCCAGTTCATCCGCAAGGGGGACAAGGTGGTCATGTGGTATGCCTCGGGCAACCGTGACGAGCGTGTCTTCGACCGACCCGATGACCTCATCATCGACCGCGGCAACGCGCGCAACCACATCTCGTTCGGCTTCGGTGTCCACCGGTGCATGGGCAACCGGCTCGCAGAGCTGCAGCTGCGCATCCTCTGGGAGGAGCTGCTGCCTCGCTTCGAGAAGATCGAGGTCGTTGCCGAGCCGGAGTATGTCCAGTCGAACTTCGTGCGCGGGATCAGCAGGTTGATGGTCGAGCTGACTCCCAAGACCGCCGGGTGACCCGGGGGAGGGCTCTCGTCGTGGGAGCCAGTCATGCGGGGGCCCAGGTAGCGGCCAGCCTGCGTCAGGAGGGCTGGGACGGAGAGGTCGTCCTGATCGGGGACGAAGCGGCGCTGCCCTACCAGCGCCCTCCGCTCTCCAAGGCGTACCTCGCGGGCAGGAGCAGCCTGCAGGAGCTCGCGATCCGCAAGGCGGAGTTCTACGCCAAGCAGGAGATCCGACTGGTGCGAGCAACCGTGACCGGCATCGATCGAGCTGCCGGATGCGTCGTGACGAGCGAGGGCGAGACGCTGGAGTACGGCGGCCTGGCCCTGTGCACGGGTGGCCGCGCGTGCAGGCTGAGCCTGCCTGGCAGCGACCTCCCCGGGGTTCACTATCTCCGGACGTTTGCCGACGTCGAGGTGATCCGCGAGTCGGCCTTGCCCGGTCGCCACGCTGTCGTCATCGGCGGCGGCTATATCGGTCTGGAGACAGCCGCGTCCCTGCGGGCGCTGGGGCTCGAGGTGACCGTCCTGGAGGCTGCCGAGCGCGTGCTCGAGAGGGTCACTGCCCCCGAGGTGTCGACCTTCTACGAGCGGCTGCACCGAGAGGCAGGTGTGGTCGTCCGGACGGGTGCTCTCGTGGAGGGTCTGGTCGGCGAGCTGCGCGTCATGGAGGTGATTCTGGTCGGCGGTGAGCGAATCCCGACCGACCTGGTGATCGTGGGCGTGGGACTTCTCCCGAACACCGAGCTTGCTGCCGACGCGGGCCTGGATGTCGAAGACGGGATCGTCATCGACGACCACGCTCGCACCAGCGATGCCCAGATCGTGGCCGCGGGGGATTGCGCCAGCCATTGGATGGCTCGCTACGAGAGGCTCGTCAGGCTGGAATCCGTGCCGAGCGCTGCAGAACAGGCGAAAACGGCAGCGGCTACGCTGTGTGGCCGAGAGCGACCCATTGCTGGCCTGCCGTGGTTCTGGTCCGACCAATACGACGTCAAGTTGCAGATCGCCGGATTGAACACCGGGTACGACGAGGTCGTGATCAACGGTGACCCGGCTGGTGGGCGCGATTTCACCTGCTACTACCTCCAGCGGGGCCGGCTGCTCGCCGCGGACTGCGTGAACCGCCCACGAGACTTCGTGTGGGCCAAGCAGGCACTCGGCAAAGGGCTCCCGGTCGACCGAGCCCAACTCGAGGATCGGGTCGCGTCCTGATCCGGGCGCGTGGTGCCGCGAGCACGGCGTGACCCCCCGCCGGGCTCGTTCGCCAGCGAGACCGCCACTTCCGCCTCCCCCTTGGCCCGGGTCGCGGAGTGGTCCGTGACCGCAAGCGTCTGACATCGGAACTCTGCCTCGCCCACTCGGGCACCGCCCCTACAGCAGAAGGAATACTCCGTGAACCCTCCGCCAGCCCCTACCCTGGACATCCGCCGACCCGCCAGCGGCGAGGCGCTCAGATCGATCCCTGTCGACGACGCCGACCGCGTGCATGCCATGGCCCAGGACCTGCGCTCGGCGCAGATCGCGTGGCGCGACCTGGGACCCGATGGCCGAGCCGGCTGGCTGCGCAGGTGGAGAGCCTGGATCCTCGATCACACCGACGAGCTCACCGACCTGCTCGTCGCGGAAACGGGCAAGGTCCGACCCGACGCCTTGGTCGAGACCACCGCGTCGTGCGAGTTCATCTCCTTCTACGCCGATCACGCCAATCAGTTCCTCGCGCCCGAGCGGGTCGCCTCCACCGGCCTGCTCAGCCTGCCCAAGCGGCTCACCCGCAGCTACCGACCCCATCCACTGGTGGGGCTCATCGTCCCGTGGAACTTCCCCATCACCCTGTTCCTGATGGACGCAGCGCCGGCACTGGCTGCCGGGTGCGCAGTGCTGACGAAGTCATCGGAGGTGACGCCACTGACCTGCGCCCGCGTCATCGAAGGCTGGCAGGAGATCGGCGCCCCCCCGGTCCTCCAGCACGTCTCCGGCGCCGGTGACACCGGAGAGGCGGTGGTGGAAGCGGTCGACTTCGTGCAGTTCACCGGCTCGACCGCCACGGGCCGCCGGGTGGCGATGCGGTGCGCCGAGCTCCTCAAGCCGGTCAGCCTGGAGCTGGGTGGCAAGGACGCTGCCATCGTTCTCGAGGATGCCGACCTGGATCGGGCGGCGCACGGCATCGTGTGGGGCGGCATCTTCAACTCGGGCCAGGTCTGCATCTCCGTCGAGCGGGTCTACGTGGTGGACGCCGTCCACGACGAACTGGTGGCGAAGGTGGCCGCGGCCCTCGGAGCGCTGAAGCAGGGCTCCGGAGCCCGCGACGACGTAGGCGCGATGGTGACACGGGCGCAGGTGGACACCGTCGAGAGGCACGTCCGCGAGGCTCGGGCGTGCGGGGCACGTGTGCTGGTCGGCGGAGAGCGCGGCGACGGAGGCAACTTCTTCGCGCCCACGCTGCTGGTCGACGTCGATCACAGCATGTCCTGCATGACCGAGGAGACGTTCGGACCCACGCTGCCGATCATGCGAGTGGCTGACGAGGCTGAGGCGATCGCGTTGGCGAACGACTCCGCCTACGGTCTCTCGGCCACGGTGTGGACGCGCGACACGGCCCGGGCCCGGCGCATCGCCGATCAGCTCGACGTCGGAGCGGTCAACATCAACGACGTCTTCAGCAACCTGTTCGCCGTGGGTCTCCCGCACAACGGATGGAAGTCCTCCGGTCTCGGAGCACGCCTCGGCGGCGCCCAGGGCCTTCGAAAGTACTGCCGCGTCCAGGCGATCACCGAGCCGCGGCTCCCGCTCACCACGAAAGAACTCACCTGGTACCCGTACTCCGCCCGACGTACGGCCATCGCCGGACGCGTGCTGCGTCTGGCCGCCGGACGCGGCCTGCGGCAGCGTCTCGGTCTCTGAGAGGAAGAATGAATATGACGACATCAAAGTCGGCACGAGTGGTCGCGATCACCGGCGGAGCTCGAGGCATCGGCTTCCACACCGCCCGGGAGCTGATCGGGTGCGGGCACAAGGTGGCCATCGGCGACATCGACGAAGCCCAGCTCAAGATCGCTGCCGAAGAGCTCGGGATCGACGTCGCGGTCCGCCTGGACGTCACCGACCCCGCCTCCATCTCCTCCTTCCTCGACGTGACCGAGGAGGTCCTGGGCCCCCTCGACGTCCTCATCAACAACGCCGGAGTCATGCCGACGGGACACGCACACGAGGAGACCGACGACGTCACCCGTCGGCAGGTCGAGATCAACGTGCTCGGTGTCATCTTCGGCACCAAGATCGCCCTGCAGCGGATGCTGCCCCGCCGACAAGGGCACATCATCAACACCGCCTCCCTGGCTGGCGAGCTTCCCGTGCCGGGGCTGGCGACCTACTGCGGCACCAAGTTCGCAGTCATCGGTTTCACCGAAGCCGCCCGCTTGGAGTACCGCAGGTCGGGCGTCACCCTGTCGACCGTGCGACCCACCTTCACCAACACCGAACTCGTCTCGGGAACGAGCGGAGCCAAGGGCATGCGCAACGCCGAGCCGCAGGAGATCGCGTTGGCGACCGCTGCGCTCATCGAGCGACCGCAGCCCTTCGTACGGGTGACAAGGGTCGCCGGGACGATGGTGGCAGCGATGAAGTTCGTGCCTGAAGGGGTCGCGACCCGGCTCGGGTCGATGCTCGGGACCGACACCGTGTTCCTCGAGCGCGTGGACACCGACGCTCGCCGGGCCTACACGGAGCGGATCGGACGCAGCTGATCCTTCTCACGACTCAGGGCCGCGGACGCTGCACAAGCGTTCGCGGCCCCTGTCATCGCAGCTCCCGCCGGGGCCGTTGGTCGCGATGTTTCCCGTCATCGACGATGCCGTCGCATCCGCAGAGCCGATGGGAGGACGCGATGACGTTCGTCCGCCGGGAGTCGCCAAGGGTGCACTCTCCGATGAAGGGTGCGGACGTGACGATGTTCGCGACTCCCACCGGTCGAGCCGCATGCCGTCCGTCGATCCTGCTGGGGCATGGGCCGGGTGACCTGGCTCAGAGGGACCGGCTGATGATCTCCTTCATGATCTCGGAGCTGCCGGCATAGATCTGCGAGACGCGCATATCGGCCCATACCCGGGCGATGGGGTACTCGTTCATGTAGCCGTACCCGCCGTGCAGCTGCAGACACGTGTCGGCCACCCGCTGGGCGCGCTCGGAGCACCACAGCTTCACCATGGCAGCAGTGGGGATGTCCAGTTCCTCGCCGATGTGGAGCTGGATGCACTCGTCGACGAATGATCGGGCGACGCGAGCCTCGGTGGCAACCTCCGCCATCTTGAACTTGGTGTTCTGGAACCCCCAGATCGGTCGTCCGAAGGCGCTGCGGTCGCGGACGTAGGCCAGTGTCTCGGCCAGGCAGAACTCCATGGCAGCGACATTCGAGACGGCGACCAGCAGCCGTTCTTGGGGGAGCTGCTGCATGAGCTGGACGAAGCCCTGCCCCTCGGTGAGACCGAGCAGGTTGGTGACCGGCACACGAGCATTGTCGAAGAAGAGCTCGGACGTGTCCTGCCCCTTCATGCCGATCTTGTCGAGCACCCGTCCGCGGGCGAATCCGTCGGTGCTCGTGGGCACCAGCATCAGCGAGATACCGGCGGCGCGGTCGTCCGGGTCGGTCTTGACCACGGTCAGCACCAGATCGGCCTGCGACCCGTTGGTGATGAACGTCTTCGAGCCGCTGATGACGTACTCGTCGCCCTCACGTACCGCCTTGGTCTTGATGTTCTGCAGATCCGAGCCGGTGCCGGGCTCGGTCATCGCGATCGCACCGACGACCTCGCCGGAAGCCATCTGCGGCAGCCACTGCTGCTTCTGCTCCTCGGTGCCGTAGGCGAGCAGGTAGTGAGCGACGATGCCGTTGTGCAGGGAGGCACCCCAGGAGCTGTCGCCGACCCGAGCCTGCTCCTCGATCAGGATGGCCTCGTGGGCGAAGGTGCCGCCACCGCCGCCGTACTCCTCGGGAATGGACAAGCAGAGCAGACCGACGTCTCCTGCACGGTTCCACAGCTGCCTGTCGACGTGCTTGTCCGCGATGAATGTCTCGATATGCGGCTTGATCTCCTTCTCGCAGAACGTGCGCGCGAGGCCACGCACATCGTCGAGGTCGGCATCCATCCAAGGCGCGCGGCGGGTGGTCGTCATCAGAAACTCCCAGGAGGTCGGGTACACGGTGTACCCATCTGATCACGAAAGCCGGACTGGGTACAAGGTGTTCCATCGCGCGCGCGCTCGATGCCGGCCATCGGTGGGGTGGGCGCGCGGCCTAGGCTGGCCCCGTGGTCGAGGTAGGGCGATGGGTGGACTCCACGGTGCGGCGCCGCTCGTCGCGCGACGATGCGGTGCGCCTCCGGCGACGGCTCCAGATCGCGGAGGCTGCCCTGGGGGTCGTCGACGAGATCGGCGCCGACGCCGGCACCGCTGTCATCGCGGAGCGGGCCGGGATCCCGCGGCCACACGTCTACCGCTACTTCGCCAGCCGAGAGGACCTGGACGGAGAAGTGGTCCGTCTCGCGGCCCAGCACCTCAACGATCGGCTCAGGCCGCACCTGACGAAGCGCGGGACGCCCCTACATGTCGTCGAGGGCCTGGTCCACGCCTGCGCGACCTGGGCCGATGCTCATCCCCACCTCTACCGCCTCTTGGCCGCGCGTGGACACAGTCGTACCCTGCACCGAGCGCGCATGGGGCGCTCACGCCTGTTGGATGAAATTGCCGTCGCTGCTCGGGGCTACACCAACGCTGCCCCGAGCTCCTTCCCGGAAGGGATCCTGGTGGGCGTCATGGGAATGGTCGACGCCACCATCATCTGGTGGCTCGACCAGCGCGACGAGAGCTTGGACCTGATGGCGAGTCGCCTGTCCGGTCACGTCGTCCTTGTGCTCCAGGACGCCCTGGCCGCTCGAGGCATCGAACTGGATCTGAACGTCGAGCTGGAGCCATTTGTCCTCGAGTGAGTCAATCGGAGGTCGTAGGGCTGCCCTGCTGGAAGTGCTCTACGTCGACGATGACGAACGTGGCATGCGCCGTTGCAACACGCTGCCCCCCGATCTGCGTCGCCCACGCGTCCACCTGGAGTCGCCGGCCTGCCTGCTCGCGGACTCGCGCCGTGAACTCGTAGTCCACGCCCAGCAGCACAGGACGGAGATACTCCACGGTCAGTGACCTGGTGACAGCGAGCTCGCCGACGCGGTAGAGCAGGAACCCGAAGAGGTCGTCGAAGGCCGCCGCGACCAGGCCGCCGTGAGTGATGCCCGGCGCGCCCTCTTGCCGCCGGTCGAAGCGATGGACGGCACTCACGCCGGCCTCGGTGGCATCGACCTCCAGAGCCAGGCCGGCCGGGTTCTCCTTCCCGCAGCCCGCGCACGTGGGGGAGTGCGAGGGCAGCCGCCCGAGGGACGTCGGCTCCGGGCGCGCCATCGACCGGATCCAGGCATCCAGGGCCGAGGCCGGCTCGCCGGTGTCGAGCAACCTGTCGACCGGATCGACACGATCCGTCCCAGCAGCACCCTGCTGTGCGTCGGTCATGAGGTCTCCTCGTTCGGGATGTCGGCCACGTGCGACATCAAGTGACTTTTTGTCTTCTAGTAAGACGAACGCTTCAGTTATGTCTACAGTAGGTGTGGTGCGACCATTCACGAAGTTCCGCGACCGGCGTGGCGACCGGCGGGGGTTCGCGTGGTGGCTGGCGTTGGTGGTCTGCAAGCCGATCCTGGTGGCGCTGCGTCGGGCGGACTGGAGAGGTGTCGAGCGCCTCCCGCGGTCCGGGGGAGCGGTGCTGGCCGCCAACCATGTGTCGCACATCGATCCGCTGCTGGTCGCGGAGATGCTGCTGGCGCAGGATCGGGTGCCGCGCTTCCTGGCGAAGGACACCTTGTTCCGAGGACCTGTCCTGGGCTGGTGGTTCCGGGCTGCCGGGCATGTCAAGGTCGACCGCGCTGCCGGGCGTGCGGCGTACGACGACGCGGTGACGGCAGCCCGCGCGGGCTGCCTGCTCCTGGTGTATCCCGAGGCTTCGATCACCAAGCGGCCAGACGGTCTGCCGATGGCGATGAAGTCGGGCGCGGTGCGAATCGCCCTGGAAGCCTCGGTTCCGCTCGTGCCGGTGGCGCAGTGGGGCGCGCAAGAGATTCTTCCTGCCTACAGCGGCAGGCTGCGCTGGGGTCGGCGGCGGAGCGTCACTGTGTTGGTCGGCGAACCCATCCCGCTCCACGACCTACGAGACCTCGACCAGGCTCGCGCCGTGGAACTCGGTCGCATTCGCCTCGAAGAGAGGCTGACATCCATGGTGCGCGAGCTGAGCGGGACACTGCCCTCGCCGCAGTGAGACGGCGGGCGCCTCGACGCCGTACTCACGAGCGGAAAGAAGGATCCTCACGGCGCTGGCTGTCGTGGCCGCGAAGCATGGCGGGCCCGTAGGTGCTCCTCAGGGTCGCCATCAGCTCATCGAAGGGCAGGTCGAGGAACGTGCCGCGCTCGCCTACGTACTCCATGTGACGTCGACCGGCACCGTCGGCGGCATGGAGCAACGCGTCCTGCGTCCCGTCGAACTCCAGCGGAGCCACACCGAAGCGCTGACACAGCTCGGCGTTGAAAGCCGGCGACCCCTTGCGCCAGGCGCCGCCCACATAGACGCTGGTCCAGCCGTGGTAGACGAACCGATCGGTCCCCATCAGCTCCAGCAGTGCGGGACTGCTGAGGTGGTTCCGCACATCTGAGAAACCGAGCACTGCCGGGATCCCCGCCGCGCGCAGGCTCGCCGTGAGCAGCACCGCCTTGGGCACACACCAGGTGGGTCCGCCAGCCAAGATCGTGCTGGCCCGGTAATCCGATGGGTCCGCGGTGACGCTGTAGGGGTCGTAGCGCAAGCGGTCGCGAACCGCTGAGAACAGCAGGCGGATACGCTCGTGCGGATCCGTGACGCCTCTCAGGGTCGACTCGGTGAAGTCGCGGACATCGGGGTGGTCACTGTTGACGAAGTGACTCGGTGCCAGAGCCTCCTGCGGGTCTCGTTCAATGCTGGTCATGCGTGGGCCCGCAGACCCTGAGGTGCGCCGGCGACCTCGAGGGCGATGACGAGGCCGCGCTCCAGCGAGGGGAGCGCGGCGGCTGCGACAGCGGCCTTCTCCAGGCGGTCACGCACGCTTCCCTCCGCGCGCGCCAGCGAAGCGACCAGGGACCACGTCTCGGCGCACGCGTGGGCGGCGACAGCGACCTCGCGCGCCCTCGCGTCCCCCGTCAGTCGGGCGATGTCCGCCGCACCGCTGGAGAGCAACCGACGGAAGAGGCCACCGCCCGTGCCGGCCTTCTCGACGAAGGCGCTGAATCCGTGGAGGACCAGGTCCAGGACGTCATCGGGGAAGACATCTGGCCAGCATGCGATGTCCTCGGCGAAGAGGTCCACGGCGGCGAGTCCGGTGGCCCCGACCGCCGAGTCGCGACCGCTCACGATCGAAGGGCCGGTTGCGGTGGTCATCGCGACCGCCGCCTGGGCGAAGGCCTCTGACGCCACCTCCTTCAGGTCCGGCAGCCCATCAGGCCAGGAGATGTCGAAGTACGTGTGGCGTGTCGGGACCGGGAATCCCCGGGAGGACCGAGCCCTCGCCAATGCCGAGTACGGCACCAGCTGCACCTCGTCACGATCGTTGTCCACGACGTGGGCGAGCTGCTGTTCCTCGTCGTACCCGATCACCACGATGTCGTGACGGCTCATCTGTAGTCGGACGCGGAGGTAGGGAAGCTCTGCGATGTCGGCCCACACCAGGGCGGGACGTCCCTCGTCCACAGCGTCGCGCACCCAGCTCCAGCCCTCGAGCGGATCGTCAGTGGCGTGCACCGAGACGCTGGCCCCCAGGCGCTTGGGAAGATCAGTCTCGAGATCGCCGCCGCGACCCACGAGGTAGACCGGCGGCATGAGGGTCGCGTCCCTCACGTACGAGAGGTCAAGAGATCCGCTCAGGGCAAAGACCAGACCCTCGTCTGGAGGGCCGTCCCACCCAAGGCCTGCCCACTCGAGAAGATCTCGCATCGCTCCGGAACCGCAGTGCCCACCTCGGCGATGTGGGTAGTCAATCACGCGCGTGTCGCTCGGGTTCTCCACGAGACTCTCCAGACAAACAAAAGAAGGGTTTTGTCGTAATCATAGGCACCGCTGTGAATCCTGTCGCCCATGGCGTGCGTGTGAAGACATGAGTCCGCAGAGGGACAAACGAAGTAACCTGTTGTCATGGCTCCCCCGTCCATGCGCGAGCGCTACCGCGAGCATGTCCGCGCGACGGTGCTGGAGACCGCCCACGACCTCATCGCGGAGCGTGGGTGGGATCGCGTGCGCATGGGCGAGATCGCCGAGACGGTCGGCATCTCGCGCGCCCTGTTGTACAAGGAGTTCGGCGACAAGCCAGGCCTGGGGGAGGCCGTGGTGCTGCGTGAGGCGTCCCGCTTCATCGACGGTATCGAGGACGTTCTCGCCCACCATGGAGCCGACGCCGCCGCCGGACTCGCAGCCTCGGTGGAGTACGTGCTGCACGAGGCCGAGGACAGCACTCTGCTCAGAGCGGTCCTGATCGCCAACCGCGATGCTGCGCCCCTTGCGAACGGGATCCTGCCGCTGCTCACCACGTCCGCGCACTTGCTCGAGCTTGCCTCGCGTTCCCTGGCGAAATGGTTGACGACTCGTGTCCCGGGCCTCAGCGGCGGCGAGGCCGCCGACGCCGCCGACGCGCTGGTCCGGCTCACCGTGAGCCACCTCGCCCTGCCCACGCTGTCTCGGGAAGACACCGCCCGCAAGATCACCGAGGTGGGCTTGCGGTACCTCGGACTCACAGCGCCGGAGCGGTCCGTGACGACCTGACGTGACTGGAGCGGGCCTTAGGTCGCGGGGTCAGCGGCGATCCCGAGCGCCAACATCCGGTGGATCGACTCCGACAGCGAGGACGCATCAAGGGACGCGGCCGGCCGTCACGCTCAGCCCGATCACCCTGACGGCTCCGAAGATGCTGGCGGCGACGGTGGTCGGATCATCGAAACGTCGAATCGAACCGTCCGCCACGCCCTGATCGAGGAGCTGCTGGATCGGGGTGAGAAATGGGGGCGTCGAGCGGAAGCGCCAGGTCGGGCAGGTGAGAGGCGGGGCACAGGTCGCCCACCAAGGCGCGCACAGGTGCGGATGGTCGAGCATGACCGAGGCCTGCGCGGTGATCAAGGCGCCCAGTCGCTCCGATGCGGTCCCTCTTTCGGCCCTTGCCACAGCGACCGCACCCTCGGATGCACGGGGTACCGATTTCGCCGACATGCCCAGTCGTCGTTCGCCGATGGCTACGCCGCCGCTTTCTGGGTGGCCTGCGCGGGGGCTCACTCTCGGCGCGATCGTGTATGTCCGTCTGACTTCTCCGCGAGTGGGCTCGGACGTTGACCTCGCGCCAGCTGCGGTACGGGGTGAGCGCCTATTACGGGCACCACAAATCAGCTGCCACCCAGCCGTGCTTCCGTCCCGATGACGTCGACGCTGAAGTCGTGGTCTACCGCAGCCACGGCGAGCTCGGCGAGTTCTCGGTTCTCGCGCGTCGTTCTGGCGTCGGCCGCAACCAGACACGTCTCTCGCGACTCCCAGTTCGAGTGCTGGTTCGGATCCGCCAGACCCCAGCAAGCGCAACGGCGCCGCCGAGTCTTCCCGCACCCTGGTGCGGCAACGAACGGAGACGGGCACCGAGAACGGAGTCCGAGCTTTACGCGAAGAAGTGACTACAGGTCGTAGTAGAGCTCGAACGGGTAGAGGGAGGCCGTTGGTATGACTGGCTGGCAGAGCAAGTGCGGTTCGGATGCCTGATCGCCGTCAAGGGCACAGATTGGCCTCACGAGATTCGAAAACCGTCCGATTGTGTCAACGAGGTTCAACCCTCAAGATGCGGTCTGACCTGCGGTTTCATCGATGTTCATCATCGTCAACACACCCCTCGGGCGCTCTCTCAAGGCGGTAGCGCCGGTTCGAATCCGGTCGGGGGTACCACTCACGAAGGGCCCGGTCGGTGACCGGGCCCTTCGTGCTGTGTGGCCCCTGCGTCGCCATGGTCGGTGTCACGGCCCCTCGTGGACGGCGACCCCGCCCCTGCCCGAGGCCTTCGCGCGGTACATCGCTGCATCCGCGTGCGCCAGCAGGGTGGGGAAGTCGGTCTCGGCATCGCTGTACGCGACACCGAAGCTGGCACTGTGCACGACACCGTCACGGCCCGACTGGCCGTCGGTGAAGAGCCGGCGGATCGAGGTGATCACCTCGGTGACGGTGTCGGCGTCCGCGGCGGGGAGCACCATGACGAACTCGTCGCCGCCGTAGCGGCCGAGCACGTCCGAGGATCGCACCGAGTGGCGACAGGAGTCGGCGAACAGCCGCAGGGCCTGATCGCCGGCCTGGTGCCCGAAGGTGTCGTTGATGTCCTTGAAGCGATCGAGGTCGGCGAGGACGACGGCAGCGGTCGTCCCGGTGAACCGGGCCTTTTGGACCTCCCGGTCCGAGAGCAGTTCCAGGTCGGCGCGGTTGAGCAAACCCGTGAGTGGATCGAGACTGGCGCGCTTTCGTAGCGACAACGTCTGCTCCTCGTTGCTCAACGCGGTGGCGCTGAACGAGACGACGACCAGGACCACCATCGTGACGATGGTGGTGGGGACGGACCCGGCACCGGAGACGAAGAGGGTGTGCTCGGGGCCGACGAGCGCGAACAGGGCCAAGCGCCAGGCGTAGTACGCGGCGAGCCCGGTGGAGGTGATGCCCATCACTCGCGCGAACCGGGTGTAGACGACGTGGGTCGCAAAGGTGCGTGAAGCCCGAACGAGGGCCAGGAGCTCCAGGCTGGCCAGCCCCAAGAGGAGTGCCATCGCAGCCAGGAGCACCGCGCCGCCGGCCCAGACGTCCACGTCGGAGTCGTCCAACAGACCGGCGGCGCCGGTCGCCCCCATCGGCACGACGGCCCACCAGGCGTTGGTGACCGGTCGCCGCAGCGACCTCGCTGCCAGCCACACGCACCACGCCCCACCGACGGTGAGGGCGTTGCCGAGCGGGTTCGCCCACACCTGGTGATCGGTGCCGTTGAGGAGATAGCACGCCGTCCCTGCCATGAAGGCGGCCAGGGCCCAGCACCACCAGGCGCAGTAGGCAGACCGGTTGGCGCGGAAGACCGCGGCGTACATCAACACGAGGGCCGTCAGCGCGACCGCCCCGAGTGCGACGCGCAGGCTGAAGACGTCGAGAGTCTCCATTCACGCCCCCCGCGGTACCTCGACAGCCCTCCGAGAGCAGTCTCCCATCGTCGGTCGCCCTCGTGGCGAGAACCGGCAGAACCGGACGGGTGCTCGGGAGGCGCCCGGGCACTCGGCGCGCGCCGATGTGTCCGTTTCCCGCTAGCGTGGGGCATCGGCGGCGGGCACGATGGTGCCCATGGCCTCGACCACCACCGCACTCGACGCGGACCGTTGCTACGCGGCCGTGCGCTCGCGTGACCGGCGGTGGGACGGCGTCTTCTGGACCGGTGTGCGCACGACCGGCATCTACTGTCGCCCGTCCTGTCCGGCGCGGACCCCGGCAGCGCACAACGTCACCTTCCACCAGAGTGCCGCGGCCGCCCAGGCGGCTGGCTTTCGTGCCTGCAAGCGGTGCCTGCCCGACGCGACCCCGGGAAGCCCGGAGTGGAATGTCGCGGCCACCGCCGCGGGCCGCGCCATGCGGCTCATCGCCGACGGCGTCGTGGACCGCGAGGGCGTGGCCGGCCTCGCGGACCGGATGGGCTACTCGCCGCGCCACCTGACCCGCATCCTCGGTGCCGAACTGGGCGCCGGCCCCCTGGCACTGGCTCGGGCGCAGCGCGCACAGACCGCGCGAGTCCTCGTCGAGAGCACCGACCTACCCTTCGCCGAGATCGCGTTCGCGGCGGGATTCGCCAGCATCCGCCAGTTCAACGACACCCTCCGCGCGGTGTACGAAGCCACGCCCACCGCCCTGCGCGACCGACGGGGGAGCCGCACGAGCGCCGGCACGATCAGCCTGCGCGTCGCCGTACGCACGCCCTTCGCGGGACGCTGCCTGCGCGACTTCCTCGCCGCGCGTGCCGTTCCCGGCGTGGAGGTGGTCCGCGGCGAGGAGTACGCCCGCACCGTCCACCTGCCCCGTGGACCGGGCACGATCAGCCTTCGGCTCCGCGACGAGCACGACGCCGGCACCGCGGTCGTCCCCGTGACCCTGGCCCTCCATGACCTGCGCGACACCGCGGCAGCCCTCGCCAGGGCACGCCGCCTGCTCGATGCCGACGCCGACCCGCTGCCGATCGCCGACCACCTGGGGCGCGACGCGACACTCGCCCCGCTGGTAACCCGGCGTCCCGGGCTGCGGGTGCCCGGCCAGGTCGCCGGTGCCGAGGTGGCCGTGCGCGCGATCCTCGGCCAGCAGGTCAGCGTCGCGAGCGCGCGGACCGTCGCCGGCCGGCTCGTCGCCGAGCACGGCCGGGTCCACGACGGTGGCGAGCCCGGCCTCACCCATCTCTTCCCCGACGCCGCCACGGTCGCGGGCATCGATCCCGCGACCCTGCCGATGCCCGGAGCCCGGGGTCGCGCCCTCGTCGGCGCGATGGCGGCAGTCGCGGCGGGTGCCATCGACCTCGACGGCGCCTCGCCACGCGACGACGTACGCCGCGCGCTGCTGGACCTGCCCGGCGTCGGACCGTGGACGGCGGACTACATTGCGCTGCGCGCGCTCGGCGACCCCGACGTCTTCCTGTCCACCGACGTCGGGGTGCGTCACGCGCTGCGCACGCGTCCCGACGCCGACCCGCAGCGCTGGGCCCCCTGGCGCTCCTACGCACTCCTGCACCTCTGGACGTCCCTCGAGGAGGACTGATGCACACCGTCATCGACTCACCGATCGGCCCGCTGCGCATCGTGGAGCGCCACGGCGCCATCACCGCGATCGAGTTCAGCCCGTTCCGCGACGGCGACGGCCGCCCCCGCGGCGCCCGCGACGACGCCCACCCGGTGCTCGCCGAGGCCGCGAAGCAGTTGACGGAGTACTTCGACCGCGAGCGGCGCACGTTCGACCTGCCGCTGGCCCCGGACGGCTCCGACTTCCAACGGGCAGTGTGGGAGCAGCTCACCGCCATCGACTACGGCGAGACCGCTTCCTACGGCGAGATCGCCGGCCGGCTCGGCAAGACCAATGCCGCCTCCCGTGCGGTGGGCGTGGCCAACGGTGCGAACCCGATCCCGATCGTCGTCCCGTGCCACCGCGTGATCGGCGCGAACGGCACGCTGACCGGGTACGCCGGCGGCGTCGAACGCAAACAGGCACTGCTGGACCTGGAGCAGGACTCCCTGTTCTGAGCGGGGGTCCGATACCGTGAACGACACCTCGACCCCGTCGCAGAGAGAGGGAGCCCGGTGAGCGTCGTCGCACTCGTCGTCGTCCTCGTGATCGTCCTCGTCCTGGTCCTCGCGGTCGCCGTGCCAGCGATGCTGATCTACAACGGACTCGTCCGTGCCCGCAACGGCTACAAGAACGCCTTCGCCCAGATCGACGTGCAGCTCACGCGCCGCCACGACCTCATCCCGAACCTGGTCGAGACCGCCAAGGGCTACATGAAGCACGAGCGGGAGACGCTGGAGGAGGTCATCCGCGCCCGCACCGCCGCCGTGGACGCCCAGGACGGCGCCCGCAACAACCCCGGCGACCCGGGCGCCATGGGCCAGCTCGGCGGCGCCGAGGGCATGCTCGGCCAGGCGCTCGGCCGGCTCTTCGCACTGTCGGAGTCCTACCCGGACCTGAAGGCGAACCAGAACATGATGCAGCTCTCGGAGGAGCTGACGTCCACCGAGAACCGGGTCGCCTTCGCGCGCCAGGCCTTCAACGACACCGTGATGACCTACAACAACAAGCGTGAAGCCTTCCCCGGCAACATCGTCGCCGGCATGTTCGGCTTCGACGAGGCGGCACTGCTCGAGATCGACGACCCGGAGAAGCGTGAGGCCCCCGACGTCTCCTTCTGAGCCCCGCGCGAGCTGAGCCCCCATGGACTTCTTCGAGCGTCAACGCAGCGTCCGCACGTCCTCGACGCGGCTGGTGCTGCTGTTCCTGCTGGCGGTCGTGCTGATCGTGGTCGTCATCGACGGCGTGTTCCTGCTGGCACTGGCCCAGTCCGATCCCTCGCCGGACCCGCAACGACTGCTCGGGACCGGTGCCGTCGTCGCTGCCGTGGTGGTCGGGATGATCGGCGTGGTCTCGGTCGTGCGGATCCTCGCCCTTCGGGCCGGGGGCGGTGCCGCAGTGGCCCGCAAGCTCGGTGCCGTCCCGCTGGAGGAGCTCGCCTCGACACCGGCGCTCGTGCGCTACCGCAACGTGGTCGAGGAGGTCGCCATCGCCTCGGCGACCCCCGTCCCACAGCTCTTCGTGATGCCCGAGGAACCCGGCATCAACGCCTTCGCCGCCGGCTCCACGCCCGCGGACGCCGCGGTCGCCGTGACCCAAGGCACCCTGGACCGGCTCAACCGCGACGAGCTGCAGGCCGTCATCGGGCACGAGTTCTCCCACATCGTCAACGGCGACATGCGGCTGAGCATGCGACTGATCGGCGTGCTGGCCGGCATCACGGTGCTCGGGGTGATCGGCCGGATCCTGCTCTACTCCGGCGGCACCGGGGGAGGGCGACGCAACAACGGCGCGGCCGCCTTCATGATCGCCGGGCTGGTGATCCTCGTGGTGGGGTCGATCGGTGTCTTCTTCGCCCGCCTGATCAAGGCCGCGATCTCGCGGCAGCGCGAGTACCTCGCGGACGCGTCGGCCGTGCAGTACACCCGGCAGACCGAGGGCCTCGCCGGTGCGCTGAAGAAGATCGGGGGACTCGAGGACGGCTCCCGGCTCCGCAGCGGACGCGTCGAGGACGTCAGCCACATGCTCTTCGGGGAGGGGCTGGACTTCTCCTCGATGTTCGCCACGCACCCGCCGCTCGTCGAGCGGATCCGCCAGCTCGAACCCGGGTTCGAGCCCGCCGAGGTGGCGGACCTGCAACGGCAGTGGCGGCGTACGCCGCCGGACGGCATGGCGGAGGACGCCGCACTCGGGCTCGCGGGGCCCGGTGAGGCCCGTCCCGCGACGGAATCCGCCGTCACTCCCGGCGCACCTCGCGACCTCCGGGGCACTGTCGGCAACCCGACCGAGGAGTCCTTCCGTGCCGGCGCCGAGCTCCTCGCCGCGATCCCGGCACCGCTGCTGGATGCCGCACGGCGCCCGGACCTCGTCCTCGGCCTCGTCCACGGGCTGCTGCTCTCCAGCGACCCGGACGTCCGTCAGGCGCAGTACGAACTGGTGGTCCGCGGCCACGGACGCGACGTCGCCGACCAGGCGTGGCAGGCCGGGGAGTCACTCGAGGGGATCGACGCGGCGTGCCGGCTCCCGCTCGCCGAGCTGGCCTTCCCGGCGCTGCGTGCCCACGGTCGCGACGAGGTCCGCACCGTCATCGCGGTCGTCGGCGACCTCATCGGCGCCGACCAGCGGGTGAGCGTCTTCGAGTACTGCCTCGGCACCCTGCTGTGGACGCAGATGAGCGAGTTCCTGACCGGGCGCCCGCCGTGGCCGACCCGGTCGCGACGGCTCGCGGACTGCCGGCCGGCGGCCGCCGCGCTGCTCTCCGCCGTGGCCGCCGCGGGGCACGGCACCGATGCGGAGCGGACCGCTGCCTTCGACGCCGGTGCGTCGGTGCTCCTCCCGGGCCAAGACCTCGCCTACGCGCCACCGGCCGAGCTGCCCGCGCTCGACGCCGCCTGGGGCGACCTGGACGGCCTGCAGGGGGAGGAGAAGGCCCGCCTGGTCGACGCGCTCGTGGCCACCGCCCGCGCCGACGATGCCGTCCGCGTCGCCGAGCTCGAGCTGGTCCGCACGGTGTGCGGTGTCCTGCACTGCCCGATCCCGCCCGCGATGCGGGGCCGTCGATGACCGGCGGCTGGGAGACCCACCGGTCGTGGACGGCGTACGAGAACCCGTGGCTGCGGCTGCGGGCCGACGACGTCACGCGCCCCGACGGCCGGCCGGGGGAGTACGGCGTGGTGCAGGTGCGGAACCACGCGGTCTTCGTGGTGGCGTTGACCGAGGCCGACGAGGTCGTGATGGTGCGGCTCCACCGGTACCCGATCGGCCGTGACTCGCTGGAGATCCCGGCCGGCGGCAACGACGGCGAGGCACTGCAGGCCGCCGCGGCTCGGGAGCTGCGCGAGGAGTCGGGCTACGTGGCCGAGGAGTGGACCGAGCTGGGGCCGATGTACTCCCTCAACGGCCTGGCCGACGCTCCGGGCACGGCCTTCCTCGCCCGCGACCTCACCCGCGTCGAGGAGGGGGAAGGCCAGCGTGAGGAGGGCATCGCCGGCGTCGAGGTCGTCCCGTGGGGCGAGGTGATGGCCCGCGTCGACCGCGGCGAGATCGATGACGGGGAGACCCTGGCAGCGCTGCTACGTGCCGCGGTCCATCTCGGTCGGCTCTGAGGAGCCGTCGTCACCAGCGAATTCGTCGTCCGCGCCGAGAGATGACGACCACATCGCTGGTGACGACGAGTCACTCCGCCGCCGCGCGGCGCAGCGACTCCGAGAGCCGCTCGGCCGCGGCCATGACGGCGGGGGCGTGCATGCGTCCGGGCTGGCGCGTCAGACGCTCGAGCGGGCCGGAGACCGACACGGCGGCGATCACCTTGCCGCCGGGGGAGCGGACCGGGGCCGACACCGAGGCGACCCCCTGCTCGCGCTCGCCGATCGACTGTGCCCAGCCGCGACGGCGTACGGCGGAGAGCTCGGCCGCGGAGTAGGAGGAGTTCTGGAGTCCCTTGTGGATCCGCTCGGCGTCGTCCCAGGCCAGCAGGATCTGTGCGGCGGATCCGGCGCGCATCGTCAGCTGCGAGCCGACGGGGATGGTGTCGCGCAGGCCGGAG
Organism: Nocardioides panacisoli; assembly: GCF_019448235.1. NCBI lineage: Bacteria > Bacillati > Actinomycetota > Actinomycetes > Propionibacteriales > Nocardioidaceae > Nocardioides > Nocardioides panacisoli. The sequence goes on from NZ_CP080409.1 coordinate 481,379, forward strand.
GGGCGCTCGGCTGCGGCGACGCAGACCCGGTGGTCACCCTGGCGCCGGAAGAGCTGGGCCGACTCGCCGGTGATGTCGCGCAGCCGCGCCAGCACCGGACCGGCCGTCGCGAGCAGGCGGTCCTCGCCTGCTGCCGCGGACAGCTCGGAGAGGCGGGGACCGAGCACGAAGCGGCCCTGCATGTCCCGCGCGACGAGGCGGTGGTGCTCCAGTGCGACCGCCAGCCGGTGCGCCGTGGGACGCGCCAGGCCGGTGCCGGCGACGAGTCCGGCCAGCGTGGCGGGGCCGGACTCCAGGGCCGTGAGTACGAGGGCTGCCTTGTCGAGGACGCCCACTCCGCTCGAGTTGTCCATATGCCAATACTGACGTCTCAATGAGTGGGATGCAAGACGTAGAGTGGGTTCCATCGCGCGAGAAGCGGTGACGCGATCCGTCGCCGCCTCGCGAACACCGCACGAACTGAGGAGCGCAACATGGGCAAGACCCTTGCTGAGAAGGTCTGGGACGAGCACGTCGTCCGATCGACCGCCGGTGAACCCGACCTGCTGTTCATCGACCTCCACCTGATCCACGAGGTCACCAGCCCCCAGGCCTTCGAGGGGCTGCGACTCGCCGGCCGGACCGTACGCCGGCCCGACCTCACCCTGGCGACCGAGGACCACAACGTCCCGACCCTGGACTGGGACAAGCCGATCGCGGACCCCGTGAGCCGGACCCAGGTGGACACGTTGCGCAAGAACGCCGAGGACTTCGGGGTGCGCCTCCACCCGCTCGGCGACGTGGAGCAGGGGATCGTCCACGTGGTCGGCCCGCAGCTCGGGCTGACCCAGCCCGGCATGACGATCGTGTGCGGGGACTCCCACACCTCCACCCACGGCGCCTTCGGTGCGATCGCGTTCGGCATCGGCACCTCCGAGGTCGAGCACGTCCTCGCGACGCAGACGCTCCCGCAGGCCAAGCCGCGCACGATGGCCGTCACGGTCAACGGCTCGCTGCCCGAGGGGGTCACCGCGAAGGACCTGATCCTCAACCTGATCACGCAGACCGGCACCGGCGGCGGCCAGGGCTACATCGTGGAGTACCGCGGCCAGGCCATCGAGGAGCTCTCGATGGAGGGCCGCATGACGATCTGCAACATGTCGATCGAGTGGGGTGCGAAGGCCGGCATGATCGCCCCGGACCAGACCACGTTCGACTACATCCACGGTCGCCCCGAGGCGCCGCAGGGCGCGGACTGGGACGCCGCGGTCGCCCACTGGCGCTCGCTCGCCACCGACGAGGACGCGACCTTCGACCGCGAGATCGTGCTCGACGCCTCGACGATGACGCCGTTCGTCACCTGGGGCACCAACCCCGGACAGGGCGTGCCGCTCGGTGCTGCCGTCCCCTCCCCGGAGGACTTCGAGGACCCCAGCGACCGGTACTCGTGCGAGAAGGCGCTGGACTACATGGGTCTCGAGGCCGGTACGCCGATGCGCGAGATCAAGGTCGACACCGTCTTCGTGGGCTCCTGCACCAACGGCCGGATCGAGGACCTCCGCCTCGCCGCCGAGATCATCAAGGGCCACACCGTCGCCCCCGACACCCGACTGCTCGTGGTGCCCGGATCGGTGCGCGTCCGGAACCAGGCGATCGAGGAGGGGCTCGACCAGGTCTTCATCGACGCCGGCGCCGAGTGGCGGGGGGCCGGGTGCTCGATGTGCCTGGGCATGAACCCCGACCAGCTGGCGCCGCAGGAGCGCAGCGCCTCGACGTCGAACCGCAACTTCGAGGGACGCCAGGGCAAGGGTGGTCGCACCCACCTGGTGTCGGTGCCCGTCGCCGCCGCGACGGCAGTGCGCGGCACGTTGTCGGCACCCGCCGACCTCGAGTCGCTGGCCACCGTCTGATCCGGCTCGATCACCCGAAGGAAGACCATGGACAAGTTCACCACCCACACCGGCGTCGGCGTCCCGCTGCGCCGCAGCAACGTCGACACCGACCAGATCATCCCGGCCGTCTACCTCAAGCGAGTCACGCGCACCGGTTTTGAGGACGGGCTCTTCGCCGCCTGGCGCAACGACCCTGACTTCGTGCTCAACCAGGAGGCGTACGCCGCGGGTTCGGTGCTGGTGGCCGGCCCGGACTTCGGCACCGGCTCCTCGCGCGAGCACGCCGTCTGGGCACTGCAGAACTACGGCTTCAAGGCGGTGCTCTCCTCGCGGTTCGCCGACATCTTCCGCGGCAACTCCGGCAAGGCCGGGTTGCTGGCGGCCGAGGTCGAGCCCGAGGCCATCACCGCGCTGTGGGAGCACCTCGAGGCGAACCCCGGATCCTCGATCACCGTCGACCTGGAGGCGAAGACCGTGCGGGCCGGTGCGGACGAGTCCGGGGACGGCGTCGTGCTCGAGGCACCCTTCGCGATCGACGACTACACGCGGTGGCGGCTGCTCGAGGGGCTCGACGACATCGGGATCACGCTGGGACACGAGGACGCGATCAGCGCCTTCGAGTCCGATCGACCGTCCTGGAAGCCGGCAACGCTCTGAATCCTGCGGTTCGCGCGCCGTGCGGTGACCCCGCTTCGCGGTGACGGACGAGTCGGCCGAGCCAGTTTTCCCTTGCTGTGCGCGGGTTCTGACGTTCTCCGCACCTCGCGGGACATTCGCGAATGGTGTCCCACGGGGCAACCGCAATGCGGTGACCTGGCAATCGGGAAGTCGAGAATTGCCGCTTCCTGCTTGAAAAAACCCGCGCCATTCCGGGGCAGATCGTTGTGATCGGTGCGGCGCAGTGCTTAGCGTGCCAGCTAGGAGCGTCGGGCGCAGGGCCGGGCGCACGGCCAACGAACGGCACGGACGCTGTTCCGTCGGAAGGACACAGAGTGAACAAGTCACAGCTGATTGACGCGCTCGCCGAGCGTTTCGAGGGCAGCCGCAAGGATGCCGCGCAGGCCCTCGACATCGTGCTCGACACCATCACCCGTCAGGTCGCGAAGGGCGAGAAGGTCGCCATCACCGGGTTCGGTTCCTTCGAGAAGCGAGTCCGTCCGGCCCGCACCGTGCGCAACCCGCGGACCGGCGAGTCGATGCGTGCGAAGAAGAAGTCCGTGCCCAAGTTCACTCCCGGCGCTGACCTGAAGAACGTCATCGACGGCAGCAAGAAGTTGCCGAAGCTGCCCAAGCCGGCGCAGAAGGCCGTGGCTGTCGCCAAGAAGGCCACCCCGGGAGTGAAGTCCTCGACGGCGACCAAGTCCGCAGCGAAGAAGTCGACCGCCACGAAGTCGACGGCGAAGAAGTCGCCGGCGAAGAAGTCGACCGCGAAGAAGGCGCCGGCGAAGAAGTCGACCGCGAAGAAGTCGACGGCCAAGAAGTCGACCGCGAAGAAGGCGCCGGCGAAGAAGTCGACGGCCAAGAAGTCGACGGCGAAGAAGTCGACCGCGAAGAAGTCGACCGCGAAGAAGTCGACCGCGAAGAAGTCGACGGCCAAGAAGTCGACCGCGAAGAAGTCGACCGCGAAGAAGTCGACGGCCAAGAAGTCGACCGCGAAGAAGGCGCCGGCGAAGAAGTCGACGGCCAAGAAGTCCACGGCCAAGAAGGCAGCCGCGAAGAAGTCCTGAGTCCGACTCCGAGGGCCGTCCACCGACACGGTGGGCGGCCCTCGTCGTGTCAGCGTGGCCCGGGCAGCATTCGCAGGGCGTTCCGCGTCGCCGCCCCCACGCCGTGGGTGACAGCGCTCGCCAGGTCCTCGGCATCGTCGACGTCGAGGCGCAGCCCGACCAGTGAGCCGGACACCGGGACGGCGCCGCTCACCCGGTGCGCGTCGGCGGAGTGGGCGCCGAAATGCGGTGCGAAGTCCGAGGTGCTCGCCGAGTACATCGTGGTCCCGGTCCCGTGGGCGTCGGCCACGAACCCCGGCGCATCGGACAGCCCACCGAGCGCGGCATCCAGCTCGTCGGGCAGCAGCGCCGGGAGGTCGGCGCACAGGGCGAACGGGCGCAGCTGCGGCCACCGTCGGGCCGCGACGGCGGCACCGTGGCGCAAGGCGCCGTTGAGACCCTCGCCCGTTCCGGGCTCGTCGGTGACCGTCGCCCCCAGGGACGCGGCGTACTCCGCAAGACCGGCGTCGTCGGTCACCACCAGCACGGCGGCGACCCGTCGGGCGGCGAGGCAGGCGCGCAGCGTGTCGGTGGCGAACGCCACGGCGAGGCGTCCCCGCTGGTCGTCGGGCACCGAGACCAGACGCGACTTGCCCACGCCGGGTGGTTTCACCGGGACGATGGCGACGTGCGCGGGACTCACGGCAGGATCCTGTCAGGTGACCCGCACGGTCGCTCACCCGGACGCCGGCGGCGGAACGGTAGCCTGCATCCTCGTGGTCGTTCGCAAGATGCAGGACCAGCGTGGTTGGGCCTTCAACCTCGCGGTGGTCATCCTCAAGCCGTTGCTCCTCGCGCTCACCAAGCGATCGTGGTCCCACGGCGAGCGCATCCCCGAGAGCGGGGGATGCGTGGTGGTGCTCAACCACCTCTCGCACCTGGACCCCCTCACCGCGGCCCACTTCGTCCATGACCACGGCAGGGCCCCGCGCTATCTCGCGAAGGCCGCGCTGTTCCACAACCCCGTCCTCGGCGCGATCATGCGGGGCGCGGGTCAGATCCCCGTCGAGCGGGAGTCCCGCAACGCGATGGGCGCGTACGACGCCGCGGTGGCCGCCGTGCGCGAGGGCCAGTGCGTGGTGGTCTATCCCGAGGCGACCATCACCCGCGACCCGGACCTGTGGCCCATGCGCGGCAAGACCGGGGCGGCCCGGATCGCGCTCGCCACCGGATGCCCCGTCATCCCCGTCGGCCAGTGGGGGGCGCAGGAGATCCTGCCGCCGTACACCACCCGGCCGCACCTGTTCCCGCGCAAACGGGTCACCATGCGGGCCGGCGAGCCCGTCGTGCTCGCCGATCTCGCAGCGCGCGAACGCACCCCCGAGGTGACCGCCGAGGCGACGGAACGCATCATGGCGGCGATCACCGCCGAGGTGGCCGAGATCCGGGGCGAACCCGCGCCGGCCGAGCGGTACGACATGCGGATCCACGGCGATCGGTTCAAGAAGAGGAAGGGCCTGCCGGGCCAGGAGGAGCGCTGAATGAACAGCAAGGTGGCGGTGCTGGGCGCCGGATCGTGGGGGACGGCGTTCTCCATCGTGCTCGCCGACGGCGGCAACGACGTGTCGTTGTGGGCACGCCGCGAGGAGGCGGCGGTCAGCATCAACGAGCGCCGTGAGAACTCCGACTACCTCCCGGGGATCGAGTTGCCACCCGCTGTCAGCGCCACCCACGACCCCGAGCAGGCGTTGGCCGGCGCCGACGTGGTCGTCCTCGGCGTGCCGTCACAGTCGCTGCGGGACAACCTGCCGGACTTCCTGCCCTACGTGCAGCCGGGGGCGGTGTTCGTCTCGCTGGCGAAGGGCATCGAACTCGGCTCGCTGAAGCGGATGAGCCAGGTGGTCGGGGAGGTCGCCGACGTCGGGCCGGAGCGGATCGCCGTCATCAGCGGCCCCAACCTCGCCAAGGAGATCGCGCGCCGCGAGCCGGCGGCCTCGGTCGTCGCGTGCGAGGACGAGGACGTCGCCACCATGCTGCAGCAGCGGTGCCACTCGCCCGCCTTCCGGCCCTACACCAGCGTCGACGTCCTCGGGTGCGAGATGGGCGGTGCCTACAAGAACGTGGTCGCCCTCTGCGTCGGCATGGCGGTCGGGCTCGGCTTCGGCGACAACACCACGGCCTCGCTCATCACCCGTGGTCTCGCGGAGACTGCCCGTCTGGCAATGAACCAGGGCGCCAACCCGCTGACGCTGATGGGGCTCGCGGGCCTCGGGGACCTGGTCGCGACCTGCTCCTCGCCGCTCTCGCGCAACCGCACGTTCGGCGAGAAGCTGGGGCAGGGGATGACCACCGAGGAGATCTACGCCTCCACGCGTCAGGTCGCCGAGGGCGCGAAGTCCTGCTCCTCGATCCGTGCCCTCGCCGAGAGCGCCGACGTCGACGCACCGATCGCGTACGCCGTCGACGAGGTCGTGAACGGTCGGATGACGACCTCGGACATGATGGCGGCGTTCATCAACCGCGACCCCAAGGCCGAGATCGGCTGAGCCCGGCCGAGCATCACCGAGGGGCGATGCGGTCCAGCGCGCGCTCCAGGTCGGTCCAGAGGTCGGTGGCGTCCTCGATGCCGACCGAGAGCCGCACCAGGCCCTCGGGGATGGTGGCGGCCTCCGCCTTCCACCGCCGCCGCCGCTCGAGGGTGGACTCCACCCCGCCCAGCGAAGTGGCGTGCGCCCACAGTCGGGTGTCGCGCACCAACAGGTCTGCTGCGGGGCCACCGCCCTCGACCACGACGGAGACGATCGCGCCGAACCCGGGGTAGCGCACCTCGGTGACGGCCCGGTGCTGCTCCAGCCGGTCGGCGAGGTCCTTGGCGGTCTCCTCGGCACGATCCAGGCGCACGTGCAGCGTGCGCATGCCCCGCAGCGTCAGCCAGGTCTCGAACGGGCCGGGGGTGTTGCCGGTCAGGTCGCGTCGATCCTTCAGCGCCTTGTGCACGGCCTCGTCGCGCACCACGAGCGCACCCATCTGGACGTCGCTGTGGCCGGCGAGGAACTTAGTCGCCGAGTGCAGCACGATGTCGGCGCCCGACTCGAGCGGGTTCTGCCGCAGCGGGGTGGCGAAGGTGTTGTCCACGACGACCCGGATGCTGAGCTCGTGGGCGGCCTCGATGAGCCGCGGCAGGTCGGCGACCTCGAGGGCGGGGTTGGTGGGGGACTCCACCCAGAGCAGGGCACAGTCCTCGTCCTCCGACATCCGCGCGATCACCGCGTCGGTGTCGGTGATGTCGACCAGGGTCGAGTGCAGGCGCCCCCGCGACTCCAGGTCGCCCAGTGCCATCACGCTCCCGGTGTAGGCGTGCTGGGGAGCGACGACACCGGAGCCGAGGCCGACGAGGTCCAGCACGGCGGTCACGGCGGCCATGCCGGAGGCGTAGCCGAGTGCCCGGCCGCCCTCGAGCGCACCGAGGGCCTCCTCGAACGCGCTCCACGTCGGGTTCCCATAGCGGCCGTACTCCAGGTCGCCGGTGGCGACGTAGGTGGAGGCCATCGTGATCGGCGCGTTGAACGGCGCGTCGGGCTCCTTGGCGGGCCGACCGGCCGTGACGGCGAGGGTGGCGGGGCGCAGGGGGGAGGAGGCGTCGGAGCGCGAAGCGGACATGGCCCAACGGTAGGGTCTGGCCCGATGAACGACTCCACCGGCCGCCGTCCCCGTGTCGCCCTCGTCTTCGGCGGGCGCTCCAGCGAGCACGCGATCTCCTGCGTCACTGCAGGCAGCGTCCTGGAGGCGATCGACCGCGACAAGTACGAGGTGCTGCCGATCGGGATCGCCCCCGACGGCCAGTGGGTCCTGGAGGCCGACGACCCCCAGCGGCACCGCATCACCGGGCGCGGCCAGCTGCCGGCGGTGGACGACTCGCTGCCCACCGTGGCGCTGGTGCGGACCGAGGGGGGCACCAGTCTGACGGTGAGCGACCCGAGTGCCCCGCCACGCGAGCTCGGTGACGTCGACGTGGTCTTCCCGCTGCTGCACGGACCGTGGGGGGAGGACGGCACGATCCAGGGGATGCTGGAGATGGCCGGGGTCCGCTACGTGGGCGCCGGGGTGCTCGCCTCGGCCGTGGCGATGGACAAGGCCTTCATGAAGGTCGTCCTCACCGAGGCCGGGTTGCCGGTGATGCCGAGCGTGACCGTGACCGCGCGCGACTGGGAGCGCGACCGGCTCGACGTCCGCGAGCGCATCCGCGGACTGGGGTTCCCGACCTTCGCCAAGCCCGCGCGGGGCGGCTCGAGCATCGGGATCGCCAAGATCCACGACGACAGCGAGATCGACGCCGCCGTCGAGGGTGCTCTCGCCCACGACCCCAAGGTGCTCGTCGAGGTGGCGGCGGAGGGCGCACGCGAGGTCGAGTGCGGCGTCCTGCAGTCCCTCGAGGGTGAGCCGGAGGCCAGCGTGCCCGCCGAGATCCGCATCACCGGGGACCACGAGTTCTACGACTTCGACGCCAAGTACCTCCCCGAGGAGGCGACCGAGCTCGACGTGCCGGCCGACCTGCCCGACGAGGTCACGGCGCGGGTGCAGGAGCTGGCACGACAGGCGTTCACCGTGACCGGGTGCGAGGGGTTGGCGCGGGTCGACTTCTTCGTGATGCCGGACGGCTCGTTGGTCGTCAACGAGCTCAACACGATGCCCGGCTTCACACCGCTGTCGATGTTCCCGCAGATGTGGGCCGCCTCGGGGCTGCCCTACGCCGACCTCATCGACCGGCTCATCGGGTTGGCGCTCCAGCGCGGCACGGGCCTGCGCTGAGGGCCGGCAGCCGGCTCACAGGCACTCGCCGGGCTGGCTGCGCAGGTGCTCCTCCACCAGCGGTCCCAGCGACGCCATCACCGCGGCCCCGCCCTCGGGCCAGTACGCCGCCGGCACGACCACCTCGATGCGGGGGAGGTCCCAGGCCGAGGTGAGGGCCAGGTCCTGCGGTTCGGTCCCGAACTGGTCGTCGGGGAGGTACCACCGCACGCCATCGACGACCTCGCAGGCCGCACCCTCGCGGAGCTCAGGCGGCTCGGGGACGCCGCAGGTCACCACGATCGCCGGGTCGCCGTACGCCGCCCCGAGCGCGTCGTCGGGGTCGACCTCGCCGCGTGCCTGGTCGGCCAGCGTGTCCGGCAGCGACTCGACGAACGCCGCACAGGCGGACTCGTCCTCGGCGGAGAGGTCGTGGTCGGTGATCTGCGTGCCGCCACAGGCCGTCGTGGCGACCGCGACGACGGCGAGCGGCGCCACGAGGCGGTGGCGGACACGGTGCCGCGTCCGCCACGCGCGTCGGGGCGACACCTCAGATGTGGACCACGGGGCAGGTGAGGGTGCGCGTGATGCCGGGCAGGTTCTGCACCTTCGACACCACCAGCGTGCCCAGCTCATCGACGTTCTTGGCCTCGGCGCGGACGATGACGTCGTAGGGACCGGTGACGTCCTCGGCGAGGGTGACGCCCTCGACGGTGGCGATCTCGGAGGCCACATCGGCGGCCTTGCCCACGTCGGTCTGGATCAGGATGTAGGCCTGCACCGTCATTGGTTGCACTCCTCGTCACTCGCGAAGGTCGGTCACCCCCCAACCTACCCCCGCGGGGACGTCTGGTGGGATGTGGCCGTGTCCGACTCCGCAGCCATCGGCCCCGACACCACGCTGGCCGACCTCGGCGAGTTCGGCGTCATCGGGCGGCTCGAGGATCTCGTCGCGTCGCTGGCGCCGGGCGAGAACGTGCTGGTCGGCCCCGGTGACGACGCCGCGGTGCTGCGCGTGCGCACCGGGCACGTCGTGGTCTCGACCGACCTGATGGTCGAGGGGCGCCACTTCCGCCGGGACTGGGTCGACGCCGTCGACGTCGGACACCGCGCGGCGGCACAGAACCTCTCCGACATCAACGCGATGGGTGGCCGCGCCACCTGGCTCACCGTCGGACTGGCGTTGCCCAGCAACCTCCCGGCCCAGTGGGTCCTGGGCTTCGTCCGCGGGTTCGCCGAGGAGTGTGCCGCCGTGGGTGCCGGCGTGGTCGGCGGCGACCTGAGCGAGGCCGACCAGATCACCGTGGCCGTCACGGTGCTCGGTGCGTGCACCGTCTCACCGGTGCTGCGGTCGGGTGCCTCGGTCGGCGATGTCGTGGCGATGTGCGGTCGGCAGGGCTGGGCCGCGGGCGGACTCGCGGTGCTCGGTCGGGGCTTCCGGTCCCCGCGCAAGCTCGTCGATGCCTACCGGCGCCCGGAGCCCCCGTACGACGCCGGTCTGGTCGCCGCCGAGGCCGGCGCGACCGCCATGATCGACGTGTCCGACGGTCTGCTCGCCGACGCCGCGCACCTCGCACGTGCGTCCGGCGTCGGCATCAACCTGCGCAGCGAGGCCTTCGAGGTCGCCGAGCCGCTGCACGCGGTGGCCGCCGCCACGGGATCCGACCCGCTGCAGTACGTCCTGGGCGGGGGAGACGACCACGCGCTCCTCGCCACCTTCCCCGCCGGCACCGACCTGCCCGACGGGTGGCACCAGGTGGGCGTGGTCAACCCGCCCGACGACGGCCTGCCCGTCGTCACCGTCGACGGCGCCACCAACGACGGCCCGGTCGGCTGGTCCCACTTCTGAGGAGGGTCGAGTCGGCACTTCTTCCGCGTCGAGTCAGCACTTTTCTCGCGTCGAGCCAGCGGTTCGTGAACGCCCACCGGCGACGGACATGACGATGGCCCCGACGCGCCGCGCGCATCGGGGCCATCCAGGACCTTCCGCGACCCGTGGGTCACGGCGTCATGATCGTGGTCTCAGCGAGTCACCTTGCCGGCCTTGAGGCAGCCGGTGCAGACGTTGATCCGCTTGGGCGTGCCGTCGACCTTGGCGCGCACGCGCTGGATGTTGGGGTTGAAGCGACGCTTGGTGATCTTGCGCGACCAGGGACGGTTGTTGCCGAAGCCCGGCTTCTTCGCGCAGATGTCGCAGACGGCAGCCACGATTGACTCCTACGGATCGATACTTGTGCTGGATGCCAGGGGTCGGACCCTGGAGGCGTTGGGGTCGCCCGGGAGCGTCCGGGCAACCGCATCAGGGTAGCGGACCAGCGGCTCGCGACCGAAATCGCGGCACCCGGGAGCGGCCGCGTCACTGGCGCGGACGACCCCACTAGTGTGCCACCCATGGCCGGCATCGAACTCGACACGGTACGTCGCTTCGTCGACGTCGCCGTCGATGCACTCGCCGCGGCCCGTGAGGAGATCGACGCGCTCAACGTCTATCCCGTTCCCGACGGTGACACCGGCACCAACATGTACCTCACCGTCGCCTCGGCCCGCGATGCGCTCGGCGCCACCGAGCCGACCGCGACCGACCGGTCCGCCGGCCTCGAGGCCTTCGCCCGCGGTGCCCTGCTGGGGGCGCGCGGCAACTCCGGCGTCATCCTGAGCGAGATGCTCGGCGCGGTCGCGCGACGACTGCGCGACGCCGATGACTCCGAGCGCAACGCGGTGGTGATGGCCGACGGACTCCGCCGGGCCAGCGACGCGAGCTACGCCGCCGTGGGCGAGCCGGTCGAGGGCACGATGCTGAGCGTGCTCCGAGCCGCGTCGGAGGCCGCCCAGCGCGTGGTCAGCGACGACGACCGGGCGCGGGCACGCGACGTGTTCACCGCGGCCACCGCCGCCGCGCGCGACGCGCTGGCGCGCACGCCCGAGCAGTTGGAGGTCCTGCGCAACGCCGGCGTGGTCGACGCCGGCGGCCGGGGCCTGTGCGTGATCCTCGACGCCGCCGAGACCGCCCTGACGGGGAAGCGCCCCGTCGTGGAACCGGCCGCGATCGGCGCCCACGCCATCCCGGTGCCGCAGGCGACCGGTGCCGACCTCAGCGCGGACGGACCGGCGTACGAGGTGATGTACCTCCTCGAGGCCGAGGACGACGACGTCCCGGACCTGCGGGTCCGGCTCGGTGGGCTCGGCGACTCGGTGGTGGTCGTCGGCGGCGACGGCACCTGGCACGTGCACGTCCACACCGACGACGTGGGCGCGGTGATCGAGACCGGCCTGGCCGCGGGGCGGCCCCACCGGATCCGCGTCACCCACTTCGCCGAGCAGGCCGAGGCCGACCGGCGCGAACCCGTCGCCCAGCGCCGCGTCGTGGCCGTCGCAGCGGGTCCCGGACTCGCCGCGATCTTCCGGGAGGCCGGTGCCGTCGTCGTCGAGGGGCGTCCCGGCGTACGCCCGTCGACCGGTGAGCTGCTGGAGGCGATCACCGAGTGCCGCGCCCGCGAGATCATCGTGCTGCCCAACGACGAGAACTCCGTACGGGCGGCCCGCATGGCAGCGAGCACGGCCGAGCTGGACGACACCGATGCCCGGGGGATCCGCGTCTCGGTCATCCCGACGCGGGCCCAGGTGCAGGGCCTGGCGGCCCTGGCGGTGCACGAGCCGGGGCGCGCCTTCGACCAGGACGTCACCGAGATGACGGCGACCGCCCGCCACGTGCGCGACGGTGCCGTCACGCTCGCCGCCCGGACGGCCATGACCTCCGCCGGGCCGTGCGAGGAGGGCGACGCGCTCGGTGTGGTCTCCGGGGACTTCGTCATCGTCGGCAACGAGCTCGCCGAGGTCACGCGCGGGGTGCTGACCCGGCTGCTGGCGCCCGGCGGGGAGCTGGTGACGCTGGCGTCCGGTGTGGACGGCGCCGACCTCGCCGACACCACGGCGGCCTGGGTCGAGGCGGAGTACCCCCACGTCGACGTGGTGGTCTATGACGGCGGCCAGGAGCGCTACCCCCTCCTGATGTCGGTGGAGTGAGGTGGCCGACCCCCGATGATCACCCTCACCTCGTCGATCACCGCGGTGATCGGCGCCAACGCCGCGAAGCGCAAGAAGGTCGAGCAGGGACTGGGCCTCCACACCGTCGGCGACCTGCTCGACCACTTCCCGCGGCGGTACCTCGACACCGGCAACCTGACCGCCGTCGGTGACCTGCAGGTCGGGCAGATGCTCTGCGTGGTGGGTGAGGTCGTGCAGTGCGACACCCGCACCTACCGCGACCGACGGTCGGGGCGTACGGCATACCGCGTGGAGGCGATGCTGCAGACCGACGGTCCGCGTCTGAAGATGACCTTCTTCGCGAAGAACAAGGGCACCGCGGGATGGCACGCCCGCCGGGTCGCGGTGGGCAACCGCGGCGTCTTCCTCGGCAAGGCGGACCGGTTCCGCGACCAGTGGCAGCTGGTCAACCCGTCGCTGACCGTCTTCGGGATGGCCGACGAGACCGTGGAGGGCGCCCTGCCCGACGAGATCGGGGACCTCTACCCGATCTACCCGCTGACCAAGGGCGTCGAGTCCTGGGACCTCCTCCGGGCCGTGCGGTTCGCCCGCTCGGTCCTCGAGGAGATCCCCGAGGTCCTGCCGCCCCCGGTCCGGGAGAAGTACGCCGTGCTCGACGTCGCGACCGCCTACGACTGGGTCCACACCCCGGCCGACCGGCACCAGGTCACCCGCGCGCTGCACCGCTTCCGCTTCGCCGAGGCCCTGGTCACCCAACTCGTCCTCGGCCGGCGACGCCGCGCGGTGCAGGAGCTGGGCGCCACGATCCGCACCGGCGGCGACGGCGCCCTGGTGACGGCGTTCGACGACCGGCTGCCGTTCGAGCTCACCACGGGCCAGCGTGAGGTGGGGGAGGAGATCACCCGTGACCTCGCCGCACCACACCCGATGAACCGACTGCTCCAGGGTGAGGTCGGCTCGGGCAAGACGCTCGTCGCGCTCCGCGCGATGCTCCGAGTCGTGGACTCCGGTGGCCAGGCCGCTCTCCTGGCGCCGACCGAGGTGCTGGCCCAGCAGCACCACCGCTCGATCAGCGCGATGCTCGGCGAGCTGGGCGAGGGCGGCACCATCTTCGGCTCCGCGGAGGGTACGCGGGTGGACCTGCTGACGGGGTCGATGACCAAGGGCCAGCGCCGGGAGCCGCTGCTGCGCATCGCCAGCGGCGAGGCCGGCATCGTGATCGGCACCCATGCGCTCCTCCAGGACGAGGTCACCTTCGCCGACCTGGGCCTGGTGGTCGTGGACGAGCAGCACCGCTTCGGCGTCGAGCAGCGTGCCGCCCTCACCGAGAAGGCGGTCGTCCCACCGCACCTGCTGGTCATGACCGCGACCCCGATCCCGCGCACGGTGGCGATGACGGTCTTCGGCGACCTCGACGTCTCGACCCTCCGTGAGCTGCCCGGCGGGCGCGCCCCCATCCAGACCAACGTGGTTCCGCTCGCCGAGCAGCCCTCGTGGATCGAGCGGGTGTGGCAACGGGTGCGCGAGGAGGTCGAGGCCGGGCACCAGGTCTACGTCGTGTGCCCTCGGATCTCGGCGGAGGACCTCGAGCTCGGCGTCACCGTCATCGACCACGACGAGGACGGTGAGCCGGTCACCACCGCACCGGGGGAGTCGGCCGCCGTCGAGGACGTCGTACCGCGGCTCACGGCCGGGCCGCTCCCGAACTGCCGGATCGGTCGGCTGCACGGCAAGCTCCCCGCGGAGGAGAAGGACGCCACGATGCGGGCCTTCGCCGCCGGCGAGATCGACGTACTGGTCTCGACGACCGTGATCGAGGTCGGCGTCGACGTCGCCAACGCCACCACGATGGTGATCCTTGACGCGGACCGCTTCGGCGTCTCGCAGCTGCACCAGCTGCGGGGCCGGGTCGGCCGTGGTGGCCACCACGGGTTGTGCCTCCTCGTCAGCCACGCGGAGGACCCCGAGTCGCCGGCCCGGGTGCGTCTCGACGCGGTGGCAGCGAGCTCGGACGGCTTCGCGTTGAGCCGCATCGACCTGGAGCAGCGGCGCGAGGGCGACGTGCTCGGCGCGAGCCAGGCAGGTCGGCGGTCGAGCCTGACGAACCTGAAGGTGCTGCGCGACGAGGACACCATCGTCGACGCGCGGGACGCTGCGGCCGAGTTGCTGGACGAGGACCGGGACCTGGGCCGGTGGCCCCTGCTGGCTGACGCGGTGCGGGAGCTGGAGCTCTCCCAGCAGGGCGACTTCGTGGACAAGTCGTGAGACCGCGGCACGAGGGGCGCCGGGGCGAGGCACCGCAGGAGCCACGAGCGGGGAGCAGGGCGTGACCCGGATCATCGCCGGCAGCGCCGGAGGGCTCCGTCTCGAGACGCCGCGGGGGAGCGGCACCCGACCGACGAGCGACCGCGTCAGGGAGGCGCTCTTCTCCGCGATCGAGTCGCGGTGGGACCTCGACGGCGCGCGCTTCCTCGACCTGTACGCCGGGTCCGGTGCCCTGGGCCTGGAGGCCTGGTCCCGTGGCGCCGAGGCGGTGACCCTCGTCGAGTCCGATCGTCGGGCGGCGGACCTGATCACTGCCAACGCGGCCACGATCGGGTGCCGCGATGCCGAGGTGCTCCACCGGCCCGTCGCCGCCGTGCTCGCTGCCGCCGCGCCACGGGCCTACGACGTCGTCGTCGCCGACCCGCCGTACGCCGTGGACGAGGCCGTGCTGGCCGAGGACCTCGCCTCGCTCGCCACCCACGACTGGCTCGCGCCGGAGGCGCTGGTGGTCGTCGAGCGCAGCGCGCGCAGCCCCGCCCCGACCTGGCCGCCGGGACTCGTGCCGCTCCGTGGGAAGCGGGGACACCGCCGCTACGGCGAGACCGCCCTCTGGTTCGCCGAGTGGCACCCCGAAGTGCACTGAGCCCGGATTGAGGCTTCTCGTGACGCCGCGAGGCGGTGGATCCGGGCCACGCACTACGGTGGCCGCATGCGACGCGCGGTCTGCCCGGGGTCCTTCGACCCGGTCACCAACGGACACATCGACATCTTCCGGCGAGCGGCCGACCTCTTCGACGAGGTGGTCGTCGCGGTCGGCGTCAACAAGTCCAAGACGACCTCCTCGGGCCGGTTCTTCACCCCCGAGGAGCGCATGGCGATGCTCGACGACGCCGTCGCGCCGTGGGACAACGTGCGGGTGCAGGGGTTCAGCGGCCTGGTGACCGACTTCTGCCTCGAGATCGGCGCCCAGGCGATCGTCAAGGGACTCCGTGGCGCCACCGACTACGACTACGAGCTGCAGATGGCGCAGATGAACTCCCACCTGACCGAGGTCGAGACGGTCTTCTTGATGACCGATCCGAGCATGTCGTTCGTGTCCTCCAGCCTCGTCAAGGAGGTCGCGGCGTTCGGCGGCGACGTGGCGGAGTTCGTGCCGCCGCAGGTCCTGTCGGCGCTGACGGAGCGCATCGCCGAGCGTGCTCGTGGCGAGTGACCCGATTTTGCTGCGCCCAGCGCCCGGGCCGTACCATTCAGGGTGATCTGTCGTGACCGGAACCGAAGGTGAACCCCTGACTGAGTTGGACCCCCGAGCGCCGCTCGTGCTCGACACCCGCGAGCTCGGTCGCCGCGCGGGGTCCCAACGCCAGGTGTCGCCCACGGTGCCGGCCCCGGCAGATCTGGGCATCGACGTCCTCTCGGTCGCCGAGGGAGCGCCGGTCGAACTCGACCTGCGCCTCGAAGCGGTCATGGAGGGGGTGTTGGTCACCGGCACGGCCATGGCCGTGGTCGAGGGCGAATGTGCACGGTGCCTGGAGCCGATCCGCGACCCGGTCGAGGTGACGCTGCAGGAGCTGTTCGTCTACGACGATGCCGATGACCAGGACACCCCCGACGGGGAGGACGACGAGACCAGCATGCTCCAGGGGGACCTGCTCGACCTGGAACCCCTGCTGCGGGATGCGGTGGTGCTCGCACTGCCGTTCCAGCCCTTGTGCCGGGAGGACTGTCCCGGGCTGTGCCCCGAGTGCGGGGTGCGCCTGGCCGATGAGCCCGACCACCAGCACGAGGCACCCGTGGACCCGCGGTGGGCGAAGCTGGCCGAGCTGCCGGAACTGGCACGGCTGGACGGCGACGCCGACCGCACGACTGACGAGAACTGACGGTGAAGCACCGGGCGAGGCCCGGCGAGACGAGGAGAAGACAGTGGCTGTTCCCAAGCGGAAGATGTCGCGCAGCAACACGCGGCACCGCCGTTCGCAGTGGAAGGCCGCCGTGCCGACCCTGGTGACCTGCGCCAACCCGACCTGCGGCGCGAAGCACCTGCCGCACCGCGCGTGCGGCACCTGCGGTCAGTACGGCGCGCGGTCCGACCGCCGTCAGGTGCTCTGAACCGGTCGGAGCACCGGGCATCACCGACTACGAGGAGCTGCGTTCGGCGCTCGGGGACCCTGAGTTGGACCCCGAGCTCCTCGAGCGCGCCCTGACACACCGTTCATACGCCTACGAGAACGGTGGCCTCCCGACCAACGAGCGGCTGGAGTTCCTCGGGGACTCCGTGCTCGGACTGGTCGTGACCGAGGCGCTCTACCGGACCCACCCGGACCTCCCCGAGGGCCGGCTGGCCAAGTTGCGGGCGGCCGTGGTCAACGCCCGCGCCCTCGCTGGCGTCGCTCGCGGCATCGCGCTGGGCGAGTACGTCAAGCTCGGCCGCGGCGAGGAGACGACGGGTGGCCGGCAGAAGGACTCGATCCTCGCCGACACGACCGAGGCCGTGCTCGGTGCGGTGCACCTCAGCGGCGGCATCGAGGTCTCCAGCGTCGTCGTGCACCGCCTGTTCGACCCGCTGCTGGACGAGGCGTCCGGTCTGGGCGCCGGGCTGGACTGGAAGACCTCCCTGCAGGAGCTGACCGCCGAGCACGAGCTCGGCGTCCCCGAGTACGTCATCACCGACGACGGCCCGGACCACCAGAAGACCTTCACCGCCCAGGTGCGCGTGGGGGAGCGGCTCTTCGGTGCTGGCACCGGCCGCTCCAAGAAGGAGGCCGAGCAGGGGGCCGCCGAGGCGGCGTACGGCGACATCGCCGAGGAGTACGGCGTCCCCACCGGCGACACTGCCGCGGACTGAGCTCCGCCGTGCCCGAGCTTCCCGAGGTCGAGGTCGTGCGCGCCGGCCTGGCCCGACACGTCGTCGGCGCCCGCATCTCCCGCGTCGAGGTGCTGCATCCGCGGCCCGTACGCCGCGATCCGCGTGGTCCCGCGGGGTTCGCGGCCGCCCTCACCGGCCGCCAGGTGATGGCCGCCCGGCGCCGCGGCAAGTACTTCTGGCTGCCGCTGGACAGTGGCGACGCGCTGTTGGGGCACCTGGGCATGAGCGGCCAGATGTTGGTGCAGCCGGGCGGAGCTCCGCCGGAGCGACACCTGCGGGTCCGGTTCGGCCTCGCCGGCGCCAACGAGGCCGCCAGCGAGCTGCGGTTCGTGGACCAGCGCATGTTCGGCGGCCTCTCGGTCAGCAGCGGGGGAGCGGAGGTGCCGGTGGAGATCGCCCACATCGCGCGCGACCCGCTCGACCCGGACTTCGACATCGACGACTTCGTGCGCCGGGTCCGGCGGCGCCGGTCGGCGATCAAGCGCCTGCTGCTGGACCAGTCGCTGGTCTCGGGCGTGGGCAACATCTATGCCGACGAGGCGCTGTGGCGGGCCCGCCTCCACGGTGAGCGGCGGGGGGACCGGCTGCGGGGACCGCAGCTGCGCGAGCTCGTTGCGCACGTGCGCGACGTCATGGTCGAGGCGCTGGTCCAGGGCGGCACCAGCTTCGATGCGCTCTACGTCAACGTCAACGGCCAGTCGGGCTACTTCGACCGCTCGCTGCACGCCTACGGCCGCGAGGGCGAGCCCTGCGGCCGGTGCGGTGCGCCGATCCGTCGGGTCGCGTTCACCAACCGGTCCTCCTACTTCTGCCCGCGGTGCCAGCGGGCCCCCCGGCCGTGACGGCGACGGCGCCGTCGTGTATTTGACCACGCCCGATTCCGGTGGGACTCTTGGAGATGGCCCACTCTGGGGCCGCGTTCCCCTCGACGGAAGGCTGCACATTCATGGCCAAGGCGTTGGTCGGCCACCTGAACAGCGATCTGCGTGACCCCCGGCTCGCTCTCGAGAACGCGCGACTGCGCACCCGCGTCGCCGAGCTCGAGTCGCTCGTCCTCCGCCTGAGCGAGGAGAACGACGAGCTGATGGCGGGCCGCGCGGCGGACCTGCTGGCCGACAGCTCGCAGGAGATGCAGCCGGTCTGAGGCCGGCGCCGCACCTCTCGCGCTGATCGACCGCTCCACGACGGTGGAGCGGTCCCGGCGGCGACCCCGTGTCGCCCCGCGGCGCCTCCCCGGACCGGTGCCTCCGGGACGCTAGGGTGGCGACCACGCTGAGCTTCCCCGTGCGGTGTCTGCCACGATGTCGCGCTCAGCACACTGGCCATGACCGTCGGCAGTACCGAGTTTGGGGAGCTGCACGTTGTACCTGAAGAGCCTGACCCTCAAGGGGTTCAAGTCCTTCGCCTCGGCGACCACGCTGCAGCTCGAACCGGGCATCACCTGCATCGTCGGTCCCAACGGCTCCGGCAAGTCCAACGTCGTCGACGCCCTCGCCTGGGTCATGGGCGAGCAGGGCGCCAAGTCGCTGCGCGGCGGCAAGATGGAGGACGTCATCTTCGCCGGCACCTCCGGCCGTCCGCCACTGGGGCGTGCCGAGGTCTCCCTCACCATCGACAACGCCGACGGTGCCCTGCCGATCGAGTACGCCGAGGTGACCATCACCCGGACCATGTTCCGCACCGGCGGCTCGGAGTACGCCATCAACGGCTCGACCTGCCGCCTGCTCGACGTCCAGGAGCTGCTGAGCGACTCCGGCATCGGCCGCGAGATGCACGTCATCGTCGGGCAGGGCCAGCTCGACCAGATCCTCCACGCGACGCCCGAGGACCGGCGCGGCTTCATCGAGGAGGCCGCCGGCGTCCTCAAGCACCGCAAGCGCAAGGAGAAGGCGCTGCGGAAGCTGGACTCCACCGAGGGCAACCTGACCCGCCTCAGTGACCTGCTCAGCGAGATCCGCCGCCAGCTCAAGCCACTGGGGCGCCAGGCCGAGGTCGCGCGCAAGGCGGTCTCGATCCAGGCCGCGGCCCGCGACGCGAAGGCCCGCCTCCTCGCCGACGACCTGGTGACCGCCCGCGGCGAGCTGGAGCGCGAGCTCGAGGACGAGCACGTGCTCATCGCCCGCCGCGAGGAGGTCGAGCAGCAGCTTGCGCAGGCGCGGGAGGCCGAGGCCGGGTTCGAGGCGGCGCTGCGGGAGGACCTGCCGGCGCTGTCGGCGGCCCAGGACGCGCTCTCGCAGCTCGGCGCCCTCCGCGAGCGGCTGCGTGGCACCCAGGGACTGGCCGCGGAGCGGATGCGCAACGCCGCGTCGGTCAGCGAGGACGACGGGCAGGGCGAGCACGGTCGCGATCCCGAGGAGCTCGATGCCGAGGCCGAGCGGCTGGCGGCCCAGGAGGCAGAGATCGCCGCACTGGTCGCCGAGCAGCAGGCCGCGCTCGACGACGCGGTGGCCGGACGCAAGCAGTCCGAGGAGGCGGCGGCCAACGAGGAGCGCCGGGTCGCCGGACTCCTGCGTGCCGCTGCGGACCGGCGGGAGGGGCTCGCCCGGCTCCAGGGCAAGGCGAATGCGCTGCGCTCGCGCGCGACCGCTGCCGAGGAGGAGGTCGGCCGCCTCGAGGCCGCCCGCGCCGACGCACTCACCCGCGCCGAGCGCGCCCGGGGCGACTTCACCGCGCTCGAGACCCAGGTGGCCGGCCTGGACGCCGGCGAGGAGGGGCTCGACGCCGACCACGAGGCGGCGGCCGCAGCACTGGCCGACGTCGACGACCGCCTCACCAAGGTGCGCGAGGAGGCCCAGCAGGCCGAGCGCGACCGTTCCGCCCTGACGGCCCGGCGGGAAGCGCTCGAGATGGGGCTGTCCCGCAAGGACGGCGCCGGTGCGCTGCTCGCCGCCAGCGACGACCTCTCCGGACTGTTGGGGTCGGTGGCGGCCCTGATCTCGGTCCGTTCGGGCCACGAGACCGCCATCGCCTCCGCGCTGGGGGCAGCCGCCAACGCCGTGGCGGTGACCGATGCCGACGCCGCGGTCGCCGCGATCGACCACCTCAAGACCGACGACCTCGGACGTGCCGGTCTCCTCCTCGGCGGCGGTGCCACGGACCGGTCGGACTGGCCCGCCCTGCCCTCCGGCGCGACGTACGCCGCCGACGTCGTCGACTGCCCCGCCGACGTCCGCTCCGGACTCACCCAGCTGCTGCGCAAGACCGTGGTCGTCGACGACCTCAGCGCTGCGCGGGCCGTCGTGGCCGACCTGCCCGACGTCGTCGCCGTCACCCGCGACGGTGACCTGTTGGGCACCCACTTCGCCTCCGGCGGCTCGACCGAGGAGCAGAGCCTCATCGAGATCCAGGCCGCCGTCGACGAGGCCGCCGAGCAGCTGACCGAGGCCACCGCGGCCAGTGAGCGCCTGACCTTCGACCTGTCCCGGCTGGAGTCCGAGCGCGAGGAGGTCCAGCACCGCGTCGACGTCGCGCTCGCCAAGCTGCACGAGTCCGACGCCACGCTCGCCGCCGTCGCCGAGGAGCTGGCCCAGCACGGCGCGGTCGCCCGCTCCGCGCGCGAGGAGGCCGAGCGCCTGGCCGAGGCCATCGAGGAGGCCGGGGCGGCCCGGGAGCAGGCGCTCGCCGGGCTGCGCGACCTCGAGGAGCGGCTCGCCACGGCCGAGGACGAGGACGAGGAGGAGCCCGACACCGACGAGCAGGAGCGCCTGACCAACGCGGCCCAGGCGGCTCGCCAGGGCGAGATGGAGGCCCGGCTCGCCCTGCGCACGTCGGAGGAGCGCGGTCGCGCGCTGCACGGGCGCGTCGACCAGATGCGTGCCGCCGCGCGTGCCGAGCGTGAGGCACGAGCCCGCGCCGCCGAGCGCCGCGAGCGGCTGCTCCGCGAGGGGCGCGCCGGCGAGGTCGTCTCGGCCGCCGTCGGCTACGTGCTCGAGCAGCTGGACGGGTCGCTGGAACGCGCCCGCCGTGAGCGCGAGGAGATCGAGGCCTCCCGCCGGGGACGGGAGCAGGAGCTCGTCGCCGTGCGTGGCCGCGCCCGCGAGCTGGACAAGGAGCACAACGAGCTCGTCAACTCCGTGCACCGTGACGAGATGGCCCGGACCCAGCAGCGGATGCGGATCGAGCAGATCGAGGGCCGTGTCATGGACGAGCTCGGACTCGATCCCGAGGGGCTCGTGACCGACTACGGGCCGGACCAGCCGGTGCCGGCGCCCGCCGAGGAGCATGACGGGCCGCCGGCCGCCACCGACGCGGACGGCGTACCCCAGCCCGGCGCGGTCGAGGGCGGCGAGCCCGGCATCGGGGACGACGAGGTCCCGACCGTGCCGTTCGTGCGCGAGGAGCAGGAGAAGCGACTGCGCAAGGCCGAGCGCGAGCTGCGCACCCTGGGCAAGGTCAACCCGCTCGCGCTGGAGGAGTTCAGCGCCCTGGAGGAGCGACACAAGTTCCTGACTGAGCAGCTGGAGGACCTCAAGGCCACGCGGAAGGACCTGCTCGACATCGTCAAGGAGGTCGACGCCAAGGTCGAGGAGGTCTTCAGTGAGGCCTACCGCGACGTGGCGGCCGCCTTCGACGAGACCTTTGCCCGGCTCTTCCCGGGCGGTGAGGGCCGGCTCGTCCTCACCGAGCCGAACGACCTGCTCGCGACCGGCGTGGAGGTCGAGGCGCGTCCCGCCGGCAAGAAGGTCAAGCGGCTCTCGCTGCTCTCCGGCGGTGAGCGGTCGCTGGTGGCCGTCGCCTTCCTGGTCTCGCTGTTCAAGGCCCGCCCGTCGCCGTTCTACATCCTCGACGAGGTCGAGGCCGCGCTCGACGACACCAACCTGGGCCGCCTGCTGCAGATCTATGAGGAGCTGCGCGAGAACTCCCAGCTCCTGGTCATCACGCACCAGAAGCGCACCATGGAGGTCGCCGACGCGCTGTACGGCGTCACGATGCGCGGTGACGGTGTGACCACCGTGATCAGCCAGCGCCTGCGCGAGGCGGAGTCCGCCTGACCATGGCTCGCGAGGCACGTGCCCCCCGTCCCACCCGGTCCGACTTCGTGGCGTGGCGGGTCGCGACGACCAGGTGGGCCGACGACGACGTCTACGGGCACATGAACAACGCCCGGTACTTCGAGCTCATCGACACCGCGGTCAACGCGCACCTGGCCGAGGCGACCGGCACCGACATCCGCCGCCTGCCCGCCATCGGGGTCGTCGCGGAGGTCTCGTGCCGCTACTTCCGCGAGGTGGGCTACCCCGCACCCATCGACCTCGGCCTCGCCGTCGAGCGGCTCGGCACCTCCTCGGTCACCTATCGCATCGGCATCTTCCAGGGCGACCCCGACGGCAGCGGGGCCGAGGCGGCCGCCGAGGGACGGTTCGTCCACGTCTACGTCGACAACGAGGACCCGGCGCGTCCCTCGACGCCGATCCCGGACGCCATCCGCGCCGCGGTCGCACCCCTGGCGGTGTGACCTCGGTCTCCTCGCGCTCGAGCGGCTCGTGGATGCACGGTCGCGTGACGGCGCCCCGTAGGCTGTCACCGCAGTTGGTCGAGGCTGCACTCACCGCTCGGGAGGGAACTCGTGCTGACCATCATCATTGCGATGGTGCTGATCCTGGTCGTCTCCGGCCTGGTCATCACCTACGTCGCCTTCCCGCACCGCGGACAGGACGTGCCACGCGCGTCGTGGCTGGGTGCGGCGATGACCCGCACCGTGGCGCGTGCGCCCGTGCTCCCGGCCCAGGACGACGGACAGCGCGACACCGCTGCACGCCACCTGCTGCAACGCTGAGTCGACGCCGCTGAAACACTGCCGCCATGGAGTGGCTCTACCTCGTCATCGGTCTCGCCGTCCTCGGTGTCCTGGTCCTCGCCGGGTTCGTCACCACGCGGACGCGTCGTACGCCGCCCGCGTCGGGCGGGGACACCCTCGCGCCGCCGCGCGAGGACACGGCGCCGACCGGCACCGACACTGCTGCACCCGAGGCCCCGGAGGTCGCCGAGGCCCCGGCGCCGACGCCGACGCTGGAGCAGCCCGAACGCCCCGCGTCGCGGCTGGTGCGCCTGCGCCAGCGACTGGCGGGCCAGGGCACGCTCGGTCAGGGCCTGCTCGGCCTCCTCAGCCGCGACCGGCTCGACGAGGACACCTGGGAGGACATCGAGGACCTCCTCATCGGCGCCGACATCGGCGTCGGCCCCACCCAGGAGCTGGTCGAGCGCCTGCGCACGCGGCTGCGGGTCGAGGGGGGCGAGGCCGCCGACGCCAGGGCCGTACTCCGCGAGGAGCTGATCAACCTCATCGGTCCTGACGAGGATCGTGCGCTCCGGGTCTCCGGTGAGGGCGAGCAGCCCGGCGTGGTGATGATGGTCGGCGTCAACGGCACCGGCAAGACCACCACCGTCGGCAAGCTCGGCCGCATCCTCGTCGCCGAGGACCGCACGGCACTCCTCGCGGCGGCCGACACCTTCCGCGCCGCCGCTGCCGACCAGCTCGAGACCTGGGGGGAGCGTGTGGGGCTCGAGGTCGTCCGTGGCCCCGAGGGCGGTGACCCGGCCTCGGTGGCGTTCGACGCGGTGCAGCGCGGGACCTCCGCCGGCGTGGACACCGTCGTCGTCGACACGGCGGGACGCCTGCAGAACAAGCAGGACCTCATGGACGAGCTCGGCAAGGTCAAGCGCGTCATCGAGAAGCAGGTGCCCGTCACCGAGGTGCTGCTGGTGCTCGATGCCACCACGGGCCAGAACGGCATGATCCAGGCCAAGGTCTTCTCCGAGGTCGTCGACGTCAGCGGCATCGTGCTGACCAAGCTGGACGGCTCCGCCAAGGGCGGCATCGTGGTCGCGGTCCAGCGCGAGCTCGGGGTCCCCGTGAAGCTCGTCGGCCTGGGCGAGGGGCCCGACGACCTCGCTCCGTTCGACCCCGGCGCCTTCGTCGACGCCCTGCTCGGCGGCTCCTGAGGAGGCTCCGGCGGCGGCCGGAGAACCTGTTACACGGCTGAAACATGCCACGCGGCGTCCGGAAACCTGCGGACCCGAAGGTGGGCGGTGATCCGGACGGGTGCCGCCTCGCGGCCCGTCACCCCGACCACGGTGAGGTCCGTTGCAGATGAATCCGATGGTGGACGTCGATCCCGGCCTGAACGCCTGGATGTTGATGTCGGCGACCCTGGTGTTGTTGATGACGCCGGCGCTGGCCTTCTTCTACGGCGGCATGGTCCGCTCGAAGTCCGTGCTGAACATGATGATGATGTCCTTCACCGCGATGGGCATCGTCGGTGTCGTCTACGTGCTGTGGGGCTGGTCGATGTCCTACCCGGTCGACAGCACCATCGGACCGTTCTCCGGCAGCCCGTTCGAGTTCTTCGGCCTGCGTGACTCCGTCACCGACGCCGACGGGGCCTACATCCTCTACGACGACGGCCTCGCCCAGGTGGTCGACATCGGCTTCCAGGCGACCTTCGCCATCATCACCGTCGCGCTGATCAGCGGCGCGATCGCCGATCGCGTCCGGTTCAGCGCCTGGGTGGCGTTCGTCCCGGTGTGGGTCACGCTCGCCTTCTTCCCGATGGCCTACATGGTCTGGGGCGGCGGCTTCCTCGGCGAGGGCGAGGGCGGCCTGGCCGCGCTGCTGTTCGGCACCGTCGAGTCCGGGGGCGAGATGGTCGCCGCCGTGGCACCGGTCGACCTCGCCGGTGGCACGACCGTGCACATCAACGCCGGTGTCGCGGGCCTGGTGCTCGCGCTGCTGGTCGGCCTGCGCAAGGGGTTCGGCAAGGAGCCGATGAAGCCCCACAACCTGCCGTTCGTGATGCTCGGCGCCGGACTGCTGTGGTTCGGCTGGTTCGGGTTCAATGCGGGATCGGCGTACGCCGCCGACGGCTCGGCCGGACTGGTCTGGGTCAACACACTGGTCTCGACCTGTGCCGCCATCCTCGGCTGGCTCGTGGTGGAGAAGGTGCGCGACGGCGAGGCCACCTCGCTCGGCGCCGCGTCGGGCATCGTGGCCGGCCTGGTCGCCATCACGCCCGCCTGCGGTGCGGTGAGCCCGGTCGGCGCGATCTTCGTCGGTGCCCTGGCCGGCGTGCTGTGTGCGCTGGCGGTGGGCCTGAAGTTCCGCTTCGGGTTCGACGACTCCCTCGACGTCGTCGGCGTCCACCTCGTCGGGGGCCTGGTCGGCACGCTCGCGATCGGCCTGGTGGCCACCGACGGTGGCCTCCTCTACGGCGACGGGGGCAAGCTCTTCGTCGTCCAGCTCGCGGTCGCCGTGTTCGCGATGATCTGGAGCGCGGCCGCCACGCTGCTGATCGGCCTGCCCATCAAGTACACCCTGGGCTGGCGCATCCCCGAGGAGGACGAGGTCAACGGCATCGACCTCGTCGAGCACGGGGAGACCGCCTATGACTACGTCAACCTCGGCGGCTCGCGCCGCTCCGGCATCACCACGGGAGGATTCTGAGCATGAAGCTCGTCACCGCCGTCATCAAGCCCCACAAGTGGGAGGACGTCCGCGAGGCGCTGGAGACCTTCGGCGTCACCGGCATGACCGTCAGTGAGGTCAGCGGCTACGGCCGCCAGAAGGGCCACACCGAGGTCTACCGGGGCGCGGAGTACGACATCGCCCTGGTGCCGAAGATCCGCATCGAGATCGTCGTCGACGACGCCGACGTGGCCGACATCGTCGACATCGTCGCCCGGACCGCGCAGACCGGCCGGATCGGCGACGGCAAGGTCTGGGTCAGCCCGATCGAGACCGTCGTCCGGGTGCGCACCGGCGACAAGGACTCCGCGGCCATCTGAGCCGCGGGACTCCTGGGTGAGCGCCGCAGGACGGGCCGAGCGGACCGCCGCCGCCGACGAGCTCTGCACGCGTGCCTACGCCGACGCCGGCGCCCCCGACGTCGGCGTCGCGCTCATCGCGGTCGGCGGGTACGGCCGGGGCGAGCTCGCGCCGTACTCCGACCTCGACGTGGTGCTCGTCCACGACGAGGACGCCGAGCTGGGCGAGTGGGCCCAGGACCTCTGGTACCCGCTGTGGGACTCCGGGGCCCGCCTGGACCACTCGGTGCGGACCATGACGGAGATGTCGGAGGTGGCGCGCACCGACCTGAAGGTCGCGTTCGGGCTGCTCGACATCCGTCACCTCGCCGGCGACCCGAACCTCACGCTGCGCCTGCGCACCGTCACCCTGGCGGCGTGGCGGCACCGGGCCCGTGAACGGGTGCCGGCACTGCACGACCTGGTCCGGTCCCGCCACCGGTTGATCGGCGAGATCGCCCACGCCGCCGTCCCCGACCTCAAGGAGGGGGAGGGGGGACTGCGCGACGCGGGTGTCCTGAAGGGGCTCGGCGCGACCTGGCTGGTCGACGTGCCCGTTGCCGACATCGAGCGGTGCCGCCAGCAGCTGCTCGACGTCCGCGACGTACTCCACGAGTCGGCCGGACGCGCGACCGACCGCGTCGCGCCGGAGCACTGGGCACCGGTCGCGGAGGGACTCGACCTCGCCGACGACCGCGCCGCCCAGCGTCACGTGCGACTCCTCGGACGGCGCATCTCCCACCTCTCGCGCCTGGTGTGGCGGCGTGCCGACGACGCGGTCACGCGGCGTCCCGCCGGTCGACCGCGACGCCCACGGCTCGAACCGGTCGCCCGCGGCGTGGCGGTGTCCCGGGGGGAGATCGTGCTGGACCGCAGCGCCCGTCCCACACAGGACCCCGCGCTGCTGCTGCGGGCCGCCGCTGCAGCCGCCGAGCGCGACCTCGTGCTGGCGCCACCGACGGCCGCCCGCCTCGTGCGGGAGGGTGCGCCGCTCGGGGATCCCTGGCCGGAGGAGGCACGCGACCTGATGGTGCGGCTGCTGGCCGCCGGTCCCGGGCTGCTGCCGGTCTGGGAGACGCTGGAGGAGACTGGCGCGCTGGCACAGGTGCTCCCGGAGTGGGAGCGCATCCGGCTGCTGCCGCACGCCTCGGAGATCCATCGCTTCACCGTGGACCGCCACGTCATCGAGACCTGCGTCGAGGCCTCGGCCCTCATCCGCGGCGTCTCGCGGCCCGACGTACTGCTGGTGGCGGCCCTCCTCCACGACATCGGCAAGGGCGGGCTCACCGAGCACAGCGTCGCGGGGGAGCCGATCGCGCGCGACGTCGCCACCCGGATGGGGTTCGCCGAGGAGGAGGTCGCGTTGATCGCGCAGCTGGTGCGCTGGCACCTCCTGCTCGCCCGCACCGCGACCACCCGTGACCTGGAGGACCCGGCCACCATCGCGACCCTGACCGACCGCGTCGCGACCGGCGAGGCGCTCGACCTGCTCACCGCGCTCACCGAGGCCGACGCGAAGGCGACGGCGCCCCAGGCCTGGACGGCTTGGCGTGCCGGCCTGGTCCACAACCTCGCGCAGCGCGCCCAGGCCTCGCTGGCCCACGGCGCGGTGCCGCCGGCGATGCTCACCGACGAGGTGGCGGTCCCCGACGAGGTGCACGGCGGCGGCACGAGCTTCACCGTGGAGGACGTGGCCGACGGTGCGCGCGTCACCGTGGTGGCCCCGGACCGGGTCGGGCTGCTCGCCGACATCGCCGCCACGTTCGCACTGCAGCGGATCCCGGTCCGTGCCGCGCGCGTCTGGTCACAGGGGGAGTACGGCGTCTCGGTGTGGGACGTCGCCGACGACCAGCTGACCGCGGGGGTGCTCCGCGGCCGGCACGACGCGGTGGTGCACCGTCGCATCGACCCCGCGGAGCGCCTGTCCCCACGCCCCGACGCCAGTGGCCTCGCCCCGACGGTCGTGGTCCGCCCCGAGGCCAGTGACCACGCCACGGTCATCGAGGTGCGGGCGGGGGACCGGGTCGGCGTCGCCTACCTGGTGAGTGCGGCGCTCGCGGCCCTGGACATGACCGTCCGCTCCGCCCACGTCTCCACCCTCGGGCCGCAGGCGGTCGACGTGTTCTACGTCCAGGAGGTCGCGGCCGGTGCCCTCTCCGACACCCGTGCCGCGGACGCCGCCCACGCGGTGCGCGCCGCGCTCGCCGGCTGACCGACGCGCCCCGCCGGGGCCGAGCACGGCGCTGGCTGCGCACGAGGCAGCCGGCGCCCGTAGACTCGAGCCCTGACCGACCGAGCCCTGGGCTCGCTGCCACCACGAGGGAAGTTTCTTGTTCGCCACACTGTCCGACCGCCTGTCCGACACCTTCAAGAACCTCCGGGGCAAGGGCAAGCTCTCCGAGGCCGACATCGATGCGACCGCACGCGAGATCCGCATCGCGCTGCTGGAGGCCGACGTCGCGCTCCCGGTGGTCAAGGACTTCGTCCGCGCCGTCAAGGAGCGTGCCCGCGGCGAGGAGGTCAGCCAGGCCCTGAACCCGGCCCAGCAGGTCATCAAGATCGTCAACGACGAGCTGGTGACCATCCTGGGCGGCGAGACCCGACGGCTGCGGTTCGCCAAGTCCGGCCCGACCGTGATCATGCTCGCCGGCCTCCAGGGCGCCGGCAAGACCACGCTGGCCGCCAAGCTCGCGCTCTGGCTCAAGGACCAGGACAAGACACCGATGCTGGCCGCGTGCGACCTGCAGCGGCCCAACGCGGTCAACCAGCTCCAGGTCAACGGGGAGCGCGCCGGCGTACCGGTCTTCGCGCCCGAGCCGGGCAACGGCACCGGCGACCCCGTGGCGGTGGCGAAGGAGTCGATCGAGGAGGCCAAGCGCAAGCTGCACGACGTCGTCATCGTCGACACCGCGGGTCGCCTCGGTGTCGACGCGGAGATGATGGACCAGGCAGCGGCGATCCGCGACGCCGTCCAGCCCGACGAGATCCTCTTCGTCGTCGACGCGATGATCGGTCAGGACGCACTCGCGACCGCGCAGGCGTTCCTCGACGGAGTCGGGTACGACGGTGTCGTCCTCACCAAGCTCGACGGTGACGCCCGCGGTGGCGCTGCCCTGTCGATCCGGCAGGTCACCGGGAAGCCGGTCATGTTCGCCTCCTCGGGGGAGAAGCTGACCGACTTCGATGCCTTCCACCCCGACCGGATGGCCTCGCGGATCCTCGACATGGGCGACATGCTCACCCTGATCGAGCAGGCCGAGAAGACCTTCGACCAGGAGCAGGCGCTCAAGGCCGCCGACAAGCTCGCCGGCCGGGGCGACGGCCAGTTCACCCTCGACGACTTCCTCGAGCAGATGCAGCAGGTCAAGAAGCTCGGCTCGATGACCAAGATCCTGCAGATGCTGCCCGGTATGGGCCAGATGCGGGAGCAGCTGGAGAACTTCGACGACCGCGAGATCGACCGGATCGAGGCGATCATCTGCTCGATGACGCCGGCCGAGCGCGCCAACCCCAAGATCATCGACGGTTCGCGGCGTGCCCGCATCGCCAAGGGCTCCGGCCGCGCGGTCAGTGACGTGAACCAGCTGGTCGACCGCTTCTTCGAGGCCCGCAAGATGATGGAGCAGATGGCCCGCGGCGGCGGGATGCCCGGGATGCCGGGAATGCCCGGCGGCGGCATGCCGGGCGCGCCCGGACCCGGCAAGCGCTCCAAGGCCAAGCAGAAGAAGGGCAAGGCCAAGCAGAAGAAGGGACGCTCGGGCAACCCCGCCAAGGCGGCCCAGCAGGCGGCGGCAGAGAAGGAGAAGGCCAGCGAGGCCACGCCGAACCCGTTCGGCATCGGCGAGGAGATCGATTACGAGAAGGCCGCGGCCGATCTCGACCTGCCCAGCGACTTCTCCAAGTACCTGAAGTGATCGCGCAGCGGAGCGCGAGCTCGCGATGCTTGCAGGGTCGAGTATCCGTCGTGAGGAACGAGCGCCGGATGTATCGAGACCCGTGCCGCGTGGCGCGATCAGGTCGAGCAGCCCGCCCGGGTGAGCTTGCGAGCCCGGGACCGGGCGTGTCGAGACCACGTGAGTTGGGAGCCCGAAGATGACGAGCGTTCTGGTGGTCGATGGTGCCAACGTCGTCGGGGCGCGCCCCGACGGGTGGTGGAAGGACCGTGCGGGGGCGGCACAGCGCCTGCACGAGTCGCTGCTGGTCGCGGACCTCGAGCACGACGTCGTCGTCCTGGTCCTCGAGGGGCAGGCCAAGGGCGGGGTCCGCGCCGGTAGGGACGCCCATGTGCGGACGGTGCACGCGCCGCGGGACGGTGACGCCACGATCGTCGCGGAGGCGCGCAAGGCGGCCGACCGCGGCGACCGCGTGGTCGTGGTGACCGCCGATCGTGCCCTCGACGCCCGGTGCCACGGCGCCGGTGCCACGACGGTCACGCCGTCGTGGTTGCTCGATCGCATCTGAGGGTCCCCGGTCTCGACGAGCCGGTCGCCGCCCCCCGCGGGCTCGCGCCGGCGCGGCTGCTCGACCTCCTCGCCGGACGCGCGTCACGCGAGCGTGGCGCGCTCGGCTCGGATACCGTCGGCCCATGACGCCACTTCGTTTCTCCGGACCGGTGTTGCCCGATGGTGAGCCCCGTGAGGTGTACGTCGTCAACGGGTACATCACCTACGAGCGCCCCGCTGGTGCGGAGACCCACGCCGAGGGCTGGATCGTCCCGGGCCTGGTCGACGCCCACAACCACCTGGGCCTGGAGGACGGCGGTGCTGTCGAGGATCCGGCCGAGGTGGAGGCCCAGGCCGTCGCCGACCGCGACACCGGCGTACTGCTGACCCGCGACTGCGGGTCCCCGGTCGACACGCGTTGGACGCAGGCGCGCGAGGACCTGCCGCGGCTGATCCGGTGCGGGCGGCACGTGGCCCGCACCAAGCGCTACCTCCGCAACTACGGCGTCGAGGTCGAGCCCGAGGACCTGGACGCCACCGTGGCCGAGCAGGCCGATTCCGGCGACGGGTGGGTCAAGCTCGTGGGGGACTGGATCTCGCGTGAGGAGGGGGACCTCGCGCCGTCCTTCCCCGCCGAGGCGGCGGCCAGCGCCGTGGCGACCGCGCACGCGCGGGGCGCCAAGGTCACCGCACACTGCTTCGGCAGCGAGTCGCTCTCTCCGCTGCTCGACGCCGGCATCGACTGCATCGAGCACGGCACCGGCCTCACCGAGGCGCACATCGAGCAGATGGTGTCCCAGGGGGTCGCGCTGGTGCCAACGGTGCAGCAGACCGACAAGTTCACCGAGTACGTCGAGGCGGGGCGCGAGAAGTTCCCCGACTACGCCGCCACGATGGAGCGACTCCACCGCCAGCGGCGCGACGTCCTCATGGCCGCCCACGAGGCCGGCGTCCCGCTCTACGTCGGCAGTGACGGCGGCGGCTCGGCCCGCCACGGCTGCCTCCACGAGGAGATCCGCGCGATGGTCGACATGGGCCTGACGCCGGAGTACGTCCTCGGTGCCGCCTCCTGGCTGGGCCGCGCGTGGCTGGGCTGGAACGCCGGACTGGAGGAGGGCGACCCGGCCGACTTCGTGGTCTACCCCCGCAACCCGCTGGAGGACCTGTCGGTCCTGGCCGACCCGTCGTACGTCGTCCTGCGCGGCCGAGTGGTCGCCTGAGGCCCTCCGGGGGTCAGGTGCGGCTGCGCCGGACCAGGGTGACCACCAGCAGCACCAGGCCGCCGAGCCCCAGCGCGATGCCGATGCCGCAGGAGAGCAGCATCGCGACGATCACGGTGGCGACGCCGGGCAGGGCGCTGATCCGGACCTCGGTCCCCGGGACGGGGGAGTCGCAGGTCAGGACCACGTCGCCGGCGCCGGTGCCGAATCGGTTGCTCGCCCGCCACTCGTTGACCGTGTACTCACCACCGGGTCGCTCGAAGCGGACGGCGTCACCGTCGGCGTCCACGGCGGTGCAGGTGGCGGGCTCGCCCTCGCGCAGCCACAGGCCGCGCTCCTCACCGGCGGGCAACGACACCACGTGCTCGCGGCCGTCGGCCGCGACGACGGCGTCGGCGTCGAAGAGGGGCTTCCAGGTCGCGACCATCCCGACCACCAGCACCACGACGCCGAGCACCATGAGGAGGACGCCCAGCCACACCCCGCGCAGGCCGGGACGCGGGCGAGCAGGCCGGGGCGGCGGTGGCGGAGCGTCGTGGGCTGGGGGCTGGCTCATGGCCACAGTCTGGCGCCATGCGGTGGTCACCGGCCCGATTTTCGACGCGTGCCGATCTCTGGCAGACTCTGCCGCTGAGTTCTGTGTCGGTCGGACCCTCTCAACCGTCCGCCACAGCGCCCACCGATGTGACCAGCCGGTCCCCACTCCGGTCGGTTCACCTCCACCCACCACGATTTTCGAGGAGACACCACAAACGTGGCCGTCAAGATTCGTCTCAAGCGCCTGGGCAAGGTCCGGGTGCCGCAGTACCGCATCGTCGTCGTCGACTCGCGCAAGAAGCGCGACGGCCAGGTGATCGAGGAGATCGGTCACTACCGCCCCAAGGAGGAGCCGTCGCACATCGACGTGCTCTCCGAGCGCGCGCAGTACTGGCTCGGTGTCGGCGCACAGCCGTCCGAGACCGTGACCCGCATCCTGGAGCTCACCGGCGACTGGCAGAAGTTCAAGGGCATCGACGGCGCCGAGAGCACCGTGAAGTCCGCTGCTGCGCGGCGCGACAAGCTCGACATCTTCAACGAGGCCCTCAAGGAGGCCGAGAGCGAGCCCAAGGCCGAGGCCGTGACCGCTCCGAAGAAGAAGGACGAGCCGAAGGCCACCAAGACCGAGCAGGAGCCCGCCGCCGAGACCGACGCCGAGAAGGCCGACACCGAGGTCGAGGCGAAGGTCGAGGACAAGGCCGCCGAGCCCGAGGTCGCTGACGAGCCGGTCGCCGAGGCCGAGGACAAGTCCTGATGCTCGCCGACGCGCTCGACCACCTGGTGCGGGGCATCGTCGACAACCCCGACGAGGTCACCGTGCGCGACAAGCAGTTGCGCCGGGGGTCGCTGCTCGAGGTCCGGGTCCACCCCGACGACCTCGGCAAGGTGATCGGTCGCGGTGGCCGCACGGCCACCGCGTTCCGCACCGTCATCTCGGCGCTCGACGGCGGCAACAACGCCCGCATCGACTTCGTCGACGTCGACCGTCAGGGCCAGCGCTAGGTCGTGAGCGACGGCGCCGAGCACCTCGAGGTCGTGGTCGCCCGGATCGGGAAACCCCACGGCATCCGCGGTGAGGTGACCGTCGAGGTGCGCACCGACGAGCCCGACCGCCGGCTCGCCGTCGGCGCTCGACTCGATGCCGCTGCCCCCCGTGACGGGGAGTTCGCCCACGCGACCCTCACCGTCACGGGGGCGCGGTGGCACCAGACCAGGTTGCTGCTCACCTTCGCCGAGATCGGCGACCGCACCGCCGCCGAGACAGCTCGCGGCGTGGTGCTCTCCGCGAGCGTCCCCGCAGCCGAGACGCCCCAGGACCCCGACGAGTTCTACCTGCACGAGCTGGTCGGTCTCACCGTGCACGACACCGACGGCACCCGCCTGGGCGAGGTGACCGGGCTGCTGCAGGGTGCCCAGGACCTCCTCGAGGTGACCACCCCCGACCGTCGCCGCGCACTCGTGCCGTTCGTGGCGGCGCTGGTGCCCGAGGTCGACGTCGCCGGCGGTCGGCTCGTGGTCGCGGACCGGCCGGGACTGGTGTCCCGGTTCGAGGACGACCAGTGAGACTCGACTACGTCACGATCTTTCCCGACTACCTCGCCCCGCTGCAGCTGAGCCTGCCGGGACGCGCGGTCGCCGGCGGCCTGCTGGAGGTCGCGGTCCACGACCTGCGCGACTGGACCCACGACCGCCATCGCACGGTCGACGACACTCCCTACGGCGGTGGCGCCGGCATGGTCATGAAGCCCGAGCCGTGGGGCGAGGCGCTCGATGACCTCGCGATCGCGGAGCAGGACACGATCGTCTTCCCGACGCCGGCCGGCGAGCGTTTCGACCAGCGCAAGGCGGAGGAACTCTCGGCCCGTCCCCGCCTGGTCTTCGCCTGCGGCCGCTACGAGGGCATCGACCAGCGCGTGGTGGAGCATGCCCGCGAGATCGCCCACGTCGAGGAGCTGTCGCTGGGTGACTACGTCCTCAACGGCGGCGAGGTCGCGGCGCTGGCCATGACCGAGGCGGTGGTGCGGCTGCTGCCCGGCTTCATGGGCAACGCCGACTCGTTGGTGGAGGAGTCCCACGCGACCGGCCTCCTGGAGTACCCCACCTACACCAAGCCGGCCACCTGGCGGGGTCGCGACGTCCCCGAGGTGCTGCTCTCCGGTGACCACGGCCGCATCGCGCAGTGGCGCACCGACCAGGCGCGACGGCGTACCGCCGAGCGGCGCCCGGACCTGCTGCCGCCGGACTAGTCCACCGGCACCGCTGCGCCGCACTCCCGCCATCTGGACGCGGGAGCACGAGATCGAAACACGAACCGGCCACCTGTTACCTGGCCGAAACCTCACGAGGGGCTGCCCGCAACACCTCGACAGCAAGATCTCGGTCGAACGTGATGGCCGCAGTGCCGCGGCCCGCGACCCAACTCCCGAGCAAATGAGGTACGTATGTCTCTCGATCTCGCATGGCTGTTGCTGTGCACGGCACTGGTGATCTTCATGACGCCGGGCCTGGCCTTCTTCTACGGCGGGCTGGTGAAGTCCAAGTCCGTAGTCTCGATGATGATGCTGAGCTTCGGGTCGCTCGGCCTGGTCACTGTCCTGTGGGTGCTCTACGGCGCCACCGGCATCGGCGCCCTGGGTGACGGTCCGATCAGCCAGTTCTTCGGCAACCCGTTCCAGGACTTCGGCCTCACCGAATCGGTGACCGCCGACGACGGCACGCTGGGCGGCATCGCGTTCGGTGCCTCCTTCGCGATCATCACCGTCGCGCTGATCTCCGGCGCCATCGCCGACCGCGCCCGGTTCTTCCCGTGGCTGCTCTTCGCGGGCATCTGGGCGACGCTGGTCTACTTCCCCGGCCAGGCCTGGGTGTGGGGCGGCGGCTGGATCGGCAGCGGTGACGGCATCCTCAACGGCGTCCCCGCCCTCGACTGGGCCGGCGGCACCGTGGTGCACCAGGCCTCCGGTGCTGCTGCCCTGGCGCTCGCGCTGGTGCTCGGTCGCCGCAAGGTCGGCTTCTCCAAGGAGGAGTCCGCTCCGCACAACGTCCCGCTGGTGCTCATCGGCGCGTCGATCCTGTGGTTCGGTTGGTTCGGCTTCAACACCGGTGCCTACGGCGCTGACGAGGCGCAGACCAGCCTCATCTTCATCAACACCTTGATCGCTCCCGCCGCCGCCATGCTCGGATGGCTCGTGGTCGAGCACTTCAAGGAGGGCAAGGCGACCGCCGTGGGCGGTGCCTCGGGCATCGTGGCCGGCCTCGTGGCCATCACCCCGGCCTGTGCGCACATCACCCCGCTGTGGGCCATCGGCCTGGGCGCGATCGCCGGTGCCATCTGCGCCTTCGCGGTCGACCTGAAGTTCAAGTGGGGCTTCGACGACACCCTCGACGTGGTGGGCATCCACCTGGTCGCCGGCTTCGTCGGCTGCATCTCGCTCGGCTTCATCGCCAAGTACGACGCCGAGGGTCTCTTCTACGGCGGTGGCGCCGGCCAGTTGTGGTCGCAGTTCTCCTCGTCGGTCATCATGATCGCCTGGGCGTTCGCCGTGGCGTACGTCGCCGGCACGGTGATCGAGAAGACCATCGGCCTGCGGGCCAAGGAGGAGGACGAGGTCGCCGGTATCGACCAGGTCCTCCACGGCAGCGAGGGCTACGCCCTCGACTGATCCCTCCGCTGGTCGTCGACAGGCCCGTCCCGGTCTCCCGGGGCGGGCCTGTCGCGTGCGTACCGCCTGGGGGGGGGGGGGGCTCAGTCGCGGTGGCGGTGGGTCGCGGCGCGGATGCGCTGGCTGAGGTCGTGCACCTCGGCGAGGATGTCCGAGGCCAGCCACACCGGCGCTCGGCGGGATCGGGGCGCCCGGTCGAGCACCCCGGCGGCCACGGCGGTCGCCATGGCCGCCTCGACCTCCTCGGTGGTGCCGCCGACGTGACGGGCAACCAGCTCGACGTTGACGATCGGCTCCTCGGTGAGCAGGTCCAGCAGTCGGTGCAGCGGCGTACCGGGGCGAGTGCCACCGACGGCGTCGTGCCAACGGCTCCGGATCTCGCCGAGCGTGGTCGCCGTGCGCCAGGACTCCGTCGTCGCGCTCCCGATCGCCGCGGAGAGCAGCGCGATGATGCTCCTCGCGTGGCCGGCGCGGTAGTCGTTGAGGGCGTCGAAGTAGCTGTCCCGGTGCGTGACCAGCCCGGAGGCGATCGGCACCGTGAGGTGTCGGGTGACCCGCCGTCGACGCAGCACGGCGTGGATCAGCGTGCGGCCGATCCGGCCGTTGCCGTCGATGAAGGGGTGGATGGACTCGAACTGCGCGTGCACGACGGCGGCTTGCACGACCGGCGGGACGTCGAGGCGGTCGGCGAAGGCGAACAGGTCGTCGAGATAGGCGGACACCGTCTCCGGTGGCGGCGGGACGTGGAGGGCGTCCCGGGGCGACCAGTCGCTGCCGCCGACCCAGTTCTGCGTGCTGCGGAAGTGCCCGGCGCGGTGCGACTCGTCGGGATTGCGGCGGAACAGGTCGTGGTGGGCACGACTGATCGCCTCGCGCCGAATCGACCGGGTCCGTTCGGCGTCCTCGACCATGCGGGTCAGGGCCGCCGTCGCCGATGCCATCGAGGTCGCCGAGGCGTTGGCGCCGACGCCGAGCAGCGCACGTCCGTAGTCGGCGAGGCTGGCGTCGACGTTCTCGATCTTGGACGAGTCCACCGACTCGGTGCGCAGTTGGAGGTGGTTGAGCGCCTCCAGGGTGCGGCCGTGCACCAGGTCCAGATGGCTCAGGCCGCCGGCGGTCGCCGTCGTCATCGCCGAGAGCGTGCGGTCCAGCGGATAGTCGAGGTCGCGGATCATCGGGGGGAGCGAGACCGTGACCTCGCGCAACTGACGATCCGCCCGCGGTCCGCGGCGGATACGCTGGCGCCAGGGCCGCACCTCGCTGCGGTGGGGTTCCCAGTCGACGGTCGGCTCGGCCACCCGACCATCCTTGCCCACCCGGTCGTTGATTTCTCGCCCGGGTGGCCGATGTGGGAAGATTCTTCGTCGCGTGCCGTGGACGCTTCTGCCACAGGGGAACCGTCGTCCGACGCGCGCTCGAGATCACGACCCCCGATACCGCGGATGACCTGTGGCACTCGCGAGGAGAAACCATGAGCAAGACCGTGTCCTCCCAGGCCCACCCCGGCGTCGTCGCCGAGATCGGCAACGCCCACAAGCGTGACGACATCCCCGAGTTCCGTGCCGGCGACACCGTCAAGGTGCACGTCAAGGTCACCGAGGGCAACCGGAGCCGTGTCCAGGTCTTCCAGGGCGTCGTGATCGGCATCCAGGGCAGCGGCATCGGCCGCACCTTCACCGTCCGCAAGATCTCCTTCGGTGTCGGCGTGGAGCGGACCTTCCCGATGCACTCGCCGATCTTTGAGAAGATCGAGGTCGCCGTGCGCGGTGACGTGCGTCGCGCCAAGCTGTACTACCTGCGCAACCTGCGCGGCAAGGCCGCCAAGATCCCGGAGCGCCGCGAGTCCTGAGGCAGGTCGTTCCGACCCACCTCCTACACTCGCAGCCGTGACAGCCGACTCCTCCGACGCCGGGAACCCGCAGTCCCCGGACGGGGGGCGTGACGCGGACGGATCGCGCCAGCGCGAACGCAAGCACCTGCCGGTCTGGCAGGAAACCCTGCTGCTGTTGGTGCTGGCCCTCGGCCTCGCCGTGGTCATCAAGGCCGTCCTGCTCCAGGCGTTCTACATCCCCTCGGAGTCGATGGAGCCGGGCCTGATCCGCAACGACCGGATCCTGGTCCAGAAGGTCTCCTACTGGTTCGGCGGCGAGCCGGAGCGCGGCGACGTCGTCGTCTTCGAGGACCCCGGCGGCTGGCTGTCCACCGCGGACACCCCCGGCCCCACCGGCCTGGCCAAGGGCCTGTCCTACGTGGGTCTCTACCCCACCGGTGGGCACCTGGTGAAGCGGGTGATCGGCACGCCCGGCGACGTCATCGAGTGCTGTGACGGCCAGGGGCGCCTGAAGGTCAACGGGGAGCCGATCGACGAGTCGGACTACCTCACCACCACCCAGGACCAGTGCAACGCCCCGGTCGACGGGTCGATCACCGAACGCGGCACCGACTTCCACCGGCGGTGCGACTGGACGATCACCGTCGCGCCCGGGAAGCTCTTCGTGCTCGGCGACAACCGCCAGCACTCCGCCGACTCCCGGGCCCACCTGTGTGCGGTCAACGCCGACCCGTGCACCGAGAGCCCTTGGGTGGACCAGGACCGCGTCGTCGGCAAGGTGTTCGCCCTGGTGTGGCCCACCGACCGGTGGTCGTGGGTCAGCCGACCGGCACCGTTCGCCGACGTCCCGGACGGCGCTCCCGCCGCCCAGTAGCCGCGCCATGTCCACGTTTCCCAAGGGTGCGACCATCCGCCGCGATGCCGGTCTGTACGGCTACGAACGGGCCCTGCGTCGCCGAGGGCTGGACCCCATCGCCGGCGTCGACGAGGCCGGACGCGGTGCCTGTGCGGGGCCGCTGGTCGCCGGGGCGGCGATCCTGCCTGCGGGGCGCCCGGGCATCATCCCCGAGCTCGCCGACTCCAAGCTGCTGACCGCCGCCGCCCGGGAGCGCTGTTACGACCGGATCGTCCGCAAGGCACTCGCCTGGTCCGTGGTCGTCATCGAGGCGGGGGAGTGCGACCGGCTCGGGATGCACGTGGCCAACGTCGAGGCGCTGCGGCGCGCCGTGGCCAAGCTCGACGTGCCCCCCGCCTACGTGCTCACCGACGGGTTCGGCGTCGACGGCCTCGGCGTCCCGGGCCTGGCGGTGTGGAAGGGCGACCGCGTGGCGGCGTGCGTGGCGGCCGCGTCGGTCATCGCGAAGGTGACCCGCGACCGGATCATGACCGAGCTCCACGGTGAGTGGCCGGCGTACGACTTCGCCACCCACAAGGGCTACATCACCCCCACGCACCGGCAGGTCCTCGCCGAGCGGGGGCCGACACCGATCCACCGCATGCGGTTCATCAACGTCCGGCGGGCCGCAGGGTTAGAGTCGGAGGGCGTTCGTCGAGCGTGTCGAGACGCCCCTGAGTCGGCCAGCGCCAGTGAGGAGTGCGGATGAGTGCGGAGGATCTCGAGAAGTACGAGACCGAGCAGGAGTTGCGGCTCTACCGGGAGTACCGCGACGTCGTCGGGATCTTCAAGTACGTCGTCGAGACCGACCGGCGCTTCTACCTGTGCAACTCCGTCGACGTGAAGGCACGCACCGAGGCCGGTGAGGTGTTCTTCGAGGTCACCATCACCGACGCGTGGGTGTGGGACATCTATCGTCCCGCGCGATTCGCGAAGAACATCAAGGTGCTGACGTTCAAGGACGTCAACGTGGAGGAGCTCGCATCTCAGGACTTCGAGCCGCCCGACCGGTAGGCGCTGGGCCACGTCGACTGGTCCGTTGGGACCAGGAGCGCGCACCCGATGCCCGATCCTCCCGGGCGGTGCTGCCGCTACCGTGACGGTCGTCGTGCTCTCGGGCGAGGGCGGCTGTGGCGATAGGAGTACGCGTGAAGGGCACGGGCCCAGCATCCCGAGAGCGGGACGAGCGGGGAGCTGTCGCGGTGATGACGGCGTTCCTGCTCCCTGTCCTGCTGCTGGCGTGCGCCTTCGTCGTGGACCTGGGGCTGCAGCGTGTGGCGCGCGCGGACGCCCAGGCACTGGCCGACATCGTCGCGCTGGACCTCGCCCGCGAGCTCGACGGCCGTGAGATCAGCCCGGCGTACCAGTCCGCCATGGAGGCCGCAGCCGCCGTCTCCCTGGCCCGCAACGGCTCGGTCGTCGGCGGCGACGACCACACACCCGTGCTCGACGTCCGGCTGGGGGCACTCGACGCGGACGGGGACTTCAGCCCCATGGCCAGCGGTATCCCGACCGCGGTGCAGGTGGTCGCGGACACCGGGGTCGACTTCGCGTTCGCGGGCATGACCGGTCAGGGATCCGGGACGGCGTCCCGGTCGGCCGTCGGTGTCTCGGACTCGGCCGCCTGCTTCCAGTTGGGATCCTGGGCGGCGACCCTCGAACCGGGGGCAGCGCCGCTGTTCGAGGACCTCCTCGGGCAGGTGCTCGGCAAGTCGGTGGTGAAGGCGGGCGGATGGGACGGTCTCGCGACCTCGAACCTCGCACTGGCCGACATCATCGCCGCGGACTCGATCTCGGTCGGCACCGTCGACGGCCTGTTGTCCCTGCCCGGCCTGACGGCCGGCGAGGTCTACCTGGCGATGGCCGACGTCCTCCGGGCCGACGGCGCGATCGCCCAGGCAGACGTCCTCGACGCGGCGGCGGTCAGCGCCATCGGCGACGTGGTGATCGACGCCGGCGAGCTGTTCGCGTTGTCCACCGCCACCGACGCCGCGCTCGCGACCGAGTTCAACGCGCTCGACCTCCTCATCGGCACGGCCTTCCTCGCCAACGGGGAGAACTTCTTCGCGCTCAAGCCGCTCCAGGCGGCGATCCCGCACGTCGGTGTCACCTCCGCCGAGCTCTCGATCATCGAGAACCCGCGCCGCGCCTGCAACCAGGACACCGCGGAGACCGCCCAGGTCAAGCTCGACGCGCTCGCCAAGCTGGCCATGAGCACCAGCCTGTTGAAGATCAACAAGCTGGTCGACCTGAAGCTGGTCGACAACACCATCGACCTCGCGATCGACATCGACCTGGCCGGTGCCCAGGGCACCCTGACCGACTACTCCTGCGACCCCGCCACGTTCGAGGCGGACGTGTGGCGTGACCTGGTCACGTTGCGGCTCTCGGGGAACGTCGTGGTCGAGGGTGGGGTGTCGGTCAGCGTCCTGGGTCTGCCGAAGCTGGTCGAGGTCCCCGTGCGCTTCGAGCTCGATCTGGAGGCCGACGGCAGCCGGGCCGCCGGCACTCCCGCCCACGTGGGCCCGGTGAGCTATCCACCGCAGGCCTGGGGCGACCCCGTGAAGGTCGGTGGCGAGGACCTCGCCCTGCCCTACGTCACGGTCAATCGCGTCGACGGGAGCCTCGACCTGGACCCGGTGAAGGTGGGACCGATCAGCATCCCCGTGGACGTGCTCGAGCCGCTGGTCGATGGGGTCCTGGACGGGCTGATGGGCACGATCCGGTCCGAGTTCGTCATCGTGAACCCGCTCATCGACAAGCTCAACGGCATCGTCGGTCCGCTGAGCACCGGCATCGGGCTCTCCACCGCCGGAGCGGACTTCTTCGGCCTCCCGACGCCGACCTGCCAGCAGCCCGCGCTGCGCGGCTGAACCGGCGCCACGGCCGCCACGCTCCGGCCCACTCCCGATCCACAGCCACGTCTCCGGGGTCACTTGTCCACACCCGGTGACGTCCCGGGTCGTCGATGTCGCCTCCCGCCCCGACGCTGCTGGCAGGAGGTTGGACATGACTCAGACAACGACGAGCGGCACGACCGCCGCGCAGCGACAGGCACTCGGCACCTACGGCGAGCACGTCGCCGAGCGCCACCTGGTGCGACAGGGCATGGCCGTGCTGGAACGCAACTGGTCCTGCGACGAGGGGGAGGTGGACCTGCTGCTGCGCGAGGGACCGACCCTGGTGGTGTGCGAGGTCAAGACCCGCACCGGCGACACCGGCGGCACGCCGCACGAGGCCATCGATGAGGACAAGCTCGCCCGTCTCGTGCGCCTGGGGGAGCGATGGACCCGGGAACGCGGCGTACGGCCCCCGGAGATGCGCATCGACCTCGTGGCGGTGGTGAAGCCGCGACGTGGCCCGGCGGCGGTCGACCACGTCCGGGGGCTGGTGTAGATGCCGGTCGCGACGACCCACACGCTCGCGCTCAACGGGGCGGTCGGCCACCTCATCGACGTCCAGGCCGACGTGTCGCCGGGACAGGTCGGCACGGCCGTCGTCGGCCGCGCCGACACCGGGGTCCGGGAAGGTGTCGACCGGGTGCGCATGGCCATCCACAACAGCCGACTCGGGTGGCCGGCCACGAAGCGGATCACCGTGCTGCTCTCCCCGGCCGACGTGCACAAGTCGGGCACGCACTTCGACCTCGGGCTCGCCATTGCGATCCTGGCGGCCAACGGCGCGCTCCCGGCCGAGGTCGGGGAGCGGGTCGTGTTCGTCGGTGAGCTGACGCTCGCCGGTGGCCTGCGCCCGGCGACCGGCGTCCTCCCGATGGTCCTCGCCGCCGCCGACCGTGGCATCACCACGGTGTTCGTGCCCGAGCCGCAGGTCGAGGAGGCATCCTTGGTGCCCGGCGTGGCGGTGTACGGCGTCCGGTCCCTGGCCCAGGTGGTGGCCCAGATCCGGGGGGAGGAGATCCCCGAGGCGCCGCCGGTCGCCGCGGCGTCCGGCTCCTCGCTGGTGTCCTGGCGCGGCGAGGAACGGCTGGAGGAGCTCGACCTGGCCGACCTGCACGGGCTCGCCGACACCAAGTACGCCGTGGAGGTCGCGGCGGCAGGTGGTCACCCGATCCTGCTCAGCGGTCCCAAGGGCGCCGGCAAGACGAGCATCGCCGAGCGGATCCCCACGCTCCTGCCCGACCTCGAGCGGGAGGAGTCCCTGGAGCTCACGGCCGTGCACTCCCTGGCCGGCGTCCTCGACCCCTCCGTGGGCATGCTCAGCCGCCCGCCGTTCGCCGCGCCCCACCACGACGCCAGCAAGGCGAGCCTGATCGGTGGTGGACAGGGCCAGGTGCGGCCCGGCGAGGTCAGTCGGGCCCATGCCGGCGTGCTCTTCCTCGACGAGTTCCCGCTGTTCCGCAGCGACATCATCGAAGCACTGCGCCAACCGCTGGAGAGCGGTGACATCACCGTGGCGCGTCGCGAGGAGTCGGTCACGCTCCCGGCGCGCGGCATGCTCGTGCTGGCCTGCAACCCCTGTCCGTGCGGGGAGTACAGCAACGACCCGGGAGCCGATCGGTGCCGTTGTCTGGAACGGCTCCGCCGGGAGTACCGCCGCAAGATGTCGGGCCCGATCGCCGACCGGATCGACATCACCCGCCACGTCCATCCGGCGCGCGCCTGCGAGATCGATCCGTTCGCGCCGCCCGAGGCCTCCGCGACCGTCCGCGCCCGCGTTGCGGCCGCTCGAGCGCGACAGCGGGACCGGTTCGCCGGGCGCAGCTGGCGGCTCAACGCCCATCTGCCGGGGCCGCAGCTCAAGCGCGAGTGGCCACCGACCCAGGAGGCGCAACGGTTGGTCGACGACGAGACCCACCAGGGTCGCCTCAGTGCCCGCGGAGCGGTCCGCGTGCTCCGGCTGGCGTGGACGATCGCCGACCTGCGGGCCGGCGTGACCGGGAGCGACCTCGTCCCCGGTGAGGACGAGGTGCGGACCGCCCTGCGGCTGAGGTCCGGCGACCCCGTGGACCTACGGGCGATGGCGCGCCCCTTGGAGGACGCGGGATGACGCCGGGTGACGGGACGGGGTCCGTCGCGCGGCGCGAGGATGCGGAGCGGCTGGCCCGCGTCACGATCAGTCTGGTGGCCGAGCCGGGGGACCCGGTCTTCGCAGGGCTCACCCACGAGCTCGGCGGTGCGGTGTTCCTGGCGGCCCTGCGGGAGGACGCCGACCGCCACGAGGAGCTCGCCGCGGCCTCCGCCCGACTGACCGAGGTCGACCCGGACCGGGCACTGGACCAGGCCGCACGACTCGGCGTCCGTTTCGTGATGCCGGGGGACGAGGAGTGGCCGGCGCCGCTCGAGGACCTGGCCGCGGCCGGAGCGGTGCAGGAACGCGGCGGCCCGCCGGTCGGGTTGTGGGTGCGGGGCCCGATGCGACTGGACCGACTGACGGCATCGGTCGCCGTGGTCGGCTCGCGGTCGGCCACGACGTACGGCGACCACGTGGCGGGCGAGATCAGCGCGCGGCTCGGGCAGGAGGGGGTGCCGGTGATCTCCGGCGCCGCGTTCGGCATCGACCGTGCCGCCCACCGCGGATCGGTCAGCGCCGGAGCGCCCACGGCGGCGGTCCTCGCCTGCGGCGCCGACCGCGTCTATCCCACCGCCCATCGTGACCTGCTGGACTACCTCGCCC
Source organism: Nocardioides panacisoli (assembly GCF_019448235.1). Classification (NCBI taxonomy): domain Bacteria; kingdom Bacillati; phylum Actinomycetota; class Actinomycetes; order Propionibacteriales; family Nocardioidaceae; genus Nocardioides; species Nocardioides panacisoli. Next base: position 525,900 of record NZ_CP080409.1, read on the forward strand.
GCGAGCACGCCGTCATCTCCGAGGCGCCGATCGGGGCGGCGCCGCACCGGGTCCGGTTCCTTGCGCGCAATCGCATCATCGCGGCGCTGAGCCGGGGGACCGTCGTGGTCGAGGCAGCCGCGCGCAGCGGCGCCCTCAACACCGCCAACTGGGCCCAGCGGTTGCACCGCCCCGTGATGGGCGTACCCGGCCCCGTCACCAGTGCCGCATCGGTGGGCGTGCACCACCAGGTCCGCACCGGCGCGGCGATGCTGGTTACCGGGGGAGAGGACGTGCTGGAGGTGATCGGTGCCGCGGGCGAGCACCTGATCGAGGAGCCGCGGGGCCCCGAGCACGCCCGTGACCTACTCCCGGTGCGGCAGCGGCAGGTCCTCGACGCCGTGCCCGTCGGTGGCACCGCCGGCACGGCCTCGATCGCCTCCGTCGCAGGTCTCGCGGTGGTCCAGGTGGGACGCATCCTGCAGGCGCTCCAGGGTCACGGGCTCGTCGACAGATCCCCGACCGGCTGGTGGCTGACCGACGCCGGCCGCGCCTGAAGGGCGGCACGTCCGAGGCGCGAACCTCACCATTTTGGGGGACGCCCCCGCGGCCGGGACCGCTCTACCGTTGCTCTCGGCCGCACGAGGTGTCCGGGTCCCCGAGGCGGCAGTTTCACGCAAAGGTTCCGTTCATTGGGGGGCGGTGTTCGTCGACTGTCGGCGGATGTCGCGGACCGAGCTCTGCTGGTCATGTTGCCCCGACACCAGACCTCACGGGGGAAACATGTTGCACAACGCCATCACCCGCGCCCGTCGTGTCCGTCGCGACGACGCCGGCTTCACGCTCATCGAGCTGCTCATCGTCATCGTCATCCTCGGGGTGCTCGCCGCGATCGTCGTCTTCTCGGTCAGCGGCATCACCGACACCGGTGACACCGCCGCCTGCGAGGCCGAGGTCCAGACCGTGGCCACGGCCGAGGAGGCGCACTACGCGGACCGGGGGAGCTACGGCTCGCTCTCGGACCTGGCCACGAACGGCTTCCTGCGGGACGCGGACACCGAGTACGTCGCGTCGGCCTCCGCCGGCGACGGAAGCCTGACGATGGTCGCCGGCGCGCCCTGCGCTGCTGGCTGATCTGCGATCGGTGCGAGTGGGGCCGTCGCTCGTCGGCGGCCCCACCTGCACCAGTGACCGGGAGGGTCCCATGTCCCACGCACACCGTTGCATCGGTGACCGCATCGACGGGTTGCTCGACGCGCTCTGGCGGGCCGGCGGCACCGACCTGATGCTGACGGTCGGGCTGCCGCCGATGGTCCGCGTCGACGGCACGCTCGCCCCGCTGCCCGGGCGTGCTGCCCTGACGGCCGACGACACCACTGCGCTGCTGTCGGAGGTGCTCACCAATGAGCAGCGTCACGCCTGGCAACGCAGTCACGAGTACGACTTCTCCTTCTCCTGGCGCGACCACGCCCGCGTCCGGGGCAATGCCTTCACCCAACGCGGGATGACCGCGGTGGCGCTGCGGATGATCCCGCGCGCGATCCCGTCCCCGGACGCGCTGGGCCTGCCGCCGGTGCTGCGGGAGCTCTCGCTGCGCCACCAGGGCCTGATCCTGATGACCGGTCCGACGGGCTCGGGCAAGTCGACCACACTGGCGTCCTTGGTTGACGTGATCAACACGAATCGCGGCTGCCACATCATCACCGTCGAGGATCCGATCGAGTACGTCCACGACCACAAGCTGGCCGCGGTGAACCAACGGGAGGTCGGCACCGACACCGGCACCTTCCACGAGGCGTTGCGATCGGTCCTCCGCGAGGATCCCGACGTGCTGCTGGTGGGAGAGATGCGGGACCTGGAGTCGATCGCCTTCGCCCTCACCGTGGCCGAGACCGGACACCTGGTGTTCGCGACACTCCACACCAACGACACCGCCCAGTCGCTGGGGCGGATGATCGACGTGTTCCCGGCCGAGCAGCAGGCGCAGATCCGCGTCCAGCTCGCGGCGGCGCTGAGCTGTGTCGTCTACCAGCGCTTGGTCCCGCGCATCGGGGGCGGCATGGTCGGCGTCTACGAGGTGCTGGTCGCCAACTCCGCCGTGCGCAACCTCATCAAGGAGGGCAAGACCCACCAGTTGCGCAACTCGATCGTGACCGGATCGCGAGAAGGCATGGTGACTCTCGAGCAATCGCTGTCCCAGCTGGTGCAGCAGGGGGTCATCAGCGAGGAGGACGCGGTGGCGCGCAGTCTCCATCCGAGGGACATCGACCCCTTTGCCCGCCGGCCCGTCCCGATGACGACCTGAGGTCGCGTCATGAAGCTCACCCGACGCAAGGAGCGCGAGTCCGAGCCACTCCCCGTCCCCGCGGCGGAGGAGGACGATGATCGGCTCGCCCGCCTGCTCATCACCTCTCGCACCGTCGAGCCGCACCACCTCGACGCTGCTCGGTCCGCCCGGGGGCCGCGTTCCCTCGCCGAGCAGCTGATCGCCTCGGACGTCGTGGCCGATGACCGACTCGCGTCGCTGGTGGCGGCACACCACGGCGCGCCGGTCGTGGACCTCAGTGCGGTGGAACTGGACCGGCACGCGCTCGACCTCCTCGACGCCGACGAGGCCCGGAGGATGCGCGCCGTGCCCCTCGCCGCCACCGAGGACGACGTCACCGTCGCCGTCCTCGACCCGGCACCGGAGCGGATGCTCGTCCTGGCCGACATGCTCGGCCGCACCGTCACCCCCGTGGTGGCGACCCATCGTGACCTCGGGCTGGCCCTCGACGATGCCTACCGCGCCACCCGGGACATCGGCAGCCACGTCGAATCCTTCGAGGCGCGCGACTCGCTGCGCCAGGAGGCCGCCGACCTCGAGGCCGTCAGCGCCAGCGACGACGCACCGGTGGTGCGGGTCGTGCAGAAGGTCATTACGCAGGGCTTGCGCGATCGCGCCTCGGACATCCACATCGAGCCCATCGGCGACCGGGTGCGGGTGCGGTACCGCATCGACGGCGCCCTGGTCGACGTCCTCGACCTGCCGGGGTCCATCGGCCCCGCGCTGGTCAGCCGCGTGAAGATCCTGGGCGGCATGAACATCGTCGAGCGCCGCCGCCCGCAGGACGGGCAGATCAGCATGGACGTGGAGGGCCGCGACGTCGACATCCGGGTCTCCACCACCGCGGTGGTCGGCGGTGAGAAGGTCGTGATGCGGCTGCTGGACAAGAGTCGCCCGCTCTTCCGGCTCGCCCAGCTCGGCATGCCCCCGGACACTGTCGAGCGGTACTCCGCGCTGCTCCAGTCGCCGTTCGGGATGGTGATCTGTGCGGGTCCCACCGGAGGTGGGAAGACCACCACGCTGTACGCCTCCCTCGGGGAACTCAACACGCCCGAGCGCAACCTGATGACCATCGAGGACCCGGTCGAGTACACCTTCGACTCGATCAACCAGATCCAGATCAACGAACCGGCCGGCATCACCTTCGCCGGCGGATTGAAGTCCATCCTCCGGCAGGACCCCGACGTCATCCTCGTCGGCGAGGTCCGCGACGTCGACACGGCCCGCATCGCCGTCCAGTCCGCCCTGACCGGGCACTTCGTGCTGTCTTCTCTGCACGCCACCGAGGCGGTCTCGGCGCTCTACCGGCTGCTGGACATGGGCATCGAGGCGTTCCTGATCGCCTCGTCGGTCACCGCCGTCGTCGCGCAACGCCTGGTGCGTCGCAGTTGCGTGTCCTGCCTGGCGCCCTACGACCCCTCACCCGAGGAGCGCGGTTTCTTCGCGGCGTACGGCGGCACCCAACCAAGCGGCGGCTTCGTCCGCGGCGCCGGTTGTCGGTTCTGCGCCCACACCGGGTACCTCGAACGGATCGGCGTCTACGAGATGCTCGCGGTCACCGACGAGGTCCGCGAGCTCATCATCGACCGCGCGCCGCACGACCAGGTGCGGAAGCTGGCGCGGACCCAGGGCATGCGGACGCTGCAGGAGCAGGCGGTCCGCCTCGTCGAGGACGGCACCACGACGGTCGCCGAGGTCATGCGATCCATCTACGTAGCGGGGGTGTGAGCGATGCCCAAGTTCGCCTACGTCGGCGTCGACGTCGACGGGGAACCGGTCAAGGGGACCCACCGGGCGGTGAGCCGGGTGGAGGCGGAGATCGCGCTCCACGGGCTCCACGTCCGCGACCTCCGCGTCCACGAGAAGAAGAGCCTCCTCCAGTACGAGATCTCCGGGCCGCGGATCAAGCGTGAGGAGGTCATGCACCTCTCACGCCAGGTCGCTGCCTTCCTGCGTGCCGGGCTGCCGATCCTCGACGCCGTGCACTCCATCGGAGTCGAAAGTGACAACTCCTCGGTGCGACGGATGATGAACGACATCGAGGACGGCCTGCGCGCCGGTGAGCGGTTCTCCGACACCCTGGAGCGCTACCCGAAGGTCTTTCCCGCGTTCTATCGAGGGATCGTGCGGTCGGCCGAGCTGACCGGCGAGCTCGACGACGTCCTCGCACGGTTGGCGCTCTACCTCGAGCGCGATCTGGAGGCCCGGCGCAAGATCAAGTCGGCACTGATGTACCCGGCGGTGGTGGCGGCGATGTCCATCGTCACGGTCCTCGTGCTGGCGGTCTACGTGCTGCCCAAGTTCTCCGACTTCTTCGCCAGCCTGGACGCCGAACTGCCGCTGGCCACGCGGATGCTCATGGGCTTCACCGGCTTCCTGGGTGAGTGGTGGTGGGCGATCCTGGCGTGCCTCGGAGGGGCCGTCGTGGTCGGAGTCGTCGCGCTGCGCTTCCGGCGGGGCAAGTACGCACGCGACGCGCTGTTGCTGAGGATCCCGGTGCTCGGCGAGGCCATCCAGTACGCCCTGGTCGAGCGGTTCTGCCGGGTCCTCGGATCCATGGTCAGTGCGGGTGTCAACCTTCCGGAGGCGCTCGCCGTCACCACGGAGTCGCTCCGCAACCGGGTCTACGTCCGGCGGCTCCACGGTGTCGCAGAGGCGATGCTGGAGGGCGACGGCATCGCCACCCCGCTCGCGCGCACCGAGCTGTTCCCCGGCACCGCGACGCAGATGCTGCGCGTCGGTGAGGAGACCGGGTCGCTGGACGGGCAACTCGACGTGACGGCGCAGTACTACGAGGTCGAGCTGGACTACAAGATCAACAAGCTGACCGCGCTGTTCGAACCGATCGTCATCGTGACCATGGGCCTCATCGTCGGGTTCGTGGCCGTGGCCCTGATCTCGGCCATGTACGGGATCTTCAACGCCGTGGAGATCTGACGATGCGCAGCAGAGCGGTGCGCGACGACGCCGGCGCGACCCTCGTCGAGACGGTCGTGGCGCTGACGATCCTAGGACTCGCCGCCGTGGCGATCCTGGGGGGCATCGAGTTCAGCATCAGGTCCTCCGACGTCCACCGCAAGCAGGCCACCGGCGGTGCCTACGTCCGAAGCCTGGCGGAGGCCGTGCAGGACCACGTCGGGTCCGGTCACTACCAGGACTGCGCCGGTGCTGACCACTACACCGGCCAGGTGTCGCTCGGCACGCTCCCGGCCGGCTACACCACGAGCCAGTCGGCGGCGCAGAGCTGGAACGGCACGGCGTGGGTCGGCTGCAGCGGCGGCGACGACGGCATTCAGCGGGTACGGCTCTCGGTCACCAGCCCCGGCGATGCGCAGCACAGCGCAGCGGAAACGATGTACGTCGTCCTCCGTCGACCCTGCGACGGACCGGTCGGGAACCCGTGTTGACGCGGGGGCGCGAGCGCATGCGGGCCGAGGACGGATTCACGCTCGTGGAACTGGTCATGACCGTGGCGATTCTCGGCATCGTCGTCGCAGGACTCTCCGGCGTGGTCATCCAGTACCTCAAGACCGCCGGAACCACCCAGGCGCGGCTCACCGAGTCCGTCGACCAGCAGTTCGTCTCCACCTACTGGCAGCAGGACGTGAGCAGCCTCGGTCGCCGTGGCTACGCGCCGGCTGCTGCCGATCCGTTCCCGAGTCAGTCCTCGGTCTGGGTGGGGTCCTCGCCTCCGGGGTGCGGCGGGCCGGTGGGCACGGTGGTCATCGGCTTCGGATGGCAGGACTACCCCTCCGCCGAGAACGACCCGGACCAGGCGTGGACCGCGACGGTCAGCCACGTGGCGAAGTACGTCGCCACCACGACCGACGGCCAGACCCGGCTGACCCGTGTGCGGTGCCTCGGCGGCTCGGTGACCGACACCCACGTTGTGGCCCGTCACCTGACGGCGGCGCCGACCGTGGCGTGCCACGACTCCGTGGGGGCCCTCACCCCCTGCACCTCGGCCAGTCCGTTGCCGGCCACGGTCACGCTCACCATCGACGTCGGCGTGCAGGACGGGCCCGGAACGACGACCTACAGCACCACCCTGACGGCGGAACGGAGGCAGGGATGAGGCGCGTGGCTCTCAACGCCTGGCGCCGCGACGACGGCGCCATCCTGGTGATCGCAATCATCGTGGTCACCACGGTTGCCCTCGTTACCGGCGCCGTCCTCAGCCAGAGCGGAGGGAACTTCATCGCCACCACCAAGCTGCGCGATGTGGCCTCGACCTCGTACGCGGCGGACGCGGCGGCGAACGTGGCGATCAACCACCTCGAACAGGGGTCCGACGCCCACGACCCGGGTGCGTCCTACCCGCCCTCCCCGTGGGTCTTCAACGACAGTCTCGACGGCGCGGGCTGCTTCGGCATCGACGGTGACGGCAGCCCGCGCGACGAGATCCAGCTCAGCGACATCGACCCGGACGGCGACGCCAACGCGGTACGTGTGTCGGCAGCCGTCACGTGCGATCGCGTTGCGGGGACGGGCATCTTCGGCACCGGCGTCGGCGTCGGCGCGGAAGGTGATGGGCGAGCGCTCACCGTTCTCCAGGACGGACTCACCGTCGATCCGCTGGGCGGGGGTAACGACAACGACTTCCTGGTCCGCGGTGGGATCGCTGCCAACGGTGGGATCGCCGTGACGCACGGGAACCTCTACACCAACAGCTACGTGTGGAGCACCAGCTGCCACCCCGGCGACATCGTCAGCGAGGTCGGTGACGTGCAGTGCAGCCATCCGCCCGTCCCCGACCCCGCTGCTGGCGTGGCAGCGAACCTGGTCGACGTCCCTGCCCTCCGGAAGCCGACCGGCTGCACCTTCCAGCCGGGCCACTACGACGATGCCGTGGCGCTGACCTCCGCGACCAACGCCTGCAGCACGACCCACTTCCTGCCCGGCGACTACTACTTCGACTTCCGCAACGATGACCCCGACAACAACGGGGCAATGCCCGACGGCCCCAACGAGTGGACCATCAACACCACGGTGGTCGGTGGTCAGCTCGGAGACACCGCCACGCCACCGGGGGCCTGCGTCAGCCCGATCGACTCCGCCAGCGCCGAAGGCGTCCAGTTCGTGTTCGGCCACGACAGCCGCATCGTGCTCGGCAAGGACGCCGAGGTGGAGTTGTGCGGCGACCATCTCGGGGGAACCGCCCCCGTCGTCCTGTTCGGCCTGCGCGACGGCGACGCCGCACCGCCGGAGCAGGCGACCCTGACCGCCGACGTCGTCGACCTGGAGAGCAGCGGCCCGGGCGCCGGCTTCAGTCCCGCCACGGCGACGGGACAACTCGACGAGGTCGATGGCCAGGTCATCACCTGGACGATCGAGGACACCGACGCCGACGACGGCAACGGCAACGGGAATGGCAACGGCAACGGGAATGGCAACGGCAACGGGAATGGCAACGGGAACGGCAACGGCGGTGGCGGGAGCTCCGACGGCGCGGGCGTCGTGACACTTACCGGGTTCGCCCCGTCAGATGCCGTGCCGGATGGCGCGCTGCTGACCGACGCCACGCTGGTCGTGCGCCACCGGGAGGACGGTGACGACGTCGAGGACCTCGCCGTGGAGGTCACCGTGGACTCGGCCAGTTCCGAGCAGACCTGGGCCACGAGCGACACGTGGCGCGAGGACGAGCTGGACGTGACTGAGCTGCTGGCGCCCGCAGTCCACGACGGGGGCGTGGGAGGGGACCTGCCGACCGTGGAGGTCACCGCCGCGGGGAGCGACGCCGTCGTCGACATCGATGCCGTCGAGCTGGAACTCGAGTACCGTCCGCCGTCGTTGCGCGCCCAGGCAGCGGACATCACGTTCCTGACCGGGTCCAGCGGCTCGAGCTGGAAGGGATCCTTCGTCGTCCAGGGGAGCACCTACGTCCCCGAGGGTGGGATCGACCTCGACATCGGCAACCAGAACGCGGTGGTCGGCTTCCGGTGGGGGCTGGTGGCGCGCGAAGCCGTGATCCGCGGCCTTCCGCAGTACCCCTTCGCGCATCCGGTGGTGTCGATCCCGGAAGACGGGCCCGGCTTCGGCAGCAACGTCACGGCCGTGGACCTGAGGGTCTACGTCTGTGCGGATCAGGCGACCTGTTCGAGCGCAACGGGGGAGCCCGCACTCACCTCGCGGGTGCTGATCACCGATCCGACCGACCAGCCGGCCGAGCCCGGCCGACGACGGATGAAGGTGCTGAGTTGGAGCCAGCAGCGCTGAACGACGTCCCATCGGCCGCCCTCGTCCCACTCGCCGCGGTCGTCGGGTTGGTGATCGGGTCGTTCCTCAACGTGGTCATCCACCGTGTGCCGGCAGGGGAGTCGGTCGTGCGGCCGCCGTCGGCCTGTCCGGAGTGCGGCACCGTGATCCGTGCCCGGCACAACATCCCCGTCCTCGGATGGCTGCTGCTCCGCGGCGCCTGTGCCGACTGTGCCACCCCCATCAGCGTGCGCTACCCGCTGGTGGAAGTGGGGACCGCCGCGGCCTTCGTCGTCGTCGCGCTCCGGTTCCGCGACGACCTCGCGGTGCTGCCGGCGTTCCTGGACTTCGCTGCGGTCGGCATCGTCCTGACCGCCATCGACCTGGACGTGCGCCGGCTCCCGAACGTGATCGTGCTGCCGACCTATCCGGCGTTGGCGGTGCTGCTCGCGGTCGGCTGGGACAGCGATGCCCTGCTACGGGCGCTCCTGGGGGCCGGGGGTGTGTTCGCTGCGTTCTTCCTCCTCGCGATGCTGGTTCCGGGCGGACTCGGCTTCGGCGACGTGAAGCTGGCGGGGCTGATCGGGGGCATGACGGCGTACCTGTCCTGGGGGACGCTCCTCGTCGGCGTCTTCGGCGGATTCCTGCTCGGCGCCCTGGCCGGCGTGATGTTGCTCGCCGGTGGTCGTGCCGACCGACGGAGTGCGGTGCCGTTCGGACCGTTCCTGGTGCTGGGGGCGTGGACCTCGATCCTGGGAGCCCACCACTTCGGTGATGTGTACCTCTCGGCGGTCCTGGGCGTGTGACGGGCCGTCCCCGCCGGCGCCACCACGCGCGACCTCCCCGGAGATGACGCCCGCCACTCCTAGAGTCGTCACGTGATCGCGAACGTGGACGATGTCGAGCCCGAGCGGGAGCCTCCCGAGGCGTTCGCGGTCGTGCTCGCCGACTACGAGCGACACCTCGCGCGCGAACGCGACCTGGCGCCGTCGACGGTGCGTGCCTATCTCGCCGATGTCGCCGGCCTGCTCGAACACGCCCACCGGCTGGGACTCACCGACCCGCAGCAGCTCGACCTGCGGACGCTGCGCAGCTGGCTGGCCCAACAGCAGTCCCTGGGGAAGTCACGCACCACCATCGCGCGGCGTGCCACCGCCGCGCGGGTCTTCACCGGATGGCTGGCCCGCACCGGGCGCGCGTCCCATGACGCCGGCTCCGCGCTGGGGTCACCGCGTCCCCACCAGGTGCTGCCCGAGGTGTTGCGAGTGCCCGAGGCCCGTGCGGTCATTGCCGCGGCAGCCGAGGCCGCCGACGACGGCAGCGCTGTGGGCCTGCGGGACGTGGCGTGCCTGGAGCTGCTCTACGCGACCGGGATGCGGGTGGGGGAGTTGGTCGGCATCGACGTCGACGACCTCGATCGGGACCGGAACGTCGTCCGGGTGTTCGGCAAGGGACGCAAGGAGCGCACGGTGCCCTTCGGTGTCCCCGCCGCTCGGGCGTTGGACGACTGGTTGGGTCGGGGGCGACCGCAGTTGGCGCGTGCGGGGTCCGGACCGGCCCTGTTCCTGGGGGCCCGTGGCGGCCGGCTCGACCAGCGCGCCGTGCGCACGATGGTCCATCGCCGGCTCGCCGAGGTGCCGGGAGCACCGGACCTCGGCCCGCACGGCCTACGGCACACTGCTGCGACCCACCTGCTCGAGGGTGGGGCGGACCTGCGGTCGGTCCAGGAACTGCTGGGCCACGCCTCGCTCGCGACCACGCAGCGCTACACCCACGTCACGTCCGACCGGTTGCGCCGCGCCTACCAGCAGGCCCACCCCAGAGCCTGACCTCGCTGGCTCCCGCCACAACGGGAGCAGTCGCACCGGACGGTCCGCCCCGACCAGGCGCAGGGGGTCCAGGTAGGTCTCGCCACGGCGCCACCCCCAGTGGAGGCACGCGTCGGGGAAGCAGTGCGAACCCGGCCGCTGCAGCCGGCCGAGCAGGTCGCCGGCAGCCACGCGGTCCCCGACGTCCACCGTGGCGGAGACCGGCTCGTAGGTGGTGCGCGTGTCGCCGTGGGACACCACCACGACGCCTCGCCCGGCGAGGGGAGCGGCAAAGGTCACCCGCCCGGGCAGCGCGGCCCCGACGGGCTGCCCGACGCGGCCGAGGACGTCCACGCCGCGATGCCCGGATCCGTAGGTCGATGCCGGCGGCGCGAAGTCGCCGACCACGGTGGGACGGGGCCGCAGCGGCCACCGTCCGGTCGGGTCGACCTCGGCACGGGCCGGTGCGGTCCCGGTCGCGAGCACCAGGGCCAGGAGCATGGTGAGGAGCAGCAGGCGTCGCATGCGAGGAGCCTGCCGGGGCGGGCCGTCTCGCGCCGCGACGGTCGTGGCGCGCGAGCGGTGTTGGTGGACGGCCGGGCGGGGCTGTGGAGGCGACCGGGCCCCTGACGCGGCGCAGGTGACCGCACGCGGTGATTCGCGGCGGGACCGAGGACGACGTATTCTGTGACGACCGGCTCCCAGGAGCCGGAATTCGCATGCCCACAGACCACGACGGTGTCGCTCCGGCACCGACCGCCCGTGGGCGCGGATCCTCGGTCCGTCCGGCTCGCCGGACGGTGGGGTCCCGCGTGGGCATCAGGGTGGCACCTCGTCCCGTGCGCGGCGTCACAGCAACTGACAACACAACCGGAGATCCACCGTCGGGCGCGCTCTCACCTGCAAGGGCGCGCGGTACGACGGCGGCTCCACAAGGAGACATCATGGCAGTCGTGACCATGCGCCAGCTCCTCGAGAGCGGCGTCCACTTCGGGCACCAGACCCGGCGCTGGAACCCCAAGATGCGGCGGTTCATCCTCACCGATCGCAACGGCATCTACATCATCGACCTGCAGCAGTCGCTGGCCTACATCGACCGCAGTTACGCCTTCATCAAGGAGACCGTGGCCAAGGGCGGGTCGGTGCTCTTCGTCGGCACCAAGAAGCAGGCCCAGGAGGCCATCGCCGAGCAGGCGACCCGCGTCGGGATGCCCTACGTCAACCAGCGCTGGCTGGGCGGCATGCTCACGAACTTCGCCACCGTGCACCAGCGGATCAACCGCCTGAAGGAACTCGACGAGATCGACTACGACGACGTCGCGGGTTCGGGTCGGACCAAGAAGGAGCTGCTGCAGCTCAAGCGTGAGCGCGACAAGCTCCAGAAGACCCTCGGCGGTATCCGCGAGATGGGCCGTACCCCGGCCGCGATGTGGATCGTCGACACCAACAAGGAGCACCTCGCCGTCGAGGAGGCCCGCAAGCTGCGGATCCCGATCATCGGCATCCTGGACTCCAACTGCGACCCCGACCAGGTCGACTTCCCGATCCCGGGCAACGACGACGCGATCCGCGCCGTCGGCCTGCTGACGCGCGTCGTCGCCGACGCGGTCGCCGAGGGCCTCATCGAGCGCTCCGGCGGCAAGGGCGAGGACGCCGGGGCCGAGGAGCCGCTGGCCGAGTGGGAGCGCGAGCTGCTCGAGAAGGGTGACGCGGACGCCGACAAGCTCGACGCCGCCAAGCCCGAGGGCGCCCCCGACCCGTCGGAGAGCCAGGAGGCCAAGACCGAGCGGGCCGCCGCCGAGGACCCCCTGGTGGCGAAGGCCGAGGACGGCGAGATCGCCGCCGAGAAGGCCGCCGCTGGCACTCCGGCCGCGGCTGCTGGCGAGGCCGAGGGCGACGAGTCGTCGGAGCAGCCGGCCGGCGACACCGCCGACGCCACCACCGAGGCCTGAGTCGCCCCGGCGACCACCACCCCATCCACTTTCGAAGATCCAGGAGGATCGATGGCATTCACCGCTGCCGACGTGAAGAAGCTCCGTGAGCTCACCGGTGCCGGGATGATGGACTGCAAGAAGGCGCTCGAGGAGTCCGACGGCGACATCGACGCCGCGGTCGAGGTACTTCGCGTCAAGGGTGCCGCCAAGGCAGCCAAGCGCGGCGCCGAGCGGGAGGCCGCCAACGGCCTCGTCGCCACTTCCGGCGGCGCCATGGTCGAGCTCAAGTGCGAGACCGACTTCGTGGCCAAGAACGACGACTTCGTCGCTGCGGCCCAGAAGATCGCCGAGGCGGCCGAGACCGCCCGCGCGGCGGACGCCGAGGCGCTGAAGTCGGCCGAGGTCGACGGCAAGACCGTTGCGGAGTTCGTCGAGGGCCTGGCCATCACCATCGGTGAGAAGATCGAGCTCGGTCGCGCGACCTACTTCGACGGCCAGATCGTCACCTACCTGCACCGCCGTGCGGCGGACCTGCCGCCTGCGGTCGGTGTCATGGTGCAGTACGACGGCGACCAGGAGGCCGCCCGCGGCGCAGCGATGCAGGCCGCCGCGATGCGTCCGAACTTCCTCACCCGTGACGAGGTCCCCGAGGACGTCGTCGCGAAGGAGCGGGAGATCGCCGAGGCGACCGCGCGCGAGGAGGGCAAGCCCGACCAGGTCGTGGGCAAGATCGCCGAGGGGCGCGTCAACGCCTACTTCAAGGATCACGTGCTGCTCGAGCAGCCCTCGGTCATGGAGAACAAGAAGACCGTCAAGCAGCTGCTCGACGAGGCCGGCACGTCGCTGAGCCGGTTCGAGCGGTTCGAGGTGGGTGCCTGAGGCACCGTCCGGTCCGACCACACGCGGCGGCCCTCGTCCCTCACAACAGGGGCGGGGGCCGCCGCGACGTTCTGGTGGTCTGCGCACACGCGGTGCTCGGGCATCCGTCGGGCACCGTACGTGGGACGGTCCGTCGAAGCCGGCTGCACCACCCACCGCCTGTTGTATGTTGAGCCTGCCGATCTCGGGACTGGCGTGGCCGGTGCTCCGTGCGTACACGGGGACCGTGGGTGCGGATGGAGGAGAGCGGTAGATGGGGTTCATTCAGGCTGCGACCGGTGCCGTCGGCGGCACGCTCGGCGACCAGTGGCGCGACTTCTACACCGTCCCGGACGGTCTGCCGCCCACGGCGGCGCTCTTCCCGGCGGTGCCGCGGGGCCAGAACGCCGGCCGCGGTGCGAACACCTCGGGCTCGAGTGCTGTCATCACCAACGGCTCGAAGTTCGTCGTTCCCGAGGGGTACGGGCTCGTGCTGCTCCAGGACGGCGGTTTCACCGGTCTCGTGGCGGAGCCGGGAGCCTACGTCTGGGACTCCGAGGACTCCGCATCCCAGTCGGTCTTCACCGGCGGGGGCCTGGTCGAGTCGGTCCTGAAGCAGAGCTGGGAGCGCTTCAAGTTCGGCGGGCGACCCGGCACCCAGCAGAACGCGGTGTTCGTGGCGCTCAAGGAGCTGCCCAACAACAAGTTCGGGACCCAGTCGGAGATCTACTGGGACGACGCGTTCCTCAACACCCAGGTCGGCGCCATCACGCGCGGCACGTACACCCTCCGGATCCACGACCCGCTGATCTTCGTGCGGAACTTCGTGCCCGCCGAGGTGATCGGCGGCGGTGGCGTCTTCGACTTCACCGACATGGACAACCCCGCGGGGGAGCAGCTGTTCAACGAGGTCGTCGGCTCGCTCGCGCCGGCGTTCTCCAAGTACACCAACGACCCCGCCAAGGGGAACCGGATCAGCCGGATCCAGCAGGACTCGATCGGATTCGCCCAGTCGCTCTCCGCCGCGGTCGAGGAGAACTACCAGTGGCGCTCGGACCGTGGGCTGGAGATCGTGAAGACCGCGATCGTCTCCATCGAGTACGACGCCACCACCCGTGAGCTGCTGAAGAACGTGCAGCGCGCCGACGCGCTCTCGGGTTCGCGGGGCAACTCCAACCTGCAGGCCTCGGTGGCCGCCGGGTTCGAGTCGGCCGGCGAGAACGCGGGACCGGGCGGCATGCTGGGCATGGGCATGGCCGCCGGCACCACCGGCCTCGGCGGCCTCCAGCAGCCCACGGGTGCGCCCGCACAGCAGCCCGCGCCACCTGCGCAGCCGGCGGCTCCCGCGCCGGCAGCGGCCGGTGGAGGCGGCGCGGCGGAGGACCCGGTCGCGGTCCTGACCCGGGCGAAGAAGATGCTCGACGCCGGCCTCATCAGCCAGGAGGACTACGACGCGGCGAAGGCGAAGGCGCTCGGGCTCTGAGATGACCCAGGAGCTGCCACCGCCGCCGTCGCCGGAGGAGCCGGCACCGTCGCTGGCCGAGGAGCTCGAGGCTGCCCGGGCCGAGCCCGAGTCGCCACCGAGCATCGAGACCGTCAACGAGTCCCTGCGGGACGGCATCAACCGTTGCCCCAAGTGCGGGTCGACCGATGTCCGCCTCCGCGGGTCCAGCGGCATGCTGATGTGCCTGTTCTGCCGCAACGAGTGGCAGGAGACCCGGGTCGAGGAGAGGTTCGGGCTGGGGGAGGGGATCCGGGACCTGGACGGCACGGTCATCGCCAGCGGTGCCGAGGACATCGCCGCTGACGCCCAGGACACGGTGACGTTCAAGTGCGAGGGCTGTGGCGCCGAGGTCGTCGTCGACACCGCCGAGTCCCTGAACGCGCGCTGCCACTGGTGCCGGCACACGCTCAACGTCAACAGCCAGATCCCCAACGGTGCCGTGCCCGACGCCGTCCTCCCCTTCAAGCTGACCAAGGACGAGGGGGTCGCGAGGATCCGTGAGTTCGCCGGTCGTCGCCGGTTGTTCGCCCATCCCCGGTTCAAGGAGGAGTTCGTCCCCGAGAACGTGATGGGCGTCTACCTGCCCTACCTCGTGGTGGACGCGCACGCCGACGCGACCTACCGCGGGGAGGGCGAGGTCCAGACGCGTCGGTGGACCGAGAAGCGCGGGGACGACAGCGTCACCTACTACGCCGCCGACGTCTACCGGGTCGACCGGGAGGTGTCCTTCGTCGTCGACGACCTGACGCTCGAGGGGTCCTCCGAGCGGGCGACGATGGGGCCCGGCAACACCAACAACATCGTCAACACCATCCTGCCGTTCGACACGAAGAACGCGGTGCAGTGGAACGCCAGCTACCTCACCGGCTTCAGCAGCGAGAAGCGCGACCTCAACGTCGCCGACCTGCACCCGGTGCTGGAGGACCAACTGCTCTCGATCGGCCGTTCGGAGGTGCAGGCATCGCTGCGCCAGTTCGACCGTGGGGTGCGCTGGGAGGCCGAGGGCGTGGACGTGGGTGGGTCCCGGTGGGTCGCGATGTACCTCCCGGTGTGGCTCTACTCCTACTTCCAGGAGGACAAGCAGCTGCTCCACTACATCGCGGTCAACGCCCGCACCGGGGAGACGATGGGCAGCGTGCCGGTGTCCCACCCCCGGCTCTTCCTCGCAGCGCTCACGGTCGGCACCTTCCTCGAGGGCATCGCCGGCGCGATCCTGGTGGCCAGCGCATGATGCTCGAGCTGATGGTCGCCGCGAGCGAGGACGACTCCCCGTGGGTGCTCCTGCTGGGCGGTCCGATCGGTGGCGCGGCGACGTACTGGCTGATCCATCGCTACTACCGCAACACCGACAAGTCCCACGCCTACGAACGCGACACGATCATCGAGGCGGATCCGGTGCGCGGCAGCGAGGAGCGGACCGGTCACATCGCGAAGACCCGCAAGTCCGGGATCTCCGGTGACAACAGCGGCCACCACCGGCGACGCGTGCAGCGACTGCGCTGACCGGTAGTGTCCTCCCCGTGACGGGTTACGAGCGAGTTCTGCTGAAGCTGTCCGGTGAGGAGTTCGGTGGCGGCAAGGTCGGCATCGATCCCGACGTGGTCCAGATGATCGCCAACGAGATCGTCGAGGTCGCGCGCGCAGGTGTCCAGATCTGCATCGTGACCGGCGGCGGCAACTTCTTCCGTGGCGCCGAGCTGCGGCAGCGTGGGATGGACGGCGTGCGTGCCGACTACATGGGCATGCTCGGCACGGTCATGAACTGCCTGGCACTGCAGGACTTCATCGAGCGCGCCGGCGTGGAGACCCGGGTCCAGACCGCCATCACGATGGGTCAGGTCGCCGAGCCCTACATCCCCCTGCGCGCCATCCGCCACATGGAGAAGGGACGCGTGGTGATCTTCGGAGCGGGCATGGGCCTGCCGTTCTTCACCACCGACACCGTCTCGGTGCAGCGGGCACTCGAGACCCGGTGCGACGCCGTGCTGGTGACCAAGAACGGCGTCGACGGGATGTACACCGCCGACCCGCGCAAGGACGACACCGCCGAGAAGATCGACGCCATCACCTACGACGAGGCCATGGCGCGGGACCTGAGGATCATGGACCAGACGGCGTTCTCCCTCTCGGGCGAGAACAAGCTGCCCATGGTCGTGTTCGGACTCCAGCCCGAGGGCAACATCCTCCGCGTCGTGCAGGGTGAGAGAATCGGGACGCTCGTCACCGCCGGGTGACGGCCCCATGATCAGCGCAGTCGTCCGGGGCTCCGGACGGACCAGACGAAGGGACCAGGTGTGATCAACGAGATCCTCGACGAGGCCGATGACAAGATGGACAAGTCGGTCGGCGCCACCCGTGAGGAGTTCGCGACGATCCGGGCCGGGCGCGCCAACCCGGCGATGTTCAACAAGATCATGGTCGACTACTACGGCTCGTCGACGCCGCTGCAGCAACTGGCGTCCTTCACCTCGCCCGAGCCGCGCATCATCATGGTGCAGCCCTTCGACATCAACGCGATCGGCGACGTCGAGCGGGCGATCCGCGACTCCGACCTGGGCGTGAACCCGGCGAACGACGGCAAGGTGCTGCGGTGTGTCTTCCCCGAGCTCACCGAGGAGCGCCGCAAGGAGTTCATCAAGCTGGCCAGGTCCAAGGCCGAGGACGGTCGCGTCGCGGTGCGCCAGGTCCGTCAGAAGGCGAAGCAGGGCCTGGAGAAGCTGGAGAAGGACGGCGAGGTCGGCAAGGACGACGTCGCCGGCGGGGAGAAGCGCCTCGACGGCATCACCAAGAAGCACACCGACGAGATCGACGAGATGCTGAAGAAGAAGGAGACCGAGCTCCTCGAGCTGTGAGGCGCCGGAACCCCACGACATGACGGAAGCGAACACCTCCCCGGAGGACGCGCAGCCGCCGACTGACCATGGGCGTGCGGGACGAGACCTGAAGGCGGCCGTCGGATCGGCGGTGGTGCTCCTGGCAGCGATCGGTGCGTCGCTGCTGTTCTGGAAGCCGGCCTTCATGCTGATCGTCGCGGCGGCCGTCGTCGTGGCGATCTGGGAGCTGCACCAGGGGATGCAGGCCCGCGGCATCGACCTGCCTGAGCAGCCACTGATGGTCGGCGGCGTCACGATGGTGGTCGTCGCGTACCTGTGGGGCGCCGAGGCGCTGGTCACCGCGACAGCGGTGACGGCGCTGATCATCATGCTGTGGCTGCTGCGGCGCGGCGTCGACGGCTACGTCGGCAACGCGACCGCCTCGGTGTTCACGCTCGTCTACGTCCCGTTCCTGGGATCCTTCGTCGCGCTCATGCTCGCCGAGGGCGGTCGCACCGGGGGAGGGCTGGATGACTTCGGGGTGCGAGGGATCCTCACCTTCATCCTGGTGACCATCGCCTCCGACATCGGTGGGTACGCCGCCGGCGTGCTCTTCGGCAAGCACCCGATGGCGCCGGTGATCTCGCCGAAGAAGTCCTGGGAGGGCTTCGCCGGATCCACCGTGGCGACGGTCGCGGCCGGATGGGTGCTGGTGGTCCACCTGCTCGAGGGCGAGTGGTGGGTCGGTGTGGTGCTCGGTCTCATCGCCGTGGTGATGGCCACGCTCGGCGACCTGTGCGAGTCGGTGATGAAGCGCGACCTCGGCATCAAGGACATGAGCCAGGTGATCCCGGGCCACGGCGGCCTGATGGACCGGCTCGACTCATTGCTGGCGACGATCGCCCCGATCTGGCTCCTGCTGCACTACGCCGTCTTCGTCTGAGGAGTGAGCCGTCGGGGGCGACGAGCTTGCGAGGTCGCCACCGGAGGCGAGCCCCGCAGGACGAGGACGAAGGGGGCACCGTCTTCGTCTGAGGAGTGAGCCGTCGGTGGCGACGAGCTTGCGGGGTCGCCAGCGGAGGCGAGCCCCGCAGAACGAGGACGAAGGGGGCACCGTCAGGGGATCTCGGCCACGACCGCGCCGAGCACGCCGATCGCGGTCTCGAGCTGCGCGTCGGAGAGGTAGGGGGCCGGGCCGAACCGGAGGTGGTCGCCGCGACTGTCGACCCGGACCCCGCGGGCGCTCAGCCCGCTGGCGAGGTCGGCCGCGTGGGGGCTGGTCAGCGCGAGGAAGCCGGCGTGTGCCGCGTCGGGGGTGGCACGGTCGCGCGTGATCAGCTGCGGGGGCGCGTCCAGGGCGTCGAACGCACGGGCGAGCACCGAGCGCTGCCGCGCGTAGGAGGCCTCCAGCAGCGTCGGCGTCAGTCCCTGGTCGGCGAAGAATCGCAGCACACGGGCGCCCCGGTAGTGGCTGCTGGGGTCGTAGGTCGCACCTGCGAACCGGTCGGCGCCGGCGGCGTACGCGACCCGGTCAGGCGTGGTGTCCTCGGCGAGGTCCCCGAACTCGGCGAACCAGCCGGTGACGACCGGGCGGAGGTCCGCGGCGTGGGCGGGCAGCCGGAGGAAGCAGTTGCCCTCGCCGAGCTGGAGGTACTTGTAGCCGCCCCCGACGACCCAGGCGTCGGCCAGTCCGGTCCGCTCGATCGGCAGCGGCATCACGCCCAGCTGGTGGTAGGCGTCGACCAGCAGCTCGCTGCCGGCCGCGGCGCACGCGGTGGCGAGGTGATCCAGGTGAGGGACGATGCGGGAGGTCTCGAAGAGCACCGATGACACCAACGCGGCGGCGGTCGGGGTCCGGAGCTCATCGGCCATGCGCGCCGTGAGCGTGTCGAGCGGTTCGACCGGCACCCGCACGACCGTCACGCCCTCCTCGCCGAGGCGGTCGAGCTGACGGCGCAGCGCGTGGAACTCGCCGTCGGTGGTCACCAGCCGAGGACGTGCCGGCAGGTCGACCGCGGAGAGGAACCGCAGCAGCAGGTCATGGGTGCTGGCGCCGAGTGCGAGCTGCCCGTCGGGCTCGTCGAGCCAGGTGCGCAGGCCGGCGCGGACGGCCTCGGCCTGCGCGAAGGCGCGCTCCCACTTCTGGTCCACGTCCGCTGCCGCGTCGTCGTACGCCGCCACCAGGCCCTCGCGTGCGACGTCCGGCCACGCCTGGTGCGAGTGCCCGCTGAGCAGCAGCCGGTCGGCGACGCCGAAGCGGGAGTAGTGCCGGGCGAGCGGGTTGGGGGAGGCGGCGAGGTCGGTCGCCGATGCCACGGCGTTCACATCTGGCTCCGGATCGCCCACAGGTCGGGGAAGACCTGTCGGTGCAGCGTGGTGTGGAGGTAACCGGCTCCCTCGGAGCCGCCGGTGCCGGGCTTGCTGCCGATGGTTCGCTCGACCATCTTCACGTGGCGGTAGCGCCACTCCTGGAGTCCCTCGTCGACGTCGATGAGGCGCTCGGCGACGTGCGCGGGCTGGGCGTCGTCGGCGTAGACCTCGAGCAGCACGCGCTGCAGGTCCGCGGACGGGTGCAGCGGCCGCGTCACGTCGCGGTGCAGGTCGGCGTCGGAGACGTCGTACCCGCTGGCGCGGAGGTAGCGCACGAAGGAGTCGTGGACCGACGGGCGCGCCATCGCATCCTCGATCCGTGCGCGACCGGGACTCTGGGTGGGGTAGTGCCTCGTCATCCCGCCGTCGCGCCGCCCGAGGACCGCCTCCAGCTCGCGGAACTGCTCGGACTGGAAACCACTGCTGGAGTCCAGCCGACCGCGGAAGCTGGTGAACTGGCGCGGCGTCATCGTCTCCAGCACGTCCACCTGCGCCACGGCCACCTTCAGCACCGTCAGGATGCGCCGCAACGTGTGCAGGGCGGGCGCGGACTCGCCCTGTTCCAACCGTCGTTGGAGGTGGGCGAACTCGTGGAGCAGTTCCTTGAACCACAGCTCGTAGACTTGGTGGATCACGATGAAGAGCATCTCGTCGTGCTCGGAGGACCGCGGGTGCTGTGCGGTCAGCACCTCGTCCAGTGCCAGATAGCTGCGGTAGGTGAGGGCGGGGTGCTGCTCGGCCATGGGGTCACTGTGGCAGACACGGCTTCACCTCGATGGACCGCTGGCGGCTACGATCCGGGCATGCAGTCGGGAGCGGAGACCTCGCAGGTCGAGCCGTCCACGCGACGACCCGACTGGTTCCACCGCGAGCACCCCGTCTTCTTCCCGCTCGCCGGGTTCTTCACCGGGATGCTCTACATCATCATCGTGCCGGGCATCTACACCGCGATCGTGTCGGCGCTGGTCAGTGACGAGCGGGCCGAGGAGCTCTTCCCCTTCGTCGTGATCGCCCTCGCGGTGCCCATCGGCCTGCTCGTCCCCACGCGGACCCGACGGTTCGGGCGCTACATGCTTTTCGGCACCGTGATGACCCTGGTCGTCGCCGGCGGGGTCGCGGCGATCGTGCTGTGGATCCTGCTCAAGCGCGACGGTTAGTCGCCCCGGCCGGGCGGATGGGACACTGGGCCACGTCATGACCGATCGATCCCCGCTGCCGCTCGTCTTCGACGAACCCCGAGGGCGCAAGAAGCCGCCCCGCCACCTCGCGGACCTCACGCCGGCCGAGCGCAAGGAGCGCGCGGCCGAGCTCGGCGTCCCCGGGTTCCGGGCCAACCAGCTCTCCGCCCACTACTTCGCGCGGCTCGTGGACGACCCCGAGCAGATGACCGACCTGCCGGCGGGGCAGCGCGCCGACCTCGTGCGGGCGCTGCTGCCGGAGCTGATGACGCCGCTGCGCACGCTCGAGGCCGACAAGGGCGCCACGGTCAAGACGCTGTGGAAGCTGTTCGACGGTGCGATGGTCGAGTCGGTCCTGATGCGCTATCCGGGCCGCGTGACCATGTGCGTCTCCAGCCAGGCCGGCTGCGGCATGGCCTGTCCCTTCTGCGCGACCGGCCAGGGCGGCCTGCAGCGCAACATGTCGGCCGGGGAGATCGTGGAGCAGGTCGTCGCCGGCGCCCGGGCCCTCGCCCGCGGCGACGTCGCCGGCGGTGAGGGTCGCGTCTCCAACGTGGTCTTCATGGGCATGGGCGAGCCGTTGGCGAACTACAAGGCCGTCATGGGCGCCGTACGCCGCCTCACCGACCCCACGCCCGACGGCCTTGGCATGTCCGCTCGCGGCATCACCGTCTCCACGGTCGGCCTCGTGCCGCGCATCAACCAGCTGACCGAGGAGGGCATCCCGGTCACGCTGGCACTGAGCCTGCACGCCCCCGACGACGAGCTGCGCGACGAGCTGGTGCCGATCAACACCCGCTACTCGGTGCACGAATCCGTCGAGGCGGCCTGGCACTACGCCGAGCGCACCAAGCGTCGCGTCTCGATCGAGTACGCCATGATGCGCGACATCAACGACCAGGCGTGGCGCGCCGACCTGCTGGCCGACGTCCTCACCTCCTACGGCGACTGGGGCTGGGTGCACGTCAACCTGATCCCGCTCAACCCGACGCCGGGTTCGAAGTGGACCGCGTCGGACCCGGAGGACGAGCGCGAGTTCGTACGCCGCCTCGAGGCCAAGGGTGTCCCGACGACCGTGCGTGACACCCGGGGCCAGGACATCGACGGCGCCTGTGGCCAACTGGCAGCCTCCCCGGACGGCGGCTGAGGCGCGGCGTCGCCATCGTTCACTGGCCCGACACGTTGGGCTCTCGTGTCGGTCGGAGTCCGTTCCGGACGCCTCCCTAGCGTCCGTGGCATGGATGCTCTCCGGGTGCAGGTCGTGGCCGAGTCCTTCCTTCCCCAGGTCAACGGTGTCACCAACTCGGTGCGCCGCGTCCTGGAGCACCTCGCCGACCAGGGCCACCGCGCCGAACTGATCGCTCCCACCGGACCCGACATCTACGCCGGCCACCGCGTCCGCCACGCCCGCGGCGCGGCGCTGCCGTTCTACCGCGACTTCCGGATCGGCCTGGAGTCCCGCCGCCGCCTGCGGTCCGCGATGGCCCGGTTCCGTCCCGACGTGGTCCACCTCGCCTCGCCCGCGCTGCTCGGCCACCAGGCGGCGCGGGCGGCCCGCGAGCTGCAGATCCCCACGGTCGCGATCTACCAGACCGACCTGATCGGCTTCGCCGAGCGGTACGACGTCCCCGGCGGCGTGCGCGCCGCGGCCCGGATGACGCGCCGGATCCACACCCACGTCGACCGCACGCTCGCGCCGTCCACGGCGAGCCTGGAGCAGCTCCGGGGCCTCGGCGTACCCGGTCTCGCCCGGTGGGGGCGCGGCGTGGACCTCGCGTCGTTCCACCCGCGGCACCGCGACGAGCAGCTGCGGCGACGGCTCGCGCCGCAGGGACAGCTGCTCGTCGGCTACGTCGGTCGCCTCGCCGCGGAGAAGGAGCTGGACCTGCTCAGCCACCTCCACGACGACCCCCGCTATGCGCTCGTGCTGGTGGGCGGCGGTCCGGAGGAGCAGCGGCTCCGCTCCCTGTTGCCGCGGGCGCACTTCCTCGGGGTGCAGCACGGCGCCGACCTGAGCAGTGCCTACGCCTCGCTCGACCTGTTCGTGCACACGGGGCGCCACGAGACCTACTGCCAGTCAGCGCAGGAGGCGCTCGCATCCGGGGTCCCCGTCGTGGCCCCCCGGCAGGGAGGACCGGTCGACGTGGTCGACGACGGCGTCGCGGGGCTGCTCTACCGGCCCGGCGACGGGGGCGAGATGGCGGCCCACGTGGACGCGCTCGCGCGCGATCGGCAGCGGCGTGCGGCGATGGCCGACGCCGCGGTCGCCAGCGTGCAGGACCGCTCCTGGGGGGCGCTGAACGACCTGCTCGTCGCCCACTACCGCGAGGTCATCGCCCGCGAGTCGGCGCTGCTCGCCGCCTGAGACCGCCGCCCGCGATCACTCGAACAGCGCCGCGGCCTCCTCGACGG
This sequence comes from Nocardioides panacisoli, assembly GCF_019448235.1. NCBI lineage: Bacteria > Bacillati > Actinomycetota > Actinomycetes > Propionibacteriales > Nocardioidaceae > Nocardioides > Nocardioides panacisoli. The sequence goes on from NZ_CP080409.1 coordinate 549,277, forward strand.
TGTCGACGAGGTGGACGTGGTCGGCCATCGCCCGCCCGCGTGCCAGTGACTCCAGCAGTGGCCACGCGGGCAGCTCCTCGGTCCAGTGGGCCCGACCTACGAGCACCATGGGAGCGACCGCGTCCTCGGAGGCGTAGTAGTTCTCGCAGGCGTCCTGGAACACCTCCTGCACGGTGCCCGCTGCCCCGGGCAGGAAGACGATGCCGGCGTTGCAGACCTGCAGCAGGATCGACTCGCGCAGCGCGTTGCGGAAGTACTTCGCCACCGACGTGGCGAACAGGTTCGGCGGCTCGTGGCCGTAGTGCCAGGTGGGCACCCCGAGGGTCTCGGCGGTGGCGTCGAGGCCGTCCCGGACCGCTGCGGCGCTCGCCACCCAGGCGTCGACGTCGGGGTGGAAGGACGGCACCCGCGCCAGCGTGGCGAGCGCGTCCGCGAGCGCACCCTCGGGTGCCGTGCCCAGCCGTGCACCGAGGTTCGCCGCCTCCATCGCGCCGGGTCCGCCGCCGGTGGCCACGGTGTGGGTCCGGCCGAGCAACCTGCCCAGCCGCGCGGCGTCGGCGTACGCCGCCCGGTCCCGCGCCCAGGCGTGCCCGCCCATGACGCCCACGACGTCACGCCCGTCGGTCCACCGCCGCAACGCGGTGTCGATGCCCTGGTCGTGCAGCACCCGGGCGAGCACGGCGTCGCGCTCGTGCGCGGTCTGGAGCCACGCGTAGGCGCGGCCGTCGAGGCTGTCGCGCCACGCCGGGGCGTCGTAGAGCTCGGCGACGCCGTAGAGCTCGCTGCGGTGGGGGTCGATCGGCGCCTGGTGCACCGCGGGCAGCACGAGGGCCCCGCGGACCCTGTGGAGGTGGTCGTCGCCCGGGGCGAAGGTGCAGCCGGCGAAGGTCGTGCGTGTGGTGTCGCAGTTGGCCAGTTCGCGCGAACGCTCTCGCAGGTCCACGCCGGTCAGCCGCCACCCCGTCAGGTGGCGCGCGCCGGCGGCGAGGCGCCGGTCCAGTTCGGCGAGTGACTCCACGACGACGACCTGCCCACGGGTGTGCTGCACGGCACCGAGCCTAGGCGTCGGTGTCGGGGCCCGCGTGCCTCCCACGCGAACTGGGGCGAGGCTGGTACCAATGTGGGGAGTCATGCCCACGCGGTCGGCCACGATCCGGTGCGCGCCGTCGGTCAGGATGGAGATACCCATGGACGTCAAGAAGATCGCCGTGATCGCGATCGTCGTGTTCCTGGGCTACTGGATGTTCAACGACCCGTCCGGGCTCGCCGACATCGCGAAGACCACCGGCGACCAGGGGTGGGACCTCACCACCCAGCTCTTCGCCGGGATCATCGACTTCGTCACCTCCTTCTGAGCGGCTCACCGTGGGCTTCTGGCGATGGGTCGGTGACCCGGGCATCGGTCGCCACCTGCTGCGCGAGGAGGGCGAGGTGGTGGTGGACGAGGTCTGCCACCACTGGATCGTCTACGTCCGGCCTGCCCTGGAGGCCTGCCTCGCGGTGGGGCTGCTGGTCGCCAGTGCGGTCGTCTCGGTCACCATCGCGTGGCTGCTGCTCCTCGCCGCGTTCTTGTTGGCCGTGCACGCGCTCTGGTGCGCGGTCCGTGAGCGCCGCGACCGGTTCGTGATCACCAACATGCGGGTCTTCCGCGTCCACGGCGTGCTCAACCAGCACCACGCCACCATGCCGCTCGCGCGCATCCTCGACATCTCGGTGCAGAAGCCGCTGCTGGGCCGGGTCTTCGGGTTCGGCCACTTCTGCTTCGAGTCGGCCGCCCAGGAGCAGGGCCTGCGCGACATCCGCTACGTCGGCCGCGCCGACGAGCGGGACCTGTCGATCCAGCGCGTGGTCCAGCGTTCCGGCCTGCGTGGCCCGAGGATCCCGAACTGATGCTCCCCTTCGACCCGATCGACGAGGCCGCCCGGCAGTGGGGCGAACGCTGGGAGGCGGTGCCGGCGATGCACGCCGTCACCTCACTGATGCGGGTGCACCAACTGGTCCTGGGACGGTTGGACGCGATCCTGCGGCCGCACGGGCTCACCTTTGCCCGCTACGAGGCGCTCGTCCTGCTGACCTTCTCCTCCCGGGGCTCCTTGCCGCTGGGCAAGATGGGGGAGCGGCTGCAGGTGCACCCCACCTCGGTCACCTCGATCGTGCGCCGCCTGGAGGAGACGGGACTGGTCCGCCGGGTGCCCCACCCCGAGGACGGCCGGGCCGTGCTCGCCGAGATCACCCCCGAGGGCCGTGAGCTCGTCGAGGTCGCCACCGCCGACCTCGTCGGCGCGGACTTCGCGATCGGCCACCTGGACGAGGCCCAGCTGCGCGAGCTCTCGGCACTGCTGCAGCCGGTGCGCGCGGGCGCCGGCGACTTCGACGACTGACGTCCCCGGCGCCGGTGGCCCCGGGCCGACGGGCCCCGCCGGTCGGCGTGAGCCGTCCCGCCTACGATGGCGCCATGACGCAGCAGCCGTTCTCCCGTCCCGGTGCGATCGACCTCTCCGGACTGGCGCAGCAGCCACCGGCCGCCGGTGGCGGCGCTCCCGCGCCCGGTGGCGCGGGCGGTGGTGCCCCCGCTGGTTCCTACGCGGTCACGGTCACCGAGGAGAGCTTCCAGACCGTCCTGCAGGCCTCGACGACGGCGCCGGTGGTGCTCGTCTTCCACTCTGCCGCGCAGGCGCCGGAGAGCCAGACCATGGCCGACGACGTGGCGGCGGTCGTCGAGGGGTACGACGGCCGGTTCCTGGCCGGTCTCGTCGACGTGGACGCCTCGCCCCAGATCGCGCAGGCGATCGCCCAGGCCTCGCAGATGCAGCAGCTGCCCGTGCCGTTGATGATGGTCTTCCTCGACGGCCGCCCGGCCACGCAGCCGATCCCCGGTGCGCTGAGCCGCGAGGAGCTCACCACGGTCTTCGACCAGCTCGCGCAGCAGCTGACCGCCCAGGGCATCTCCGGGCGCCACCAGCCCCAGGGGGCTGCTCCTGCCGACGGCGAGGACGAGCCCGAGCTGGACCCCCGCTACGCCCCGGCCCAGGACGCGCTCGCCGCGGGTGACATCGACGCCGCGGTCGCGGAGTACCAGAAGCTCGTCGACGGCAACCCTGCTGACGGGGAGGCGGCCGCCGGCCTCGCGATGGCCAAGGTCCTGCAGCGCACCCAGGGCGTCGACCTCACCCGGGCGCGGGAGGCGGCGGCGTCGGCACCCGACGACATCGACGCCCAGGTCATGGTCGCCGACCTCGACATGGTCGGCGGCCACGTCGAGGACGCGTTCGTGCGGCTGATCGACCTGGTCAAGCGCACCACCGACGACGACCGCAACCGCGTGCGCGAGCACCTGCTGGGCCTCTTCGCCGCGGTGGGCAACGAGGACGAGCGGGTCATCAAGGGACGCCAGTCCCTCGCGTCCGCGCTGTTCTGAGGACACCGATGGGTGCCGGCGACGGAGTCGCCTGCTTCCTCCGCGGCGTCGCGGAGTGGCGGGCCCACCCGCGCCGCATGCTCGGCGGGATCCTCCCGGCGCTGCTGGTGCTGCTCGTGCTGGCCGCGGCGTTCGTGGTCCTGCTGGTGCGCATCGACGACCTCGTCGGGTGGGCGACGCCCTTCGCCGACGGCTGGGTCGACACCGCACGGCAGGCGCTGCGCGTGGCCCTCGGCCTGGTGGTCGTGCTCGGCGCCGGGGTCCTCGCCGTGGTGAGCTTCACCGCGATCACCCTCACCGTCGGCGACCCGGTCTACGAACGGATCTGGCGTGCCACCGAGACCGACCTGGGCGGTCCGGTGCCCGACGCGGGGCCGGGGTGGTGGCGCTCGGTCGCCGACGGGCTCGTGCTGGTGCTCCTCGGCCTGGCCACCACGGTGGTCGTCTTCGTGGTCGGCCTGGTGCCGTTGGTGGGCACCGTGGCCGGGCCGGTCATCGGCGTACTCCTCGCCGGCCGGCTCGTTGCCCGCGAGCTGCTCTCGCGCCCCTTGGGCGCCCGCGGCCTGGACCGCCGGGAGCAGGGGGCCCTGCTGGCCGACCACCGGGGCGCCACGCTGGGCTTCGGGGCGGCCGTGCAGCTGTGCTTCCTGGTGCCCTTCGGTGCGGTGCTGATGATGCCGGCCGCCGTGGCCGGAGCGACGATGCTCGCTCGCGAGGTGCTGGACCGGTCGGCCGCAGGCGCGGTTCAGCGACCGGACTCGGTGTAGGACGGGCCGCCTCCAGCGAGGTTGGCCAGCGCCGACCGCACCCGACGGGCGGTGAAGGGAGCCGCCCGCTCCTCGACCTCACCGAGCGTGCAGAACGCCGCGGAGGCGATCTCGCGCTGCTGCTTCACGATCCGGTCGACGAGCTCGGGGGGATGCGCGCCACCGTCGAAGACCAGGCACAGCGCGTCGTCCCACCCGCTCCACGGCGGCAGCCAGTCCGTGAGCAGCAGCGCACCGGTGTCGATCTCCAGGGCGAGCTCCTCGGCCACCTCCCGGGCGACCGCGACGTGGGGGGACTCGCCGACCTCCACCACGCCGCCGGGCAGGTCCCAGTCGGCCTTGTAGGTGAGCTCGCACAGCAGCACGCGCGGTTCGGCAGACGTGTCGCGGATCAGCATCTGGCTGATCGCGCGCTTGCGGGGCAGGAAGGCGTTGAGCAGCGCACGGAACCCGCCCGGCTCGTTGACCGGGGTGTCGCCGGCCAGGCGGGCGTAGACGACCACGTTGGAGTGCGTGCCGCGCTGCACGCCCTCGCGGCGCAGCCCCGACCAGGTCGCGATGCGTTGCCCGTCGGTGTCGTCGGCGGCCACCTTGGCCTCGACGCGGTCGTGGTCGACCAGCGCGTTGGCCACCTCGCGGCGTACGACGTCCACGGCGGCCTGCCAGCCGCGGGCGGTCAGTTCGTCGGTCCAGGTGATGCGGGCGACGCCGTCCTCGACGGTGTCCAACAGGGTCTCGGGCACGCCGTCAGCCTAGGTCCCACACGTCGACGAGGTCGCCGGCGTGCACCTCGGTGACCTCGGCGGGCAGGTCGATGAGGCAGTCGGCACGGGCGTACCAGCCGAGGAATCCCGAGCCGGCGGGGCCGCACGGCGCCACCGTGCCGGCGGCCGGGTCGAGGCGGCCGCGGCGGAACTGGCGCTTGCCCGGCGGGCACGTCAGGTTCTCGGTGAGGCGTGCCCGGACCACGGGGCGGTCCGGCCGCGGATGGCCGACGGCCCGCCGCAGGGCCGGCCGGACGAACACCTCGAACGAGGCCAGCGTGCTGACCGGGTTGCCGGGCAGGCAGACGACCGGCACGTCACGGTAGGTGCCCAAGCCCTGGGGCATCCCGGGCTGCATGGCCACCTTGGTGAAGGTGACCCCGCGCGGCGCCAGGGCGTCCTTGACGACCTCGTAGGCCCCGGCGCTCACACCGCCGGAGGTGATCAGCAGGTCGATGCCGTCCAGCTCGGCGTCGAGGAGGGAGAGGAAGGTGTCGACCTCGTCGGCGACCCACAGCCGCCGGATCGCCTCGGCACCCGCATCCTCCACAGCGGCCGCGAGCAGCGGGCCGTTGGCGTCACGGATCTGTCCGGACCCGGGCTCGGGGTGCTCGGCCAGCTCGGAGCCGGTGGAGCACACCAGCACGCGGGGCCGGGCGTGGACCGCCACCTCGCGGATCCCCAGCGCCACCAGCAGACCGAGCTGTGCGGGGCCGAGTCGTGCACCGGGGGAGAGGACGACGGTGCCCGGGGCGACGTCGACGCCGGCTGTGCGCACGAACCGCCCCGGCTCGCGCTCGGCGTGGATGCCCACCGTGTCGGTGCCGCCGTCGGTCGCCTCCACCTCGACGATCGTGTCCGCCCCGACCGGCACCGGTGCGCCGGTCATGATCCGGTGCGCCGAGCCGGGCGCCAGGTTGCCGACGGGCGCACCGGCGGGGATGTCGGCCGCCACCGGCAGCCGGACCGGGTGCTGCTCACTGGCGCCGGCGATGTCGGCCGACCGGACGGCGTACCCGTCCATGCCGGAGTTGTCGAAGGAGGGCAGTGCCTCGGGTGCGGTGACGGGCTCGGCCAGGATGCGCCCGCGGGCGTGGTCGAGGTCGACGGTCTCCGCGGCCGTGACGGCCAGGAGCGAGGCCACGAGGTGTTGGTGATCGCTCACCGTGCGCAGGTCGGACACGGCACCAGCCTAGGTCCCGGCGAGGAGGGCATGCCCCCCGCAATGGTGGCGGAGCACGGCCCGGGCGGCCCCCAAAACCGCCCGAGCCGCACGTCATGGTGATCAACGCTGTTGTCCGGCCCCGGGTTACGCGGCGGTCACATGCGGCGTCCTCGGCGACCTCCGAGCCGTGAGACGGTGCCCCACCCGCGTTGTCAACGTGTCGCATGTGGCGCGAGAATGCGGACGGGAAACCTGAGCCGCGGCACCGCCGCGCGGCCATCGATGGACCCACCAACGGACTAGGAGAGGACACATGGCAGCCGAGTACGTCCGCCTGGAGGTCGCCGACGGGGTCGGCACCATCCGGCTCGACCGGCCGAAGATGAACGCGATCAGCCTGCAGGTGCAGGACGAGCTGACCGCGGTCGCTGCCGAGGCCACCGAGCGGGACGACGTACGAGCAGTCGTGGTGTGGGGTGGTGAGCGCGTCTTCGCCGCCGGCAACGACGTCAAGGAGATGGCCGACATGTCCTACACGGACATGGTCGACCGCGTCGAGGCGCTGCAGGGTGCGGTGACCGCGGTCGCGCGCATCCCCAAGCCGGTCGTGGCCGCCGTCAACGGCTATGCCCTCGGCGGTGGGTGCGAGCTGGCTCTCGCCGCCGACGTGCGGTTCGCCGCCGAGGACGCCGCTCTCGGGCAGCCGGAGTCGCTGCTCGGCATCATCCCCGGCGCGGGCGGCACCCAGCGGCTGGCGCGCCTCGTGGGACCGGCGCGGGCCAAGGACCTGATGTACACCGGCCGCTTCGTCAAGGCCGAGGAGGCCCTGGCCATCGGCCTGGTCGACCGCGTCGTGCCTGCCGCCGAGGTGTACGACGCCGCCGTGACCTGGGCCGCGCAGTTCGCGACCGGCGCGCCGTACGCGCTCCGGGCGATCAAGGACGCCGTCGACCGGGGGCTGGAGGCGGACCTGGAGACGGGCCTGGCCATCGAGCGGCAGCACTTCGCCGGCGTGTTCGCCACCGAGGACCGTGCCGTGGGCATGGCATCGTTCGTGGAGAACGGCCCGGGCAAGGCCGAGTTCAAGGGGAAGTGAAGGACATGGGGACCCACACCGACGGCGTCGACAGCCGATCACTCACGGTGGCGAAGGCACGCACCGTCGCCGCACGCATCGTCTGGACGGTCTGCGCGGTGCTCGCGCTCGTGCTCGCGGTCGCCGCCTTCAGCTACGCCCTCGAGCTGCGTGACGAGAACCCGCTGGTGAGCTTCGTGCGGGACCTCGCCAACGCGGTGGACCTGGGCATCTTCGACCTGGACAACCCGATCAAGGCCTTCGTCGACGAGGACGAGCCCTCGGTGGCGCTGACCAAGACCGCGTTGACCAACTACGGCCTCGGTGCGGTGTGCTACATCGTCGCCGGACGCCTGCTGGAGCGCATCGTCCGACCGTGACGCTCCTCACGTCGCCAGCGGCTGCCCGGCGGCGGTCGTCTCGGTGTGAGGGACCACACGGGAGCCGGGGTTCAACCGCTCCCAACTGAGCGGTAACCTGCCAGCGCTGTCCGCAAGGACCACATCCGTCCCTGTCCAGGGGACCCACGAAGCACAGGAAGGGGCCGATCCGGCCACAACCATGAACATTGTCGTCTGTGTGAAGCACGTTCCTGACGCGACCGCCGACCGGCGTTTCGAGTCCGACAACACCGTGGACCGTGTCGGTGTCGACGGTCTGCTGTCCGAGCTCGACGAGTACGCCGTCGAGCAGGCCCTCCAGATCAAGGAGAAGGCCGACAACCCCGAGGACGTCACGGTCACCGCGCTGACCATCGGCCCCGAGGGCGCCGTCGACGCGGTCCGCAAGGCCCTGCAGATGGGCGCCGACGAGGGCGTCCACGTCCAGGACGACGCGATCGCCGGTTCGGACGCGATCGCGACCTCGCTGGTGCTGGCCAAGGCCGTGGAGAAGATCGGCCAGCCCGACGTCGTGATGTGTGGCATGGCCTCCACCGACGCCGCGATGAGCGTCGTCCCGGCCATGCTCGCCGAGCGCCTCGGCCTGCCGCAGGTCACCCAGGCCTCGGTCGTGGAGCTCCAGGGCGACCAGGTCCGCATCAAGCGCGACGGTGACGACGCGACCGAGGTCGTCGGTGGCACGCTGCCGCTGGTGCTCTCGGTCACCGACCAGTCCGGCGAGGCGCGCTACCCGTCGTTCAAGGGCATCATGGCGGCGAAGAAGAAGCCGCTGGAGACCTACGCGCTGTCCGACCTCGGTGTGGACGCCGGCCAGGTCGGCCTCGACGCCGCGTGGACCACCGTCGAGGAGACCGCCGAGCGGCCGCCGCGCGAGGCCGGCGAGATCGTCAAGGACGAGGACGGCTCGGGCGCTCCGGCGCTCGTGGAGTTCCTCGCCTCGAAGAAGTTCATCTGAGGAGCGTTCGAACATGTCTGAAGTTCTGGTTCTCGTCGACCACGTCGACGGAGAGGTGAAGAAGCCGACCTACGAGCTCCTCGCGCTCGCCAAGCGTCTGGGCGAGCCGTCCGCGGTGTTCGTCGGCCCCGGCGACAAGGGCGACGCCGCCGCCGAGAAGGTCAAGGCCTACGGCGCGGAGAAGGTCTACGTCGTCGACGACGCCGACATCAAGGGCTACCTCGTGGCCCCCAAGGCCGAGGTGCTGCAGCAGCTGGCCGAGAAGGCCTCGCCTGCCGCGATCCTCGTGCCGTCCTCGGCCGAGGGCAAGGAGATCGCGGGCCGGCTCGCGATCAAGATCGAGTCGGGCCTGATCACCGACGCGGTGGACATCGACGGCGAGGGCGCGACCACGCAGTCGGTCTTCGCCGGCAGCTACACCACCAAGTCCAAGGTCACGCAGGGCACGCCGATCATCACCGTCAAGCCCAACTCGGCCTCCCCGGAGGAGGGCGCGGGTGCCGGCACGGTCGAGCAGTTCTCCGCGACGATCTCCGACGCCGCCAAGGCGGCGCAGATCGTGGCCTCGCAGCCGCGCCAGTCCACCGGCCGTCCCGAGCTCACCGAGGCCGCCATCGTGGTCTCCGGTGGTCGTGGCACCGGCGGCGACTTCGACGCGGTCGAGGGCCTCGCCGACGCGCTCGGTGCGGCTGTCGGTGCCTCGCGTGCCGCCGTCGACTCGGGCTGGAAGCCGCACAGCTTCCAGGTCGGCCAGACCGGCAAGACGGTCTCGCCGCAGCTCTACGTCGCCAACGGCATCTCCGGTGCGATCCAGCACCGTGCGGGCATGCAGACCTCGAAGACCATCGTGGCCGTCAACAAGGACGACGAGGCCCCGATCTTCGAGCTGGTCGACTTCGGCGTCGTGGGCGACCTCCACGCCGTCCTCCCGGCCGCGACCGAGGAGATCGAGAAGCGCAAGTGAAGGGTTGAGTCGGCACTTCTTTCCGGTCGAGTCGTGACTTCTTGACCGGAGGTTCCGACCACACGTCGGCGGCAGCGAGCGATCGCTGCCGCCGACGTCGTTTTTCCCGGCCGCGCCACCCGCGGGCGCGGGCCGCGGCGAGAACTTCTCACGACTCAACCGGCAACAAGTGAGCACTCGACCCGCGGCCTAGGATCGGGCCATGAGCACCGCGGAGCAGGTCAGGGAGCTGGCGATCCGGGCGCGCGAGGCGTCCTACGACCTCGCGGTGGCCACCCGCGCCCAGAAGGACGCCGCGCTGCACGCGATGGCCGAGGGGCTCGGGGCAGCACAGGAGCCGATCCTCGCCGCCAACGCCCAGGACGTGGCAGCCGCCGAGGCAGCCGGTACGCCGGCCGGTGTGGTCGACCGTCTCCGGCTCGACCCCGACCGGCTCGCCGGCATGGCGCAGGGCCTGCGCGAGGTCGCCGGACTCGCCGACCCCGTGGGCGAGGTCGTGCGGGGCGGCGTACTCGCCAACGGTCTCGAGCTGCGCCAGGTGCGGGTGCCGTTCGGTGTCGTCGGCATGATCTACGAGGCCCGGCCCAACGTGACCGCCGACGCCGCCGGCATCTGCCTGAAGTCGGGCAACGCCGTCCTCCTGCGCGGCTCCTCCAGCGCGGCCCGCAGCAACGCGGCCGTCGTCGAGGCACTGCGCGGTGCCGTCGAGCAGTCCGGTCTGCCCGCCGACGCCGTGCAGCTCGTGCCCGCCGAGAGCCACGACTCGGTGAAGGCACTGATGCAGGCACGCGGGCTGGTCGACGTACTCATCCCGCGCGGGGGCGCCGGCCTGATCAACGCCGTCGTCACCGAGTCGGTCGTCCCCGTCATCGAGACCGGCGTCGGCAACTGCCACGTCTACGTTGACGCCGCGGCCGACCAGGACAAGGCCCTCGCGCTCGTCCTGAACTCCAAGACCCACCGCACCAGCGTGTGCAACTCCGCGGAGTCCCTGCTGGTCCACGCCGCGATCGCCGACGAGTTCGTGCCGCGGGTCGTCGCCGCGCTGCAGGACGCCGGGGTCACGCTGCACGGGGACCCGGCCTTCGCCGCCCACGACGGTGTCGAGCCCGCCACCGAGGAGGACCACGACACCGAGTACCTCGCGCTGGAGATGTCGGCCGCCGTGGTGCCGGACCTCACCGCGGCCGTCGCCCACGTGCGCCGCCACTCCAGCGGCCACACCGACGCCATCGTGACCGAGGACCAGGCCGCCGCGCGGCGGTTCGTCGCCGAGGTGGACTCGGCCGCGGTGCTGGTCAATGCCTCGACCCGCTTCACCGACGGCGGTGAGTTCGGGTTCGGCGCCGAGATCGGCATCAGCACCCAGAAGCTGCACGCGCGCGGACCGATGGGCCTGCCCGAGATGACGTCGACCAAGTACGTCGTCATCGGCGACGGTCACACCCGCTGAAGGTCGCGCCGCTGCGTCGCGGCCACGTCCCAGCGGCTGAGCTGCCACAGGCCCCACGCCATTGCGGGCAGGGCCACGGCCGCTCCGGCCACCGCGAGCGCCGGATGCCCCGGCGTCTCGTGCAGCACCAGGTAGCCGAACCCGAGGGCGAGCAGGCAGTTGACCACGTTGAGGGCCGGCATCGACGCCGACAAGCGCGCGGTCCGGTAGGCGACCTGATTGATCGTGACGCCACTCAGCCCGCACGCCACCAGCGCCCAGGGGAGCCAGGTGGGGGCGAGTGACACGACGCCGTGGGCGGCCACGTGCTCGGCGCTGGCCGCCATCAACACGGCCATCAGCCCGAAGAGGATGCCGGCTGCACTGCCGAGCAGGAAGGCCCGGCCGGTGGGACGGCGTACGCCGCCCGATGCGGCGAGCAGCACCACGGCACCGGCCGCGCACCCCACCACCGCGACCAGCAGCACCCGCCCGTCGACGGGGCGGTGCCCGACGTCGGGCCGTGAGGCGAGGAGCAGCACCGCGATGGCCGCGGCGGTGACGGTGACCGCGCGCATCTCGGCCGCGTGCGGCCACCGGCGTGCCCAGGCGGCCCGGATCGGCACCGCGAGCACGATGCCGGTGATCGCCAACGGCTGCACCAGGGCGATCGGCCCGAAGTGCAGCGCCAGGGCGTGCAGGGTGAAGCCGACGGGCCCGAGCAACAGGGCGAGCACCCAGTCGGGCCGTTGTGCGAGGTGGCGCATCAGGGCGGCGACGCCGGTCTCCCGGGGCGCCGCGTCGGCGGCGCGGTGCTGGGTCGCGGTCGACAGTGCCGTCGTCGTGGCGCTCGCCAGCGCGAAGATCACCGCCCAGGTCACGCCGCGGACGCTAGGCGGCACGCGTGGCCGGCAGGTGAACTGTGCGGACACGGCCGGGGTGTGTCGCGCCGGCCGTGCCGGTGGCGGATAGGTTCCCCCCATGACAGGGCGCCCGGACCGGATCTACGCCGACGCCGCCGCGGAGCGGTTGGCGACGGGCGCGACCGTCATCACCTTCGTGCGCACCCTGGCGACACTCGCGCTCACCGCGTGGGCGGCGTACGACGCCAGCCTGGCGTTCCTCGTCGCGGGCCTGGTCGTCTACTGGGTGGGGGACACCCTGGACGGTGCGTGGGCTCGACGGTTCGACTGCGAGACCCGCATGGGTGGGACGATCGACATGATCTGCGACCGCCTCAGCTGCGGCGCCTTCTACGTGGGTCTGGCCTGGCTGCAGCCGGCGCCGTTCCTGGGCGAGGAGCCGATGACGCTGGTCTGGATTCCGGTCGCGGTCTACCTGTTCGAGTTCATGGTCGTCGACATGTATCTCTCGCTCGCGTTCCTCGCGTGGCCGATCCGCAGCCCCAACTACTTCTACGTCGTCGACCGGCGCATCTACGCCTGGAACTGGTCCCGGCTCGGCAAGGCGGCGAACTCGGGATTGTTCGCGGTGCTGCTGCTGGTGACCGGGTGGGTGTGGGTCGCCCTGGCGATCGCGATCGCGCTGCTGGTGCTCAAGTGCGTCTCGCTGAAGTGGCTGCTCGACCTCGGCCTGCCGGTGCCGGAGCGCGCGGAGTCGGCGGCGGGATGATCCTGTGGCTGACGACCTTCGCGCTGAGCCTGGTCTCGGCGCTGGTGCCGTTCCTGCCCATCGAGGCCTACATCCTCGGGGCCGGCGCGATCTCGGCGGGCACGAGCACCGCGGTCGCCCTCGGTGTCGCCGCGGGCGCGGGCGCCACCGTCGGCAAGATCATCTGGTACGAGGCCGCCCGTCGTGGCGTCGAGTCCTCCTGGGCGCAGAAGAAGCTCTCCCGCCCCAAGGTCCGCGCCGGCTACGAGCGGTGGGTGGAGCGCACCCACGGCCGCCCCTGGTACGCCGCGGGCGTGATGTTCGTCGCCGCCTCGGTCGGCGTACCACCGCTGTTGGTGATGGCGGCGGTCGGTGGACTGCTCAAGATGCCGATGTGGGTCTTCGTGCCGACGGTGTTCGTGGGCCGCACGGTGCGCTTCACCGCCCTCTTCCTGGGCGTGGACTTCGCACTGCACTGACCGGTGGCTTCGGCGCCCCGGCCGGCGTTGGATAGGATCGCGCCATGTCGTTCAGTGAGTCCCTCGTCGTGCCGATGACGGCCCTGGTCCGGGCCGCCGAGGAGGGCGGCGAGCACGCCCTGAACCCGTGGTTGGTCGGGGGTGGCACCCTCGCGCTCCTGCTGCTGCTCCTGGTGGGTCTGGTCGCGTTCGGTGGCGGCCGCGACCACAGCTGAGGCGCCTGTGACTGACGCCCCTCGCCGTCGTGTCGGGGTGATGGGCGGCACGTTCGACCCGATCCACCACGGCCACCTCGTGGCGGCGTCGGAGGCCCAGGGCTGGTTCGGCCTCGACGAGGTCGTCTTCGTGCCGACGGGCAACCCGTGGCAGAAGTCCGGTCGCGCGGTGTCTGCCGCCGAGCACCGCTACCTGATGACGGTCATCGCAACCGCGGCCAACCCGCGGTTCCGGGTCTCCCGCGTCGACATCGACCGGGACGGCCCCACCTACACCGTCGACACGTTGCGCGACCTCAACGACGAGATGCCCGATGCCGACCTGTACTTCATCACCGGCGCCGACGCGCTGACCAACATCTTCAGTTGGCGTGACGCGCACCAGATGTTCGACCATGCCCACTTCGTGGGCTGCACTCGGCCGGGCGCGGAGATCGACCCGGAGACGGTGGCGGAGATCCCGTCGGACCGCGTGACGTTGGTGGAGGTGCCGGCGCTGGCGATCTCCTCCACCGACTGCCGCGAGCGGCAGCGGGCCGGCCAGCCGATCTGGTACCTCGTGCCCGACGGCGTGGTGCAGTACATCACCAAGCACGACCTCTATCCCAGTGACGGAGACCATGACAGCCACTGACCACGCACTCGAGATCGTCCACGCGGCGGCCCTGGCCGCCTCGGACAAGCTCGCCAGCGACATCATCGCCTTCGACGTCAGCGAGCAGCTCGCGATCACCGACGTCTTCCTCCTCGCCTCCGGCGGCTCGGACCGCCAGGTCAAGGCGATCGTCGACGCGGTGGAGGAGCGCCTCCGCGACCTCGGTGAGAAGCCGCTGCGACGCGAGGGCGAGCGCGACGCCCGCTGGGTACTCATCGACTACGGCGACGTCGTCGTCCACATCCAGCACGCCGAGGACCGCCAGTTCTACGCCCTGGAGCGGTTGTGGCGCGACTGCCCGACCGTCGAGCTCCCCGCCGAGGTCCACGGCCCGGCCACCGAGGCCTGAGCATGCCGCAGCCGCGCACCCTGGTCCTGCTGCGCCACGGTCGCACCACCTGGAACGCCGCCAAGCGGATCCAGGGCCAGCTCGACCCCGAGCTGGACGAGGCGGGGCTGGCGCAGGCAGCCGAGGTGGCGCCGGAGATCGCCAAGCTCGAGCCGACCGTGCTGTGGGCCAGCGACCTCGCCCGCGCCCGTCGGACCGCCGCCGAGGTCGCGGCGGCCACCGGCCTGGCCGTCCGACACGACGCCCGCCTGCGGGAGACGATGCTGGGGGAGCGGCAGGGCCTGACCCACGAGGAGTACGCCGCCCACGCACCCGAGGAGTTCCAGCGCTTCCTGCGCGGCGAATGGGACGAGATCCCGGGCGCGGAGACATCGACGGAGGTCGCCGACCGGATCGGTGCCGCGCTCGGAGAGCTGGCCGGCGAGCTGGGGCCGGGGGAGACCGGCGTGGCGGTCGCCCACGGTGCAGCGATCCGCATCGCGATCGCACGCCTCGTCGGCTGGGACGCGAGTCGCATCGGGGCGTTGCGCGGGATGGACAACTGTGGCTGGGCGGTGCTCTCCGAGCACCCCGAGCGCGGCTGGACGCTCGCGGCGTACAACCGCACGGCGTGAGCCACCCCGATTTCACCCGAGATCGAGGCGGCCGCTAGTATTTCCGGCGTTGCCCACGGGGCAACGTCCCACTCGGGGCTGTGGCGCAATTGGTAGCGCACCTGCATGGCATGCAGGGGGTTAGGGGTTCGAGTCCCCTCAGCTCCACCGACCACGTGGCCATCGATCTGGGGGGAAGGCCGCCACAGTGTTGTCTCGGATGCCGGTTCTCGGCGCTCTCGTCCTGCTGCTCCTCACCTCGACGCTGGGTTCGCCCGCAGTTCCTGCGATCGCGTCATCGGCCCCGTCGCCCGGCATGCGTGATGGAGTGGTCGCGTGGGCGAGTGAGGACGCGATCTACCTCGGCGAGCCGAAGGGCCGCGGCTGGAGCAAGTTCCGCGACGCCGAGGTGCTCCACGGGTCGTTGTCCTGGAGTCCCGACGGGCGGCATCTGCTCTGGGTCGACGGTGGCGAGGCGCGGTCGAGGATCATCATCGCCGCGATTGACGGCTCCACCGTCGTGGAGCTCGGCGACCGGTCACGCACCGACAGCGATCCCGCGTGGTCCCCGAGTGGCGACCGAGTCGTGTGGCAGAGCGAAGGCGACCTCTGGGTCGCCGACGTCGACGGTGGCGACGCCCGTGCGGTGATCCAGGGCGACGCAAACGATCTGGGACCGACGTGGTCGCCTGACGGCTCCCGCATCGCTTGGAACCGATCCTGCTATCGGAACTGCGACGTGATCGAGACCGGTCTCTACGCCGCGCGGGTCGACGGCACCGAGGTGCGACGGGTCGAGGGCACCAGCGACCGCGCATCGTCGCCCACCTGGTCGCCCGCATCGGACCGGATCGCCCGCGTCGGTGCCGAGGGTGTGGTGGTCACCGACCCGCAGGGAGCAGTCGTGGAGGAGTTCGCCGGCTACGTGACGTCAGGTCCGTTCTGGTCCCCGGACGGAACTGAACTGGCTTGGGTGACGAACGAACGCGGGGTCCGCATCGCCGACCTCGCCTCCGGGCATGTGAAGGAGGTGGCCGGCCCCGGCGCGGTCACGGACCTTGCGTGGGCCCCCGCGGGCGCAGATGTCGTCGTGAGCCAGACGTGGGACCACCGGGGTCCCACCGTCAAGGCGATCGGCACCAACGATGGCGCGCGCTGGCGGCACCTCGCCGGATCACGCGCCGCAACGATGTCTGTCTCCTGGCGTCCCGTGGCACGGATCCGCCGTTGCCAAGGCCTGCAGCCGACCCTGATCGGCACGTCGGGTCCTGACGTGCTCACGGGCACCGGCGCCGACGACGTCGTCGTCGGTCTCGGCGGTGCCGACCGGGTCAGCTCCCGCGGCGGTCAGGACCGCGTCTGTGGCGACGCAGGGGATGATCACCTGCGGCTGGGTTCAGCTCCGGCGGGCACCTTCGACGGTGATCGCGGTGAGGGTGGCACGGGCGACGACACGATCATCGGTGGTCGCGACGAGGACCGCATGCGTGGCGGCCCCGGCAACGACGTGCTGCGCGGGTACGCCGGGAACGACCGGCTGCGGGGCGGTGCCGGCCGTGACCGCATCACTGGTCACGGCGGCCACGACACCCTGCGCGGCGACGACGGGCACGATGTCCTGAAGGGCCATCGCGGCCGTGACGACCTCATCGGCGGCCGGGGGCGCGATGTGCTCAAGGGCCACGAGGACAAGGACGACCTCCGGGGTGGCAAGGGCCATGACACGCTCCGTGGTGGCGCCGACAAGGATTGGCTGCGGGGACACGCGGGCCGCGACCGACTCTACGGCGGGCGCCACTGGGACAGCTGTCACGGCAACCGAGGGCGCGACCGCGCCTGGTCCTGCGAGATGCGCTACACCATCCCGTAGCCGCACCGGGCGGCAGCGGACTCAGCGGGCCTCGGCGCCCCGGGGCGGCGGGACCCACACCGGGCCGCTGCCCGGACGTGCCAGCACCGCGGTCGAGGGCACCTCGCGGGCGAGCAGCCACGCCAGGAGCCAAGCGAGGACGAGGTTGAGGTGGACCACCTCCTCGGTCCAGGTCACCCGCCCACCGATGATGTCCACGGCGGCGGCCAGCATCAGGCCGCCGACGGCCAGGGCGGTGAGCGGCAGGTAGGGGCGTGCGAGGCCCGGACGCGCGGCCACGAGACCGAACCCGGCCCAGAGCGCGATGGTGAGCGCCGCCGACTCGTGCCCGGCATGGTCGGGACCGGCGTGCAGCAGTTCGAGGGCCAGCACCCACAGGGTCGAGGCGAGACCACCCCCGGCGATGGCGACCAGGCCCCATCGCAGCACCCGGGCCCGCGCCGTCTCCGGTGGCCAGCCGCCGGCGAGGATCCGGGCGGTGAGATCAGGGGCGTCGGTGGCCGGGATGGCAGGAACCTGCGCGGCGAGCGTCGTCAGGCGAGTGCGGTACGCCGCGCAGGCGGCACACGTCGCGAGGTGGCGGTCGACCACGTCGGACGACAGGGGAGCGGCCTCGTCGTCGGCGATCGCGGAGATCGCCTCACGGACGCTGCTGCACGGGATCTGGTTCTCCTCGGCCATGCCCGAACAGTCCCACGGAAGGGCGAATCGGTTCCCGGCCGGGAGGAGATTTCCGCGGGTGCTCAGGCGGTGCGGTCGGCGGACTCGTCCTCGCCGAGGAGGTCCACCAACTGTTCACGGGCCCGCGCGACCCGGGAGCGGACCGTCCCGACCGGGCAGCCGCAGATCTCGGCGGCGTCGGCGTAGGGGTAGCCCAGCAGCTGGGTCAGCACGAAGGCCTCCCGACGTTGCGGATCGAGGTGGGCGAGGAGCGCTTCGGTCGCCACGGCACCGGCGTGGTCGGGCGCCGGTGGGGCCGGTGTCGGCTCCGGGCGACGGCGACGTCGCTGCCGCCGCGAGATCTCGTCGGCCACCACACGGCGGGCGATGGTGAACAACCACACCCGGATCGGGGAGTCACCCCGGTAGCGGGCCAGCGACCGCAGGGCTCGGACGTAGGTCTCCTGGGTGAGGTCGTCGGCGGTCTCGCGATCGGCCAGGTGGGCACAGAGCCGCCACACGTGCGGTTGGGTCAACCGGACCAGCGCGGTGAGCGCCTCCGCGTCGCCGTCGCGCGCAGCGAGTGCGAGCGAGGTCCAGTCGTCCATGCGGACAGCCTAGGTGGGCGGCGTCGAAGAAAAGGCCATCGGTCCGGGAACTCCAGGGCGCCCCCGGCAGACTGTTCCGACGACAACCCCTCGAAGGTGACCGATCAGGCCGGCGTCCGCTCCCGGACGTCGTACAGGAGAGACGAGAAGTTTGATGCGACACACGACGCTGGTGCGGGCCGCGGCCTGCATGGCGCTGCTGGGTGCCCTGACCGCGTGCGGTGACGATGCGGAGACGGCCGCTGCGGAGGATTCCGAGCGCATCGTGGTGACCCCCGGTGACGACGAACCGCACGACCACAGCACCCACGACCACGGCGACGACGGCCACGACCACGGGGACATGGGGGACATGGCCGCCATGACCGGTGACCCCGACGCGACGCCGGCCGACGAGCTCCCGGACGCGCAACTGCGCGAGGGCGAGTTCGCGCTGCTCGACGACGCTCCCGACGGCAGTCCCGAGGTCTCGGGCAGCGCGTACTTGGCGCGCACCGACAACGGAACCACCCTGTCGGTCGACCTCTCCGGCCTCGAGGCCGACACCGAGTACATGTCGCACCTGCACGCCGAGGCGTGCTCGCCGAACGCCGGTGGGGACCACTTCAAGTTCGATCCCGACGGCTCGGACCAGCCGCCCAACGAGGTCCACCTCATGGTGCCGACCGATGACGACGGGGCGGCCGCCACCACCATCACCAACGACAATCCCGCCTCGGAGGGAGCGAAGTCGATGGTGCTGCACCTCGACGACGGCACGAAGTTCGCCTGCGCGGACCTCTCCTGACCCGGCCGCGGGTCGTCGCCGGGGGCATCGCCGCGCCCTAGCATGGCGGCCATGCTCCCGGCCCCCCGCGCACGGTCCCTCCACGGGGTGACCGCCGCCATGGCGGCCATCGCACTCGTGCTGCAGTTCGTGCTGGTGTGGCAGGGCCAGGCCGTGCTCGACGAGACCGACGTACCGAGCCGTGCGGCTCGGGTGTCCCGCTATTTCTGCTACTTCACCATCCTGTCCAACGCACTGGTCGCCGCCACTGCCGCGCGCGCGGCGACCGGAGGACCGTTCACCCGGGCCTGGCGGGTGCTGCGGCTCAACGCCGTCACCGGGATCGTGGTCACCGGTGTGGTCCACTACGTGCTCCTCCGACCCCTGCTGGACCTCGAGGGGGCCAACGCGGTCGCGGACGCGATGCTCCACGTCCTCGTCCCGGTGCTCGCGGTGGTCGCGTGGATCGCGGCCGGCCCTCGCCTCCGCCTCGGAGCGAGCGACCTCGCGTGGAGTGGCGCGTTCCCGACGCTTTACCTCGTGGTGACCCTCACCCACGGGGCGATCACCGGCTGGTATCCCTATCCGTTCGTCGACGTCGGCGAGCTCGGGTACCCGACCGTCCTGGTCAATGCCGCCGGCGTGGTGGCGCTCCTCGTCGTGCTGAGCGCCGTGGTCTGGCGGGTCGAGGTGGCGCGCAACGGTGGCGACGACGTGGTCGCCGACCGTTCACCCGGCAGTGGCCACGACGACGCCTGAACGACAGGGTCGCGGGCCAGCCTCGCAGCATGAGTCTCGGACCCGGCACGCCCCTGCCCCTCGTTCCCGTCGATCGCTCCGGTGTACGCCACGGATCGCGCTCCTACCTCACCTGCGCGTTCCGCTGCGGCAACGCGTGTGACCACCCCGAGCCGAACCGCTCGGGCAACCCGCACATCGCCGACGAGATCGCCCGGGCCGTCGGGCGGCGTTCGGTGCTACGCGGTGCAGCGGTCGGCGGCGGCGCTCTCGTCCTCGGCGTCGGTGGTTCCGGCTCGCTGGCCGCCGCCGCGACCTCGCCGAGCCGCAACGGTCGTGGACACGGACACGGTCGGGGCGACAGCCTCGCCAACGCCGACTTCGAGCCGGTCGCCCCCAACACGCGCGACGACGTGGTGGTCCCGCGTGGCTACGAGTCCGACGTCGTCATGCGCTGGGGCGACCCGGTGGTGGCCGGTGCGCCGCGGTTCGACCCCTACCGCCAGAGCGTCGCGGCGGCGGAGAAGCAGTTCGGGTTCAACTGCGACTACGTCGGCGTGCTGCCGCTCCCGGGCAGGTCGGCGGTCCTCGTGGTCAACCACGAGTACACCTCACCGACGGCGATGTTCCCCGCCGGCGTCTACGAGGACGCCGAGCGGATCGCGATCGAGATGGCCAACCACGGGATGTCGGTGGTCACGCTGGAGGAGCACCGCGGGTCGTGGCGCGCCGAGCGCGGGCGCCGCGCCTGGCGCAACCGCCGGATCCACGACCGGACAGAGTTCCGGCTGGACGGACCCGCCGCGGGCGACCCCCGGCTGCGCACCTCGGCCGACCGGACCGGGCGCCGGGTGCTCGGGACGTTCAACAACTGCGCCGGTGGCACGACGCCCTGGGGGACGGTCCTGTCGGGGGAGGAGAACTTCAACCAGTACTTCGGCTCCAGCGGCGACCTCGACGCCCGCTACGCCGACGAGTACGCTCGCTACGGGATCAGCGGCGGCACCGCCCGTGGCTGGCAGGACGTCGACGAGCGGTTCGACCTGACCGCGGAGCCGCACGAGCCCCACCGCTTCGGCTGGGTCGTCGAGGTCGACCCCTACGACCCCTCCTCGACACCGGTGAAGCACACGATGCTCGGCCGCTTCAAGCACGAGGGCGCCAACGTGACCCTGAGTCGTGACGGTCGCGCGGTGGCCTACATGGGCGACGACGAGCGCGGTGACTACCTCTACAGGTTCGTCTCGCAGGAGCGGTTCGCCGGCGGCCGCGGACGGAAGGCACGCCGCCACAACCAGCAGCTCCTCAGCAAGGGCACGCTCTACGTCGCGCGGCTCACCGGCGACGGCACCGACGACGACGAGTACGACGGCACCGGCCGGTGGATTCCGCTGTGCAGCGACCGTCGCTCGTTCGTCGAGGGCATGTCGGTGGCCGACGTCCTGATCTTCACCCGGCTCGCGGCGGACAAGGTCACGCCGACCCGGATGGACCGGCCCGAGGACGTCGAGCCCAACCCGGTCAACGGGCGGGTCTACGCGGCACTGACCAACAACTCGCAGCGGGGGAGCACGTTCCCGCCGGACGAGGCGAACCCGATCACCTCTTCACAGGTTCGGGCCAACCCCGCCGCACCACTGACCACCGCCAGCGGCAACCGCAACGGCTACGTCCTCGAGCTCGCGCCCCGACGTGGCGACCACACCGACGACCGCTTCACCTGGGAACTGTTCCTGGTGTGCGGTGACCCCGAGGCGCCCGAGACCCACTTCGGTGGCGTCGACAAGGACCGGGTCAGCCCGATCAGCTGCCCGGACAACGTGGCCTTCGACAGCACCGGCAACCTGTGGGTCTCCACCGACGGCAACGCGCTCGGCGGCAACGACGGCGTGTTCCGCGTCCCGGTCGACGGCCCCGACCGCGGCCGGGTGGAGTGCTTCCTCACCGTGCCCAAGGGGGCCGAGGCGTGCGGGCCGTTGATCACCGACCGCGACCGCAACCTCTGGGTCGCAGTCCAGCACCCCGGCGAGGTCGACGGCTCCTCGTTCGACTCCCCGGCGAGCACGTGGCCCCACACCGACGACTTCCCCCGCCCGTCGGTGGTCGTCAACCACCGACGCTGACAAGGGCAGCGAGGGCTCAGGTGATCGTCATCCCGCCGTCGACGGGCAGCGCCTGACCGGTGATGTACCCGGCGGCGTCGGAGGCGAGGAAGACGACGCTGGCCGCCAGCTCCCGCGGGTCGCCCTTGCGGCCCGCGGGAATGCGGTCCTCCTGCGACTCCAGGTAGCCCTCGGGGTACTCGTCGGTCATCTCGGAGGTGAAGAACCCCGGCGCGATCGCGTTGACGCGGATGCCCTTGCGGCGGGTCCACTGCTGCGCGAGGTCGCGGGTCATGCCGAGCAGGCCGGCCTTGGAGGAGGCGTACGCCGCCTGCGGCAGCCCGGCGGTGGTGATGCCGAGCACGGAGGAGATGTTGACGATGGAGGAACCCGGCTGCATGACGCGGCCGCAGGCCTGCGCCATCCAGTAGCAGCCGTTGAGGTTGATGTCGATGACCTGGCGGAACTGGTCCGGCGTCTCCCGGGTGGCCGGCACCGCGGTGCCGATGCCGGCGTTGTTGACCAGCACGTCGACGCGGCCGAACTCCGTCATCGCGGCGTCCACCAGCGCCTGGCAGTCCTCGGGGGAGGCGACGTCGGTGGCGACGGTGAGGGCGCGGCGGCCCGCCTGCTCCACCAGTCGCGCGGTCTCGGCGAGGCGCTCCACGCGTCGCGCACCGAGGACCACGTCCGCGCCGGCCTCGGCCAGCGCCTGGGCGAAGGCGACGCCGAGTCCGGAGGAGGCACCGGTGACCACGGCCACCTTGTCGTCGAGGCGGTACAGGTCGGAGATCGTCATGCCGACGACAGTAGTGTGTGCTCCGCACGCACGTCCGAGAGAGGGTCCTGAGGCAATGAGCGAGTACGACGTCCACGCGACCGAGGCGAAGTGGCTGCCGGTCTGGCGGGACCTTGCGCCGTTCACCGCCCACGACGACGTGGTGCTCTCGGGGGAGCGGGAGAAGCGCTACGCGCTGACGATGTTCCCCTACCCCAGCGGCGACCTGCACATGGGTCACGCCGAGGTCTTCGCACTGCACGACGTGATCAGCCGCTACTGGAAGTTCCGCGGCTACGAGGTGCTCAACCCGATGGGCTGGGACTCCTTCGGCCTGCCCGCCGAGAACGCCGCGATCCGCAACGACGCCCGCCCGGCGGAGTACACCTACGCCAACATCGACACCCAGGCGGCGTCGATGGAGAAGTACGCGACGTCGTTCGACTGGACGCGCCGGCTGCACACCTCCGACCCGGAGTACTACCGCTGGACGCAGTGGCTGTTCCTGAAGTTCCACGAGCGGGGGCTGGCCTACCGCCGCAACAGCCCGGTCAACTGGTGCCCGCAGGACCAGACGGTGCTGGCCAACGAGCAGGTGGTCGACGGCGCCTGCGAGCGGTGCGGGGCCGAGGTCACCAAGCGCGAGCTGACGCAGTGGTACTTCAAGACCACCGACTACGCCCAGGAGCTGCTGGACTCGCTGGACGACCTCCAGCCGACCTGGTCGGACAAGGTCGTCAACGCCCAGCGCAACTGGATCGGACGCTCCGAGGGCGCCCACGTCGACTTCGACCTGGCGCTGGCCTCGGGGGAGACCCGGCGCCTGTCGGTCTACACCACGCGGCCCGACACCCTGTGGGGGGCGACCTTCATGGTGGTGGCGGCCGACGCCGCGCTCGCCACCGAGCTCGTCGCCCCGGACCGTGCCGCGGCACTGGAGGAGTACCTCGCCGAGGTACGCAAGGCCACCGACATCGACCGGCTCGCCACGGACCGACCCAAGACCGGCGTCGACCTGGGCATCACCGCGACCAACCCGGTCACGGGCGAGGAGATCCCGGTGTGGGCGGCCGACTACGTGCTGGCTGACTACGGCACGGGCGCGATCATGGCGGTCCCTGCCCACGACCAGCGTGACCTCGACTTCGCCACCACGATGGACCTGCCGGTACGCCGCGTCGTCGACACCGGCGAGGACGACCCGGTCGAGAGCCGCGTCGCCACCACCGGCGACGGGACCTACGTCAACAGCGGTCCGCTGGACGGCACGAGCGACAAGGCAGCGGGCATCCACCGCGCGATCGAGATCCTCGAGGCCGATGGTCGTGGGACGGGTGCGGTCAACTTCCGCCTGCGTGACTGGCTGCTGAGCCGCCAGCGCTACTGGGGCGCTCCGATCCCGATCATCCACTGCCCGACCCATGGCGAGGTCCCGGTCCCCGAGGACCAGCTGCCCGTGGAGCTGCCCGACCTGCGCGGCTCGGACCTGAAGCCGAAGGGCACCTCCCCGCTGGGTGCGGCCACCGAGTGGGTCGAGGTCACCTGTCCGACCTGCGGCGGCCCCGCGCAGCGCGACACCGACACGATGGACACCTTCGTGGACTCCTCGTGGTACTTCCTGCGCTACCTCTCGCCCGGCGACGAGGACCGGGCCTTCTCCACCGAGCTGGCCAACCAGTGGGGCCCGATCGACCTCTACGTCGGTGGCGACGAGCACGCGGTGCTGCACCTGCTCTACGCGCGCTTCTTCACCAAGGCGCTGCGCGACATGGGCCTGCTGGACTGGGACGAGCCGTTCTCGGCGTACCTGTCGCAGGGCAAGGTCGTCAACGAGGGCAAGAAGATGTCCAAGTCGCTGGGCAACGGCGTGAGCCTGGGGGAGCAGCTCGACGCCTTCGGCGTGGACGCGGTGCGCCTGACCCTGGTCTTCGCGAGCCCGCCCGAGGACAACATCGACTGGGTCGACGTCTCGCCGAACGGCTCGCTGCGCTTCCTGCAGCGTGCCTGGCGGCTGAGTGGTGAGGTGACCAGCGAGCCCGGGGCCGACCCGGCGGCCGGTGACGAGGGCCTGCGGAAGGTCACGCACCGGACGGTGCGCGAGGCCGAGCAGCTCATCGAGGGCTACCGCTTCAACGTGGTGGTGGCGCGGACGATGGAGCTGGTCAACGCCACGCGCAAGGCGATCGACTCCGGTTGCGGACCGGCCGACCCCGCCGTCCGTGAGGCGGTCGAGGCGGTCGCGATCCTGCTCTCGATGGTCGCCCCCTACACGGCCGAGGACATGTGGGAGCGCCTCGGCCACCAGCCCTCGGTCGCGCAGGCGGCCTGGCCGGTGGTCGAGGAGGCCCTGCTGGTGCAGGAGTCGGTGACCGCCGTGGTGCAGGTGCAGGGCAAGGTGAAGTCGCGCCTGGAGGTCTCCCCGGAGGTCTCGGCCGCCGACCTCGAGGCCGCGGCGCTGGCCGATGCCACGGTGCAGCAGGCGATCGATGGCCGTGAGATCCGGAAGGTGATCGTGCGCGAGCCCAAGCTCGTGAACATCGTCGTCTGAACGCCGGGAGCGAGGTACGAGCGGGTCGGCGTGAAGCGACTGGGCCAGTTCGTCGTCTGAACGCCGGGAGCGAGGTACGAGCGGGTCGGCGTGAAGCGACTGGGCCGGTTCGTCGTCTGAACGCCGGGAGCGAGGTACGAGCGGGTTGGCGTGAAGCGACTGGGCCGGTTCGTCGTCTGAACGCCGGGAGCGAGGTCCGGACACACCTCGACCACCGACGCGTACGCCGGTGGTCGAGGTGCGGTGGGGGGTGACTACGGGGTGTCGTAGCCGAAGGAGTAGCTGCCCGAGCCGGACCAGGACTCCACGCGCCAGGAGTAGTAGCCGCTGGTGCCGTCGTAGCTGATCTCCTCCTCCGAGGAGCTGCTGGTGCTCCGGGCGACCTCGACCCACGTGCCGTTCTGGTACTTGTCCAGGTAGAGGTCGAAGTCGGCGGAGGCCGGTCCGCTCAGGCAGCCGACGTGCGTGCCGGCGGCCGCGTTGAAGTAGCCGTTGGACTTCGGCCAGTACTCGGTGGCGCCGGATCCGCTGAGCTGCCCGGTGCCGCCCTCGGTGAGGGAGTCACAGCCGGTGGGCTCCGGGTCCGGGTTGCCGCCGCTGCTGTCGAGCCCGGAGTAGAGCAGGCGGTTGGGGGACCCGCTGCCGATGCCCGAGAGCGCGCCGCTGGTCGAGGAGTCGACGACGGCGTCGCTCACCTCGGTCGCGGAGGCGCCGGGGTTCGCCTCGAGGTAGAGCGCTGCGACGCCGGCCACGTGCGGCGTGGCCATGGAGGTGCCGCTGATGGTGTTGGTGTCGGAGTTGCTGCCGATCCAGGCCGAGGTGATGTTGCTCCCCGGTGCGAACAGGTCCAGGCAGGTGCCGATGTTGGAGAAGCCGGAACGGCTGTCGCTGTTGGTCGAGGAGCCGACGGTCAGCGCCGAGGTGACTCGCGAGGGCGAGCCGTTGCAGGCGTTGGCGCCGTAGTCGTTGCCCGCGGCGACGGCGTACGTGACGCCGGCGTCGATGGAGTTCGCCACGGCGTTGTCCAGCGCGGTGGAGGCACCGCCGCCGAGGCTCATGTTGGCGACCGAGCTGCCGCTGGCGTTCTGGGTGACCCAGTCGACGCCGGCGATGACGCCGGAGGTGGTCCCGCTGCCCTCGCAGTCCAGCACCCGCACCGCGACGAGGTCGACGTCCTGTGCGACGCCGTAGGTCTCGCCGCCCACGGTGCCGGCGACGTGGGTGCCGTGTCCGTTGCAGTCGCCGGTGCCGCGCCCGTCGTTGATGGCGGAGTAGCCCGAGGTGACGCGTCCGCTGAACTCGGCGTGCCCGCTGCGGATCCCGGTGTCGATGACGTACGCCGTCACTCCGGCGCCGGACTCCTCGAAGGTGTAGCTGCCGTCCAGCGGGAGGTCGCGCTGGTCGACACGGTCGATGCCCCAGGTCGCCGGCGACTCGGTGTCGGCCACGGTGACCTTCCGGTCGGCCTCGATGTAGGCGACGTTCGGGTTGTTGCGCAGGCCACGCAGGGCCTGGGCCGGCAGCGTGGCGGCGAACCCGTCGAGGACGGTGTCGAAGCGGTGGTGCACGGTGCCGCCGTCGGACCGGGCACCGGACCGGGCCGCGCGCTGCTTGCCCTTGCCGGTGGCCTTGTCGAAGACCACGATGTAGCGGTCCTGCGCCGAGGAGCCCAGCACAGGTGCCGGGTCCTTCTTGCCGGGGGTGGCCGAGGCGGACGGCGACGGGGACCGGTCGGGGCGCGGGTCGGGGTCACGGTCGGGGATGGCCGTCGCCGTGGGACCGACCGCGAGCGCCGCGCCGGTGGCGGCGGCCGCGACTCCGGCCATGAGGGATCTGCGGGACATGCGAGTACCTCCGAGAAATGTGTACGAACCTCGCCCGCAGGGGCGGGACCCGGGGATCCGGGTCCCGATGAGCGTGCGCCGTCCAGCATCCCGGGGCAAGGGGGACGGCGGCGTTAACAGTTAACTGCTGCCGCCGACGGGCCAGTGCCATCGCACGCCGCGTTGGCCGGTGGGACAGTCGATCTCGACGCGTTGGACGCTGTGGTCCGGCGCCAGGTCGAGGGGGCGTGGGGGACCGTCGTCGCCGACGGTCTCGCAGGACTCGGGGAGCGCACTGCCGTCGAAGCGCACCTGCAGGACGTACTCGCGGACCGGCACCCGGAAGCGTCGCGCGTAGCAGGTCTCGAGTGGTCGAGGCGGCGTGGTCGCGACGAGGTACTCCAGGACGGCGGTCTCGCCGCGCGCGAGGGGCTCGAGGAACATCAGCTCCGCCCCGAAGGTCCCGTCGGGGCCGGTGACGCAGCGTCCGGCGCGGCAGCCGTTGCCGGTGATGAGCTGGGTGGGACCCGCCGTGCCGTCCTCGACGCAGTGCAGCACGACGCGGCGGTCGATGCCGTCGCGCCGCGCCCGGACCACCTCGCGGACGTACATGCCCTGCTCGCGGCGGTCCGGACCGACCGTGATCAGGTCGTGCACGCTGAGTCGCTCGAGGTCGCCGTCGCCGGCGGTGTCGAGCTGGTCCAGCACCTCCCGGGTCGTGACCTCGGGCCACACGCTCTCCAGCCGCGCCACGTCCCGCCGCCTCCCGCGGTCGCGCGGGCAGGCCAGCGACTGCGCGAGGGTGCCGGCCGGCAGGTCCAGGATCGCGTCCAGGTGGGGCAGCGCCGCCAAGGAGGTCCGTCGCTCCGGTTGGCTGCGGCCCGAGCACCAGTAGCTCAGCGTCGCCACGCTGACCGGCGTACCGGCGTGGTCGAGGCGCGCCCTGATGCGTTCCAGGCCCAGTCCGCGTGCGGCGACGGCATCGCGCAGCAGGTCGGCGAAGTCGGTCTGCCCCTCGGGCAGCACGTCGTTGTTGAAACTCCCGATAGTTTCACTCACGCACGACATTGAAGCGACCCCGACGCACTCCGCGCAACGCCGGCACCGCGACGCGGACCGACCCGACGCCCCGGTTGGCATCCCCGGGAGTGCGGCCGTCGTCTACCGTGACCGGGTGAGCGTCGTCGTCGTCACCGATTCCACTGCGAGCCTGGACCCCGAGGTCGCCGCACGGCGCGGGGTGACCGTCGTCCCGCTGCAGGTGATCGTCGACGACGACGCACTCGTCGAGGGCGAGCCCGGCGCGACGCCCGGCGCAGTCGCGCAGGCGCTGCGTGACAAGCGTTCGGTGAGCACCTCGCGACCGACGCCGGAGACGTTCGCCGCGACCTACGCGCGGCTGGCCGAGGAGGGCGCCACCGCGGTGCTCTCGATCCACCTCTCCAGCGACGTGAGTGGCACGTTCGAGTCCGCCCAGGTGGCGGCGCGGCGTACCGACATCCCGGTGACGTGCGTGGACACCCGGCAGGTCGGTGTCGCGACGGGGTACGCCGCCCTCTCGGCGCAGGACGTCATCGACGGCGGGGGCTCGGTGGAGGAGGCCACCGCGGCCGCGCACCGGCGCGCCGCCGAGGCGGTGACGTACCTCTACGTCGACACCCTGGAGTACCTCCGTCGGGGTGGTCGCATCGGCTCGGCGGCCGCGCTGCTCGGCGGGGCGTTGGCGGTGAAGCCGCTGCTCGGGATCGAGGAGGGCGTGGTCGCCACGCTGGAGAAGGTCCGCACCTCCGCCCGCGCCATCGCGCGGTTGGAGGCGTTGGCGGCCGAGGCGGCGGGGGAGCGAGCGGTCGAGGTGACCATCGCCCACCTGGACAGTCCGGACCGGGCCGCCGAGATGGCGGACCGGGTGCGGGAGGAGCTCGCCGAGCAGCTGGCGGACCGGGAGGTGCGGTTCACCGAGCTCGGTGCGGTGCTCGGGGCCCACGTCGGCCCCGGCATGCTGGCCATCTGTGTCGCCCCGCTGCTGACGGACTGAGCCACCTCCGCTCCACAGGGTGCCGGCGTACGCCGCTCCTCCACAGGCGTCACGCCGACGGTGCCGAACCGGTGGTGGACCGGCCTAGCGTGCCGACATGCGCAAGCCTCGTCCACCCGGGTTCGACTCCCGCACCGAGCGGGAGGAGGCCGCCGCCCGTCGCCTCGCCGCCCTGGCCGCCGACCTCGGCCACCGGGTCGACGGCGCCGTGCCCGCGCCTGCCGGCCGACTCACGACCGCTTCGGCCGCGGCCGCCGAGGGGGAGCAGTGGCCGGCACCGGACCACTGGCCCGGCGCGGAGCCGGGCCCGGAGCGCCGGGAGGAGCCGGACCCGACACCCGGCGGCGCGGGCACCTTCCCGCCCCCGGGCAGGCACGCGGACCGGCGACGGCTCCACGGGCCGAGGCTGCCCGGGATCGGGACGGCGCACGTAGCGCTGCTCGCCGTGCTGGTCGCCGTGGCCGTCGCCGGCACCGCGTGGTGGTTGCTGACCGACCGTGCCACCCCCACCGAGCCCACCACCTCGACGGCGGCCGAGCCCGTCGTGCCGCTCTCGACCGCGCCGGGGTCCACCGACGATGAGGCAGGTGGCTCCGACGGCGGCGGTGGTGCCGGTGGGACCGACGAGCAGGTCACCGTGGACGTCGCGGGGAAGGTGCGTCGGCCCGGGATCGTCGTGCTGGACGAGGGCGCCCGGGTCGTGGACGCGGTGGAGGCGGCCGGCGGCCCGCGTCGGGGGGTGAAGACCGCCGGCCTCAACCTCGCTCGCGTGCTCACCGACGGCGAGCAGATCGTCGTCGGACGTCCGGCGGCCGCCGTGGGGCCGCCGGCCTCGCCCGGGGCCGAGCGTCCCGTCAACCTCAACCTCGCCCAGCAGGCCGAGCTCGAGGAGCTGCCCGGTGTCGGGCCCGTGACCGCCGCAGCGATCATCGCGTGGCGCGAGGAGCACGGCGGCTTCCGCTCGGTCGACCAGCTCATCGACGTGTCCGGCATCGGGGAGAAGACCCTGGCCGAGATCGCGCCCCGGGTCACCGTGTGACGGCGTGACCGAGGATCGCCACGACCTGCGGATGCCGATCGTGGGCGCGGCGGCCTGGGTCGCCGGCATCGCCGCCTACCACGCCGGGGACGTCGTCGTACCCGCCATCGCGGCCGGTGGCCTGCTCGCGCCGTTGCTGCTGCGGTGGCTGCGCCCGACCCCGGCGACGCGGCGCCTCGTCGCTGCCGCGGCGATGGTGGCGCTGGCCGTGGCCACCAGCACCCTCCTGCGCCATCACGGTACGACGCAGAGCCCCGTGGTCGACCTCGCACGTGAGCGTGCCGAGGTCTCCGTGCGCGCGAGCGTGGCGGCCGACCCGCGGCTCGTGGCCGGGCAGTGGGGTGACCGGATGGTCGTCCCGCTCCGGGTCCACGCGCTCGAGACGGACCATCGCGCCTACCGGCTCGGGGCATCGGTGGTCGCCCTCGCCGACGAGGAGTGGGCGGCGGTCAGGCTGGGCGAGGAGCTGACCGTCACCGGTCGGCTGCTGCCGGCCGAGGAGCCGGACACCGCCGCGATGCTGACCGTGCGCGGTCCGCCGGGACACCGGCAGCCTCCCGATGCGTGGTGGCGCGGCGCCGAAGCCGTGCGCGCGTCGCTGCGTGCCTCGGTCCGGTCGCAGTCGGCGGACCGGCGCGGACTGGTGCCGGCGCTGGTCGTGGGCGATGTCAGTGCGCTGCGCCCCGCGCTGGAGGCCGACTTCCGCACCACCGGCCTCACCCACCTCACGGCGGTCTCGGGCACCAACCTGACGCTGCTGCTCGGGTTCGTGCTGCTGCTGGCCCGGTCGGCCGGCGTGCGCGGCCGGTCCCTGCGCGTCGTGGCACTGCTCGGCATCGTGGGCTTCATCCTGTTGACCCGGACCGAACCGAGTGTGCTGCGGGCTGCGGCCATGGGCCTGGTCGGGCTGTTCGCACTCGGCACCGACGGGCGCCGGCGGGGCATGCGGGCACTCGGGGTGGCCGTCGCGGGACTGCTGCTGGCGTGGCCGCCGTTGGCGGTGTCGGTGGGGTTCGCCCTGTCGGTGCTCGCGACGGGCGGCATCGTCGTGGCCGGTCCACCGATCACCCGGGCCCTCGCGACCTGGCTGCCGGTGCCGCTGGCCCAGGCGGTGGCCGTGCCCCTGGCGGCCCAGGCCGCGGTGACGCCGGTGATCGCCGGCATCTCCGGCGAGGTCAGCCTCGTTGCCGTCGTGGCGAACCTCCTCGTGGCGCCGGCCGTGGGACCCGCGACGGTGCTGGGCCTTGCCGGCGGACTGGCCGGACTGGTGTGGCCCGCCGCCGGAGGCCTGTGCGGGTGGGCCGCCGGCTGGTGCGTCGCGTGGATCGTGACGATCGCGGAGTGGGGCGCCGGGCTGCCCCGTGCTGCGGTCGGCTGGGGCACCGGAGCACCGGCCGTCGCGGCGCTGGTCGTGCTGTGCGTGGCACTGCTGTGGCTCGCACCGCGGCTCGTCCGGAGACCGCGGCTGGCCCTCGTCCTCACGCTGGTCGTGTCACTGGCGGTGCTCGACCTCCCCGGTCGGGCGGGAAGCTGGTGGCCGGGCGGCGGGTCGCCGGACTGGTCCGTGGTCGCCTGCGACGTGGGCCAGGGCGACGCGCTGGTCGTCCGCACCGCGCCGGGGGCCGCGGTGGTGGTCGACGTGGGTCCGGACCCGTCGGCCGTCGCGGGGTGCCTAGACCGCCTGGCCGTGCAGGAGGTCCCGCTGGTGGTGCTGACCCACTTCCACGCCGACCACGTCGACGGACTCACCGGGGTGCTGCGGGGGCGACGGGTGGGTGCGATCGCGGTCTCGCCGGTCCGGCAGCCGGCGGCGGCAGCAGCCCGGGTCGACGACGTCGCGGCCGAGCACGCGACGCCGGTCGGCGAGGCGGCGTACGGCGACACCCGGCGCTACGGTGCGGCCACGGTGCAGGTGGTCGGACCGGCGCCGGGCACCACGGCCGGCGCCAACGACGCCAGTGTCGTGGTCCTGGTCGAGGTCGACGGGCTGCGGGTCCTCCTCACCGGCGACGTCGAGCCGCCTGCACAGCAGCGCCTGGCCGCCCGACTGCCCGACCTGCAGGTCGACGTGCTCAAGGTGCCGCACCACGGCAGCCGGCAGCAGGACGTCGAATGGCTGGCCTCGCTGCGGGCGGAGGTCGCTCTCGTCCCCGTGGGGGCCGACAACGACTACGGCCATCCCGATGCGGACCTGCTCGCCGGCCTCGCCGAGGGCGGCACGCGGGTGGCGCGCACCGACCGGGACGGCGACGTCGCGGTCGTGGCCGAGGGTGGTGAGCCGCGCCTGGTCCCGGCCGGGTGAGGCGTGGCCCGCGACCGTCGGTGGCGTGTGGGACAGTTGCCCCCATGCAGGTCGGCGACGTGTTGGGACGGGTCACCCTCGTCACCGGCAAGGAGGAGTACCTCAGCGCCCGCACCGTCGAGGCGGTGCGCGACCTGGTCCGCACCCACGACCCGGAGGCGGAGTTCTCCGACACCACGGCGAGCGATCTCACGCTGGCGACGCTGGGGGAGCTCTCGGCGCCGTCGCTGTTCTCCAGCGTGCGGTGCGTGGTGGTCCGCGGATTCGAGGACCTGCCCGCCGAGTCCGTCGACGGCATCCTGGAGTACGCCGCCGCCCCGGCCGAGGACGTCGCCGTCGTCCTCGTGCACGGCGGTGGCCAGAAGGGCAGCGGCGTCCTGGCCAAGCTGCGCAAGCTCTCCTCGGTGACCGAGCACAAGTCAGGTGAGGTCAAGCCGTGGGAGATGCCGAAGTTCGCGATCGGCGAGGCACGGCGCCTGGGCGCCCGGATGGACCAGCCCGCCGCCGAGGTCCTCGTCGCCGCGGTCGGGTCGGACCTGCGGGCGCTCGCGGCGGCCGTGGACCAACTCGTGCACGACCTCCCGCGGCAACCGCTGGACGAGGAACGGGTCAAGCGCTACTTCGGTGGCCGGGCCGAGGTGAAGAACTACGAGATCGCCGAGGCCATGCTCGCCGGGCGGCGCGAGCGTGCGTTGCACGAGCTCCGTTGGGCGCTGGAGTCGGGTGCCTCGGAGGTCTACATCCTCTCCACCGTGGCCGGTCAGCTGCGCTCGCTGGCCAACCACGTGGGCGGCAACCGCGACGGGGGCATGCCCGGGTGGAAGCTGAAGAAGATGAACACACAGGCGCGCGGCTGGGGGGAGCGTGAGCTCGGCCTGGCGATCCGCGCGGTCGCGCAGGCCGACGCCGACCTCAAGGGCGCCGCGAGCGATCCGTCCTACACCCTGGAGCGGCTGGTGCTGACCATCGCGGGCCTGCGCGAGCGGTGACCTGGGGCGCCGCGGCCACCCAGACCGAGGGCGGCCGCGTCCGCGCACGAAAGAAGGCGCCCACCCCGTCGGGGTGAGCGCCCTCCTCGCAAAGAGTGGTCTCCGGACCGAGGGCCCCTCAGAGGGAGGCGACCTTCTTCGAGATCGACGACTTGCGGTTCGCGGCCTGGTTCTTGTGGATGACGCCCTTGGACACCGCCTTGTCGAGCTGGCGGTTGGCCTCGCGGCCGAGCTCGGACGCCTTGTCCTTCTCGCCGGACTCGGCGGCCTCGCGGAACTTGCGGATCGCGGTCTTCAGGCTGGACTTGACGGCCTTGTTGCGCTCGCGGCGCTTCTCGTTCTGTGCGTTCCGCTTGATCTGGCTCTTGATGTTCGCCACGTGTGTGCCTCGCTGTGTCGGTGGAGATCGAGTTGGGTCCGGAGCGCGTCCGGGCACAGCGGTGCCTTCGGACGCGACTGACAAGGCTAACAGCGGCCCCTCACGCCCCCAAATCTCCGAACCGCGCGATGGATCGAGGAACGAGGTCCGTCGCGGACGGGTGAGGAGGTCGAGTAGGCGCGCTCCCGCGAGGTACGAGCGGGAGTGACTGCCGTGTCGAGACCCTCACCAGCCCCGCCGCTCGGCCAGCCACTCCCAGGTGGTCTCGCCCTGCCACAGCTGCACGTCGCGCAGGTAGGGCGAGCTCGGCGGCCCGGGATCGGCCGAGCACTTCAGGAAGTAGCCGGCCAGCAGCGCGAGGACGCCGTCGATGTCCTCGCGCGGCACGGCGGCCAGCAACGGGTGCTCGGCGATGACGCCCTCCACGTCGTGGCCGTCGCCGCGCGGACCGATCAGCAGGGTGAGCGAGTCGAACCAGTCCGGCCCCAGGACGGGCCAGTTCCAGTCGCACAGCAGCATCGAGCCGTCCGGACGCACCAGCAGGTTGTCGTCCCGGACGTCGGTGTGGCACAGCGTGTCGCCGCCGAGCACCTCCAGCGCCGCGGTTGCGAGCTCCTGGGCCCACGGCGCCTGGTCGACGCCGGTGTAGGCCTCCTGCACCCGCTCCCAGTACGCCGGCCATTCGGCGAACTCCTCAGCCGCGGTGGTCAGCCCGATCCCGGGGGCGGGCGTCAGCGTGTCGGCGGCGGTGACCAAGGTCTGCGAGGCGGTCGCGAGCTGGTCCTCCCGCCAAGGGCGTTCTGGGAGCACCGCGTCGACGTAGGCCGTCTCCAGTGCGACCCAGTGCTCGAACTCGTCGACCCACTGCAGGCGGGGCGCGGGCGTCTCCGGCGGGAGGAGGCGCAGCTTGCGTGCCTCCTCCCGGTAGGCACGGGCGATCCCGCGCTGTGCCTTGAGCGAGGCGGCCTTGACGAAGTGGCGGCTCCCGTCCTCGCAGTCCAGGACCGAGGCGAACCCGGGCGTGTAGCCCGCCGGGCGGGAGCTGGCCCCGGTCACCGTCGACCCCAGCCGACGCTCGATGGCGGCGCGGACTCCCGGCGGCAGGTGCTGCCACTCCAGGCGGCGTGCCGTGCGGCCGTGGGGGAGCAGCGGTGCGGAGGAGCCGGACGAGGAGGCCATGGCGCCATCCTCACCCAGCGGCACCTGCCGATTCCTCGCCGGGCCGGGGCCTTTGGGACAATGCCCGCACCATGCCCGTACCCACGCCACCCCAGCCGGGGCAGACCGATCCCGCCATCCTGCGCAACTTCTGCATCATCGCGCACATCGACCACGGCAAGTCGACGCTGGCCGACCGGATGCTGCAGCTGACCGGGGTGCTGGACGAGCGGGCGGCACGTGCGCAGTACCTCGACCGCATGGACATCGAGCGCGAGCGCGGCATCACCATCAAGTCCCAGGCCGTGCGGATGCCCTGGACGCTGGGCGAGGAGGCCGCCGCCGTCCTCGAGCTGGACCCGGCGACGTACGTGCTCAACATGATCGACACCCCGGGCCACGTCGACTTCACCTACGAGGTGTCGCGCTCCCTGGCCGCCTGCGAGGCCGCGATCCTGCTCGTCGACGCCGCCCAGGGCATCGAGGCGCAGACGCTGGCCAACCTCTACCTGGCCATGGGGGCGGACCTGCACATCATCCCGGTGCTGAACAAGATCGACCTGCCCAGCGCCGAGCCGGACAAGTACGCCGAGGAGCTCGCCGGGCTGATCGGTTGCGAGCCGACGGACGTGCTGCGGGTGAGCGCCAAGACCGGCGAGGGCGTCGAGGACGTCCTCAACGAGATCGTCGCGCAGACGCCGCCGCCCGTCGGCGACGCGGATGCGCCGGCGCGGGCCCTGATCTTCGACTCCGTCTACGACACCTACCGCGGCGTGGTGACCTACGTCCGGGTCTTCGACGGCGAGCTGCGCCACCGCGATCGCATCAAGATGATGTCGACCGGCGCGTCCCACGAGATGCTCGAGGTCGGCGTCATCAGCCCGGAGCCGACCAAGGCGTCCACGATCGGCGTGGGGGAGACCGGCTACCTGATCACCGGCGTGAAGGACGTGCGGCAGTCCAAGGTCGGTGACACAGTCACGCGGCTCAACCAGCCCGCGGACCGGCCGCTCGGCGGCTACCAGGACCCCACGCCGATGGTCTACGCCGGCATCTACCCCATCGACGGCGACCAGTACCCCGTGCTGCGGGAGGCGTTCGAGAAGCTGCAGCTCAACGACGCCGCGCTGACCTTCGAGCCCGAGACGTCCGGCGCGCTGGGCTTCGGCTTCCGGTGCGGCTTCCTGGGGCTGCTCCACATGGAGATCACCCGCGACCGGCTCGAGCGTGAGTTCAACCTCGACCTCATCTCCACCGCGCCCAACGTGGTCTACCAGGTCCAGATGGAGGACGGCTCGCTCCACGAGGTGACCAATCCCAGCGAGTTCCCCGACGGCAAGGTCGCCGAGGTCCGCGAGCCCGTGGTCGACGCCACCGTGCTCTCCCCGGCCGACCACATCGGCGCGATCATGGAGCTGTGCCAGAGCAAGCGCGGTGACCTCAAGGGGATGGACTACCTGTCCCCGGACCGGGTCGAGATGCGCTACACGCTGCCGATGGGCGAGATCGCCTTCGACTTCTTCGACCAGCTCAAGTCGCGCACCAAGGGCTACGCCTCCTTCAACTACGACGTCTCCGGCGACCAGGCCGCCGACCTGGTCAAGGTCGACATCCTGCTGCAGGGCGACACCGTCGACGCGTTCTCCGCGATCGTGCACCGCGACGCGGCGTACGCCTATGGCGTGATGCTCGCCGGAAAGCTCAAGGAGCTCATCCCGCGCCAGCAGTTCGAGGTGCCCATCCAGGCCGCGGTCGGCTCCCGGGTCATCGCCCGCGAGACCATCCGCGCCATCCGCAAGGACGTCCTCTCCAAGTGCTACGGCGGCGACATCAGCCGCAAGCGCAAGCTGCTGGAGAAGCAGAAGGAGGGCAAGAAGCGGATGAAGATGGTGGGCCGCGTGGAGGTGCCGCAGGAGGCCTTCGTCGCTGCGCTCTCCACCACCGGTCCCAGCAGCGGGGACGCCAAGTAGCGCCGAGCGGCCGGCCTCAGTCGGCCGCGCGCCCGTCCAACGCCTCGGGCCCCCACGTGTCGCGGATGCCCGCCCACACGTCGGCGTAGGTGCCGGGGGCGTCGGCGTAGGGGTCCCGGCGGCTCAGCACGGCCCCGACGATCGGCGCCGCGAGCCGCAGGGCGTACCGCTTCAGCCCGGCGGCGGTCGTCGCGTCCTCGAGCAGGGTCGGCCAGCTGATGCGCTGGTAGTCCAGCGCGGCCTGCGAGGCCGTGGTGTCCATCCAGTCGGTCGCGAACCAGCAGCCGTCGTCCGCCGGGTCACCGGCGCGGCCCTCCGGCAGCACGCCGTCGAGCCCCATCGCGGCGAGCAGTTCGGCGATGTCGGCCTGCTTGCGGCGGTGGGAGTCGTCCCCACCGATCAGGAGCGTCTGGCCGACGACGTCGTTGAGAGCTGCTGCGGCGAACGCCCGGGCGACGTCGCGCACGTCCACGGTCTGGATGTTGCCGTCGGTGGGCAGCAGGGCGCTGAACCGGAAGCCGTCGCCGCCACCGCCGGTGGCCATCGCGGGCCCGAGGACTCCGCCGAGGCGCAGGATGACCCAGTCCAGGTCCGACTCCCGCACGATCTCCTCGGCCTCGAGCTTCTGGCGGCCGTAGTTGTCGTACGGCGCGACCGGGGTGTCGGCGGTCAGCAGCCCGAGCCCGGCGTGCGGGTTGCGGGCGCCGTACACGGCCATGCTCGAGGCCAGCACGAGGCGCGGGGGCGCGCTCGCGCCGGCGCAGGCGCGTACCACGTGGCGCGTGCCCTCCACGTTGACCGCGCGGGCCGCGCCGGGCAGGTCGTAGCAGTCCGGCGGGATGATGGCGGCGAGGTGGATGACGACGTCCGGAGCGGTGTGCTCGATCAGGTGGGCGACGTCCTCGGGGTCAGTGAGGTCGCACCAGTGCACGCCGACGATGTCGCTGTGCTCGAAGTGGCTGGCTGACTTCTGGTTGGCCCGGGAGTAGAGGTCGCTCGCGATCACCTGCCAGTCGAGGCTGATCAACTCCTCGACGGTGGCGGACCCCACCGTGCCGAGTGCGCCCGTCACCAGAATGCGCTCCATTCCGCCACGTTACCGGCGAAACGCCGTGTCCGCGCGGCAAACGGAACGCTCCCCCCGACGGGGTCCGGTGAACTAGGTTGTACTCGTTGGTAATTCACCCCGGGCACCACAAGGAGCGACATGCCCATCAACTTCGACACCAGCTTCCTGGACCACATGCCCAAGAACGTGGCCGTGCAGTTCCACGAGCGGGTTGCTGCCTCCGGCGATGCCGAGGCATTCCGGTTCCCCGTCGGCGACGCGTGGGAGTCGGTCACCTGGAACCAGGCGGGGGAGCGGGTACGTCGCCTGGCGGCTGGCCTGATCTCGCTGGGGCTCGGGGCCGAGCAGCGGGTCGGGATCGCGTCCTCCACCCGCTATGAGTGGATCATCGCCGACCTCGCCATCATGTGCGCCGGTGGTGCGACCACCACCGTCTACCCCTCCACCGGGGACGACGACACCTCCTACATCCTCGGTGACTCCGAGTGCCGCGTCGTCTTCGCCGAGGACGCCGAGCAGCTGGAGAAGCTGGAGAAGCACCGCGCGGACCTGCCCAAGCTGGACAAGGTCGTCACCTTCGACGACTCCATCGCCGACGGCGACTGGGTGATCTCGCTCGACGCGCTCGCCGAGCTCGGTGACGCGCACCTGGCCGACAACCCGCAGGTGATCGAGCAGACCGCCGAGGCGATCGAGTCCGACCACCTCGCGACGCTCATCTACACCTCCGGCACCACCGGGCGCCCCAAGGGCGTGCGACTGCTGCACCGTTCGTGGGTGTACGAGGGCGAGGCCATCAAGGCCCAGGGCATCCTCGACGCCAACGACCTCCAGTTCCTCTGGCTGCCGATGGCGCACTCCTTCGGCAAGGTGCTGCTCTCCACCCAGCTGGCCTGCGGCTTCCCGACCGCGATCGACGGTCGCGTGGACAAGATCGTGGACAACCTCGGCGTGGTGAAGCCGACGTTCATGGGTGCCGCACCCCGCATCTTCGAGAAGGCGCACGCCCGCATCGTCACGATGCAGGCCGCCGAGGGCGGTGCGAAGGAGAAGCTGTTCAACAAGGCCTTCCAGGTCGGCATCGAGGTGGACCGCCTCAAGCGTGAGGGCAAGTCGGTGCCGCTGCCGCTGAAGCTGCAGCACGGCCTGTTCGACAAGCTGGTCTTCTCCAAGGTCCGGGAGCGCTTCGGTGGCCGGGTCCGGTTCTTCATCTCCGGCTCGGCCGCACTCAACGCCGACATCGCGCAGTGGTTCCACGCCGCGGGCATCCTCATCCTCGAGGGCTACGGCATGACCGAGAACGCCGCGGGCGCCACGGTCAACCACCTGGAGGAGTACCAGATGGGCACCGTGGGCCGCGCCTTCCCGGGCACCGAGGTCCGCATCGGCGAGGGTGACGAGGTCCAGATCAAGGGCCCCCACGTCATGGCCGGCTACCACAACCTGCCGGACAAGACCGCCGAGACGTTCACCGACGACGGGTGGCTGCGCACCGGCGACAAGGGCTCCCTGGACGCCGACGGCTTCCTCACGATCACCGGCCGCATCAAGGAGCTGTTCAAGACCTCCGGCGGCAAGTACGTCGCACCGCCGGCGATCGAGGCGAAGTTCAAGGCGATCTGCCCCTACGTCAGCCAGTTCATGGTCTTCGGCAGCGAGCGCAACTTCGTCTCCGCGCTGATCACCCTCGACCCCGACGCGATGGCGACCTGGGCCGAGGAGAACGGGATGGCCGGCAAGGACTACACCGAGATCGTCCAGTCCGAGCAGGTCCGCTCGATGATCGGCGACTACGTCGACCAGCTCAACACCCAGCTCAACCGCTGGGAGACGGTGAAGAAGTGGGAGATCCTCGACCACGACCTCACCATCGAGTCCGGTGAGCTGACCCCCTCGATGAAGGTCAAGCGGACCGTGGTCGAGCAGAACAACGCCGACCTGATCGACTCCTTCTACGTCTGACCCACCGACGACACCCGAGAGCCCCACCGGTGCCACCAGCGCCCGGTGGGGCTCTCGTCGTCGGGGCGGTACCCACCGTGTGAGACTGCTCCGATGCCGTCCGCACCACCTGCCGGAGAGCCCGCCCCCGAGGACGGTGCCCTCCCCGGGGCCGCACTCGAGGAGCTCGGCGCCACCAGCTTCGGGATCTACCTGCACGTGCCGTTCTGCACCGTGCGCTGCGGCTACTGCGACTTCAACACCTACACCGCCGAGGAGCTGGGCAACGGCGTCTCGCGGGCGACGTACGCCGACAGCGCGATCGCCGAGCTGCGGCTCGCCCGCGAGGTG
Organism: Nocardioides panacisoli; assembly: GCF_019448235.1. Classification (NCBI taxonomy): domain Bacteria; kingdom Bacillati; phylum Actinomycetota; class Actinomycetes; order Propionibacteriales; family Nocardioidaceae; genus Nocardioides; species Nocardioides panacisoli. The sequence goes on from NZ_CP080409.1 coordinate 589,246, forward strand.
CTCGGCGAGGTCGACCTCCCGGTGGAGACGGTCTTCGTCGGCGGCGGGACGCCCACCCTGCTGGCGCCCGAGGACCTCGGTGCGGTGCTGAGGGCCGTGGACGACACCTTCGGTCTCGCCCCGGGCGCCGAGGTCACCACCGAGGCCAACCCCGACTCCGTCGACGCGGCGAGCCTGGCGCGGCTGCGCGAGGCCGGTTACGACCGGATCTCCTTCGGCATGCAGTCGGCGGTGCCGCACGTGCTGGCCACCCTGGACCGCACCCACGACCCCGACCGCGTGCCCGACGTCGTCGCGGCCGCCCGCTCGGCGGGGTTCGACCAGGTGAGCCTGGACCTGATCCACGGCACGCCGGGGGAGTCCTTGGCGGACTGGTCGCGTTCGTTGGAGGCCGCGCTCGCCTGCGAGCCCGACCACGTGTCGGCGTACTCGCTCATCGTCGAGGAGGGAACCGCCCTGGGGCGCCGGGTCGACCGCGGCGAGGTGCCGGCCCCCGACGAGGACGACCAGGCCGACAAGTACCTCCTCGCCGACGAGGCGCTCTCCGCGGCGGGCCTGGAGTGGTACGAGGTGTCGAACTGGGCACGCGACGAGGACGCCCGCTGCCGCCACAACCTGGCCTACTGGACCGGCGGCCACTGGTGGGGGATCGGTCCCGGGGCGCACTCCCACGTCGGCGGGGTGCGCTGGTGGAACGTCAAGCACCCCGCGGCGTACGCCGGCCGCCTCGCGGCCGGCCGCAGCCCGGCGCTGGGGAGGGAGGTCCTCGACGCCCCGACCCGGCACGTCGAGCGGGTGCTCCTCGAGGTCCGCCTCCGCGACGGCCTGCCCCCGGACGTCCTGACCGCCACCGAACGGGCCGTGGTGCCGGAGCTGGTGCAGCGCGGCCTGGTCGAGCCCGAGGCGTGGCGCGCCAGCGGACGGGTCCGCCTGACCCGGGACGGTCGCCTGCTCGCCGACCTCGTGGTGCGCGAACTCCTCGGCTGAGGAGGAGGCGCCGCCTACAGTGGTGGCGTGTCCGACTCCGCTCCACCGCCCGAGCCCGGCGAGCCCTACCGTCAGCCCGGCTCCTACACGCCATACCCGTACGGCCCACCGCCCGGGTACGCCGTGCCCCACCCGGGTGCGCCCTACGGGCTCGACCCGCTCACCGGGCGGCCGCTGTCGGACAAGTCCAAGGTCGTCGCCGGCGTGCTGCAGGTGGTGCTGCCCTTCGGCGTCGGTCGCTTCTACACCGGCCACGTCGGGCTCGGCATCGCCCAGCTCGTGGTCACGCTCGTCACCTGCGGCGTCGGCGCCCTGTGGCCCTTCATCGACGGCATCGTGATCCTCGCCGGCCAGCCGACCGACCCCCAGGGCCGGCTGCTGCGCACCTGAACGAGGTCGAGTCGGCACTTCTTCCGGTCGAGTCGGCACTTCTTGAGCATTGAATCGGCACTTTCCCCGATTCAGTACGCACCTGCGCCGCCGCGTCCCTCGGCGCCCACTCCGGCCGAGCTCCTCAGGTCGTCACGGTGCTGGTCCGGGTGCCGACCCTGCGGTGCTCGCCTCCGCGGCACCTCGTTCCTCGGCGCCCACTCCGGCCGAGCTCCTCAGGTCGTCACGGTGCTGGTCCGGGTGCCGACCCTGCGGTGCTCGCCTCCGCGGCACCTCGTTCCTCGGCGCCCACTCCGGCCGAGCTCCTCAGGTCGTCACGGTGCTGGTCCGGGTGCCGACCCTGCGGTGCTCGCCTCCGCGGCACCTCGTTCCTCGGCGCCCACTCCGGCCGAGCTCCTCAGGTCGTCACGAAGTCAATGAGCTCCTCGACCCGCCCCAGCAGCTCCGGCTCGAGGTCGGCGAACGAGTTCACGCGCGACAGGATCTGCTGCCAGGCCCGCGCGATGTCGGCCTGGTTGCGGTGCGGCCAGCCCAGGTGCTGGCAGATCCCGTGCTTCCACTCGATGGTGCGGGGGATCGTCGGCCACGCCGAGAGCCCGAGCCGGTCCGGCTTCACCGCCTGCCAGATGTCGACGTAGGGGTGCCCGAGGATCTTCACGTGCGGCCCGACCTCGGACCGGGCGATCGAGGCGGCGATGCGCGACTCTTTCGAGCCGCGCACGAGGTGGTCGACCAGCACCCCGACCCTGCGCTCGGGGCCCGGGCGGAAGTCGACCAGGTGGTCGGCGAGGTCGTCGACGCCGCCGAGGTACTCCACGACGACACCCTCGATGCGCAGGTCGTCCCCCCAGACCTTCTCCACCAGCTCGGCATCGTGGCGTCCCTCGACGAAGATCCGGCTCGCGCGGGCGACGCGGGCCTTCGCGCCCTTCACCGCGATCGAGCCACTGGCAGTGCGCTCGGGCCGCGACGGTCCCGCCGGCGCGGGACGTCGCACCGGCGCGGTGAGCACCACCGGCCTGCCCTCGAGCAGGAACCCCGGCCCCAGGGGGAAGGTGCGCCGCTTGCCCCGTCGGTCCTCCAGGGTCAGCGTGTGCAGGTCGCGGTCGACGGCGACGATCTCGCCGCACCAGTCGGTCGTGACCTCCTCGACCACCTCACCGATCTCGGCGGGCGCCTCGGTGGCACGTCCCCGCTTGGGTGCGCGCCAGTCGCCGGACAGGACGTCGGAGCCGTAACGATCTCTCACGAGGGGTGAATCTCCCATCGCGACCGTGCCGATCCCCGCATTTCCCGCGGTGAGTGCCCGATCGATCTCAGGCGAGGGGGAGTCGCTTCTGGTCCCGCCGCAGCTGGCCGTAGCCGCGGCGTACCGCCTCGGCCAGGTGGTCGCGGGGGAACGGCCACTCGCCCTCGGCGAGCGCGCGCTCCGCCGGTACGCCGTTGCCGGCGAGGTCCTGGATCGTCTGGGCCACCGCCCCGACGTCGCCGTGCTGGGCCCCGACGAACGCCTGGTCGACCACGGACCCGTGGCCCGGCACCACGATCGAGTCCGGCGTGAGCAGTCCCAACACGAGGTCGAGCGCGGCGGGCCACTCCAACGGGTGGCAGTCCGGTCCGTACGCCGGCGGGCCCGACTCCTCGACGAGGTCCCCGGTGAAGAGCACCCCGGCGTCGGGGACGCCCACCACCAGGTCGCCGGCGGTGTGGCCCCGGCCCGGGTGGACGAGTTCGACCACCCGGTCACCGAGGTCGAGTGCGCCGACCCCGGAGATCGTTTGGTCCGCGGCGACGACCTCGGTGGCCAGGACCTCGGCGCGGTGCGTGTCGTCGGGGTCGGCGTCGTACGCCGCCTTGCTGCGGTCCCCGGAGGCGACGGTGCGCGCCGCGGCCTCCTCGGTCGCGTGGATGGGCAGGGCGGCGCCGAACGCGTCACGGAAGGTGGCGTTGCCGAAGGTGTGGTCGAAGTGCTCGTGGGTGTTGACGACCGCGGTCACGTCGCCCACGCCCAGGGCGCGGACGTCGTCGACCAGGGTGCGCGCGGCAGTGCCGGAGCCGTGGGTGTCGACGACCACGACGCCGTCACGTCCGACGACCAGGCCCACGTTGAGCGCGAACCATTCCTGGTGGGCGACCCACACGCGGTCGGCGATCTCGGTGAACGGCACGACCCCCACGGTAGTGCCGGGCGTGGTGTCAGCAGAGGCCGGCGTGGAGCTCCTCGCGCAGCAGCTCGCCGAGCTCGGTGGTGGTGGTCGCGGTCCGTGGGAAGCGCAGCTCGCGGCGGTGCGCCCCGGAGTGGTCCACCCAGTGCACCTCGACGCGGTCGGGCGCGAGGCCGCTGAGGCCGACGCCCGCGATCCGGCCGGCCGGCACGGCGGCCGAGGTCGCGACGGCGTGGCGCAGCTCCTCCTGGTGGCACTCGTTGGCGTGCTCCATCGATCGCTGGAGGAATCCGCGGTTGAGGTGCAGGTCGGGGGCGTTGAACGCGGCCAGCGGGACCCGCCGGCGCGACTCGGGCCGGTCCTCGCGGTCCAGCACCACCATCTCGGCGTGCACCGTCACCAGCGTGCGGACCTCCGAGCAGCACGCGCACTCCTCGAGATCGGCGCGCAGTGGCCCGGCGATGGTGAGGACCTCGCCGCGGTCGGGCGAGCCCGGCGCCCCGAGGCCGCTGGCGACGGTGAGCAGTGCGCTGCGTCCCTCGTGGGCGGCCAGCGCGAGTGCGGCGGTGGCGGGGCAGGAGAAGCCGGGGCGGCCGTCGACGTCCTGCATGCGCAGCACGGGTACGGCGCCGGGGTGGTCGGGCTCGATGCCGTCGCTGATGTCCTCGATGCCGTCGACGACGAGTTGCACGTCGGCGGGGCAGGACAGGATGCTGCGCGCGGTGGCCGCGGTCCGGCGGTGTCCGGTGGTCTGGTCGACGGTCACGACGTCCTCCTGACTTGTTTAGGTGAGCCTAACCTACAGTCTCGGGGTCGGGGAAGGTGAGTCGTCCCACGGGCCGCGCGCCGCCGTTCGGGCCGGGGTGGGCCTCGACGGTAGAGTTGGCACTCACCGGTTCGGAGTGCCAGCACGAGGAGGAGCGAGATGCAGGACGATCGCCGACTCGCCGTGCTGCGCGCCATCGTGGAGGACTACGTGGCGACCGAGGAGCCCGTCGGCTCCAAGGCGCTCGTCGAGCGCCACGGTCTCCAGGTCTCGCCGGCCACGATCCGCAACGACATGGCCGCCCTGGAGGAGGACGGGTACCTCGCCCAGCCGCACACCAGCGCGGGGCGCGTGCCGACCGACAAGGGCTACCGGCTCTTCGTCGACCGGCTCACCACCATCAAGCCGATGAGTGGTGCCGAGCGGCGGGCGATCTCCACCTTCCTCGACGGCGCCAACGACCTCGACGACGTGGTGTCGCGCTCGGTGCGGGTGCTCTCGCAGTTGACGCGGCAGGTCGCGGTGGTCCAGTACCCGACGCTGTCCCGGTCCACGGTCCGCCACATCGAGGTGGTGGCGCTGACGCCGTCGCGGCTGCTGCTGGTGGTGATCCTCAGCAACGGTCGCGTGGAGCAGCGCCACGTGGAGCTGGAGACCGACTACGGCGAGGCCGACCTCGCGGTGCTCCGCTCGCGCGTCAACGTCGCGGCGACCGGCAAGCAGATCGTCGAGGCGGTCTCCTCGCTGGACGGCCTGGCCACCGACGACCTGCTCGACGCGGTGTCGAAGGACGTCGCGCTCACCCTGGTCGAGGCGATGAGCGACCACAGCTCCGACGAGCGGTTCGTGGTGGGCGGAACGGCGAACCTCGCCCGGTTCGGCGACAGCTTCGAGACGGCCGTGGCGCCGTTGCTCGAGGCGCTGGAGGAGCAAGTGGTGCTGCTGAAGCTGCTCGGCGAGGCATCCTCCGGCGACGCCGTGACGGTGCGCATCGGCGCCGAGGGACCCTATGAGGAACTTTCCTCGACCAGCGTCGTGGCCACCGGCTACGGACCGCAGTCCGACGCGCTCGCCACGCTGGGCGTGGTCGGGCCGACGCGGATGGACTATCCGACCACCATGGCCGCCGTCCGCGCCGTGGCCCGCTACGTCTCCCGCATCCTCGACGAGGGCTGACCACCGACGCACCGGCCGAGCCAGTCCGGACCAGCCCGGATCCGGCCCCGACAGCACTGACGACACACCAACGGAACCGAAGGAACCCCGTGACCCAGGACCTCTACGAGTTGCTCGGCGTGGACCGCAACGCCGACGAGGACGCCATCAAGAAGGCCTACCGGCGTCAGGCCCGCAAGCTCCACCCGGACGTCAACCCGGACCCGGAGGCGCAGGAGCAGTTCAAGCAGGTGTCGACGGCCTACGAGGTGCTCTCCGACCCCGACAAGCGGGCGGCGTACGACCGGGGCGGTGACCCCTTCGGCGGCGGCAGCAGCTTCGGTCAGGGCCAGGGCTTCTCCTTCACGGACATCATGGACGCCTTCTTCGGCGGAGGTGCTCCCGGCGGCGCGGCCGGCGGCCGTGGCCCCCGCTCCCGCGTACGCCGCGGGCAGGACGCCCTGATCCGGCTCGAGGTCGACCTCGCGGGGGCCGCCTTCGGCGTCTCGCGCGAGATCAAGGTCGACACCGCCATCATGTGCACCGCCTGCAGCGGCGACGGCGCGGCGCCGGGTTCCCGGCCGGTGCCGTGCGAGACCTGCCACGGGCAGGGCGAGGTCGCCCAGGTGCAGCGCTCCTTCCTCGGCGAGATCCGCACGCTGCGGCCGTGCCCGTCGTGCAACGGCTTCGGTACGACGATCCCCGACCCGTGCCGCGAGTGCGCCGGCGACGGTCGGGTGCGGTCCCGGCGCACGCTCACCGTGAAGATCCCCGCCGGCGTGGACACCGGCACCCGGGTCCAGCTCCCCGAGGAGGGCGAGGTCGGCCCCGGCGGCGGCCCGGCCGGTGACCTCTACGTCGAGATCCGCGTCGCCGAGCACGACACCTTCGTGCGCAACGGCAAGGACCTCCACTGCACCGTGACGGTCCCGATGACCGCGGCGGCGCTGGGCACCACGCTCCAGCTGCCGCTGCTCGAGGCCGACCTGGAACCGGCCGAGGACTCCGAGGTGCAGACCAGCATCGAGCTGGAGCTGCCCGCGGGCACCCAGCCGGGCAAGGAGTACGTCCTGCGCGGCCACGGCGTACCCGGCCTGCGCGGGGGCCGGGGCAACCTCGTCGTGACGATCGACGTGGAGACCCCGACCCGCCTCGACGGCCGCCAGACCGAGCTGCTGCGCGAGCTCGCGGCGCTGCGCCACGAGGAGCAGCCCACCGGCAGCGTCGGTCCGGCTCCGCGGGGGATGTTCGGACGCCTCCGCGACGCCTTCAGTCACTGAGCCGCAGGAGCGCGACGTGACGCTGCCGCAGCACCTCGTCGACTCGCTGGCCGACGCGGTCCGTGGGGGCGTGGTGACGGTCGAGGGTGAGGAGGCCCACCACGCCGTCGTCGTGCGCCGGCTGCGGACCGGGGAGTCGGTCCGCCTCGGCGACGGGCGTGGCCGCTACGCCGTCGGCGAGGTCGTGGCGACCACGAAGCGCTCCTTCGACGTCGCCGTCCACGAGGTGCACGACGTCGCCGAGCCGACGCCGCGCATCACCGTGGTGCAGGCCCTGCCCAAGGGGGACCGGGGTGAGCTCTCGGTCGAGGTGCTCACCGAGGTCGGCGTCGCGACCGTCGTGCCCTGGGCCGCGGCCCGCAGCGTCGCGGTCTGGAAGGGGGAGCGCGCCACCAAGTCGCACCGCAAGTGGCAGGCGACGGCGCGGGAGGCCGCCAAGCAGGCCCGGCGCGCGTGGGCGCCCGAAGTCACCCCGCTGGCGACGACCTCCGAGGTCGTCGACCGCCTCGCGGGTGCCGACCTGGCCGTGGTGCTGCACGAGAATGCCGACACCGCGATCGCGGCCCTGCCCGAGCCGGCCGGGGACGTCGTCGTGGTGGTCGGCCCCGAGGGCGGACTGGCGCCGGAGGAGCTCGACGCGTTCACCCGGGCCGGCGCGACGCCGGTCCGCATGGGAGTGGAGGTGCAGCGCACCTCCACGGCGGGACTCAGCGCCGTCGCCGCCCTGCTCTCACGGACCGAGCGGTGGCGCTGAGGTCACTCCACCACGATGGTGGCCCGGACCTCCTCCGCGCCGTTGCCCTCCGCGCCACCGGAGGGGTCGGAGGTCATCGCGACGAAGGTGTAGGTGCCCGCGTCGAGCGAGGAGACGTCGACCTTGGTCCGCCACGGGTACAGCCTGTCCATCCAGCCCTCCGCGGTGGCGAAGCCCTCCAGCACGGTCGCACCGTCGGCGTCGAGCACCTGCCACGGGACGTTCGCCTCGGGGGAGTTGGCGGTGCCGGAGGCGGTGAAGCGGCCCGACACGGTGGCTCCCTCGGCCGGCTTGTCCAGCGTGATGTTGTCGGACTCGCGGACGCCGGAGTCCTCGGTCGGCTGCTCGGTGGCCTCGGTCGTCTCGGTCTCCTCCGGCGTGGCCTCGCTGGTGGGTGAGGACGCCGAGTCCGACGCCGTGGGGTCGGTGGCGGGCTCGTCGTCGCCGCAACCGGTGAGGGTCGCGGCGGCGAGCAGGCCGGTCAGGACGAGGGCGGGGAAGGATGTGCGTCGCATGTCTGCATCATCCTCGCCGGTGCCACACCTCGTCCGCACCTCCCGCGCGTGTCGTGGACCGCGGCCCCGACACCGCCCCGGCGCGGGCCCGACACCGCCTAGGGTGGCCCCATGAGTGCCGCCGACCCCGATTGCCTGTTCTGCAAGATCGTCGCGGGCGAGATCCCGGGTGACACGGTGCGGGAGACCGACCGCGTGCTGGCCTTCCGCGACGTCAACCCGCAGGCGCCGACCCACGTGCTGGTGGTCCCCAAGGCCCACCACGAGAACGCCGCGGCGTCCGCGGCCGCCGACCCGGACGGCTTCGCCGAGCTCTTCACCGTCGCCGCCGCGGTCGCCCGGGACGAGGGCCTGCCGGGCCACCGGGCCGTGTTCAACACCGGGGCCGCCGTCGGCCAGACCGTGTTCCACACCCACCTGCACGTCATCGGCGGGCGCGACCTCGCCTGGCCGCCGGGGTGACCGCGGTGACCGCGACGACAACGCATTGGTGCGGGCTTCGCGCGCGCTCTAGCATGGGGGGACTGCACTCCCGTCCCCGAAAGGCAGCCCAGCCGGGCTCATGACCGACACCAGCACCAGTTCCACGCCGTCGCGCCACGCCGTGGTGATCCCCAACAGCATCGACATGGTCAGCCTGCTCGGGCCGGGGGACGAACACCTCGGACTCCTCGAGGGCCGGTTCGGCGTCGACGTCCACGTCCGCGGCAACCGGATCACCCTCGAGGGTGACCCGGGGGAGGTCGCCCTCGCCGAGCGCCTGCTCGACGAGCTCGTGGCGATCCTGCGCACCGGGCAGGGCGTCACCGCCGAGACCGTCGAGCGCGTGGTCACCATGCTCCGCGCCGAGACCGAGGAGCGACCGGCCGACGTACTCTCGCTCAACATCCTGTCCAACCGCGGGCGCTCGATCCGGCCGAAGTCGGTCAACCAGAAGCGCTACGTCGACGCGATCGACCACCACACGATCACCTTCGGCATCGGTCCGGCCGGCACCGGCAAGACCTACCTGGCGATGGCCAAGGCGGTCCAGGCCCTGCAGGAGAAGCAGGTCAACCGGATCATCCTGAGCCGGCCCGCGGTCGAGGCCGGTGAGCGGCTCGGCTATCTCCCCGGCACGCTGAGCGAGAAGATCGACCCCTACCTGCGGCCGCTCTACGACGCCCTGCACGACATGCTCGATCCCGAGACGATCCCCAAGCTGCTCGCGGCGGGCACGATCGAGGTCGCGCCGCTGGCCTACCTGCGCGGTCGCTCGCTCAACGACTCCTTCATCGTGCTCGACGAGGCGCAGAACACCACGCCGGAGCAGATGAAGATGTTCCTCACCCGGCTCGGGTTCGGCTCCAAGATCGTCGTGACCGGCGACGTCACCCAGGTCGACCTCCCCTCGGGCACGCGGTCGGGCCTCCGGATCGTCGAGGGGATCCTCAGCGACGTGGAGGACCTCACCTTCATCCGGCTCTCGGCCGGCGACGTCGTCCGGCACAAGCTGGTCGGCCGCATCGTGGCGGCGTACGACGAGCACGACGCCGAGACGGAGGCCGGCCAACTGCGCTCGCGGGGACGTCGGGAGGGAACTCGTCACCGTGACGATTGAGATCCTCGAGGAGTCCGGCACCGGCGTCGACCTCACCGCGTTGGCCCGACTGGCCCGCTTCGTGATCGACGAGATGCGGGTGCACCCCCAGGCCGAGCTGTGCATCAAGGCCGTCGACGAGGACACCATCGCCGAGCTCAACGAGCAGTGGATGGGCAAGCCGGGGCCGACCGACGTGCTGGCCTTCCCGATGGACGAGCTGCGCCCGGGCCAGATCAACCAGGACCCCGACCCCGACGAGCAGCCCGTGCTCGGTGACCTCGTGCTGTGCCCCGTCGTCGCCGAGCGACAGGGCGAGGCCGCCGGTCACGGTCACTGGGCCGAGCTGGAGCTGCTCACCGTCCACGGCATCCTCCACCTGCTGGGCTACGACCACGCCGAGCCCGAGGAGCACCGCGAGATGTTCGGCCTTCAGGACCAGTTGCTCGGCTCCTGGCGTGCCACCACCGACGATGGACAGCGGTGATCTCGGGCTGCTCCTGGGAGCAGCCGTCCTCGTCGTGGCCGCCGGCCTGTTCGTCGCCGCCGATGCGGCCCTGGGCGGGTTCTCGCGCGCACGCGCCGAGGAGCTGACCGAGGACGAGCGTCCGGGTGCGTCCCGGCTGGTCGTGGTGCTGTCCGACCCCGCGCCGTACGTCAACACGGTCATCTTCCTCCGCCTGCTGTGCGAGGTGGGGGCGATCGTGATCGTCGCGCTGTTCGTCGCCGAGTACGTCGCGGGCTGGTGGACCAGCGTGGCCGTCGCCGCCGGCGTGATGCTGGTGGTGTCCTTCGTCATGGTCGGCGTGGCGCCCCGCACCCTGGGCCGCCAGCACGCCGAGACCGTGGCACTGACCTCGGCGTGGCCGGTCTGGCTGCTGACCAAGGTGCTGGGGCCGCTGACCCGGCTGCTGATCGGCATCGGCAACGCGATCACGCCGGGTCGCGGCTTCCGCGAGGGCCCGTTCTCCTCCGAGACCGAGCTGCGGGAGATGGTCGACATGGCCGAGGCGTCCTCGGTGATCGAGGCCGAGGAGCGCCGCATGATCCACTCGGTCTTCGAGCTCGGGGACACCACGGTCCGCGAGGTGATGGTGCCCCGCAACGACGTCGTCTACATCGAGCACACCAAGAACCTGCGCCAGACACTCTCGCTGTTCCTGCGCTCGGGCTTCTCCCGTGTCCCCGTGATCGGCGAGAACCTCGACGACGTCAGGGGCTTCGCCTACCTCAAGGACATCGTGCGGCGTGACTTCGAGGCCCCCGACGTGGAGGTGACCGAGCGGGTGGAGACGATCATGCGCCCGGTGCCCTGGGTGCCCGACTCCAAGTCCGTCGACGGGCTGCTGCGCGAGATGCAGGCGACGCGGCAGCACGTCGCGATCGTGGTCGACGAGTACGGCGGCACGGCGGGCCTGATCACCATCGAGGACCTGCTGGAGGAGATCGTCGGCGAGATCACCGACGAGTTCGACGCCGACGAGATCGACGTGGAGCAGCTGGCCGAGGCGGAGGTGCGGGTCTCCTCGCGCTACCCGATCGACGACCTGGAGGAGATCTTCGGGTTCGCGGTCGACGAGGAGGACGTCGACTCCGTCGGCGGCCTGCTCGCCAAGCACTTGGGCAAGGTGCCGATCCCGGGGGCCTACGTGGAGGCCCACGGCCTGCGCTTCACTGCCGAGGACACGGCGGGGCGGCGCAACAAGATCGGCACGGTGCGGATCCGGCAGCTGGAGGCGGCCGTCGCCGCGGCCGAGGCCCGTCGCGACGACGACTGAGGACGTCGACCGGCCCCGCCGCGTCGCCGGCGGAGACGTCGCGTGGCAGGCTGAGGCCCATGGACGAAGTGCAGCGGATCGCGTTGGACCTCCCCGACGGCCGCGTGCTGGACGTGTGCGTGTCCGGACCCGAGGACGGCGTGCCGTTCGTGTGGCACCACGGCACGCCCGGGTGCTCCTACCAGTCGGCGGCCAAGCGGCGGGCCCTCGCCGGCCGGGGCCTGCGCTACGTGAGCTACTCCCGCGCCGGTGCCGCGGGCTCGACCCGCAACGCCGGACGCAGCGTGGCCGACGTCGCCACTGACGTCGCCGCCATCGCCGACCACCTCGGGGCCGAGCACATCCTCACCGGCGGCGGATCCGGCGGCGGTCCGCACGCCCTCGCGACCGGCGCCGGGCTGCCGGACCGGGTGCTGGCCACGCTCGCGGTCTGCTGCGTCAAGCCCTACGTCGGCCAGTCCGACTTCTTGGCCGGCATGGGGGAGGACAACGTCACCGAGTTCACGCTCGCGCTGGAGGGCGAGGAGGCGCTGATGCCGTTCCTCGAGGCCGACCGCGAGGGCCTGGTCGACGCCGATGCCGAGGGCGTCATCGCCACCCTGGACAGCCTGCTGCCCGACGTGGACCGGGCCGTGCTCACCGACGAGGTCGGGGTCGACGTGATCCGCAACCTGCAGGGCGGGGTCCGTGAGCTGTACGGCTGGCTCGACGACGATCTCGCCTTCACCCGGGACTGGGGCTTCGACCTCGCCGACATCGCGGTGCCGACCTACCTGTGGCAGGGCACCGAGGACAAGATGGTCCCCTTCCACCACGGCGAGTGGCTCGCCGAGCACATCCCCGGCGTCGTGCCTCACCTGCTGGAGGGGGAGGGCCACCTGTCGATCGTCGTGGGTGCCTTCGAGGAGATGGTGGACGAGATCGTCCGCAACGTCCCGCGCTGAGTGCTAGACCGAGCGCTGCGTCGCGGCGGCCGCGAGCTCGCCGAGCACGGCGCGGGCGTGGTCGTCGATCGGGGCCTGCTCGAGTGCTGACCGCGCGTCGTCGGCGAGTTCGGTGATCATCGCCTCGACCCTCGCCTGGGCCCCCGAGCGCTGGATGATGCCGCGCAGCTCCGCGACCTGCTCGGTCCCCAGGTCGGTGCCCAGGGCGGCGTCGAGGCGGCGGGCATCCTCGGCGGGTGCGGCCTCCAGCGCAAGCGCGACGAGGACCGTGCGCTTGCCCTCCACCAGGTCGTCCCCCGCGGGCTTGCCGGTCGTGTCCGGGTCACCGAAGACGCCGAGGAGGTCGTCGCGCAGTTGGAAGGCCTCGCCCACGGGCAGGCCGTACGCCGTGAGGGCCGCCAGCGTCGCGGCGTCCGCGCCGGCGAGGGCAGCACCGATGTGCAGTGGCCGCTCGATGGAGTACTTGGCGGACTTGTAGCGCAGCACCTGCATGGCGGTGTCGACGTCGGCCCGGCCGCGCGCCTGCACCGAGACGTCGAGGAACTGGCCGGCGATCACCTCGGTGCGGCACTGGTCGAACAGGTCCAGTGCGGCACCGACCCGCTGCTCGGGCAGGCCGCACCGTCGCAGCAACTCATCGGACCACGACAGCAGCAGGTCACCGAGCAGGATGGCGGCCGCGGCCCCGTAGTCCTCGGCGTCGCCGGGCAGGCCGTCGCGGGCGTGGGCCGACGCGAACCCGCGATGGGTCGCGGGCCGTCCGCGCCGGGTGTCGGAGTCGTCCATCAGGTCGTCGTGGGCGAGCGCGCTGGCGTGGAGCAGCTCGAGTGCGGCGGCCGCTCGCAGCACGGCCGCCTCGTCCTCCCCACCCGGCTGGACCGCACGGAAGCCCCAGTAGCAGAAGGCGGCGCGGAAGCGCTTGCCGCCCGAGACCACCGCTCGTGCCTCGTCGAGCAGGGCGGCGGCGTCGTCCCCGAGCGGTGAGAGGCGGGTCGCCATCCGGTCCAGGTGGTCGTCGAGCGTGACCTGTACTCGGTCGCGGAATGCGCTGCGGTCCCACCCGTCGCTGCTCATGCCGGCGAGCCTAGATGAGCCGCACGGCGGGGACGCACGCCGCCTCGGTGCGGCCCGCCCGTGACGAGACGCCACCCGGACCGGCGTTCGGTCCGCCCTAGACTCCGCACCATGACTGAGCGTCGTGCACCGTCACTGGGAGAGTTGATCAGTTCCGGGGACCGCTCGTTCTCCTTCGAGTTCTTCCCGCCCAAGGACGCAAAGGGGGAGGAGCAGCTGTGGCGCGCCATCAAGGAGCTGGAGCCCTACCGCCCGACCTTCGTGTCGGTGACCTACGGCGCCGGCGGCACGACGCGCGACACGACGGTGGCGATCACGGGCCGCATCGCCCGTGAGACGTCGCTGATGCCGATGGCCCACCTCACCTGCGTGGGACACACGGTCCCGGAGATCCACCGGGTGCTCGACGAGTTGCGGGCGGCCGGCGTACGCAACGTGCTGGCGCTGCGCGGCGACCCGCCGGGTGGCCCCCACACCGCGTGGGTGCCGACCGAGGGCGGGGTGGACTTCGCGAGCGAGCTGGTGGGCATCGTGCGCGAGGCGGCCGACTTCTGCATCGGCGTCGCCGCGTTCCCCGAGGGCCACGTCGATGCACCGTCGCTGGACGCCGACGTCGAGGTGATGCTGGCCAAGCAGGCCGCCGGTGCGGAGTTCGCCGTCACCGAGATGGTGCTGCGGGCATCGGACTACTTCGGGCTGGTGGAGCGCTGCCGCGCCGCGGGCGTCACGATCCCGATCGTGCCCGGCATCATGCCGATCCTCAGCCTGCGGGGCATGAGCAAGATGGTCGAGCTCTCGGGGCGCCACATGCCCGAGGAGGTGCTGGCGCGCATCGAGCCGCTCGCCGACCAGCCCGAGGAGTTGCGTGCCGAGGGCATCCGGATCTCGACCGAGCTGTGCCGCGACCTCCTCGAGGGCGGGGCGCCGGGGCTGCACTTCTACACGCTCAACCGGTCCAAGGCGACCCTGGAGATCTTCGCCCAGCTGCAGATCACCGTCTGACCCCCCCGCGGCGTGCCGGTCCGCGTCAGCGCTCGTAGAGGTCGGCGATGCGGTCGGCCGACTCCCGCAGTACGACGTTGCGCTTGAGCTTGAGGCTGGGCGTCAGCTGGCCGGTCTCCTCGGTCCAGTCGTGGGGGAGCACGGTGAACTTCCGGATCGACTCCGCCTTCGACACCGCCTGATTGGCGTCGTCGATGGCTTCCTGGACGGCCGCCTGCACGTCCGGGTCGTCGTGGAGGTCTGCGGCGTCCCGGCCGCGCTTGCCGTGCTGTTCGGCCCAGTCCGGCAGTGCCTCGGGGTCGAGCGTCACGAGGGCGGCGATGAACGGCTCGCCGTCGCCCACAACCAGGCACTGGCTCACGAGCGGGTGGGCGCGCACGCGGTCCTCCAGGACCGACGGAGCGACGTTCTTGCCGCCGGCGGTCACGAGGATCTCCTTCTTGCGCCCGGTGATGCGCACGAAGCCCTCGTCGTCGACCTCGCCGACGTCGCCGGTGTGGAACCAGCCCCCCTGCAGGACCTCGTCGGTCGCCGCCTGGTCGCCCCAGTACCCGGCGAAGACCTGCCCACCGGAGAACGCGAGCTCGCCGTCGTCGGTCACCCGGACCGCGGTGCCCGGCAGCGGCCGGCCGACGGTGCCGATCTTGAGGGCGCCGGGGAGGTTCACCGTCAGCGCCGCGGTGGACTCGGTGAGGCCGTAGCCCTCCAGCACCGTCAGGCCGATCCCGCGGTAGAAGTGCGCGAGGCGCTCACCGAGGGGCGCCCCGCCGGAGATGGCGTGGGTGCAGCGGCCCCCCAGCGCCTCCAGCAGCCGTCCGTAGACCAGTCGGGTGAACACGGCGTGCCGCGCACGGACGCGCAGCGGCACCCGGCCCGACTCCAGCGCCCGGGAGTAGGCGATGGCGGTGTCCGCGGCCCGGTCGAACAGTGCGCCGCGGCCGTCCGCGGTCGCTCGCTGGGAGGCGGTGTTGAAGACCTTCTCGAAGACCCGCGGCACCGCGAGCACGAACGTCGGCCGGAACTCCTGCAGCGTCGCGGAGAGCTGCAGGATGTCGGCACTGTGCCCCAGCCGCGTGCGCGACTTCATGGCGCCGACCTGGATGATCCGGGCGAACACGTGCGCGAGGGGGAGGAACAGCAGGGTGGCCGCGTCGTCGGCGCCGAAGAGCTCCTCCAGCTCGTGGACCGCCACGTCGAGCTCGTGGTGGAAGTTCCCGTGGGTGAGCATGCAGCCCTTGGGGCGACCGGTCGTGCCGGAGGTGTAGATCAGCGTGGCCAGGTCGTCGGCACCCACCGCCCGCCTGCGTTGGTCGATGACGTCCTGCGCGGTGTCATGGCCCAGGCGTCCCAGCTCGTCGATCGCGCCGGCGTCCAGGGACCACACGTGGTTCAGGTCGGTGAGGTCGGACCGCACCTCGGCGACCCTCTCGCGGTGCGAGGCGCCCTCGACCACGATCGCCGTGGCACCGGAGTCCGCCAGGATCTGTGCGACCTGCTCGGCCGAGGAGCTCTCGTAGATCGGCACCGTGACCGCACCGACGTGCCACACGGCGTAGTCGACCAGCGTCCACTCGTAGCGCGTGCGCGACAGCAACCCGACCCGGTCGCCGGCTGCGACCCCGGCGGCGACGAGGCCTTTGGCGACCTGCTGCACCTCGGCGAGGAACGCGGCAGCGGTGACGTCGTGCCACGAGCCGTCGGCGTCGCGGCGGCTGAGCACGGCGGCGTCGGGCGCCTCCTCGGCGTTGCGGACGACGTCGTCGGCGAGGTTCCCCTCCTGGGGGGCGTCGACCGTCTGCGGGGTGGCGTACTCGCGCACCGTGGCCTCCTGGGTCGTGCGGGCGGGGCGGGCTGCGATGTGGGCGATGCGACACGTTACCGGCGGGAACGGGGTCCCCGACATCCGGTAGCCTGCGCGACATGGCCGAACAGACGTCCTCGACGATCACGATCGACGCACCCGCGGCGGACGTCATGGCCGTCATCGCGGACTTCCCGGCCTACCCCGAGTGGGCCAAGGGAGTGACGGTCGCCGACGTGGTCGCGTCCTACGACGACGGTGACCCCGCGGCTCGCGGACGTGCCGAGCGGGTGTTCTTCGCCCTCGACGTCTCCCCGATCAAGGACGAGTACACGCTTGCCTACACCTGGCACGGCGACCACCGGGTCGAGTGGACCCTGGTCGAGGGCAAGATGCTGCGCGAGCTCGACGGTGCCTACGTCCTGGAGGAGTCCGGCGGTCGCACCCAGGTGACCTACCGGCTGGCGCTGGACGTCTCCATCCCGCTGATCGGCATGCTCAAGCGCAAGGGCGAGAAGATCCTCATCGACACCGCGCTGAAGGGGCTGAAGAAGCGCGTCGAGAGCCGCGGCTGACCCGACCTCGTGACGGACTGGTCGGGCGTGCGCATCCTGTTGTTCACCGGCAAGGGCGGGGTCGGCAAGTCGACCGTCGCCGCCGGGACGGCTGCCCTCGGCGCAGCCCGTGGGCTCCGCACGCTGGTGCTCTCCACCGACGCCGCCCACTCCCTCGCCGACGCCTACGACGTACCCGAGGCGACGCGGTCCGCCGACCCCGTCGCTCTGGCGCCGCGCCTCCACGTGCAGCAGGTCGACGCGCAGCTGCGGTTCGAGCAGTCCTGGGCCGAGGTGCAGCGCTACCTGCTCTCCGTCCTCGACGCGGCCGGCATGGACCCGGTGGCGGCCGAGGAGATGACCGTCATCCCCGGCGCCGAGGAGGTGCTGGCGCTGCTGGAGCTGCGGCGCCACGCGCGTTCGGGGGAGTGGGACCTGATCGTCATCGACTGCGCCCCGACCGGTGAGACGCTGCGGCTGCTCGCGCTGCCCGAGGCGCTGGGGTGGTACATGGAGCGGTTGCTGCCCATCCAGCGCCGGCTCGTCAAGGCGCTGCGCCCGGTGCTCACCCGCAGTGCCGGGGTACCGATGCCGACCGACACCGTGTTCGACGCCATCACCCGGCTCCACGACGAGCTCGACCAGGTCCACCGGCTGCTCGCGGGGCCCGAGGCCAGCATCCGTCTCGTGCTGACGCCCGAGCAGTTGGTGCTGGCCGAGGCGCGACGCGCCCACACCAGCCTGAGCCTGTTCGGCTATCGCGTCGACGGGGTCGTCGCCAACCGCGTCTTCCCCGACGAGGGTGCCGACGAGTGGCGCCAGCAGTGGGTCGCCGCGCAGGCCGCCGTGCTGGCCGAGGTCGCCGAGTCCTTCGCCGGACTCCCGCAGTGGCTGGCCGACTACCGGCCGGCCGAACCGCGCGGCCTGACGGCGCTGACCGAGCTGGCCGACCGCCTCTACGACGAGGCCGATCCGTTCGCGGCGCCCGTGGGCGAGGGTCCGTTCGGCGTCGAGGTCGCCGAGGACGGGGGAGCCACGCTGCGGCTCGCGCTGCCCTTCGTCCGCACCAGTGAGGTCGACCTGGCGCGCAACGGCGACGAGCTGGTCGTCACCGTCGGATCCTCCCGCCGGCTGCTGACACTGCCGGCAGCACTGGCGCGGATGCAGGTCGCGGGTGGTCGTGTGGTCGAGGGCGAGCTCCGCGTACGCTTCGCATCGCCCGACGTTTCCCAGCCCCGTGCCGCGGGAGGTGCACCATGACCGAAGGTCCGAACGGGCCGTCCGGTGACGGTCACGACCCCGACGTCGGCAGCCTGGGCGAGGAGGCCGCCAAGCTCTTCGGTGCGCTCGCCGACGCAGCCCGCCAGCACGGCGGCGACGTCGGCGAGGGACTCGGCGGGTTCGCGGGGCACGCCGCGCACCTCGCGCACGAGGTCAACGACCACCTCGCCACCGACGCCGCGGAGTGTCGCTACTGCCCGGTGTGTCGAGTCGTCCACGTGGTGCGCGAGACCTCCCCGGAGGTCCGCGCCCACCTCACGACCGCCGCCACCTCGCTGCTGCACGCCGCCTCCGAACTGCTGGCCACGCTGCCCCCCAGCGAGGAGGAGCAGGGGGCCCGGCGTGGCCCGGACGTGGAGCACATCGACCTCGACGACGGACCGGACGACGGGTCGTGACCGCGACCTGCGGCATCGACATCGGCGGCACCAAGATCGCCGGGGGCGTCGTCGACGACGACGGGGTGCTCCTCGCCGAGGGCCGCACGACCTCGCCGGCCACCGACGGTGCCGCCCTGCAGCGCGCGGTGGCCGACCTCGTCGCTGACCTCGGACGGGACCACGACCTCGCCGCCCTCGGCGTCGGTGCCGCCGGCTACGTCGCCGCCGACCGGTCCACCGTCCTGTTCGCCCCCAACATCGCGTGGCGCGACGCCCCACTGGGAGCGGACCTCGCCCGGCTCACCGGCCTGCGGGTGGTCGTGGAGAACGACGCGAACGCCGCGGCCTGGGGCGAGTTCGTGCACGGCGCCGGCCGGGACGTCCAGCACCAGCTGATGGTGACCGTCGGCACCGGTGTCGGCGGCGGCATCATCGCCGGCGGCCAGCTGCTCCGGGGCGGCTTCGGGGTCGCCGCCGAGATCGGGCACCTGCGCCTGGTGCCCGACGGGGAGCGGTGTGGGTGCGGCAAGCGCGGTTGCCTCGAGGCCTACGCCAGCGGCACCGCGCTGGTGCGGCGTGCGCGCGCCGCCGTCGCCGCGGGCGACCCGGCCACCGCAGGCGTGCTCGACCGCGCCGGTGGCGACCCCGCGTCAGTCACCGGACCGCTGCTGACCGCCGCGGCCCGCGACGGTGACCGGTTCGCCGTCGACCAGTTCACCCTCCTCGGGCGCTGGCTCGGCCTGGGCCTCGCGTCCCTGGCCTCGGTGCTGGACCCCGAGGTGATCGTGGTCGGTGGAGGCGTCGGCGCGGCCGGTGACCTGCTGCTGGCTCCGGCACGCGAGGCATTCGGCGAGCACCTCACGGGCCGCCACCACCGTCCCGAGGCCGAGATCCGCACCGCCGAGCTCGGCGGGAGCGCCGGCATCATCGGCGCCGCCGACCTCGCGCGGGCGTGACGCACGTGCCCGCGCCCGGTCCGGTCCTGGGCGTCGACATCGGCGGCACCAAGGTGCTGGCGGTCGAGCTCGGTCCCGAGGCAGGCGTCGTCGCAGCCACCCACGTGCCGATGCCGGGCCGCGACGCCTCGGAGCGGGAGGTCGAGGACGCGCTCACCGCGGCGGTCACCCGGCTCGCCGCTGGTCGTGAGGTGGCGGCGGTGGGGGTTGCCGCGGCCGGCCTCGTCGACGCCGAACGCGAGCGGCTGCGGTTCGCCGCGCACCTCCCGTGGCGCGACGCGCCGGTACGCCGCCGCCTCGCCGACCGGTGGGGCACCTCGGTCGTGCTCGACAACGACGCCAACTGCGCGGCGTACGCCGAGTCCGCGGCGGGGGCCGCGCGGGGAGCCGGGTCGGCCCTGATGATCACCCTGGGCACCGGCATCGGCGGCGCGATCCTGCTGGACGGCGCCCTGGTCCGGGGAGCGAACGGCATGGCCGGGGAGTTCGGGCACGTGCAGGTCGTGCCCGACGGGCTGCCGTGCGAGTGCGGGCTGCGCGGCTGCTGGGAGCAGTACTGCAGCGGTCGCGCGCTCGAGCGGGTGATGCGCGTCGCGGTCGGCTCCCACCTGGACGGTCCGGAGATCTCGGCCCGGGCCCGGGCGGGTGACCACGTCGCCCGCGGCGCGTTCGACGCCATCGGCACCTGGCTGGGTGTGGGCATCGCGGGGCTCGCCTCGAGCTTCGACCCGGCGCTGGTGGTCGTCGGGGGAGGCGTGTCGGCCGGTGGTGACCTCCTGCTGGAGCCGGCCCGTGCGGCGCTGGCGGACTCGCTGCAGGCCGCCGACCGCCGCACGGTGCCCCCGGTGGTCCCGGCCGCGTTCGGAGCCGAGGCCGGAGCCCTGGGAGCCGCGTTGCTGGCCGCGTCGGGACGCCGGGCGGGTCCGGTGGCGTGAGGCCGTGCCGCCGCGTCAGACCTGGGCGCCGTCGTCCCAGGGGTCGCGCGGCTCGCGGTTCATCGTCGCCACGAGGTAGCCGAAGCCACCGATGATCGCGGCCACCAGGCCCAGCAGGACCCAGTCGGGCAGGTCGATGCCGGCGACGGCGAGCACCACCAGCACCGCGGGGGCGCCCAGGACGCCCCACCAGGCGGCGAGCCGGTCCGCGGGCGGGCGCGGTGCCGGTGCCGGGCGGGGCGGGACGAACTCCTCCTCGAAGGGGTCGGCCTCGGCGTCGACGTCAGGTGCGTCGGTGTCGGTCAGGGCCTCGGCATCGTGGCCGCCGGCCACCTGGCCGGTGGCGGTGTCGTCGTCTGCTCCGTCGGCAGCCGGCTCGTCCTCCAGCGTGGGGCGCTCGCCGTAGTTGTCGACGATCGCCTGCCAGGCGTCGTCCTCGTCGTTGCGCTGCACGGGACCAGCCTACGACCCGGGTCAGGACGTGACGCGCGTGATGAACTCGACGGACTTGTCGAAGATCAGGTCGGCGTCGTTGTCCAGCGTCGCCACGTGGTAGGAGTCCGGCAGCCGCACCCGCGTCACGTCGGTGGACGAGATCCCGTCGAGGATCACCGGCTCGGAGGCGTCGTCGACGACGTGGTCGACCGTCGAACGGAAGTAGATCAGCGGGGACGTGACGGCGGCCAGGTCGCGCTGCAGGTGCGGCCACGCCTGGACGAGTGAGTGCACCGCCTTCAGCGGCGTGCGGCCGTAGCCGTGCTCGTCGACGCCCTCGCGCTTGATGTCGTTGCCGATCGCGGGGAACCCGGCGATGAGGTGCTTGAGCACCGGAAGCGCCTTGAGGTCGAGGCGCTTGCTCGCGGCGGCCGGGTTGACCAGCATCACCCCCGCGACGTCGCCCGGGTGGTCGGCCGCGAGGCGCAGCACCAGCGTGCCGCCCATGGAGAGCCCGCCCAGGACGACCTGGTCGTGATCGGCCCGCATGCGGTCGAAGGTCGCTGCGACCTCGGCGTACCAGTCGCCGAACCGGTGCTCGTTGAGGTCGCGCCACGTGGTGCCGTGACCGGGCAGGCGGGGCACCTCCACGCCGTACCCCAGGGCGCCGAGGTGCTCGCCCCACGGTCGCATCGAGGCCGGCGAGCCGGTGAAGCCGTGGCTCAGCAGGACGCCGATGCGACGCCCACCGGTGAGTTCGGGGCGTGCGGTCACGGACAGCGGCGCGGCATGGGGGTCGATCTCCATGGGGCGATTCTGGCACCAGCCCGCACCGACGCCCCGGCAGCCCGCCGACATGCCCTAGGGTGGCGGTGACGGTCGTGGGAGGAAAGGGCGGTGTCTTGTTCTACTGGTTCCTGAAGTTCATTGCGCTCGGGCCGCTGCTTCGGGTGATCTTCCGGCCGAAGGCGACCGGGATCGACAACGTCCCCACCGAGGGCCCCGCGATCCTGGCCAGCAACCACCTCTCCTACGCCGACTGGCTCTTCATGCCGCTGTCGCTGCCGCGCCGGGTGACCTTCGTGGCCAAGTCGGAGTACTTCACCGAGCCGGGCCTGCGCGGCTGGTTCAAGAAGACCTTCTTCGGTGGCACCGGTCAGGTGCCGATCGACCGCTCCGGCGCGGACGCGGCGTCCGGTGCGCTCCTCTCGGCCAAGCGCGTGCTGGCCGACGGCGGCCTCTTCGGCATCTATCCGGAGGGGACGCGCAGCCATGACGGCCGGCTCTACCGCGGCAAGACCGGTGTCGCCCGCCTCGCACTGGAGACCGGGGTCCCCGTGATCCCGGTCGGGGTCGTCGGCACCGATGTCCTCGCCCCGCCGGGCAAGGTCTTCGGCCGCTGGACCCGCCCGCGCGTCCACTACGGCAAGCCGTTGGACTTCAGCCGCTACGCCGGCATGGAGAACGACCGCTACATCCTGCGTTCGATCACCGACGAGATCGTCTACGACATCATGGAGCTCAGCGGCCAGGAGTACGTCGACAAGTACGCCGCCGTGGCCAAGCAGGAGGCCAAGGAGGCCGGAGGCGGCGACGAGGGCAAGCTCGCCTCCTAGGCCGTGTCCCGGTCCATGGCCACGATGAGCGCGCCCGCCACCCGGCTTCGTGCCTCGCTGGCGGTCGAGGACCGCCTCTTCGCCGCGCTCGCGGTCGTCCGCGTGGTGGTGCTCGCCAATGCGGTCGGGCTCAACGCCTACCGCGCCAACTTCGAGCGGCCGGCGCTCGCCTGGTCCGTCCTCGCCGCGATGGCGGTCTGGACCGGACTGGTGATCTGGTGGTGTGCCCGCGCCGACCGGCGCAGCTGGCCCCTCCTGGCCGTCGACCTCGCCCTGGCGGTGGGGGCGCTCGCGATCACGCCGTTCGCGAAGGGTGAGTGGTTCGACGCCAGCATTCCCGGCTTCTGGGTCGTCGGAGCCCTCCTGGCGTGGGCGGCGCGCTACGGCTGGCATGGCGGCCTCGCCGCCGCCGTGCTGCTGGGCGCCACCGACCTGCTCGCCCGGGACGACATCAGCCAGGGCAACGTGGGCCAGGTCTTCCTGCTCCTGCTGGCCGGTCCGATGATCGGGTTCGTCAGCGAGTCGCTCAAGCAGCTCGCCGGTGAGCGCGACGTCGCCCAACGTGAGGCCGCGGCCGCCGAGGAGCGGGTCCGCCTCGGGCGCGTCGTCCACGACGGCGTGCTCCAGGTGCTGGCGCTGGTGCAGCGGCGGGGCACCGAGGTCGGTGGGGAGATGGCCGAGCTCGGGCGGTTGGCCGGAGAGCAGGAGACGGCCCTGCGCAACCTGATCCGCAGCCAGGACTCCGTCGCGCCCGACACCGACGACGGGTACGACGACCTGGCGGCCGCGCTGGGAGCGCTCGCTGCTCGGCCCGGCGTGGAGGTCGCCGTGCCGTCCGGGCCGGTCCGCGTGCCCGCCCGGACGGCTGCCGAGCTCGTCGGCGTCGTCGGCGCGTGCCTGGACAACGTCGCGCGCCACGTCGGCGAGGGTGCGCCCGCCTGGGTGTTGGTGGAGGACCTCCCGGACTGTGTGGCACTGTCGGTGCGCGACGAGGGTCCCGGCATCCCCGAGGGCCGTCTGAACGATGCCGCAGCCGAGGGCCGCCTGGGTGTGAGCGAGTCGATCCGGGGCCGCATCCGCGACCTCGGGGGCACCGCGCAGCTGAGCACCGGCGACTTCGGCACCGAGTGGGAGTTCGAGGTACCCAAGTGACCATCCACACCAGCCACCCCTTCGCCGACCCCGACCCGGACCCGGCCCGCCGGCTGCGCGGACGACTGGGCAACACCGTGACGCTGTGGACCACCGGCCAGGGACCGGGGCGTGCCGGGTTGACGATCAGCTCGACGATGATCGCGCTGGGCGAGACCCCACGGGTCCTGGCGCTGCTGGACCCCGACAGCGACTTCCGGGACGCCTTCGAGGACTCGGGCCGGGCCGTGGTCCAGTTGCTGCGTTGGGAGCACCGGCAGCTCGCCGAGGCCTTCGCCGGCACCGCTCCGGCCCCCGGCGGCGCGTTCCGGCAGGGCGAGTTCGTCGACACCGAGCACGGTCCGCGGCTGGTGGACGCGGACGCCTGGGCGGCGGTGTCGCTGGCCGACCAGCGCGAGGTCGGCTGGTCGGTCGAGGTGACCGCGACCCTGGACGACGTCGCCGTCGGCGACGAGGACGACGAGCCGCTGCTGCACCGTCGGGGCCGGTTCTTCACGCCGCCGATGGCCTAGGGTCCCTGCCATGGAGAGTGCGGTGCGCGTCATGGTGGTCGACGACCACCCGATGTGGCGCGACGCCGTCGAGCGTGACCTCACGGCGGCCGGATTCGAGGTCGTGGCCACCGCGGCGGACGGCGAGCAGGCCATCGCCCGGTTCGCCGCCGCCCGTCCGCAGGTCGTGGTGCTGGACCTGCAGATCCCGCCGCCGAACGGTGTGGAGGTCACGGCCACGGTGCTGGCGCGCGACCCCGCGGCGCGGGTCCTGGTGCTCTCGGCCAGCGGGGAGCAGGACGACGTGCTGCAGGCGGTCAAGGCCGGCGCGACCGGCTACCTGGTCAAGTCGGCCTCCAAGGGCGAGCTGCTCGACGCCGTACGCCGCGTCGCGGCCGGCGACTCGGTCTTCACCCCGGGGCTGGCGGGACTGGTGCTGGGGGAGTTCCGCCGGATGAACCAGCCCGAGACGCCGCCGGGGGAGCGCCTCACCGAGCGCGAGACCGAGGTGCTGAAGATGGTCGCCAAGGGCATGTCCTACAAGCAGATCGCCGAGCGTCTGGTGCTCTCGCACCGCACCGTGCAGAACCACGTCCAGAACACCCTGCGCAAGCTCCAGCTGCACAACCGCGTGGAGTTGACCCGCTACGCCATCGAGCAGGGCCTGGATGAGTGAGGAGCTGCTCGCGGTCGCCGACGAGCTCTACGGCCTGCCGTTGGGCGAGTTCACCGCGGCCCGCGACGAGCGGGCACGCGCGCACCGGGGCACCGACCTCGCGACGCGGATCAAGGGCCTGCGGAAGCCGACGACCGCGGCCTGGGTGGTCGACCTGCTCGTCCGGCGCGAGCCGGACCAGGTCGACCAGTTGCTCAACGTCGGCGCCGCGCTGCGGGAGGCACAGCAGGCGATGTCCAGCGGCGAGCTCCGCAACCTGACCAGGCAGCGGCGACAGGTCACGGCCGCCGTGGCACAGCAGGCCCGGCGCCACGCCGGCGACGAGGGGCTGCGGGTGACGCGAGCCGTGGCCGACCAGGTCGAGGCGACGCTGACCGCCGCGATGGTGGACGCGGAGTGTGGCCGCGCCGTGCGCAGCGGACTGTTGGTGGCACCGCTCGCCACCACCGGTGTCGAGCCGGTGGCCGAGGCGGAGGTGGCCGCCGCGGTCGCCCTGCCCGAGGCGCTGGGCTTCACCGCATCGTCGCGGGAGGCCGCCCCGGCGCCACGACCGGACCTGCACGTCGTCCCGGACCCCGACGCCGAGGAGAAGAAGCGCTCCCGGGCGCGGGAGCGGCTCGAGGACGCCACGGCGGCGCACGAGGAGGCGACCGCCGCCCACGCCGAGGCGGAGGCCGACGTGGAGCGCCTCAACGCCCGCGAGCTCCAGCTGCAGGCCGAGATCGACGAGCTGCGCCGCACCATCGCGGGCCTGGAGGACGAGCTGGAGGAGGTCGACGACGAGCTCGCCGACGCCCAGGAGGTCCGCGACGAGGCCTCCGCGGCACTGCGCACCGCGGACGCCGAACGCGACGCGGCCGCCGCAGCGGTGGACCGGCTCGGCTGACCGACGGCGCTGGCTAGGAGGCGCGGACGATCGCCAGGATGCGGCGATCGATCCAGCTGAGGTCGGGCGCGACCCGCATCTCGTAGTTCTCGGTGCCGACCCAGGTCGCGAAGTCGTCGTGTCCGGCCGCCGCGGCGAACCGCTGCAGCTCCTCGCGCAGGTCCGCATCGACGGGCACCTTCTCCTCCTCGGTGCTGGCGGTGAGATACAGCGCGTGGAGGTCGAGGAGCCGGGCCAGTTCCGGGATCGGTGCCGCATGGTCGTCGACGCGCAGGTCGACCGCCACGTCGTCGCGGCCGGCGTACCCGGCCGCGTCCCGCACCACGAACACGCCGGCCGACTGGCGGCCACGCTTGTCGCCACCGGCGGCGTCACCCGCGGCGAGTACCGCGACCAGTCGCTCGGCCAACGGGGCCTCCGGGTCACCGCCCAGCCAGGTGGCCTCCATGTCGGCCACCACGTCGGATCCGGCCAGGCAGTTGCCCTGGATGGCGTAGCCGTCCCCGGTCACCCCGCCCGCCCACGGGATGCACGCGACGCCGGTGTGCCCGGCAGCCCCGCCGGTGGCGTCGACGATGCCGGCCTGGCGGTGGTCGCGTCCCTCGTCGTCGTCCAGCAGCGACTGCAGCGCCACGTCGGCGGTGGCGCCCTCGTCGAGGTGCGCGAGGGCGAGGCCCTTCCAGGCCACGTTGGCGTCGGCCTGGGTGGCGACGGCACCGACCCCGGCGACGGCGGCGGGCACGACCGCACCGGCGCCGAGGAACTTCGACGCGACGGCGACGCCCCAGGACGCGCCATCGGCGGAGCGGGCCACGATGGAGAAGGTCATGCCGTGAGCCTAGGGGTACGCCGCACGACTAGGCTCGTGGCACGCGACGTCGACCCCGGGGAGGGCCCATGCGAGTCGGAGTGCTGACCGGAGGCGGTGACTGCCCCGGCCTCAACGCCGTGATCAGGGCCGTCGTCCGCAAGGGTGTCAACGAGCACGGGTTCGAGTTCGTCGGCTTCCGGGACGGCTGGCGCGGGCCGCTCGAGGGCACCACGATGCCGCTCGACGTGGAGACCTGCCGCGGCATCCTGCCCCGTGGTGGCACCATCCTCGGCTCCTCGCGCACCAACCCGTTCCGCCTCGACGACGGCGTCGAGCGCATCAAGGACAACCTGGCGGCGGCCGGTGTCGACGCCCTGATCGCGATCGGCGGGGAGGACACCCTGGGCGTGGCGACCAAGCTCGCCGATGCCGGCGTCGCGGTCGTGGGGGTGCCGAAGACCATCGACAACGACCTCTCCGGCACCGACTTCACCTTCGGCTTCGACACCGCGGTCAACATCGCGACCGAGGCCATCGACCGGCTCCACACCACCGCGGAGTCCCACCACCGGGCACTGGTGGTGGAGGTGATGGGACGGCACGCCGGCTGGATCGCACTGCACTCGGGCATCGCCGGCGGCGCCAGCATCGTGCTGGTGCCCGAGCAGCCCTTCGACATCGACCAGGTGTGTGCCCTGGTCGAGCAGCGGTTCGAGTCGCAGTTCGCCCCGATCCTGGTGGTCTCCGAGGGGGCGGTCCCCGCCGACGGGAGCGGCATGACACTGCAGTCGGGGGAGGAGGACGCCTTCGGTCACGTCCGGCTCGGCGGCATCGGCGACCGACTGGCCCACGAGATCGAGCAGCGCACCGGCAAGGAGGCGCGGGCAGTCGTCCTGGGCCACGTGCAGCGGGGCGGCACACCGTCGGCGTTCGACCGGTGGTTGGCGACCCGGTTCGGTCTCCAGGCGATCGACGCCGTCGCCGAGGGGGACCACGGCGTCATGGTGGCGCTGCGTGGCACCGACATCGTCCGTGTGCCCCTGATCGAGGGCACCGGTGAACTCAAGCTCGTGAGCCCGGAGGAGTACGCCGAGGCGCAGGTCTTCTTCGGCTGATCGTCGGCGTCCCCGCGGCCCTCACCCGAGTCCGTGGGGGCGGCGCAACGCGGCGGGGAGCCGGGTGGCGCCGGGGGCACGCTCGCTGGTCGCTGCGGTGTCCCCGGGGTTGGCGACGCCGCAGGTCCGCAGCGACAGGCAGCCGCAGCCGATGCAGGAGTCGAGGCCGTCGCGCAGCGCTCGCAGCGCGCTGATCTGCTCGTCGAGACGGGTGCGCCAGTGCTGGGAGATCCGGGTCCAGTCGGCCTTCGTGGGCGTGCGGTGGGAGGGGAGCCGGTCGAGCTCGTCGCGGATCTCGTCGAGGGTGAGGCCCACGTTCGCGGCCGCGCGGATGAAGGCGAGGCGACGCAGGACGCTGCGCTCGTAGCGGCGCCGTCCGCCGGGGGAGCGGCTCGCACTGATCAGTCCGCGCTCCTCGTAGAAGCGCAGTGCCGACGGGGCGAACCCGCTGCGTTCGCTGACCTGCGTCACGGTCAGCACGTCGTGCTTGTCCATGATTCCTCCCGATCGCACTTGAAATAAAGTTAACTTGAACTTCAAGACTGACATGCAACGAACCCTTCGACAAGGAGTACGACATGTCAGTAGCACTGGTGACCGGAGGATCGGCCGGACTCGGCCGTGCCCTCGTGAGCGCCCTGGCCGACCGCGGCTGGCGCGTGATCACCGACGCGCGGGACGCGGCACGGCTCGCCGAGGTCGACCACCCAGCGGTGCGCGCCGTCCCCGGTGACGTCGCCGATCCCGACCACCGGGGAGACCTTCTCGCCGCCGTCGCGGCGGAGGGCCGACTCGACCTCCTCGTGCACAACGCCAGCACCCTGGGACCGACGCCGCTGCCCGAGCTCGGCGCGGTCACCGAGGAGGACCTGGCCCGGGTCATCGCCACCAACGTGTGGGCACCGGTGGCGCTCACCCAGCGCCTTCTGCTCTGGCTGGAGGCGACGGGCGGCATCCTGGCCTCGATCTCCTCCGACGTCGCCGTCGAGCAGGAGCCGGGCTGGGGTGCCTACGGGCTCTCGAAGGCGGCCCTGGACCACGCGACGGCCCAGTTCGGCGCCGAGCATCCGGGCATCGCGGCGTACGCCGTGGACCCGGGCGACATGCGGACGGCGATGCACCAGGCGGCGTTCCCCGGCGAGGACATCTCCGACCGGCCGCTGCCCGAGAGCGTGGTGCCGCAGCTGCTGGCGCTGTTCGACCGGCGGCCGCCCAGCGGTCGTCACCGCGCCGCGGACTGGGCGGCCGCGGCTCCGGGCACTCCCGGAGAGGCGGTCGTGCGATGACGCTGCTCAACGAGACCCCCCGCGTGGTGTTCCCGTCGCCGCACCGGGCCACGGCCGCGCAACCGCCCGAGGCGCGTGGCGGCGCCCGCGACGACGTCCGCCTGCTCCTCGCCCGCCCCGACGGCATCACCGACACCGCGTTCGGCGAGCTCGCCGACCACCTCCGGCCCGGCGACGTGGTCGTGGTCAACGACAGCGCTACGGTGCTCGGCCAGCTGGACGCCGACCTCGCCGGCCGCGGTCCGGTGGTGCTGCACGTGGCGACGAGGCTGCCGGACGGCACCCGCGTCGTGGAGCTGCGTACGCCGCCCGGTGCCGACCGCGCCCTCCTCGATGCCGCCGTCGGGGACCGGGTCACCGCGGGGGCGGCGTCGGTGCAGCTGGTGGCGCCGTACCCGGCGACCTCCTCACCGACCGGGACCGGCAACCGGCTGTGGCGCGCGGCCGTCTCGGGGCCGCTGGACGAGGTGCTGTCCGCCCACGGGCGCCCGATCTCCTACGGCTATCTCGACCGGCGCTACCCGCTCGCGGCCTACCAGTCGGTCTTCGCCACCCGTCCGGGCAGCGCGGAGATGCCCTCCGCGGGACGCCCGTTCACGCCCGAGCTGGTCACCCGTCTGGTCTCGCGGGGAATCGCCGTCGCGCCGGTCACGCTGCACACCGGCGTGAGCTCGCAGGAGGCGGGCGAGGCGCCGCAGCCGGAGTGGTTCGCGGTGCCCGGGAGCACCGCGCGACTGGTCGAGGCCGCACGCGCCGGTGGCGGCCGCGTGGTGGCCGTCGGCACGACGGTGACGCGCGCGCTGGAGTCCGCCGTCGACGGTGACCGGCTCGGTGCGCACCACGGCTGGACCGAGCGGGTCGTGACGCCGGCCGACCCGCCCCGCGTCGTGTCGGGGCTGGTCACGGGCTGGCACGACCCCGGCGCCTCCCACCTGCTCCTGGTGGAGGCGGTGGCGGGCGCCGCACTCGCGCAGCGCGCCTACGACGCGGCGGTGGCGGGCGGCTACCGGTGGCACGAGTTCGGGGACAGTGCGCTGTTCCTGCCGTGAGTGCGGGCCGGCGTCTCGACGGGTCGTCCTCGAATCGGGACGTCGGCCGGTTCGCCGTACCCTTGAGGGGTGAGCAGTTTCCCCACCCTCGAGCAGTTGCACGCCATCGGCGCGAAGCAGCAGCCCACCTACGACGACCCCGCGGCGCTCGCGGGTGCCGTCGAGCGGCTGCGTGGCCTCCCGCCGCTGGTGTTTGCGGGGGAGTGCGACGACCTGCGCCAGAAGGTCGCGGCGGCCGGTCGCGGCGAGGCGTTCCTGCTGCAGGGCGGTGACTGCGCGGAGGTGTTCGCCGAGGCCACGGCGGACAACACCCGCAACAAGCTGCGCGTGCTGCTGCAGATGGCGGTCGTGCTGACCTACGCCGCCTCGGTGCCGGTGGTCAAGATCGGCCGGCTCGCCGGGCAGTACGCCAAGCCCCGTTCCAGCGACATGGAGACCCGCGACGGCGTCACGCTGCCGGCCTACCGGGGCGACGCCGTCAACGGCTTCGACTTCACCCCCGAGTCGCGGCGTCCCGACCCGCAGCGGCTGCTGGACGTCTACCACGCCTCGGCCTCCACCTTGAACCTCGTGCGGGCCTTCACCACCGGTGGCTACGCCGACCTGCGGCAGGTGCACGCGTGGAACTCCGAGTTCGTCCGCAACTCCCCGGTCGGCCAGCACTACGAGGCCGTCGCGGCCGAGATCGACCGCGCCCTCACCTTCATGAAGGCCATCGGCGCCGACCCCGACGAGTTCCACCGGGTCGACTTCTACTCCAGCCACGAGGCGCTGCTGCTGGAGTACGAGCACGCGATGACCCGCATCGACTCGCGCACCGAGCGCCCCTACAACGTCTCGGGCCACTTCGTGTGGATCGGTGAGCGCACCCGGCAGCTCGACGGCGCGCACGTGGAGTACTTCCGCCACATCCACAACCCGATCGGCTGCAAGCTCGGTCCCAACGCGACCGCCGACGACGCGCTCGCACTCGCGCGCACCCTCAACCCGGACAACGAGCCGGGACGGTTGACCTTCATCACCCGGTTCGGCCACGACCGCATCCGCGAGGGCCTGCCGCCGCTGGTGGAGAAGGTCACCGCGGAGGGCGCCAACGTCACCTGGATGAGCGACCCGATGCACGGCAACACCTTCGAGGCCTCCACCGGCTTCAAGACCCGTCGGTTCGAGGACGTCCTCGCCGAGGTGCAGGGCTTCTTCGACGTCCACCGCCAGCTCGGCACGGTGCCCGGCGGCATCCTGGTGGAGAACACCGGCGACGACGTCACCGAGGTGATCGGCGGCGGTGAGGAGCTCGACGAGCACGGGCTCGCGCACCGGTACGAGTCGGTCGTCGACCCGCGGCTCAACCGCGTGCAGAGCCTGGAGATGGCCTTCAAGGTCGCCGACATGCTCCGCCACGCATGATCGACCTCCGCTCCGACACCGTCACCCGCCCCACCGAGGACATGCGCGCCGCCATGGCGCGGGCCGAGGTCGGCGACGACGTCTACGGCGAGGACCCCACCGTGGCGGCGCTCGAGGAGCGGGTGGCCGCCTCCTTCGGGCACGAGGCCGCGTTGTTCACCCCCACCGGCTCGCTGGCCAACGTGCTCGCCGTCGCCTCGGTCGTCGGTCCCGGGCAGGAGGTGTTGTGTGAGGCGCGTGCCCACATCGCGCGCGCCGAGCTCGGCGCCCACGGTGCGGTCACCGGGCTGACCATGCGCACCTGGTCCGACCCGGGGGGCCAGGTCGACCTCGCTGCCCTCGAGGACCTCCACGCCCCGGACATGGGGCCGTTCTTCGTGCCGACCGCCGCGATCTCGGTGGAGAACACGCACAACTTCGCCGGCGGCACCGTGCTGCCGCTGGCTGACCTGCAGGCCCTGCGCGAGTTCGCCGACCGCCGCGGCACCGCGGTCCACCTGGACGGCGCCCGGATCTGGAACGCCCACGTCGCGACCGGCACCCCACTGGCGGCGTACGGCGCCACGGTGGACGTCCTCGCCGTGTGCCTGTCCAAGGGACTCGGCGCCCCGGTGGGCTCGCTGATGGTGGGCTCGCGCGACGCCGTGGCCGAGGCGCGCGTGCGACGCAAGCGGCTCGGCGGCGGCATGCGTCAGGTGGGGGTGCTCGCGGCGGCGGGGCTGCACGCGCTGGACCACCACGTGGAGCGGCTGGCCGAGGACCACGAGCACGCCCGCCTGCTCGCCGAGGCGTGCGGTGTCGACCCGACCACGGTCGCGACCAACATCGTCACCTTCGACCACGACGACGCCCCGGGGGTGGTCGCGGCGGCGAAGGAGCGCGGCGTACTGATCAGTGCCGTCGGCCCGCGCACGGTTCGCCTCGTCACGCACCTCGACGTCACGGCCGAAGACGCCCGGCGTGCGGCCGCCGAGCTCGCGACCGTCGTGGCCTGATCAGGCCGGAGCCGCCGGCGAGCGCCCCACCATGGGGGGCAGCTGGCGCACGGCCTGGGCGAGGGCGCGCAGGTCCGTGCCGTGCAGCGCCTGTGGGCCGTCGCACAGGGCGACCTCGGGGTCGGGGTGCACGTCGACGATGACGCCGTCCGACCCCACGCCGATCGCCGCACGGGAGAGCGGGACGACCAGGTCGCGACGGCCGGCCGCGTGCGACGGGTCGACGATGACCGGCAGGTGCGAGTCGGCCTGCACCACCGGTACGGCGGAGATGTCGAGGGTGTTGCGGGTCGCGGGCTCGTGGGTGCGGATGCCCCGCTCGCACAGGACGATCTCCAGGTTGCCGCGCTGGGCGACGTACTCCGCCGCCATCAGCCACTCCTCGATCGTGGCGGTCATGCCGCGCTTGAGCAGCACGGGCTTGTCGACCTCGCCGACGGCCTGGAGCAGGCCGAAGTTGCCCATGTTGCGGGTGCCGATCTGCAGCATGTCGGCGTACTCGCACACCATCGGTACGTCGCGGGCGTCGACGACCTCGGTCACGACCGGCAGGCCGACGTCCTCCCCGACGCGAGCGAGGATCTCCAGCCCCTCCACGCCCAGGCCCTGGAAGGCGTACGGCGAGGTGCGCGGCTTGAAGGCACCGCCGCGGATCATCGCCGCGCCGGCGGCCTTGGCCATCGTGGCGGCCTCCGAGGTCTGCTCGGCGCTCTCGACCGCACAGGGCCCGGCGATCAGCGTGAACGTCTCCGGACCGATCGACACCTGGGCGCCCGGCTTGCCCACGCGCACCACGGAGCGGTCGGGGTGGTGCTGGCGGCTGACGAGCTTGAACGGGTCGGAGATGCGGTGCACGCCGGCCACGCCGGCCATGGCCCGCAGGTTCAGGCCGTGGAAGCTGTCGACGTCGCCGATCAGCCCGATGATGGTCCGGTCCACGCCCTGGGAGACGAACGCCTGGCCGCCCACCGACTCGACGCGCTCGACCACGTGGGCCACGTCCTCGGCGGTGGCGTCCGGCGCCATCACCACGACCATCGTCGACTCACTCTCTGCGCCCGCAGCGGGCGCGGGCTGCGTGGGGTCGAGGCTAGGGGAGCCGCGGCCACGGCGGCACCGCAATTCAGGATCCGGACGCCCGAGACGCGCCGACCGGTGACGGTGGGCTCAGCCGCGGAGGCGCTTGAGCAGCCCGATGTCGGGGTTCCCCGGCTCCCGCGAACCGGGGGTCTCCAGCACGAAGGGGACCTCGGCCAGCGCCGGATGGGCGAGGAGCTCCTCGAACGCAGTCGTCCCGATGTGGCCCTGCCCGATCTGCTCGTGGCGGTCGCGCATCGACCCGCGCGGGTCCTTGGAGTCGTTCGCGTGGACGAGCCGGAGCCGTCCCGGTCCGCCGATCTCGAGGACGCGGTCCACCGTCGCGGTCGCACCGCCCGGCTCGTCCAGCGGAGCACCCGCGGCGAAGACGTGGCAGGTGTCGAGGCAGATCCCCGCCTTCGGGTGCTCGTCGAGTGCCGCGAGGTAGGCGGCCAGGTCCTCGACCCCGGCGCACAGCGAGCGCCCCTGGCCTGCGGTCGGCTCGAGCAGCAGCCACGGCGCGTGCTCGTCGAGTCCGTCGAGGACCGGGAGCAGCGCCTCGCGCACCTGCCGCAGCGCGGCCGCGTGCCGGTCCGCGCCACCGTCGGGGTCGACGTAGGAGCCGGTGTGCACCACCACGCCCTCGGCGCCGATCTCGACCGCGCGGCGCATGTTGTGCGCCACGACGTCGGCGGACCTCTCGTACGTCGTGGCCGTCGGCGAACCCAGGTTGACCAGGTAGGGCGTGTGGATGAAGGTCCGCAGGCCCTGCTCGGCGGTGAGGCGCCGGAACTCCTCGTCGACCCGGGGGTCGCCCTCGGTCAGTGCCCAGCCGCGGGGGTTGCCGACGAACACCTGGACGGTCTCGCAGCCGAGCTCGGTGGCGTCGGCCAGCGCCCCCTTGACCAGGCCCTTGCCGATGCGGACGTGGGTGCCGATCGGGGAACGCATGCCCGGGACCGTACCGGCGTCCGGCTTCCGGGCACGCAGGGCCCCTGGCTGCGGTCAGGCCGGCCGGGGCTCCTCCTGCACGGCCCGGGGACCGGGCCCCATCGCCCAGCGGATGCCGGAGGTGATCGCGATCCCGCTGGCCCGGACCGCCGTCGCCTCCGCGACGGGGACGTAGGGCAGCCGCAGCGGCCACCGCGCCCACCGCGGGAGCAACCCGACGCCGGCGCTGCACAGCAGGCCGTACGCCGGCCGGACCGCCAGCGGCACCGGAGGACGCAGCAGGATGAAGCGCGCCGTACGCCGCGCGGCCTCGGTCGAGGCGAGCTCGGGACGGAACTCCTCGATGGTCTCGTGCAGCTCCGCGACGGTGGTCGGCACCTGGGTGGCGCCGAGGGCGCGGGCGATCACCGCGGTCTGGGCCACGTAGTCGTCGCGCGCCTCCGCGTCGAGCGGGCGGGCGCCGTACGCGTCGTGGGCGCGGAGGAAGCTGTCGACCTCTGCGACGTGGACCCATCGCAGCAACCGCGGGTCGGCGGCCCGATAGGGGCGCCCGTCCGGAGCGACGCCGTCGATGCGGTCGTGGACGGAGCGCACCACCGCGATCGCCCGGTCGGCGTGCTCGGTCGTGCCGAAGGTGGTCTCGGCGAGGAAGCCGCTGGTGCGGGCCAACCGGCCCCAGGGGTCGCCGCGGTAGCCGGAGTGCTGGTCCACCGCGGCCATCGCCAACGGGTGCAGCGACTGCAGCAGCAGCGCACGGACCCCGCCGACGAACATCGCGGCGTCGGAGTGGACCTGCCAGATCGCGTCCTCGGGACCGAACCGCCGCGGCCCGGTGGTCCCGTGGATGCGCTCGCGACGACCCGCCCCTTCCTCGCCGGCGACCTTGGCGAAGATGGCCGCACCCACCCGCTCCCGGACCCCGTCCACCATGCTCATGGATCCATGGTGCCGGGAGACCGGTTGAATCGGCACTTTCTTCCGTTCAATCGTGACGTGTCGACGAGGTGCGTGACAGGAACTCACGATTGAACGGAAGAAAGTGCCGATTCAACGCTCGTCCCTCGCTCCCGGCACTCAGACGACGGTGCCAGTCGGTCGCTTCGCGCCGCGCCGCTCGTCCCTCGCTCCCGGCACTCAGACGACGGTGATCGTGACGGTGCTGCCCTTGCGCACCTCGCTGCCCGCGGAGGGGTCGATGCTGAACACGCGGGAGCCGTTGAAGTAGATCCGGGCCCGCTCGACCTTCACCTCCAGGCCGAGCGACTCCAGCTCCGAGACCACGGCGTCGGTGCTCTTGTTGAACACCGAGGGCAGCGTCACGAACGGCTGCCCCTTGGACACGACGAGCTTGACGACGTCGCCCTTGTAGAGGGTGCCGCTCTTGGGGGACTGGCCGATCACGTCGCCCTCGGCGACGGACTCGCTGAACCGCTCCTCGGCGACGGTGACCTCCAGCCCCTGGTCGGTCATGCGGTTCTGCGCCTTCTCGGCGCTCTGGCCGGTCCAGTCGGTGACCTTGATCGGCTTGCGGCCCTTGCTGACCACGAGCGTGATGCCGGTGTCGACCGGCAGGCCCTGCGCGCGTTCGGTGCCGAACTTGGGCTGGGTG
Source organism: Nocardioides panacisoli (assembly GCF_019448235.1). Taxonomy (NCBI): domain Bacteria; kingdom Bacillati; phylum Actinomycetota; class Actinomycetes; order Propionibacteriales; family Nocardioidaceae; genus Nocardioides; species Nocardioides panacisoli. The sequence goes on from NZ_CP080409.1 coordinate 625,098, forward strand.
CGGATCACCCGTCCCTCGGCGACCTGCTCGGAGAAGCGTTCCTTGGTCTGCGCGACCACCATCTTCACCTCGCGCAGCGCGCCGGTGGCCGACTCGACCGTCATGCCACTGACGTCGGGTACGTCGTAGCGCTCCGGCCCCAACGACAGCGTGAGCGTGACCGCGTCCTCGGGCAGGATGCGACCGCCCGCCGCGGGGTCGGCGGAGACCACCTCACCCTCCGGGGCCGTCTCGGAGTGGACCGGGTCGGCGTACTCGACGGCGAGGTCGGCCCCGGAGAGCTTCTCCTCCGCGGCCGCCTGGGTCAGGCCGACCACCGTCGGTGCCGAGACGTAGCGGGCCCACCCGAACCAGTAGCCGCCGCCCAGCAGCCCGGCCACGAGGGCCATGACCAGCAGGGCCAGCAGCGGGCGTCGGCGGCGCCGTTGTCGCCGCGGGGGACCCTCGTCGGGGCGGATGACGGACGTCTGCTCGGTCCGCGGCGGCGGGGGGACCGCGGCCACCTCGCGAGCCAGCGGGGCCAACGGCTCGGGCGTGGTGTCGGTGGGCCGGGCGGCCGGTGTCAGGTCGGCCACCAGCTCTGCGTCGCTGGTGTCGCCCGCGCGCAGCGCGAGGCCCACGCGGTGGACGTGGTGCAGCGCCACCGCGGCGTCGGAGGGTCGGAGGCCACGATCGCGGGCCGTCAGGCGCGCGGTGAGCGCATCGACGTAGTCCGGCACCTCCGGCACGGCATCGGAGGGAGGGGGTACGTCGTGGTGCACGTGGGCGTAGGCGACCTGGATGGGGCTGTCCCCGGTGTGGGGCTTCGCACCGGTGAGCAGCTCGTAGAGCATCACGCCGACGGCGTACACGTCGGCGCGGGCGTCGGCGCGTCCCTCGGAGACGACCTCGGGCGCCAGGTAGGACACCGTCCCGAGCAGCACGCCGCTGGTCGCGGTGTGCTGGGTGTCGGCGCTGACTGCCTTGGCCAGGCCGAAGTCGGCGACCTTGACCCGCCCGTCGTCGGCGATCAGCACGTTCTCGGGCTTCATGTCGCGGTGGACCAGGCCCGCACCGTGGGCCACCGCGAGGGCCTCCAGCACCGGTTCCAGGAGCGACAACGCCCGCTCGGGGCGCATCGGCGCCTCCTTGGCGATCACGTCGCGCAGGGTGTGGCCGGGCACCAGCTCCATCGCCAGGTAGACCGCGCCGTCGTCCTCGCCCTGGTCGTAGACCGCCACCACGTGGGGGTGCGACAGGCGTGCCGCTGCCCGGGCCTCGCGCACGAACCGGGCGGCGAAGTCCTCCTCACCATCGGTGGAGTCGCCCAGGCCGGCGTGCATGATCTTGAGCGCCACCGTGCGGTCCAGGCGCTCGTCGTGCGCCTCGTAGACCCCGGCCATCCCGCCGCGTGCGATCCGCCCGCCGACGCGGTAGCGGCCGTCGAGCAGGCGTCCGGTGTGGGGGTCGTCCATGGAGCCTCGTGCGGGGTCGCGAGGGCGCACACCTCTCATGTCGACCCTCCTGCGTGTCCGGTGGGGAAGCTTCCGGCAACCCTGCCATGGTACGGCGCGCCCGCTGGCGAGCGGCGCCAGCCACGCCGTGGGGCGCCCCGCGCGGGTGCGATGATGGACACGTGACTGAGCTACGACTGGCAGACCAGGACCTCGCTGCCCTGGTCGAGGACTGGCTGGACCGCGAGGCCGCGGCCGAGCTCCTCGGCGTGACCCCGGCCAAGGTGAAGACCATGGTGAAGGACCACGAGCTCGCGGCCGCGCGTCCCGGCGCGTCGGGCCCGCCGCAGGTGCCGGCCGCGTTCATCCGCGACGGCGAGCCGCTCAAGGGCCTCGGCGGGCTGCTGACGGTGCTGCACGACGGTGGCTACGACGACCGCGAGTGCATCGCGTGGATCTTCCTCGACGACAACCTCCCCGGCCGGCCCATCGACGCGCTGCTGGAGAACCGGGGCGCCGAGGCGAAGCGGCGCGCGCAGGCGATGGCCTTCTGATGCGAACCGACCAGGTCACGCGCCTGGTACGCCTCGCCGGTCGGGGCAGGGCGGGCCTGGTCACCGCGGTCGTGCTCGGCCTGCTGCTGGTCGGCGGTTGGTGGCTGCAGGACGGTGGTGCGGGCGTGGCGCCCGAGGCGCAGGACCGTACGACGCCGAGCGCCACCTCCGCACCGACGGAGGCGCCGTCGAGCGACCGATCGTCGACGGCACCCTCCGCGGCGCCGTCGACGGGCTCGACACCCACCCCAGCGACGGGCACGGACCCGGCGAGCGGGCTGCCCTACGTCGCGCTGGCCACGCTGCCGCCAGAGGCGGACGACACGCTCAGGCTCATCGACGCCGGGGGCCCCTTCCCGCACCCCGACCACGACGACGAGACCTTCCACAACTACGAGGGCATCCTCCCCGACGAGCCGGACGGCTACTACCGCGAGTACACCGTGGAGACGCCCGGCCTGGACCACCGCGGTGCCCGCCGCATCGTGACGGGCGGGGACGGCACGGCGTACTGGACATCCGACCACTACGACTCCTTCTCGGTGATCGTGCGATGAGTGGGCTGGCCGGCCTCCTCGCGGGCAGGGACGCACCGGCGGCCTACCGCTGGCGCGCGGCCCACGACGCGGCCGACGTACGCCGCACGGCCGAGACGGCGGGCTGGACCTTCGCCGCCGTCGACGGTTGGGTCCGCGGCACGCGGGCGGAGGTGCTGGCCGACCTGGGTGCGGCGTTGGGCTTCCCGGCGACGTACGGCGCCAACCTGGACGCATTGCACGACTGCCTGCGCGACCTCCCCGGGCCCGTCGTCGTGCTCTGGGACGGCTGGTCGACGCTGGCGCGGGCCGACGAGCGCGGCTTCGCCGCGATCCTGCACGTCCTGGGCCGCCACGACGTGGCGGTGCTGCTGCGCGGCGACGGTCCGGAGGTCGACCTCCCGCTGCTCGACTGAGGTGCCCACCGGGGCGTCGCGCAGCGCGCGGCCTGCCCCATGATGGGGGCATGCGGATCCTCGTCGCCCCCGACAAGTTCGCCGGCACGCTGAGCGCGGTGGAGGCCACCGACGCGATTGCCGCCGGGTGGCACCGGCACTCGCCCGGGGACGAGATCGACCGTGCCCCGATGTCCGACGGCGGACCGGGATTCACCGACGTGCTCCACGCAGCGCTCGGCGGCGAGCTCCTCGGACTCACCGTGACGGGCCCGTTCGGCGATCCCGTGCCGGCCACCGTGCTGCTCGAGCACGGCACGGCGTACGTCGAGAGCGCCCAGGCCTGTGGCGTGCACCTCACCGACGGTCGGCGCGGCGAGGAGGCCAGCACCGTCGGCGTGGGGGAGATGGTGCGGGAGGCCGTCGCGGCGGGCGCCCGCCGGGTCGTGGTCGGCCTCGGGGGCAGCGGCAGCAACGACGGTGGCGCCGGCCTGCTCGCGGCCCTGGGGGCCACCGCCGACGTGGCGCTCGACGCCGGTGGTGCCGCCCTCGCGGGGATCGGACCCGTGGAGCTGGGGCCCGCCCGCGAGGTCGTCGACGACGTGGAGCTGGTCATCGCCTCCGACGTGGACAGCACGCTGACCGGCCTCTTCGGCGCGACGCGGACCTTCGGACCGCAGAAGGGAATCGCCGAGGAACGGCTCCCGGCCCTCGACGGTGCGCTGGAGGACCTGGCCGCGGCGACCGACCGACGCCTGTCGCTGCGCGAGGGGGCGGGCGCAGCGGGCGGGCTGGGGTTCGCACTGCTGCTCCTCGGCGCCGACCGCCGGCCGGGCGTGGACCTGGTCGCCGAGGCGGTCGACCTCCCGGCCCGCGCGCGCAACGCAGACCTCGTGGTCACCGGTGAGGGGGCCTTCGACTTCTCCAGCCGCGCCGGGAAGGTGCCCTCCGGCGTCGCCGGGATCGCCGCCGACGCGATCCGGCCGTGCGTCGCACTGGCGGGCAAGGTGCTGGTCGGCTCCCGGGAGATGCGAGCGCTCGGCATGGACGCGGCGTACGCGATGGTGGACCTGGTGGGGGAGGAGCGCTCCTGGGCCGATCCGGCAGGGGCACTCGCCGACCTCACCGAGCGCGTGGCGCGCACCTGGTCACGGTAATCCCGACAGTTGGCACACTGCCAACAACGACGGAACCTGTTCTACATTGGGCCCATGCCTGACGTCCGCGCCCGTTTCGACGAACTCCGAGCCGCCGACCGCGTCGATCCCGCCGACCTCGACCACCTCTGGGCCGACCTGCGCCCCGTCGGCGTGGAGGAGGTGCTCGGCGCCTGGCGTGGCGGTGACTTCGCCACCGGCCACGTGATCAGCAGCGTCCTGGACAAGGTCCGCTGGCACGGCAAGCACTTCGACTCCCCGCTCGCGGCCCGGCCGCTGGTGTGCCGTGACGAGGAGGGGCGGCTCTACTCCAACACCGAGGCCGCCGGAGGAGGCGCGGCGTCGTTGTGGCCGGTCGGCTTCCGCGGCGAGACGACCGCCACCATGGTCTACGACCGACTCCCGGTCTTCGACCACTTCAAGGCCGTCGACGACGACACGCTCATGGGCATCATGAACGGCAAGCTCGCCGACGCCTTCGGCATCGACGACCTCTACCACTTCTGGCTCGAGCGGGACCGGTGAGGACGACCGCGGCGGTCCTGGAGGGCCCGGGCACGGACTTCGCGTTCGTCGAGGTCGACCTCGACGAACCCCGGGGACACGAGGTCCTGGTGCGGATCGTCGCCACGGGCCTGTGCCACACCGATCTCACCGTGCCCACCATGCTGCCCCCGGAGATGTTCCCCAAGGTGCTCGGGCACGAGGGGACGGGCGTCGTCGAGGCGGTCGGTCCGGAGGTGCGCGGCATCGAGGTCGGCGATCACGTCGTGCTCAGCTTCACCTCCTGCGGCGCCTGTGGTCCCTGTGGGGAGGGCGCGGTGGGCTACTGCGAGCAGTCGATGGTGCTCAACTACCTGGGCCTGCGACTGGACGGCTCCACCACGATGAGCCGAGACGGTGCACCGGTGTTCGGCTCCTTCTTCGGCCAGTCCAGCCTCGCACGGCACGCGCTGGCCGACGAACGCAACTGCGTCGTCGTCGATCGCGACCTCGACCTCGGCCTGCTCGCCCCCTTCGGGTGCGGCTTCCAGACCGGCGCCGGCACGGTGCTCAACATCATCGACCCGCAGCCCGGCGACAGCCTGGTCGTCTTCGGCGCCGGCGCGGTGGGCCTCGCCGCCGTCGCGGCGGCCGTCGGCGTCGGCACCGACACCGTCGTCGCCGTCGACCCACAGGCGTCCCGACGCGAGGTCGCCGCCGCGTACGGCGCCACCACGATCGACCCGACCGAGGAGGGCGCTGCTCCGGTCGAGGAACGGGTGCGGGACGCGACCGGTGGGGGCGCGGCGTACGCCATCGACACCACGGCGTTGCCGGGCGTGGTGCTCCAGGCCCAGCACGCGCTGCGGCCCCGCGGCGTGCTCATCGCGCTCGGCCTGGGGGCGGCGGAGTACACCATCGACGCGGTGGACCTGCTGCAGTCCGGGAAGGTGGTGCGCTCCTCCATCGAGGGCGAGGCCGATCCCCGGTCGATGATCCCCGAACTGGTCCGGATGCGTGCCGCGGGACGGTTCGACGTGGACCACCTGGTCACGACGTACCCGTTCGAGCGGATCGCGGACGCGATCGCCGACGTCGAGGCCGGCCGCGTCGTCAAGCCGGTCCTGACCTGGTAGGTGTGCGATCGGCCACGTTGCGGCGGCAGGGCCCGGGAATATCCCCGCATGTGCGACCATTGGAACCAGAGTCCTCAACCGCAACCGACAGGGGAGCGAAGCACATGACCGAGCAGGCTGAGACCGCGACCGAGCGTCGCGAGGACCAGATCAACCTGAGCCCGGTGGCGGCCGCGAAGGTCAAGAGCCTGTTGGAGCAGGAGGGTCGTGACGACCTGCAGCTGCGGATCTCGGTGCAGCCGGGTGGCTGCAGCGGCCTGCGCTACCAGCTCTTCTTCGACGAGCGGACCCTCGACGGCGACCAGAACTACGACTTCGACGGTGTCTCCGTCGTCGTGGACCGGATGAGCGTGCCCTACCTCAACGGCGCCATGATCGACTTCGTCGACACCATCGAGAAGCAGGGGTTCACCATCGACAACCCCAACGCGACGGGTTCCTGCGCCTGCGGCGACTCCTTCCACTGAGGTCGCGCCGCACCGCCGGCACACGACGAGGCCCCCGCATCCGGCACGGATGCGGGGGCCTCGTCGTGCGTGGGGCGGCGGCGGTGCGCCCGGCCCCCGATCAGTCGAGGTGGAGGTGGAGCGCGTTCGCCAGCCGCTGGGCGGCTTCCGAGACCGGGATGTCGGTCTTGGGGATCTCACGCGGGTAGTCGTCGAAGTGGATGCTCGGAGCCGGGCGGACCGCCTGCTCCGCCGCTTTCGCCAGCGCGTGCGGCACGACGGGAGAGCCCTCGGTGGAGGAGACCGAGAGGCCCAGGGCGCGGCCCACGGCCTGGCAGTCGGCGTGCTGGTCCGTCGGGGTGTCGATCTCGTCATAGGGGTTCATGGCCCCCAAAGTAGGGGCTACCGGTGGGTACCCCCAGCAGTACTGATGGGTAGTGTGCGTGGCATGGTTCACAGCTCCGGCCCCCTGCTCGTGGCGGGCTCCGTCGCGACCGACCATCTGATGACCTTCGGCGGCAAGTTCGCCGACTCCCTGGTGCCCGAGCAGTTGGACAAGCTCTCGGTCTCCTTCCTCGTGGAGGACCTCGAGGTACGCCGCGGGGGCGTGGGGGCCAACATCGCCTTCGGCCTGGCCCGGCTGGGCGAGCGGCCCATCCTCGTCGGCGCGGTCGGCGAGGACTTCGCCGACTACCGCTCGTGGCTGGAGCGCCACGGCGTGGACTGCAGCCACGTGCGGGTCTCGGAGTCGCTGCACACCGCCCGGTTCGTGTGCACCACCGACTCCGCGATGGCACAGTTCGCCAGCTTCTACCCGGGCGCGATGAGCGAGTCGCGACTGATGGAGCTCGCTCCCATCGTCGCGGAGGTCGGTGAGCCCAGCTACGTCCTCGTCGGCGCCGACGATCCCGACGGGATGCTGCGGCACACCGACGAGTGCCGGCAGCGCGGCTACCCGTTCATCGCCGACCCCAGCCAGCAGCTCGCGTTCAGTGGCGGGGAGCTGATCCGCGGACTCGTGGACGGTGCCGCGATCCTGTTCTCCAACGAGTACGAGTCCCACCTGATCACCGAGAAGACCGGGTGGAGCGCCGAGGAGGTCCTCGACCGCGTCGGCTACCAGGTCACGACCCTGGGCAAGGACGGCGTCCGGATCACCGAGAAGGGCCAGGAGCCGATCGAGCTGCCGGCGGCCTCCGGGGTCCGCGCCGTCGAGCCGACGGGTGTGGGCGATGCGTTCCGCGCCGGCTTCCTGGCCGCGGTGTCGTGGGGCCTGTCGCGGGAGCGCGCCGCGCAGACGGGCTGCGTCCTGGCCGCCTACGTCGTCGAGACCGTCGGCACCCAGGAGTACGACTACGACCCGGCCAAGTTCGTGCAGCGGCTCCGGGACTCCTACGGCGACGCGGCGGCGGAGGAGATCGGCTCCCACCTCAGCTGAGGCGGCGTACGACGTAGCGCGGGACGCCGTCGTCGGCGACCTCCTCGCCGACGTACTCCTGACCGCGCATGCGGCACCAGGCGGGTACGTCGTGGCGGGCCGCGGGGTCGCGCGCCACGACGGCCAACAGGTCGCCGACCGCCACGTCGGCGATCGCGCGTGCCAGTTCGATGATCGGCTGCGGACACGGCTGGTCACGGGAGTCGACCTCGATCACGGCGTGTCCCTCCGCAGCTCGGCGACGCTGTCCGCCAGGGCGGTGCAGAAGCGGACGACCTCGTCCTCGGTCGTGTCGCGCGCCAGCGACACCCGCACGTTGCCGTGGGTGAGGGCACCCATCGCCGCCAGGACGTGGCTCGGCTCAAGGGTGGACGCCGTGCAGGCCGACCCGCTCGCGACACAAAACCCGCGGCGGTCCAGGGCGGCGACGAGCTCGTCGCCGGGCACGTACAGGACGGAGAACGTCACCAGGTGGGGCAGGCGCCGCTCCGGGTCGCCGACGACCTCGGTGTCGGGGATGGCGGCGGCCGCGGCGCGGATGTGGTCCACGAGCGGCCATTGACGGGCCGCGACCTCGTCCCGTTCGGCGGTGACGGCCTGGAGCGCGGCCGCGGCGGCGAGTGCGCCCGGCACGTTGCCGAAGTCGCCGTCGAGGTCGTCGTCCCCGGGGAAGGGGTTCGTCCAGCGGGTCCGCCGCCGTACGGCGAGGATGCCGACGCCGGCCGGTCCGCCCCACTTGCGGGCGGACCCGGTCAGGGCGGACCACCGCTGCGGCGGAGCCACCCTCCCCAGCGAGGCGGCCGCGTCGACGAGCAGTGGCACCTCGTCGGGGAGGTCGAGGTCGTCGACCGGCTGGAGGGTGCCCACCTCCTGGTTGGCCGACTGCAGGGCGACGGCGGCGACGTCGGGGCCCGTGGCCGCGTCGGCCAGCGTCGACGTGTCGACGCGGCCGTGGCGGTCCACGCCGACGGTGACGTGGGCGGGGGAGGGACGCCACTGCGTCGCGTGCAGGACGGCGGAGTGCTCCACGGCGGAGTGCACGATCCCCGACCGTCGGCCGTGTGCCGCGACGAGCCCGAGGAGCCCGCGGTGCACCGCCTCGGTGCCGGAGCCGGTGAAGCCCACTTCGTCGGGCCGGCATCCCAGGCACTCGGCGACGACGGCCCGGGCGTTGTCGAGCAGGAGACGGGCGTCGCGGGCACGCTGGTGGAGCCGACGTGGGTCGGCGAAGCCGCGCTCCAGCGCAGCCGTGAGGGCCTCGCGGGCCGCCGGATGCAGCGGCTCCGCCGAGGCGGTGTCGAGGTAGCCGGGGTGCGCGACACCCCCGGGCGCCGGGGCGTTGGTCACGACGCGACCCTATCGGCGGACCCGACGCGCGTATCCGGCGGCGATTCCGATAGTCTTCGTGGTTGTCTGACCCATCGAGAGGAAGGCTCGTTCGTGGGCTTGAGGCTCCCTGAGCGTACGGGTGGAGCGACCCGTCGCCGACGCGTGATCGCGTTCGCAGGAATCGTCGTACTCACGCTCGGACTCACGGGATGTTCCACCGAGACCCAGGCGGGTCGCTGGGGCATGCCGGAGATCGTGACCGAGCAGGGTCAGAGCATCCTCGGGCTCTGGCAGGGCGCGTGGATCGCGGCGATCGCCGTCGGCATCGTGACCTGGGCCCTCATCCTCTGGTCGGTGTTCTGGTTCCGCCGTCGCAGCGACGACGAGGTGCCGGTCCAGACGCGCTACAACCTGCCGATCGAGATCTTCTACACGGTGTTCCCGATCGTGATGGTCGTGGTGTTCTTCTCCAAGACCGTCGAGGTGCAGAACATCGCCCTCGAGCACGTCGAGGACCCCGACGTGAACGTCACGGTGGTCGGGCAGAAGTGGTCGTGGACCTTCAACTACCCCGAGACCGGACCCGAGGGCGAGAACCTGTTCGTCTCCGGCTTCCAGCCCAGCGAGCAGGACGACCAGCTCAGCGACACCGACCTGCCCACGCTGGTCATCCCGGTCGACCAGACCACCGAGTTCGACCTCTACAGCCCTGATGTCATCCACTCCTTCGGCATCCCCGCCTTCGCGATGAAGATGGACGTCGTCCCCGGCAACGACAACTCCTTCCAGGTGACGCCGACCGAGACCGGCCGCTACGAGGGCAAGTGCTACGAGCTCTGCGGTGCCTACCACTCGCGGATGCTCTTCCACGTCGAGGTGGTGAGCGAGCAGGAGTACGAGGCGCACCTCGCCGAGCTCGCGGCCAACCCCGACAACGTGTCGGAGGAGCCGGTCACCGGCGGCCGGTACGCCGACGAGGCCTACCTCGATGGCCAGAACGAGACCGAGGGAGAGCAGGAATGACCGCCACCGCAGAGCGGCCGGCCAGCACCGTCGACCGCAAGCCCTTGGGCAAGCAGCTCGTCACCCTCATGACGACGACCGATCACAAGCTGATCGGCAACCTGTACTTCGTCACCGCGATGGCGTGGTTCATGATCGGCGGCCTGATGGCGCTGGTCATCCGCTCCGAGCTCGCCTACCCGGGCAACCAGGTCGTCAACGACGAGCTGTACAACCAGATGTTCACCATGCACGGCACGATCATGCTGCTGCTGTTCGCGACGCCGCTGTTCTTCGGCTTCGGCAACGCGATCATGCCGCTGCAGATCGGCGCGCCGGACGTCGCGTTCCCGCGACTGAACATGTTCAGCTACTGGCTCTACCTCTTCGGCGGCCTCATCGTCGCCGCGGGTTTCCTCACGCCCAACGGCGCCGCATCGTTCGGCTGGTTCGCCTACACGCCGCTGTCGGACTCGGTGAACTCGCCGGGAGCCGGCGGTGACCTGTGGATCATGGGCCTGTGGATGGCCGGTCTGGGCACGATCCTCGGCGCGGTCAACTTCATCACCACGATCATCTGCATGCGTGTCCCCGGCATGACGCTGTTCCGGATGCCGATCTTCACCTGGACGGTGCTGATCACCGGCATCCTGGTGCTGATCGCGTTCCCGATCTTCGGTGGCGCGCTGCTCTCGCTCTTCGCCGACCGGCAGCTCGGTGCGCACGTGTTCGACACCTCGCACGGCGGGGCGATCCTGTGGCAGCACCTGTTCTGGTTCTTCGGTCACCCCGAGGTCTACATCATCGCGCTGCCGTTCTTCGGCATCATCTCCGAGATCCTCCCGGTCTTCAGCCGCAAGCCGATCTTCGGCTACGTCGGGCTGGTGGCCGCGACGCTCGGCATCGCGATCCTGTCGGTCGCGGTGTGGGCCCACCACATGTTCGTCACCGGTGAGGTCAACCTGCCGTTCTTCTCCGGCATGACGTTCCTCATCGCCGTCCCGACAGGTGTGAAGTTCTTCAACTGGATCGGCACGATGTGGGGCGGATCAGTGCGCCTGGACACCCCGATGCTGTGGGCCGTGGGCTTCCTGACCACCTTCCTCTTCGGTGGCCTGACCGGCGTCATCCTGGCCAGCCCGCCGCTGGACTTCCACGTCTCCGACTCCTACTTCGTGGTCGCGCACTTCCACTACGTCGTGTTCGGCACGGTGGTGTTCGCCATGTTCGCCGGCTTCTACTTCTGGTGGCCCAAGCTCACCGGCAAGATGCTCGACGAGCGGCTGGGCAAGGTCCACTTCTGGCTGCTGTTCTTCGGCTTCCACATCACCTTCCTGATCCAGCACTGGCTCGGTGTGGAGGGCATGCCGCGGCGCTACGCCGACTACCTGCCCAGCGACGGATGGGCCGGCATGAACCAGATCTCCACGATCGGTGCGTTCATCCTGGCCTCCTCGATGCTGCCGTTCTTCTACAACGTCTACGTGTCGGCCCGTGGCCCCAAGGTCACCGAGGACGACCCGTGGGGCTGGGGACGGTCGCTGGAGTGGGCCACGAGCTGCCCGCCGCCGCGCCACAACTTCCACGACATCCCGCGGGTCCGCTCGGAGTCGCCGGCCTTCGACCTGCACCACCCCGAGATCGCGGCCATCGAGATGCACGACAACGCTGCCGCGGCCGAGGGGCGATTCGCCGACGCTCCGGACATGACCAGTCGCGACGAGTACGTGGCCGAGCAGATGGACGACGACGAGGGTGATGTCCGATGAAGATGGAAGCCTGGATCTTCGGCAGCACCACCATCTTCCTGGTGCTGGTGAGCCCGGCGTACTGGTTCATCACCGACGCCGGTGAGTCCGGTGCGGACTGGACCGGCACCTCGGCGCTGGCGATGACGACCCTGCTGTGTGCCATGTGCACGCTCTACCTCGGGTTCCACGCCACCCGCATGGACGCCCGACCGGAGGACCTCCCGGACGCGGAGATGGCCGACGGCGCCGGTGAGCTGGGTTTCTTCCCGCCGTACTCCTGGTGGCCGCTGTGGTGCGCCCTGTGCCTGAGCACCATCGTCCTCGCGCTCGCACTCACGGCATGGTGGCTGGTCGTCATCGGCTTCGCGCTCGGTGCGATCGCCGTGTGCGGCTGGGTGTTCGAGTACTACCGCGGGGTCCACGCCCACTGATCACGCGCTCCTGCGCGTGCACAGCGGGGGAGTGACCGGGCGGCGTCACCATCGTTGACGCATCATGGAGGTGGTGCCCGCTCCGGGCACCGACCCCGAGAGGAGAGCCGCCATGTCCCGCCCGACCACCCGTCCCCGCCTGCTCGTGGGCTCGCTGGCCGCACTCGCGATCTCGGCAAGCCTGCTGAGCGCCTGCGACGCGGTCCCGGGCGAGGACCGCGCCGACGAGGCGTCAGGGGCCGAGGGGAGCGCGGACGCCGAGCCGTCCAGCGACCCCGGCCGGTTGCGCCTCGTGGTCGGCAAGGACAGCGACCGCGTGCCGGTGAGCCGGCTGGTGCGCGTGAAGGCGGTCGGGGGGACGGTGGACCGCGTGACGGTCACCTCCTCCGAGGGCGACCTCCCCGGCAAGGTGCACGGCAACGGTGGTGCCTGGAAGGCCACCGAGCGCCTCGAGCCCGGCGTGACCTACGCAGTGGAGGCCCGGGGCACGACCCCCCAGGGCGACCCTCTGACGCTCGAGCGCACCTTCACCGCGCAGGCGCTGACCCTTGCTGAGCAGACCTATGCCTCGGTCGCTCCGCTCGAGGGCGAGACCGTCGGGGTCGGCATGCCCGTCGTGGTGAACTTCGACGTGCCGGTGACCGACCGCGCGCGCTTCGAGCGGCACATGTTGGTCCGCACGAGCCCGCAGCAGGCAGGCTCCTGGCACTGGCTCAGCGACAACATCGCCCACTGGCGTCCCAAGGAGTACTGGAAGCCCGGGACCGAGGTCTCCGTCGACCTCGACGTCAACGGCGTCGACGCCGGCAACGGGATCTACGGCCAGCAAGACCGCCGCGTCTCGTTCCGTGTCGGCGACGCACACGTGTACAAGGTCGACGTGGCGGCCCACCGGATGGAGGTCTACTCCAACGGGTCCCGGCTGCGGACCCTGCCGATCACGGCGGGCAAGCCGGGATTCACCACCCGGTCAGGGGTGAAGGTGATCATGGCCAAGCACCGGACCAAGCGGATGAGCTCGGAGACGATCGGCATCGACCACGATGCTGCCGAGGGTTATGACCTCGACGACGTGGAGTACGCGATGCGGCTGACCAACTCCGGCGAGTTCATCCACGCCGCACCGTGGTCTGTCGGCTCCCAGGGCAATGCCAACGTCTCCCACGGCTGCACCGGGCTGAGCACGGAGAACGCCGGCTGGCTCTACAGAATGTCCCGCCGCGGTGACGTGGTCGAGTACGTCGGCACCGACCGCCCGATGACCGCCGACAACGGGTACGGCGACTGGAACGTCCCCTTCGGCGACTATCGCGAGGGCTCAGCCCTGAGCTGACCGCGCCCACGCGCCGAGTCGGCGCGAACTCGGCCCGGAATTGCATCGAGTCGGCGCGAACTCGGCTCAGAACAGCGTCGAGTCGGCGCGAACTCGGCTCAGAACAGCGTCGAGTCGGCGCGAACTCGGCTCAGAATTGCATCGAGTCGGCGCCAACTCGACGAGTTGGCGCCGACTCGATGGTCGGTGCGAGGACCGTCAGCGGTGGTCGGCCGGCTCGTGCTTGTTCGGGCCCGCCTCGATCTGGTGGTCCAGCTCGTGCATCTCGTGCTCGGCGTGCTCGCGAGCGTGGTCGAGTTCCTCCGCAGTGGGCTTGTCCACGTTGTCGGCGAACATCAGCGCCGACAGCTTGCCCCGGAGGCGTGCCAACCGGGAGTTCGGCGCCGCGACGCCGTTCTCGTCGGTCTGGTCGCCCTCGGGGTCGTAGACCTCCGAACGCTCCCGCTGGGTGAGGGTGTAGACCGTCGACTCCGGCAACGGCAGGTGCTTCTCGGCGTACCCACCCTCGGGGGAGCGGACGATGACACCGGTCTCGTAGCCGTGCAGCACCTTCTCCTTGTCGTGGCGTTGGAGCGAGATGCACCAGCGCCGCGTGATGATGAAGGCGATGACGGGGCCGATGAACACCGCAGCCCGCAGGAAGTAGGTGATCTGGTTGATGCTCAGATCCATCCTGATGGCGATGATGTCGTTGCCGCCTGCGGCCCACGAGAAGCCGTAGAAGGTCATCAGCGCGACCATCACCGCGGTGCGGGTCGGTGCCTCACGCGGCCGCTGGAGCAGGTGGTGCTCCCGCTTGTCGTCGGTGATCCACGACTCCAGGAACGGCAGCAGGATCAAGATGGTGAGCATCAACGGCGGCATCACCAGGATCGGGATCATGACGTTCCACGAGAACGTGACGCCCCAGATGTGGGTCTCCAGTGGCGGGATGATCCGCAGCAGGCCGTCGGGCCAGCCCATGTACCAGTCCGGCTGGGACCCGGCGGTCACCTTCGACGGATCGTACGGGCCGATCTTCCACACCTGGTTGATGCTCACCACACCGCCGAGCAGAGCGATGAAGCCGAACACGATGAAGAAGAAGCCACCGGCCTTGGCCATGTAGACCGGGAGCATCGGGTAGCCGACGACGTTCTCCTCGGTGCGGCCGGGACCGGGCCACTGGGTGTGCTTGTGGTAGACGAGCAGCAGCATGTGGGCGGCGATCAGGGCCAGCAGCAGGCCCGGGATCAGCAGGATGTGGGCCATGTAGAAGCGCCCGATCACCACGTCGCCGGGGAACTCGCCACCGAAGATGAAGAACGACATGTAGGTGCCGACGACCGGGGTCGCCTTCATGAAGCCGTCCGCGGCTCGCACGCCCGTGCCCGAGAGCAGGTCGTCGGGGAGGGAGTAGCCGGTGAAGCCCTCGATGGTGCCCAGCAGCAGCAGGAGGCAGCCGATGACCCAGTTGAGCTCGCGCGGCTTGCGGAATGCGCCCGTGAAGTAGACGCGCATCATGTGGATCATCATCGCCGCGATGAAGATGTGGGCGGCCCAGTGGTGCATCTGGCGCATCAGGAGGCCACCGCGGACGTCGAAGGAGATGTCCAGCGTGGAGGCGAACGCCGCTGACATGTGTACGCCGCGCAGCGGGTCGTAGGAGCCCTCGTACTCGACCTCGGCCATGCTGGGGTCGAAGAACAGGGTCAGGAAGACACCGGTGAGGAGCAGGACGACGAAGCTCCACAGCGCGATCTCACCGAGCATGAACGACCAGTGGTCGGGGAAGACCTTGCGCAGGTTCTTCTTCATGGCGGTGCCGAGGCCGAGACGCTCGTCGGCCCAGTTGGCGACGACGCCGGCGCCCTTCGCGCCCTTGCTGCGGGTGGCCGGGGCGGCGCCGTTGGTGCTCGCCACCTGACTGGCGGTGCTGTTCTCAGCGCTCATGGTCACTCACTCTCCGCGAAGCGGTCACGCTGGTAGTCGCGTTCCCAGTAACTTGCACCGATCGGCTCGGTGAAGTCGCTCTGCGCGACCAGGTAGCCCTCGTCGTCCACCGAGATGGGCAACTGGGGGAGGGGGCGTCCGGCGGGGCCGAACACGACCCGGCCCGAGTCGGCCAGGTCGAAGGTCGACTGGTGGCACGGGCACAGCAGGTGGTGCGTGGTCCGCTCGTTCAGCGAGATCGGGCAGCCCACGTGGGTGCAGATCTTGGAGTAGGCGACGATGCCGTCCACGTCCCAGTTCTCGCGGTCCTTGCCGGGCTTGATGTCGCCGGGCTGCATGCGCAGCAGGATCAGCGATGCCTTGCTGAGGTGGACCAACCGGTGGTGGCCCTCGACCTCGGCGGGGTCGATGCCGTAGCGCTCGGGGTTCTCCAGCGCGTCGGGCTGGGTGTTGACCAGGTCGCCGATCTCGAGGTCCGAGGCGAGGATCGGCGTCCAGATGCCGTCGCGCACGATGCGCATCGGGGCCTCGTCGGTGCCCTCGCCCCAGATGGTGTGCTCCAGCACGTCGCCGGGCAGCGGTCCGAGGTCACGCAGCATCACCACGCCGGGGATACCGAGCAGACCGACGGCGCCGAGCAGCGAGTTGCGGATCAGGGGGCGACGGCCGATGCCCGACTCCTCCAGGCCCTGCGAGAGGGCGTGGAGCGTGCCCTGCCGGTCCTCCTCGGGGGAGGCGGCGACGTGGCGCTGCTCGGAGATCTCGTGGTCACCCATGAGCTTGCGGGCCCAGTGGATGACGCCGATGCCGATGAACATCAGCGCGCCGCCCAGCGTGACGCCGAGCGCGAGGTTGAGCGCACCGATGCCGCCGATGGTGTCGGCGGCGGCCTTGCTGCCGTCGAGGGTGAAGTAGGCGATCGCGAAGCCGATCGCACACAGCGCCGAGAGGGCGAAGAAGCCCACGACCTGACGCTCGGCACGCTTCTCCGCAGCCGGGTCGACATCGGTCGGGCGCCAGGTGTGCTCGGGCATGCCCGGGTCCGGCACGGGATCGCCGCCCGTGGTCAGCTCGGTGCTCTTGGTGGTGTCAGGTGCGTCGCTCACGCTTCGGCCTTGCCCTTCTTCCTGCTGGTCCGAGTGGTGTGGGCCGCGATCCACACGGCGAAACCGACCAGGCCTCCGATACCGGCCACCCAGGCCACGATCCCGTCACTGACGGGGCCGAGGCCGCCGAAGGTGAATCCACCGTAGCTCGGCTGTCCCTCCAGCTCCTCGAGGTAGGCGATGACGGCCTTCTTGTCCTCGGGCGGGATGTTGCCGTCGGAGAAGGTGTCCATCGACTGCGGGCCGGTGAGCATCGCCTCGTAGATGTGCTTGGGCTCCACGCCACGGATCTTGGGCGCGTAGCCGCCGCGCGGCATGGCGCCACCGGAGCCCTCGAAGTTGTGGCAGGCGGTGCAGTTGGCCAAGAAGATCTGGCTGCCGCGGGTGACGAGCTCCTCACGTTCCTCCTCACCGAGGCCGTCGGTGGAGTAGAGCTCCTCGTCGGGGATCGCCGGGCCGGTGCCGAGCGAGGCGACGTACGCCGCCAGGGCAGCCGTCTCCTCCTCGGAGTAGACGACCTCCTTGCGCGGGGCCTGGGCGCCGGGAGCCGCCATCGGCATGCGGCCGGTCTCGACCTGGAAGTCGACCGCGGCCGCACCGACGTCGGTGAGTGCCGGGCCGTACTGGTCGCCGCCCTGGGTCAGCACGCCCTCGCCGTTGGGGCCGTGGCAGAAGGCGCACCCCACGAGGAAGAGCTGCCGCCCCTCCTCGACGAGCTCCTCCTGGCTCTGGGTGGAGTCCGCCTGGGCGGGCGCGAAGACGGAGTACAGGCCGCCGGTGAGGAGCAGTCCGATCACCAGCACCAGGATGCCGGCGAGCGGTCCGCGGCGGTGCCGCGAGAGCCGGCCTGCGGAGCGGTTCAGGAGGCGCACATTCTGTCCTTGGTTCGGTTCGTTGCGGGTGGGACGCGGGGCGTGAGGGGCTACTGGACCAGGTAGATCGCGGCGAACAGGCCGATCCACACGACGTCGACGAAGTGCCAGTAGTAGGACACGACGATCGCGCTCACCGCCTGCTCGTGGGTGAAGCGCTTCGCGAGATAGGTGCGGCCGAGCACGAAGAGGAAGGCGAAGAGGCCGCCGGTCACGTGGATGCCGTGGAAGCCGGTGGTCAGGTAGAACATCGTGCCGTAGGCGTCGTGCGGGATCGTCACGCCGTGATGGATCAGCTCGACGTACTCCAGCGCCTGGCCGCCGATGAAGACCGCGCCCATCACGTAGGTGAGGATGAACCACTCGCGCAGGCCCCAGCCGCCCATGTTGAGCAGGCCGGCCTTGCGGCTCACCTGGCCGCGCTCGGCGGCGAAGACGCCCATCTGGCAGGTCACCGAGGACAGCACCAGGATCGTGGTGTTGATGGCTGCGAACGGGACGTTGAGCAGGGCGGTGTTGTCCGCCCACATCTCCGGGCTCACCGAGCGGATCGTGAAGTACGCCGCGAACAGGGCCGCGAAGAACATCAACTCGCTGGAGAGCCAGATGATCGTCCCGACGGCCACCATGCTCGGGCGGTCATGTTGGCCGTGCAGGCGTGATGCCGGAAGAGTCGCTGTCGTCGCCACGGGAACATTATGGCGATAGACAGTGCGAACAGCACCTCCGCCCCCTCGAATGTCGCGATCTCGCTCCGAGTCCTAGGCTCTCCAGTGGCAGAGGAGGTGCCCAGTGACCCAGGCGGCGAGCGTGCTCACCGTCGTCGAGCCGCTCCCGGAGTTGACGTGGCGCACGGCGGTGACCGAATGGGTGTTCGATCCCCTGACGTTCGTGATCACAGTCTGGGCGAGCGGGCTCTACATCCTCGGTGTGGCGATCATGCGCCGTCGCGGCGACCGCTGGCCGATCGGCCGGAGCATCGCGTGGGGTTTCGGGATGGCCACCTTCTACCTGTCCACCTCGGCCGGGGTGGCGGCGTACGACACCGTGCTGCTGAGCGTGCACATGGCCCAGCACATGGTGCTGTCGATGGTGGTGCCGCTGTCACTGGCCCTCGGTGCGCCGGTGACGCTGGCGCTGCGGACCCTGCCCGCCCGGCCGCGCCGCTGGCTGCTCGCGGTGGTCCACTCCCGGGTCGTCAAGGTGCTGTCGTTCCCGCCGCTGGCCTTCGCCCTCTACGTGCTCTCGCCATGGGCGCTCTACTTCACCAACTGGTACGACGCCTCGCTCGCCTCGGTCTTCGTGCACGAGATGATGCACGTCCACCTGGTCGCTGTCGGCGCGTTGTTCTTCTGGCCGCTGGTGGGGACCGATCCGGTGCCGGGGCGCGTCCAGTACCCGTTCCGGGTGCTGCTGATCATGCTCACGCTGCCGTTCCACGCGTTCCTCGGGATCACGATCATGGACCAGACGACGCTGCTTGGCGGGGACTGGTACCCGTCCCTGAGCGAGGGACCGATGGGGGCGTGGCTCCCGGACCCCTACGAGGACCAGCACCTCGCCGGCGGCATCCTGTGGGGGTCGGGCGACTTCATTGCCCTGGGCTTCTTCGGCGTGCTGTTCGTGCAGTGGGTGCGGTCCTCGATGAGGGAGGCCGAGCGGGAGGACCGGCGACTCGACCGTCTCGAAGCCCAGGCCCAGCGCGCCGCGAACGACCGGTAGCATCGCGCCCGTGAGCAAGCCCACACCGCTGAAGGTCCTCGTCTACTCCGACGACAAGTCCACCCGCGAGCAGGTCATCATGGCGCTGGGACGCCGCCCGCACCCCGACCTGGCCGAGCTCACCTACGTGGAGGTGGCCACCGAGGCCGTCGTCATCCAGAACATGGACGCCGGCGACATCGATCTCGCCATCCTCGACGGTGAGGCCACGCCTGTGGGCGGGATGGGCATCGCCAAGCAACTCAAGGCCGAGATCTTCCGGTGCCCGCCCCTGCTGGTGCTCACCGGCCGGCCGCAGGACGGCTGGCTCGCGACCTGGTCACGGGCGGACGCGGCCGTGTCCCACCCGATCGACCCCATCGAGCTCGCAGAGGCCGTCATCGGCCTGCTGCGACCCGTCCCGGCGTGAGCCAGCACAGCTGGCCGGAGGTCCTCGGGACGCTCGTCGCGGGTCAGGACCTGACCCCGACCCAGACCAACTGGGCCATGGCCCAGGTGCTCGCTGGCGGGGCCACCGACGCCCAGACGGCCGGCTTCGCTGTGGCGCTGCGGGCCAAGGGCGAGACCGTCGACGAGATCAACGGTCTGGTGGACGCGATGTACGCCGTCGCCACCCCCATCGAGGTCGCTGGGCGGGTGCTCGACGTGGTCGGCACCGGGGGAGACCGGTCGATGTCGGTCAACATCTCCACGATGTCGGCCATCGTCGCTGCCGGAGCGGGCGCCCGTGTGGTCAAGCACGGCAACGTGTCCGCGTCGTCGAAGTCCGGCTCGGCCGACGTGCTCCGCACTCTCGGCATCGACCTGGAGCTGCCGCCGGCGCGGGTCGGTGAGGTGCTCGAGGCGGCCGGGATCACCTTCTGCTTCGCCAAGGCCTTCCACCCTGCGCTAAGGCACGCGGGCCCGGTGCGCAGCGAGCTCGGCATCGGCACCACCTTCAACTTCCTCGGCCCGCTGACCAATCCGGCGCGCGCACAGGCCCGTGCGGTCGGGTGCGCCGACCCGCGCATGGCCCCGGTGATGGCGGGCGTGCTCGCTGCCCGCGGCGTGGATGCCTGGGTGTTCCGCGGTGACGACGGACTCGACGAGCTCACCACCACGACGACCTCCACGGTCTGGGTGGCCCGCGACGGTGACGTCGTCGAGGAGCAGGTCGACCCCGCCGACTTCGGCATCCCCCTCGCCACCGCCGCCGACCTGCGCGGCGACGACGCGGCGTACAACGCCGAGGTGACGCGTCGGCTCCTGGCCGGTGAGACCGGCCCGGTGCGGGACGCGGTCGTGCTGAACGCGGGAGCTGCCCTCGCGGTCCACGACGCGCCGCACCAACCCGTCCGCGACGCACTGGCCGGCGGTATCGACCGCGCGGCCGCAGCACTCGACTCAGGCGCTGCTCGGGAGACCTTGGACCGCTGGGTGGCGGCGACCAGGTGAGCTCGGCGTCGCGGCCAATCGCCGTGACTCGACCCCGCTACTCCAGGCCGAGGGAGAACGCAGCCTCGAGGTCGTGGGTCGAGTAGGCCCGGTAGGCGATGTGCGTCTCGGTGTCGCGGACCCCGTCGACCTTGTTGAGCTGGTCGGCCACGACGTCGGCGACCTGGTCGTGGTGGCGCACCCGGATGAGCGCGATGAGATCGATCTGGCCGGTGACGGAGTAGACCTCGCTGACGCCGTCGAGGGCTGCGATGCGCTCGGCGACCTCCGGGATGCGGGCGACGTCGGCCTGGACGAACACGATGGCAGTGATCATGACCTTCACCCTAGGTCGTGGTCAGACGGCGCTGAACCGGTCCAGCTCGCGCCCGGCACCCGCGACCGGACAGGTCCACTCGCCCACGACGTCGACCAGGCGAATGCCGGGCGCCTCCAGCCAGCGCAGGATCCGCTCGCTCTCCTCGGCGGTCGCGGCAGGCACCGGTCCGATCGCGGGCAGGACCGTCTCGGCGCTGGCCCGCAGCTGGTCCACGAACTCGTGGGCGTCCATGCCGGCGGGGATCACTCCGGCGGCGGCGAGTCGACCGTGGCGTACGACGTGCACCACCCAACGGGCCTGCTGGCCCGTGGCACTGGTCACCTCCTCGCGGCGCGCTGCGACGACCTCGGGACAGGCGGTGAGCGAACTCAACCGCTGGGTCCGCGCGGCGGCGCGGACGAACGCCGCCAGCCGGTCACGGTGGACGCCTGCTTCCTCGAACCGCTCCTGGTCCGCGAGCGCGGCCATCTTGGCGTTCACGAGGTCGACCACGTCGTCGGGGTGGCGCAACAGGGCGTCCCGCAGCTGCCGCACCATCGCGGCGTAGGTCAGGTCGTCCACCCCGCCGTCACAGGGGGAGAGGCACCGGCCGAGCTCGGCGAGCACGCACGCCGAACGTGACGGTGACTTCGCCAATCGTCCCGAGCACTGTCGGATCGGGAACGTCTCGTGCAGCGCATCCAGGCAGGACTGCGCCGCCCGCCGCGACCCGAACGGTCCGAGGTAGTCGGCCTCGTCGTCGAGCACCCGGCGCACTAGCGACAGGCGTGGCCACGGCTCCCGGGTGAGCTTGATGAAGGTTGTCTTCTCGGGGAACTTCGAGCGGCGGTTGTAGGCGGGCTTGTGCTCGGCGATGAGCCGGAGCTCGCGGACCTGGGCCTCGAGCGTCGTCGCGCACTCGATGCCGGTGACCTCCGCGGCGATCTGCACCATCTCGCCGATCCGACTGCGCGTCTCCGAGGCGGTGAAGTAGGAACGGACCCGCTTGCGCAGGTCACGGGACGTGCCGACGTAGAGCACGTGCGCCTGCTCGTCGCGGAAGAGGTAGACCCCCGGGGCGTGGGGGAGTCGGTCGGCGAGGTGGCGCTTGCGTCGCTGCGCGGCCGCGACCTTCGTCGAGTAGGTCTGGAGCTCCTCGAGCGTGTGGACGCCGAGTCCTCCCAGGCGCTCCATCAGCCCGTGGAGGACGTCGACCGTCGCTCGCGCGTCCTCCAGTGCCCGGTGGTTCGGCGTCGTGCCGGCACGGAAGATCCGCGCGAGCGAGGACAGCTTGTGGTTCGGGGTCTCGCTGCGTGGCACGACCCGTCGCGCGACCTTGACCGTGTCGACGACCTCGAACGCCGGCCAGTCGATGTCGAGGTCCTGCGCGGTACGCCGGAGGAAGCCGACGTCGAACGGCGCATTGTGTGCCACGAGGACCGAGCCGGCAGCGAACTCGAGGAAGGAGGGGAGTGCCGCGCCGATCGGCGGCGCGTCGGCAACCATGGTGTTGGTGATGCCGGTGAGGACGGCGATGAACGCCGGGATCTCGGTGTGGGGATTGACCAGCGTCTGGAACTCGCCGAGGACCTCGCCGCCGCGCACCTTCACCGCCCCGATCTCGGTGATCGCGTCGCCGTCGGCCGCCGAACCCCCGGTGGTCTCGAGGTCGACCACGCAGAAGGTGATGTCGCGCAGCGGCCTCCCGAGCTCGTCGAAGGAGCGTTGGTCCTCCCATCGGGAGCGCACGGGGGTGGTCGTCATGGTTCTCCGACCGTAGGCCGCACCACCGACAGCGGTACGACGACGCGCGGGCCGGGCTCGCGCCGTCGGTCGACGCGCACCTGTGGTCGGCGTGCAGTGTCGGAGGTCTCTGGAAGCCTCCACGTCATGACCAAGATCGACTGCGACACCTGCACGGTGAGGGGACTGGCCTGCCACGACTGCGTCGTGACGGTGCTGCTCGGACCGCCGCCGGAGTTGACCATCGACGACACCGAGCAGCGCGCTCTCGACGCGCTGGCCGCCGGTGGCCTCGTGCCGCCGTTGCGGATGGTCGAGCCCGTCGCCGGCCCCGAGATCGACTCCGCCTGACGCCGCTGGGGTGTGGCGCAGGTCTCACCACGCGATCTCACCGCGCCGGAGTCGGGTTTGGCCGCGCGGCCTGCGCCGACTACTCTGCATGCCCAAGTGCCCCGGGGAAGCAGACCGCACCGGTCTGTGTGGGCAAGACATCGAACTCTGCAGAGGGGAACACGACTCGTGCTCACCGGTCGCCAGCGCGCCTTCGCGGCGCTCCTTGCAGGCGTGCTCGCCCTCCTCATCGGGCTCATCCCGTTCGGTCCGGCCACGGCCGAGCCCGACATCGAGGACGTCCGCGCCAAGGTCGACAAGCTCTACCGTGAGGCCGAGGAGGCCTCGGAGCGTCACAACGACGCCAAGATCGAGCTCGAGGAGCTCCAGGCGGAGCTCGACTCGGTGAGCGCCGACGAGGAGCGCCAGAGCGCACAGCTCGGCGACGCGCGCGGCGACGTTCGCGACTCGATCATCCGCCAGCACCAAGGGCAGACCCTCGGCGGCGCGGGCAAGCTCCTGGAGTCCGACTCCGACGGGTTCATGAGTGAGCTCTCGACCGTCGCGACGGTCAACCAGCTGCAGGACGCGCTGCTGGAGAAGTACAACAACGAGCTCGACGCATTCGCCATCCGCAGCGACCAGGTCACCAAGCGCCGCGAGCGCGTCGCCGAGCTGGAGGAGAAGCTGGCCTCGGAGATGGAGACCGCCGAGGGCAAGCACGAGGAGGCCAAGGAGCTCCTCGACGAGCTCGAGGCCGAGCAGCGCGCCGAGGTCGTCAGCCGCGACGCGCAGGTGACCCCGACCGCAGACCTGCCCCCGGCCAGCGGCAGTGCCCAGGCGGCCGTGAACTACGCCCGCGCGCAGGTCGGCAAGACCTACGTCTACGGCGCCATGGGGCCGAACGCATTCGACTGCTCGGGCCTCACGATGCGTGCCTGGGGTGCCGCCGGCGTCGGCCTGCCGCACTCCTCGGGCGCCCAGATGGGCAGCGGTCGCAGCGTCCCGTTCAGCCAGTTGCAGCCCGGCGACCTGGTGTTCTACTACAGCCCCGTGAGCCACGTCGGCATCTACGTCGGCAACGGCATGATCGTGCACGCCGCCAACCCGAGCACCGGAGTCGCGATGGCGCCGGTCCGCTCGATGCCGTACAGCGGCGCGGTGCGCCCTGGCTGAGTCGGTCACGACGCCCCCGGACGGCCGGCGACGGATCCGTCCGAGGGTGGCGGTCCTCGCCACGGTCGCCGTACTGGCGACGGCGCTGCTGGTGTGGCGCTGGCAGGCCGGTGACACCTATGTCGCGCCGGCACCTGAGACGCGCGCCGACGGCGCGGACCCGGTCGTGGCCGCGCAGACGCTGCGTCGCCTCGAGGCCGCGCTGCGGGACGGCGAGAGTGGTCCGACGGGCGACCTCGCAGCTGCCCCGGACAGTCGGGCCGTCCTGTCGGCCGCGGCCGGCAACGTCGCTGAGATCGGACTCGAGGACATCGGCCTGCGCTACCTCAGCGAGACCGACTCCCCGATGACGACCGACGGGTGGTCGGCGGAGGTCGAGGTCGTCTGGCGGGTTGCCGGCGGTGACGGCCAGAACGCCGCACGTGCTGCTGTGGAGTTCGAGTTCGTCGAGGGCGGCGACCGCATCGCCGGCATCGGCGGGGACCTCGTCCCACTGTGGTTGCAGGGGCCGGTGGAGGCGCGCCGTGGCGGTGGCGCGGTCGTGGTCGCCGCCGCCGGCAGTGACCGGGTGGCCGCCTACCACCGTCAGGCCAGGACGGCCGTCGCCGAGATCCGCCAGCGCCTCGGGCGGCGTACGAACCTGGTCGTCGAGGTCCCCGGCAGTCCGGCCGGCCTCGACCGCTCCGTCGGTGCCGAGGACGGTGCCTACGACGGCGTCGCCGCCGTCACCACCGGCGCAGACGGGTCCGTCGTGCCCGGTACGCCGCTGCACGTCTTCCTCAACCCCCGCGTCTACGGCGATCTCGATCAGCTGGCGGCCCAGGTGGTGATGACGCACGAGGCCGTGCACGTGGCCACCGACGCGCCGTTGGCCCGCAACGTCCCGCTGTGGCTGCTGGAGGGCTTCGCCGACTTCGTCGCACTGCAGGACACCGAACTACCGCTGGCCCGGACCGCCGGTCAGGTGCTCGCACAGGTCCGGGAGGAGGGCGTGCCGGAAGCACTCCCGAGCGGCGTCGACTTCGACACCGCCGGCGGACACCTGGGCGCGACCTACGAAGCGGCGTGGCAGGTGTGTGAGGTCCTCGCAGAGCGACGCTCGGACGACGACGTCGTCGCGCTCTACGACGCGGTGGTGGCCGGCAGCGATCTCGCCGCCGAACTGGAGAAGCGCTTCGGCTGGAACGAGGCCGCTCTGACGCGGGCCTGGCAGCAGCGCCTCCGTGGGCTCGCCGGCAGCGCCGGTGGCTGAGGTGAGAGGACCGGAGAGGAGTCGCGAGGACACTCGTTGGTCACTCATCGCCGCACTCCTCGGTGCGGCGGCCTTCGTTGCCCTCGCGGCGATGCTCGTGCCCTGGGACCCGACGCACGGGTTGGCCCCGCCGCCGGTGGCGGCCGACTCCGTCTTCTCGGCGGCGCAGCTGGAGCGCGCGGAGGCCTACCGGCTGTGGGCACGGGTGTGCAGCTGGAGCTCGCTCGCGGTGTCGGTGGCCGTCGCGTGCTGGCTCGGCTTCGGGAGGTGGGGCGTCCGCATCGCCGACCGTTCGCGCGGGCCGCGCTGGCTGCGCCTGCTCACCGTTGTCGCCGCGCTGCTGGTCATCGGTCGCCTCGTCACGTTGCCCTTCGCGGTCGCGCTGCGTCAGCGGCAGCTGGAGGAGGGGCTGGCCACGTCCTCCTGGCCCGCCTGGACGCTGGACCTGCTGCTCAACCTCGGCCTCGAGATCGGGGTGTCCACCGTCGCGGTCCTCGTGCTCTCCTGGTGTGCTCGCCGCTGGCGACGGACGTGGCCCGTCGTCGCCGGTGGGGTCGTCGCCGCGCTCGTGGTCCTCGGGTCCTTCGTCTATCCCGTCGTCGTCGAACCGCTGTTCAACGACTTCCGGTCCCTGCCCGACGGCGAGCTCCGCTCGGAGATCTTCGCGCTGGCCGATGCCGAGGGCGTCCCGATCGACGACGTACTGGTCTCCGACGCGTCGCGGCGTACGACGACCCTCAACGCCTACGTCTCGGGGTTCGGCGACACGCGGCGGGTCGTGGTCTACGACAACCTCCTCGATGCCGCGGCGCGGGAGGAGACGCTGTCGGTGGTCGCGCACGAGCTCGCCCATGCCCGCCACGACGACGTTCTGGTCGGGACCGCGCTGGGAGCCACGGGCGCGTTCGCAGCAGTGGGCCTCCTCGGGCTGGTGCTCGTCCCGCTGCGCCGCCGCGGCGTGGAGCTGGGGCAGGTGCGCGCGGTGCCTGCCGTGCTCGCGCTGGTCGCCGTCGCGGGGCTGCTCTCGGCGCCGATCCAGAACGGCATCTCGCGTCACGTGGAGCTCCGCGCGGACGTCGTGGCACTCGACACCACCGCGGACCTCCCGGGCGGTGTCGATGCCTTCATCGCCGTCCAACAGCGGCTGGCCCTGCGCTCGTTGGCGGACCCCACTCCGCCGACCTGGTCCCAGTGGTGGTTCGGATCCCACCCCACGGTGCTCGAGCGCATCGCTCTGGCTCGTTCGTACTAGGAGTCGCGTCCCCCGACGGGGTGGATTTCCTCCGATCGGGTCCCCGTGGAGGGCCGCTGGGGCTACTGTGCCGCACAGGGCTGAACGGTCTCGGAGCCCACGTCACCACCACGTGCTCCCGGAGAGGGGTCGATCAGCATGCGACGTACGACCGGTCGCGCCGAGGAGCGTGGTGCGTCCGCCGTCGAGTTCGCGCTGGTCGTGCCCCTGTTGGTGACGATGGTCTTCGGCATCATCACCTTCGGCTACATGCTGAGCTTCCGGCAGGCGGTCAGCCAGGCCGCTGCCGAGGGGGCCCGGGCCGCCGCCGTGGCCCCGGCCACCGCCGATCGGAACGCGCGTGCGACCGAGGCGATCAACGACTCCTTGTCCAGCTACGACGTGGTGTGTGCCGGTGGTGGACTCACCCACGACGGGTCACCTGCCGGCACCTGCAGCATCTCCGCGCCCGCTGCCTGCACCACGGGCGCCGACGGCGAGTGCGTCGTCGTGACGCTGGACTACCTGTACTCCGCCGAGCCACTGCTGCCGGCCCCGCTGGTCGGCCTGATCCTGCCCGACAACCTCCGCTACGTCACCGAGGTGCGGGTCAGCTGATCGCTGGCCGCATCCGGCTGGCGCCCGTTCCGGTACTGCGGCCCTACTCCTCACCGCGCCGGACGACATAGACTCCCCACAGGGGGAGGGAGGCACGTCAGTGGGCGCGGACAGCCAATTCGGGGGAGACGCCGAATCGATTCGCCGTTGGTTGGCGCAGCGGTCCACCTATGCCTCGGACGAGGTCCGCCTGCGGGTGCCGCCGGAGCTCCGTCGTGGCGCCGAGCCGCAGTTCATCGACGACGACCCGACCGACCCCGGGCTCGACCGGGCTCGGGGCCGGGACGCCGACGGTGTCGACGCCACGGCGAGCGGCGCCGCGGTCGTCGACGCGCTCCGGGCTGCCTCGGGTGAGCCGCCACGTCGTCCGCAGGAGGACGCGACCGAGGCGACGGGGACGACCCCCGCCGGGCCGCGACGACCCGGCCGACGTCAGTCGCCGCGCCAGCGCCAGCAGGTGAGCGATGCGACGTACGCCGCGCGCTCGACCGACGTCGTCTTCGACGAGCGCGACGGGATCCGCCGCACGCTGACGGCCCTGGCCGGGCTGATGCTCGTCGCCGCCGTGGGTGCCGGCGTCGTCGCCTACCTCGAACGCACGCAGCTCACCCTCGTCACGGCGGCGACGATGGCGGTGCTCGCGCTCGTCGTGTGGGGAGCGAGGATCGCGGCCACGCCGACCCGGGTGCAGATCAGGCACGGGCAGCTCGAGGTCCGTCGCCCCGGGCGGGTCGAGGTCGCCGACCTGGCCAACGCCCGCACACCGATCGCGGTGGTGGGACGCACGTCGAGCAAGCGGTGGCGGGTGCTCATCGAGCGGGCGAACGAGCCGCTCCTGGTCGTCGACGGGTCGATGGTGGATCCGGATGCCTTCACCGACGTGCTCTACCACGTGCATCCGCAGCTCTGGTCCGAGCCGGGTGCGGTCCTGGAGCCGTGGCAGCTGCGCTGAGCGTCAGGGCCAGCTGGTCACGAAGTCGGTGAGGTCGGTGAGCAGTCCTTGGCCCAGGGCGGCGACCGAGCCGAAGATGACCGCGGCGACGAGGGCGACGAGGAGGCTGTACTCGACGGCGCTGGCGCCCCGTTCGGTACGCCGGGACTGCGGGTGTGGAGCGAGCATGACGGGTCTCAACGCCTTCGGCTGGATGGGCGGGGCTGCAGTGCGGTGGTCCACATGCGACGTGGCCGCCCTCCCCGGAGGGAGCGGCGGCCACGTCGGACGAAGTCAGTTCGGTCAGTCGCCGGCTTCCTCGCCGCCACCACCGAGGTTGGTGCTGACAGTGGTGAATCCCTCAGCGATCTGGGTGCCGAGGGTGGCGACGATGGCCACGATGCCGGCGGCGATCAGGACGACCAGCAGGCCGTACTCCACGGCGGTCGCGCCGCGCTCGTCGCGACGGGCGGCGAAGAGGTTGGTGAGGGCGATCAGGTACTGCATCATGGCGGTTTCCCCTTGGTGGTTGTCACGGATACGTGGTCGGGGCGGTGTGCCCCGCCTTCCGATGACCCAAGTCTGTCGGAGTCCCGCGGTGGGGGAATCCAGCAACGATGCAGGTTCGTGTAGTCGCAACGGACTAGGTGCCCGTCGTCGGTCGCCGGTCTCGACACGCCCGACCAACGGTGACGAGGGGGCGAGGAGGCTCGATCGACGGCCCGGGCGGCTTCGCCCTCGTCAGCGGGCGGAGGGCTGCACCGTCGAGAGCAACCCGATCCGCATGGCGGTGACCAGCGCCTGGGCGCGATTGGCTGCGCCGAGCTTCTGGTAGATCCGGGCGATGTGGGACTTCGCGGTGGACTCGGAGAGGTAGAGCCGGTCGCCGATCGCCGCCGCGCCGAGGCCGTCGGCGAGGAGCACCAGCACCTCGTGCTCACGTTCGGTCAGGGCGGGCACCTGGCCGGTGGTCCGGCGCTGGAGCGCCCCGGCGAGCCCGGTGCAGACGAACGCGCCGGGGGAGACGGCGGCGTGGCGGGTGGCCTTGATGACCTCGGTGGCCGGCGCATCCTTGCCCACGAAGCCGGAGGCACCGGCCTCCATCGCCGCGAAGATCTGGTCGTCGCCGGAGTGCATCGTCAGCATCACCAGGCCCGTCTGCTTGTCTCGTTGGCGCACCGAGCGCACGATGTCCAGGCCGGTCCCGTCCTGCATCTGCAGGTCGATCACCATCACGTCGGGCGAGAGCTCCTCGTACGTCGCGAGGCCCTCGGTCACGGTGCTGGCGGTGCCGACGATCTCGAGGTCGTCCTCGAGGTCGAGCACCGCCCCGAGTCCGCTGCGGATCAGTTCGTGGTCGTCCACCATGACGACGCGGGTGGGGGTCTCGGTCATGATGCGCGCTCCTCCATGCGTTCGGTGGTGCCGATCTCCTCGTGGCCCGGTCGTAGGACGACGCGCACCGTGACTCCTCGGCTGGCGTTGTCCTTGACCTGCAGTCTGGCACCAATCAGTCGGGCACGCTCACGCATGATCTTGAGTCCGTGGCTGTCGCTGCGCCCGGACTGCAGTCCGACCCCGTTGTCGGTGACGGTGATCCGGGCCTCCGGCGCGTACACCTGGCACTGCACGTCGATCGCCGTCGCCCGCGCATGCTTGACGGCGTTGTTGATCGCCTCCTGGGTGATCCGGAACAGCTCCGACTCCACCTCCGGTCGCAGTCGGGTCGGCTGCTCGTCCAGCCGCACCCGGATCGGGATGCCGGAGGACTCCGACAGGTGCCGGGCGATCGCGCTGATGGCGGCCCCGAGGCTCTCGTGCTCCCCGATGCTCGTCCGCAGGTTCATCACCGAGCGGCGGACCTCGGCCACCACCCCACTGACGCGGTCCCGCAGCATGGCCAGCTGCTTGCCCTGCTGCTCGTCCGCAGGTCGCGCTGCGATCGCATCGACGAGGTAGCCGAGCGAGGCGATGTCCTGCGCCACACCGTCGTGCATCTCCCGCGCGAGCCGCTGGCGTTCGTCGGCGGTGGCCGCGTTGCGGAAGCGGGTGAACAGCAGCGCCGTGTCGAACTTGACCGCGTGCGAGGCCAGCGCCCCGCGCACCTCGGCGATCGGCAACGTGTCGGTACGCCGCGTGTGCGGCAGGGCACCGGCGATCACGGCGCTGTCGCCGATGCGGAAGGCGAACACCTTCCCGTCGTTGACCGGAGTTCCCCACGTGGTCGCGTCCAGGGCGGCCGTGAGCAGCTGGTGCGACGTCTCGTCATCGAGCTCGGTCGAGGATGCCACGGGCGTCATGACGTCGCCGCTGGGCACGAAGAACTCGAGCCCGCGGTTGGGGATCCGGTCGCCGACGACGGCCAGCATCTCGCCGCCGAGTGCGGTCACGTCCAGTCCCGAGGTCAGGTTGTCGGAGAGCTCCAGCAATTGGCGGATGAGGTGCTGGGCGTCGCGGTAGGGCGCGATGGCGGCGTCCGCTGCGCGGTCCTGGCGGAAGGTGTAGTGCGCGACCCAGCTCAGCCCGACGCCGGCCATGGTCCAGGTGAAGATCGCGACGCTCTGCTCGGCGGTGATCTGCTGCCACCACAACAACGCGAACCACGTCACGGTCACCGACTGGAACACCACCACGCGCACCAGGGTGCGGACGCCTCCGACCGCGGTGGCGAAGAGCGGTGGCACCACCAGTGCCGCGAGGATCGCCTCGGAGTACTCCATGCCGAGTGCGCAGATGACGCCGACCGCCACGGCCTCCACCGTCGGCGGCAGCGTGAGCTCGAGCTCACGACGGGTCAGCGTGACGCCTTGGTAGATCCAGAGTGCGCTCAGTGCGACGAGTGCCAGGAGTGCCTCGCGGTCGCGGAACCACAGCGCCGGCGCGCCGATGGCGAGCAGGGCGAACAGTCGTGTCGCCCCCAACACCATCAGGGCGTTGCTGATCGGCATGTGGCCTCCTGCGGGTTACTGCGCGGAGCCGAACGCTTCCATGGCCGACAGCGCGCCAGGACCCATGATGACAACAAACAGGCAGGGAAGGATGAACAACACCAGGGGAACCATGATCTTGACCGGCACCTGGTGGGCCTTCTCCTCGGCGTGCTGACGCCGCTTGAGGCGCATCTCCTCCGACTGCACGCGCAACACCTGCCCGATCGGCACGCCGAAGGCGTCGGCCTGCACCATGGCCCCGACGAAGGCCTTGAAGTCGTCCACGTTGGTGCGACCCGCCAGCGCCTTGAGCGACTCCGAGCGGCCGAGCCCGAGCTGCATCTCGCGGATGACGCGGGCGAACTCCTCGGCGACCGGGCCGTCGGTCTTGCGGGCGACCTGTTGCAGCGCCGCGTCGAACCCGAGGCCGGCCTCGACGCTGATGGTCAGCAGGTCCACCGAGTCCGCGAGCGTACGCCGGATCGCCTCCGAGCGCTGTTGGGTGCGGTTGTAGAGGTAGATGTCGGGGGCGAAGTAGCCGACCACCAGCCCGCCGAGCACGATGACCACCAGCCAGGTCAGCCCGACGCCGACCAGCAGGCCGTAGGCCAGTCCGGCGACGGGGATCGCCACCGCGCCCATCACCTTCATGCCGATGACGCGGTCCACGCTCCAGTCGCGGGGATTGCCGGCGAAGTCGAGCCGGCGCCTGATCTGTTCGGCTTGGTCGGCGCCCGTGATGCGTCGTCCCACCGACAACGCCCGCGCCTGCAGCGGTGCGAGGACCCGGTCGGCGAACGGGACGTCTGCCTCTGCCGCGAGGTCGTCCGGAGCGGTCGAGAAGTCCTGGAGAACCTCCAGCGACCGCTCGACTCCAGTGGCGGTGCGTCCGGAGAGCAGCGCGGTGCCGAGCAACGCGAACGCGGTGGTGAGACACACCAGGGCCAGCAGCAGCGTCATCTCACACCTCCATCCGGACCATGCGGGTCATGATGAACACTCCGAGCGAGAGCCACAGCACGGCGCCGAGCAGCATCGCGATCCCCAGCGCCTCCTGGAACAGGGGCGCCATGTAGGCCGGGTTGGTGACCGCGAGGAACAGCGCGAATCCCGGGGGGAGCGAGCACAGCAGGATCGCGGAGAGCTTGCCCTCTGCCGCGAGCGTCTTGACCTGGCGACGCAGGTAGTGCCGCTCGCGGATGGTGTTGCCCACCGTGGTCAGGATCTCGCCCAGGTTGCCGCCGACCTGGCGCTGGATGCGGATCGCCATGACGACCCAGGCGAAGTCCCGGCTGCCGAACCTGGCCGCGACGCCGTCGAAGGCATCCTCGAGCGAGACGCCGACGCGGTGCTCCACCAGGACCCGCTTGAACTCACCCGCGATCGGGTCGGTCCCCTCACGGACGACCGTGTCGACGGCCTGGGCGAGCGAGAGTCCCGCAGCCAGGGCGCCCGAGAGCAGCTGCAGCGTGTCGGGGAGTGCGGCGTCGAAGGCGCGTCGCCGTCGCCCCGCCTGCCAGCGGAGGTACAGCGGGGGCAGTGCCGCCCCGAGCACGAGGAACACGAGGCCGATGACGATGCTGCCGCCACCGAGCAGGAGACCCAGCAGGCCGGCGATGAGCACGACCCCCACGTGGAGGATGAGCCACTCCGCCGGCTTGAAGCCGCTGCCCGCGGCCCCGAGGCGGGTGTCGAGGGTGGTCTGCAGCCCCTGGTTGCGCTCCAGGATCCCCGACGCGGCGGACCGCGCCTGGTCGAGGAGCTGGTCCGGGTCCCGCCGGGTCCTGCCCGGCGCCTCCTGCTCACCGACGTACGCCGAGACCCGCTCGGCGATCGTGAGCGGTTGCTGGCGCGCCGGCACCAGTGCGACGGCCATCGCCAGCGCACCGACGGCCAGCACGGCGATGCCGACGGGGAGGAGCCATCCCGGGGTGTCCCAGCCCGACAGGTCGGCCGGCGCCGCCAGTGTGGTGTCGTCCTCCCGCGTCGCCTCCTGGATGGGGACGAAGGCGCTCGCGACCACGGCGTCGTCCGCCGTCGGGATCCGCACCTCGATGGTGGCCTCGGTGGCGGCGAAGTCGTCGGGCAGCGGAGCGGTGACCAGCACCTGGTCCGCCAGCACCTCGGCCTCCTCCTCGAAGGTGCGCGCGAGGTTGCCGCCGTTGGCCGTCAGGACCCGGCCACCGCCCGCCTCGGCGACGTCCTCGAGCTGCTCGAGCCGGCCGCCGCGCTGTCCCAGCGAGACGACGTCCACCAAGGTGTTGGTCGACGCGACGGCTGCCGTCACGTCCTCCAGCGACGTCTGGTTGCCGGTGTCGGCGCCGTCGCTGAGCACCAGGAGGGAGCGCTGGCCGGTGCTGCCAGCGACCTCGATCGCGGTGAGCAGGCCGTCGTACAGCTTGGTCTGGGGGCCCAGCGAGAGGGCCTCGACGACCGAGCGCGCGCGGTCGCGGTCGGTCGTCGGCTCCAGCGCGGTGGCGACGTCCTTGTTGAAGGTGACGATGCCGACCGAGACGTCGCGCGGCACTGCCTCCAGGTACGCGGTTGCCGCCGCCTTGGCGGCGGTGAAGCGGCCGTTGCGGTCCATCGAGTTGCTGACGTCCATCACCAGCACGGCGATCCGCTCGACCACCGCGCCGGCGCCGGCGGGAGCGGCGCTCGCAGCGAGGTCGTCGCCGTCCAGGGTCGCCGTGGCCGCTGCGAGGTCGAGGTCGGCGTCCGGTGGCACGTCGACGAGGACGCGGAGCTCGCCGTCGGCGGCCTCGGCGTGTGCAATGGAGCCGTCCTCGGCGTG
Organism: Nocardioides panacisoli; assembly: GCF_019448235.1. Classification (NCBI taxonomy): domain Bacteria; kingdom Bacillati; phylum Actinomycetota; class Actinomycetes; order Propionibacteriales; family Nocardioidaceae; genus Nocardioides; species Nocardioides panacisoli. The sequence goes on from NZ_CP080409.1 coordinate 658,891, forward strand.
GGCGGCCGGGCCCCACGAGACCAGGAGCGCGGTCACCGCGAGGACGAGCAGGCGCAGCACGGCGCGCGTGGTCATGGCCTCAGCCACCCATCCGGAAGACCAAGGGGTCGACCGCGACGTTCTCGTGCGCGAGCTTCTCCAGGAACTTGGGCCGGAGGCCGGTGGTCCTGAGCGAGCCCAACGCGCGACCGTGCTCGTCGAACCCGGCGGAGTGGTCGAAGACGAAGACGTCCTGCAACGTGATGACGTCGCCCTCCATCCGCTCCACCTCGGTGATGTGGGTGATGCGTCGTGAGCCGTCGCGCAGGCGCGTCTGGTGGACGATGAGGTCCACCGCCGAGGCGACCTGCTCGCGGATCGCCCGGATCGGCAGGTCCATCCCCGCCATCAGCACCATCGTCTCGAGACGGGACAGCGTGTCGCGGGGGCCGTTGGAGTGCAGCGTGCAGATGGAACCGTCGTGGCCGGTGTTCATCGCCTGCAGCATGTCCAGTGCGGAGGCGTCGCGGACCTCGCCCACGACGATGCGATCGGGCCGCATGCGCAGGCTGTTCTTCACCAGGTCGCGGATCGTGATCGCACCCTTGCCCTCGATGTTGGGCGGGCGAGACTCCAGGCGGACCACGTGGTCCTGGTGCAGCTGGAGTTCGGCGGCGTCCTCGATGGTGACGATGCGCTCGTCGCTGGGGATGTAGCTGGACAGCACGTTCAGCGTCGTGGTCTTGCCGGCGCCGGTGCTGCCCGACACGATGATGTTGAGGCGTCCACGGACGCAGGCCTCGAGGAAGTCGGCCGTGTCGGCCGACATCGTGCCGAAGCCGATCAGGTCCTCGGTCTGGTAGGGGTCGTCGGCGAACTTGCGGATCGTCAGCGCCGACCCGTCGACCGCGAGCGGCGGCACGATCGCGTTGACACGGCTGCCGTCGGGCAGGCGCGCATCGACCATCGGGCTGGACTCGTCGACCCGTCGGCCGATGCGACTGACGATCTTGTCGATGGTGCGGCGCAGGTGGGCCTCGTCGTTGAACCGGACCTCGGCCTCCTGGAGGCGTCCGGCGCGCTCCACCCACACGCTGGTCGCTCCGTTGACCATCACCTCGGAGACGTCCGGGTCGCGGAGCAGCGGGTCGATCGGCCCGTAGCCGAGGATGTCGTCGCTGATCTCCTGGGTGATCCGGTGCCGGTCGCCCACCGAGATCGGCGTCTCCTGGGCGCTGAGCACCTCGGTGAGGACGGTGCGCACCTTCTGGTCCAGGTCGTCCTGGTCCATGTCGGCGTCGTAGAGGTGCGGTCCCAGCTCGCGGAGCAGCTGGTCGTGCACGTCGGACTTCAGCTGCTCGAGCCGGTCCGCCTCCTTGGAGGCCAGCGTGCGTCGCGCGGCGGAACCCTCGGGCTGGGGGACCGCAGGCCGCCGGTCGGCCAGCGGGCTGCCGCTCGGCGGCGGCGCGGACGCGCCGGCGGCGTGGCCGCCACTGCCGTCGACGGAGGGTACGTCGTCGCTCCTGCCGGCCGCGTGCTTGCCGGTGGCCTGCTTGCCCGCCGCCTGGTCGCGCGCGGACTGCAGTCGCTCCGAAAGGCTGGCCATGTCACTTCCTCCCACGTCGGAACAGGCCGCGGCGGCGGCTCGGTGCGTCGGCGTCACCCGCGCCCGCGCCGATCGGTTCACCGGTCACTGCCCCGGCCAGCTCGGTGAACGCGCGGCTCGCGGGGTGGCCGGGGTTGGCCAGCACGATCGGCGTACCGGAGTTGGTGGCGGCCGCGATGTCGAAGGCGCTGGCGACCCGGCTGGCGACGGTCATCCCGAGGATGCTCTCCACCTTGTCGACGGTGATGCCGACCTGGTCGTCGGCGCGGTTGAGCAGCAGGTGTCGGTGGCCACGGGCGATGTTGAGCACGTCCATCGTCTCCAGCGCCACCTTGACGTTCTTCAGCGTCGGGACGTCGAGCGTGGCGATGATGACGCACTCGTCGGTCTCGTCCAGGGCCGTCAGCGTGGCGTCGTCGAAGGACGGCGAGGTGTCGACCAGGACGTAGTCGTAGTTCTCGCGCAGGGTGCGCAGGATCCGCGAGATCAGCAGCGGCGTGATCCGTTCGCGGGTGTCCGGTCGACTCGGTGCAGCGAGCACCGCCAGTCCGTTCTCGTGCCGGGTGAGCAGTCCCTCGAGCATGTCGGCGTCGACCGACTCCTCCGAGCCGACGGCGTGTTCGATGGAGTGGGTCGGGAACAGCTGCACGGTGATCGCGATGTCCCCGAACGCCAGGTCGAGGTCGACCATGCACACCTTGCGGGAGCCGCCGTCGGCCAGCGCAAGCGCCAGGTTGACCGCTGAGGTGGTCTTGCCGACTCCGCCCTTGGGGGAGAACACCGTGACGATGCGACCCGCCTGGCTCACGCTGCTGGAGCCGCGCAGCGCCCGCGTCAGCTCCTGCGCGCGCTCGACCGCCTTGGTCAGGGTCGACTCGTCCTCCAGCGCCACTGCGTCGCGAGCACCGGCGTGCATGGCCTTGGTCAGGGTCGCGGTGTCGATCTGCTCCCGCACCAGCACCACGCTGACCGTGGGGTGGGTGACCTGGAGCTCCTCGGTGAGGGCGAGCGCCGCGTCGAGGGGTACGCCGGCACCGACGACGACGGCGTACTCCTCACGGTGCTGGTCGAGCCAGCGCCGCAGCACCTCGAGCGAGTCGACGGTGTGGGATCCCGGCGGCAGGACGCCCTGGGCGCGCTGCGCCAGGGAGGGGTCGGGTTCGACGACCACGGGCATCGGGGCTCACCTCACTCGAAGATGGTGTCGGGCTCGACGCCCTCGTTGCGCTCGACCTTGCTGCTGTCGTTGAGCAGCCCGACCGAGAGCTGGCCGAGGGTCTGCGAGAGGCGCAGCTTCTCGACCTCGCGTTGCTTCACCGCGACGGTGATGAGCTGCTCGGTCTCGTTGCCGCCGTTCTCCTGACGACCCTCGCTCGGCACCACGCTGGTCGAGCCAGTGGCGATCACGGTCACCCGCTGGAGCAGGAGCCGGCTGTAGTTGCCGTCGACGGTGAGGAAGACGGCCACCTCGGCACCGGGGCTGATGAAGGAACCCACGCGGGCCGCGTCCTCGACGCTGATCGACATGGCGATCTTGCCCTCGGGGATCGGCAGCGTCGCGGCAGCCTCGATCTCGTCCACCCCGCCGAACTTGACCGGGATCAGCTGCTCGCCGGGGTAGATCGTGGTCAGGGCGACCGATCCCTGCAGCGGGTCGGCGTCGTTGCTCGCGCCCTCGAGCACCTGGTTGCCCGCGACGAAGCTCAGCTCGACCTTGCCGCTCTCCAGGGCGGCGTCGATGCTTTCGCCGGGATTGATCTTCTTGGCCGCGGTGAGCACCTCGACGGCCTCGTAGCGGTCGGCCGCACGGTTCTCGGCGCCCTGCGCGTAGACGAAGACCAGCAGCACGCCGAGCGCAGCAACGACTGCTGCCACGGCCAGCAGCAACCTACGACGATCCATGCCTGAGCCTCCCGCTCCCTGCAGGTGCACCCGAGCGAACCCGCAGGTCCGTGCGCCTTGACGATGTCTCCCTTGCCCGCGCCGAGAGTGCGGCGCGGACCTGACGCTAGCCCAGATGGGTCAGGCGCGATGCGGAATCCGGAAAACGCCCGCACCGCCCCGTCGCGGCGGCACCGGTGCGACCGGAGAGTCAGGACGCAGGCCCGATGGCGGCAGCCACGAGGGCACCGGACTGGACCACGAAGGGGACCCCGGCGCCGGGCGTCGCGTGGGCCCCGGCGGCGTAGACCCCCGGGACCGGCGTGGTCGGGCCGAGCCGGTGGCGCGGAGTACCCCGGCCCTGCCAGAGGACGCCGTACGGCGACCCGTGCCACTCCTCGACGAGTTCACGCGGGGACTGGTCGACGCGCGTGACGACCTGGTCGCGCACGTCGAGGCCGGACCGGGCGAGGACGGCCACCATGTCCTCGGAGAGCTTGCCGCGGCCGAGCAACGTCCAGGCGCGGTGACCACTCGGCGCAGTGCCGTCGGGGCGCACCGTGATCATCGCGTCGCCGTGCAGGACGACGTCGTGCTCAAGCGCCGGCGCCTCGTCGGTCAGGCCGAGACGGGTGACCACGGGCGGGATCGCCGGCATCGTCCGTTCGACGTGGCGCGCCAACGCGGGCAGCCGTCGCGGGTCGACCGCGACCACCACGGCGTCGGCCTCGATGGCGCCCTCGTCGGTCTGCACGGCCGCGACGGCACCGTCGCGGATGACGAGGTCGCGGCCGAGCACGCCGGCGAGCACGGTCACGCGGCGGGTGGCCAGGCGGTTCGTCAGGACCTCGGCGAGCCGTGCCATCCCGCCGGGCACCTGCCAGACGCCGAAGCACTGCTCGAGGTAGGTGCCGAGGCCGGCCCAGGCCGGGACGTTGCGCAGGTCGTGGCCCTCGGCGGTGGGGAGGTAGCCCGCGATCATCGCGAGGCGGTCGTCGCGGAAGTCCCGGCGGAGCCGCTTGGCCAGGGTCTGGCGCGCCGCGAAGAGCCGCCGCAGGTCGGTCGGTGGATCGGCCGCGTCCCACGGGTTCTCGACGTAGTGGCGGCGCAGGACGTCCCAGACGGGGGCGTAGGTGTCGACGTGGGACACCCAGGCCTCGCCGAGGCCCGGCCCGAGCTCCTCGAGTGCGGCCGCCTGTGCGCCGCGCGACCCGCCGGGGAGACGCACCGAGGTGCGGTCGGCGAAGCGGTGCTCGCGGATCGTCTCCACCGGCGAGAGGTCGGCGCCGAGCTCTCGTTCCAGCGGTCGTCCACTCTTGCGGAACAGGTCACGCAGGGCGGCCGGCAGCATCGTGGTGGTCGGTCCCGCCGGCCACGCGAAGCCGTCCTGCGCGACCGTCCCGATCGCTCCGCCGAGTTCCCGGCGCGCCTCCAGCAGGGTCACCTCGTGGCGTTGCTTCGCGAGCCGGGCCGCCGCGGCGACACCGCCGAGTCCGCCGCCGACGACGACGATCCGGCTCACGGTGCCTCCATGTCCACGACGGTGCCGCCGGTGAGCGCGAGGAGCTCGTCGTGGGTGGTGCTGAACACCGCCGACGGGTGCCCTGCTGCTGCCCAGACCACGGGGTGGTCCGCGAGCCAGGGGTCGACGTAGGTGGGGAGTTCGGACGGGTGACCGATGGGGGAGACGCCGCCGATGACCTGGCCGGTGTGGTGGCGCACGAACTCCGGAGTCGCGCGGCGCAGCCCGGTCAGGCCGATCCGTCCGGCCACGGCCGCGGTGTCCACGCGGTGCGCCCCCGAGGTGAGCAGGAGCACGGGGGAACCGTCGGCATCGAAGAGGAGGCTGTTGGCGATCGCGCCGACCTCGCACTCCAGTGCAGCGGCGGCGAGGGCGGCGCTGTGGACCGAGTCGGGCAGCACGACGATGCGCCCGGTGCCACCGCGGCGCCGGTGCTCCTCGGTGAAGTGGCTGATCGAGGGGTGCTGGCGCGGCATGGAGATGACCCTAGCCCTCGCCGGACCACTAGGCTGGGCGAGGACGGCGTGCGCGGGTACGCCGTGTCGGGAGGAGCCAGATGGACAAGCGACCGGCCGTGGTCGACGTGGCGAGTTGGCTGCTGTGGCTGCACATCGCAGCCGGCGCAGTGGTGTCGGTGCTGGTGGTCGTGTTTCGTGACCGGATCGCTGCGGTGTGGTCGCCCGAGCCGGGGGCCGACAGCCAGGTCCAGCCGATCGACTTCGTCCCGGTGATCGTGGTGCTCTACGTCGTCGTCGCCGCCACGGCCCTGTTCCTGATTCCACTCTTCCGCCACGGGCACAACTGGGCGCGTCACTCGCTCGCCGGTGTCGCGGCGGGCGTGGCGATCACCGCGGTGGCCACGGCACGGACCGGTCCGCCGGACCTGATCCGCTACTCGGTGGTGGCCGCGGCGACGCTGGGTGCGGTCACCCTGGTCTTCCTCTGGCACCAGGACGCCCGTCGTTTCTGCCTCCCCGGCTCCTGGCGCCGGCATCCCGCCGACGTGGCCGCGCACGACTGAGCCCACTGAGCCCACTGAACTGACGCCCTCGCGGTCCCGGTCCACGCGTCCTCCCGCCGGATCGGCCGGGTTCTCGCAGCGACCACGGCCACGGTCGCTCCCGGTGAGCCTTGACGGATGTCGGTGGGGGCGCGCTATGGTGGTCATGTTCGAACAAATGTTCGAACAGCGGTCCCGGTGGGGACGACCTCGACCCCCGTCCCCACCGGACCCGACCGAGAGGGGCACACATGGGCATCCACGACCGTACGCCGCAGGTGCGGCACATCGACCCGGACCTGCTGCCGGCCACGACGCACTCCTACCTGGCGCGCGCGGCCGGGTCACTGAGCGAGGCCGTGACCGCCGAGGACGCCGCCACCCGCTACGCCTCCGCGCACGTCGCCGCGCTCCGCGCGGCCGCGGCGCTCCTGGCAGCACGGGCGCGACCGCATGACCGAGGTCGACGGCGTCCCCAGCGCAACGCGTGGGTGCTGCTGGCGGAGGTGGCGCCGGAGCTGGGGGAGTGGGCGACCTTCTTCGCCGCGGGCGCCGGCAAGCGGTCCGCCGCCGAGTCCGGCTCCGAGCGCGCCGTGAGCGCCCGGGAGGCCGATGACCTGGTGCGTGACGCGGACCGGTTCCTCGGGCTGGTGGAGCAGTCGTTGGGGTTGACCCCGCACCTGGACGTCGACATCACGCGCTCGGCGCGCGTTGCCGGCTGAGCGCCGCGCGACGCGAGGTGTCTAGGGTTGGGGCCATGGCATCTGGTGACCGGCGGGAGATGGCCCGCACGGCCGTCGTGTGGGACGCCCTCGCAGCCCACCTGGACGGCCCGCGGCTCGACGTCGTGGACATCGGGGGCGGCACCGGCGGATCCGCGGTGCGGATCGCCGAGATGGGCCACCGCGTTGCGGTCGTCGACCCGAGCCCCGACGCCCTGGCCGCCCTGTCCCAGCGGGCGTCGCAGGCCGGCGTCGAGGTCGCTGCCCACCAGGGCGACGTGTCCGAGCTCGTCGACGTGGTGGGATCCGACAGTGCCGACCTGGTGCTGTGTCACGGCGTGCTCGAGGTCGTCGACCCGGCCGACGGTCTCGCACGCATCCGCGAGGTGCTGCGGCCCCGGGGCCACCTCAGCCTGCTGGTCGCGCAACGGCACGCCGCAGCGATCGCCAAGGCCGTCTCCGGGCACCTGCAGTCCGCGCTGGACCTGTTGGGCGACGGTGGCGACGACGTCGCCCGCGGCACGCACCGGTTCACCGCCGAGGAGGTCACGGCGCTGCTCACCGCGGCCGGGTTCACCGTCGACGCCCTCCAGGCGGTCCGGGTCTTCGCCGACCTCGTGCCCGGCTCGTTGCTGGACCTCGAGCCGGGTGCGGCCACGACGCTCATCGAGCTGGAACGCGTCGCCGCGGCACGGCCCGAGTACCGCTCCCTGGCGACCCAGCTGCACGCGCTCGCCCGCTGACCGGTCGCGACCGGGTGGCACCCGGTGAGCCGGCCTGTGGACACGTCCGGGTGCGCCCTGCTGCACGTGGACATGGATGCCTTCTACGCCTCGGTGGTGGTCCGGGACCGGCCGGAGCTGCGCGACGTGCCGGTCGTCGTCGGCGGCGGGCACCGCGGCGTGGTCCTCTGCGCGAGCTATCCCGCCCGCCGGCACGGCATCCACTCGGGGATGTCGGGGCGCGAAGCACGCGCGCGATGTGCGAACCTCGTCGAGGTCGCGCCCGACTTCTCCGTGCTCGGCCCGGTGTCCCGGGCCATCATGGCGACCTTCCGCACCTTCACCCCGATCGTCGAGGTCGTCTCGCTGGACGAGGCGTTCCTGGACGTGCGCGGCGCCCGACGGCTCTTCGGTCCGCCGGAGGCGATCGCCGACGCGGTTCGGGGCCGGATCCGGGCCGACCACCGCATCACCTGCTCGGTCGGCATCGCCGACGCGGTCTCGGTGGCCAAGCTGGCCAGTCGTCGGGCCAAGCCCGACGGCGTGGCGGTGATCCCGCCCGAGCGGTTCGTGGCCGAGGTGCACCCGCTCGACGTCGGGGTGCTGTACGGCGTCGGCGAGCCCACCCGTGAACGGCTGCGGCGCCTGGGCCTGCTCACCGTCGGCGACCTCGCGGCGGTTGCCGAGGAGGACCTGGCACGCTCCTTCGGCCCGCACCGGGCGCGGGCGCTGCAGGCGCTGGCCTGGGGGCGCGACCGTCACGAGCTCCACCCCGGAGGAGCCGGCGCGTTCGGCTTCGGGGAGGGAGACCCGGAGTCGAGCATGGGTGCTCAGCACACGATGCCGGTCGACACCGATGACCTCGAGGTGCTCAGTGCCGAGCTCCTCCGGCTCTCCGAGCGCGTGTGCGGTCGGCTGCGGCGCGCCGGTCGCACGGGCCGGACCGTGGCCCTGACGGTGCGGTACGCCGACTTCGTGACCGTGTCGCGGTCCCACACGCTCACGGAGCCGACCGACGCCACCGGCGAGGTGCACGCTGCCGCGATGGACCGGCTGCGAGCGCTGCTGCCGCTGCGGCGGTCGGTCCGCCTGGTCGGCGTCAGGGTCGAGGGGCTCCGGGCCCTCGGGGCACGCCCGACGCGGCAGCTGCGGCTGGGTGAGCCGGACCCCGGCTGGTGGCACGCCGACCGTGCGGTCGACCGCGTCACGGCGCGCTTCGGCGCCGCCGCGGTCGCTCGTGCCAGCGTGGTGGGGCTGTCGCGACGACGGTGAGCCGCTGATCGGGGCCGGGAAAATCCGGACTCGGCTACCGCGATTGAACCCGGCTGCCTACACTGGTCCCAGACGCGCGAGGCATCACACCAGTGGAGGAACCCGTGCCACTGTCTGAAGAAGAGCTCCGACTGCTCGAGCAGATGGAGCGTGCCTTGGTGGAGGAGGACCCGAAGTTCGCCTCCACCTTGCGAGGCACGACCCTGCGACGGGCTGCGCGCCGCCGCGCGATCATCGCCGGCGTCGCCTTCCTGGTCGGTGTCGTGGTGCTGATGACCGGCGCCGTGAGCAGCCTGTGGGTCGTCGGCCTGGTCGGCTTCCTCATCATGCTGGGCTCGGCGATGGTCGGCCTCAGCGCGCTGCGGGGCCAGCAGCACGTGGCCGTCGACGCCGAGGACGAGGGCGGGGCGACGACCCGCCACCCCTCGGGCTTCGGTGTCATCGACGGCGGCCGTGGCAAGGCCCGTCGGGGCCGCGGCCGGCTCCGCAATCGCTCCGGGGGTGCCTCCTCGGGAAGTTTCATGGAGCGCATGGAGGAGCGGTGGCGCCGCCGCCGTGAGGGCGGTCTCTGAGCCGCTGATCGCCGATCGGCCCCCGCGGCGGTCGATCGATCCGGGCGTGGTCCGGCGCCCCAGTTCGATCCCACCTGGTTCCCGCCGGGCCCGCGTCGCTGATCGGTGGCGTCGCGCTCAGCCGAGCGGTACGGGCTCCCGGTCGCGCAGCGCGCCGCCGCGCGGTGGCCTGCGCAGCAGGGACGCCGGGAACCAGCGCGCCCGGCGACGCCGCCGCGGCGCCACACTCGCGGCGAGGGCCCCGGCGCAGGCGACGACGTCGTCGGTGACCTCGGCGACATGGTCCCGGGCGACCTCGGGGCGCGCGTAGCGGGTCCGCTCCACGGCGTCGACCAGCCGCGCCAGCGCGTCGCGGGCATCGGCGTCGTCGACGACCGGTTCCAGCGCGGAACCGATCTCCCGCGGCGATCGTTGGTCGGGCCAGTCCAGGCCCAGGTCGACGCTGGTCGCCCACAGTTCGTCCCAGGCGGACTCCGCGTCACCGGCGAGCCGATGGTCCCGCTGCCGGCGTCGCACCCAGCCGGGACCGACGGCGGCCGTCAACGCGAGCGCGATGCCGCCGGTGCCCAGCGCCACCCACGGAGCGGCGCCCCATCCCTCCTCGTCGGTGGCCACGGCGGCCCCGCCGGTCGGTCCGGGGTCGGTCGGTGCTGCCGTCGGCGCGGGTCCGTCGTCGGCGTCGGTCGTCGTCGGCTCCTCGGTCGGTCCGCCGAACTGGCCGCCGACGTCGTCGGTGCCGCCCTGCGGCGTGGAGTACGACGGCACCTCCGTGGCACGGCTGCCGGGCGTGGGCTCGAAACGGACCCAGCCCGTCCCGCTGAAGTACAGCTCGGGCCAGGCGTGGAGATCGTGGGAGGAGTAGGTCCAGGTGTCGCTGCCGGTGCGCTCGGGTCGCAGGAAGCCGACCGCCACGCGCGCCGGGATCCCCAACTCACGTGCCATGACGGCCATCGCGGACGCGAACTGCTCGCAGTAGCCCACGCGACCCTCGGGGGAGAGGAACCCCTCGAGGGTCTCGTTCCCGGTGCCGGGCGGCGCCTGGTCCAGGGAGTAGGTGAACTCGTCGCGGAACCACCGCTGGAGCCGGGTGGCGCGCGCGTAGTCGTCGGACGCGCCCTGGGTGATCCGCTCGGCCCAGGTGCCGATCGTGTCCGGGACGCCCGCCGGGAGCTCGAGGAACTCGTCGTCGACGTCGCCCGGTGTGGCGTCGCGGAAGAAGGAGCCGTCGTTGCCGTAGTCGTGCTCGATGGCCGTCATCGAGTACCGCAGCCCGGCCGTGGTCTGGTCCTCGCTCGCGAGGAAGTCCATGCTGTCGGGGTCGAAGCGCCAGTCACCCTCGGCCTCCACGCGCGAGGCGGGGAACTGGGTCGGCAGCCAGGTCGACTCGAAGTCCTCGTCGGCGGCGACCTCGTAGTCATAGGTGCGCTTGGGAACGTCGGCCTCCAGCCCGATCGGTGCCGGGAGGGCGCCGTCGGCACGGTTGGAGGAGTTCACGTCGCGGTCCCCACTGCTCCACTCCTGTCCGGTGAACCGGTGCAGGACCGCGATGCGGAGGTACGCCGGACGCGGGTCGTCAGTGCGGACCGTGACCAGCGGGCGGTCCGCGGCGCGCTGGAGATCCCGCCGCATGTCGGTCACGGGGCGCTTGATGCGGATGTCCTCGCCACCGCCACCACCGCTGCCCTCGAGCAGGCCGAGGTCGAGCACGGGGATCACCAGGGGTGAGGCCAACGCTGCGGCGACCGCGACCGCGCCGATCCGCCCGGCTCCGGCACGGAGCGCCTCGCCGAGCGGATTGACCTCGAGCTCCCGCGCACTGTCGTGGGGCCCCACGGCGCGACCCCACTGCTGCATGCGGTCGCGCGCGTCGAGGTGGAGCAGCGCCAGGAAGCCGATCGAGGCCACGAGGAAGGAGAACCAGGCCGAGCCCTCGGTGGGCACGCCCGCGGGGACGGCGTACACCGCCAGCAGGGCGAGCGCGGACAGCGGCACCCGTCGCAGTCCGCAGGCCAGCAGGTCCATCAGCACCAAGAGGATGCCTCCGCCCAGGATCAGCAGCGGGGCGACCGGCGGCGCCTCCGGGCCGATCGGGGCGGCGTAGTTGCGGGCCGACTCCAGGGCGAGGTCGAGGGAGGCGCGTACCGCGGCGAGGTTCTCACCGTCGGGGAGGTAGCTGCCGGTGGTCGCACGCGACATCGCCGCGGCGAGGACGACGACCTGTGCCACCAGTGTCACGGGGGCCGGCGACCCGACGGCCCGCAGCAGGCCACCGGTCAGGGCGAGAGCGGCTGCGGTGAGCGCCAGGGGACCGAGGTAGTCGCCGGGCACGGCGACGAACGGGCTCCACGCCGCCAGGGCCACCCACATCGTCGCGGCGGCGATCGCGCTGGCTGCGAGGAGGTGGCCGGTCCGCTGCGCGCGCGTCATCGGGTGGCACCCGCCGTCGTGCGACGGCCGCGCTTGCTGGTCAGCTCCAGCCACGCACGGTCGAGCCGGTCGTCGGGGCCGACCTCGGCTCCGCGCCACCCCGCACCGATCAAGGGTGCCGTGGCCCGGCGCGACGGGTCGGGACCGCGGCCGGCCCACTGGTCCACGTCGAGGGTGAGCGCGAGCGCCGTGGCGTGGTGGTGGCGCCACTGGCGCAGTGCGGCGACGTCCTCGTCGTCCACCGACCCGAGCACGGCGACGACCAGGCCGCCGGTGCCGGCATCGCTGGACCACTGCGTGGTGAAGCTGGGCTGGTTGACCTGGCCCAGCACGGCCAGTCGCTCCAGCAGCGCCGCGGCGCCACCGCGGGCGGCCGGGCCGTGGCTGTCGGCGGTGGCCAGCTGGACGGCGTACCCCTGCTCGTCGAGGTGGGCGACCAGCGACGCCGCCGCCGTGACGGCGAACTCGAAGCTCGAGGCCAGGCCGCGGCCGCGGTGCGAGCGGACCCGGTTGTCGAGCAGGACAGTGGCCCGCGCCTCCCAGGGCTGCTCCTCCTTGCGCACCATGAGCTGCCCGGCGTGCGCGGAGCTGTGCCAGTGCACGCGTCGCAGCTCGTCGCCGCGGCGGTACTCGCGGACCGTCACGTCCTCGGCCGACCCGGAGGCGAACGCCTGCGGGCGGTGCTCCCCGGAGCCGCCCCAGCCGCCGCCGAGGTTGCCGCGAGGCAGGTGGACCGTGCGCGGCATGACCGTGAGCGTCGCCGAGCCCGGCACGGTGGTGCGCACCTGCAGCAGGCCGAAGGGATCGTTGGCGGTGAGGCGGAGCGGGCCGATGCTGTACTCCCCGCGCACGTCGGAGCGCACCGAGTAGCTCACCGTGCGCCGCCACTCGCGGCGCAGGCCCTGCAGCACGAAGCGCGGACGCGCGCCGAGCGCGAGGGGCACCTGGTCCTCCATGAGCAGGGCGCCGGCGCCGTTGCCGCCGCGGTTGCTCACCTCCAGCGAGACGCGCACAGTCTCGCCGGCCCGGGCCAGCGCGGGCTGCAGGATCCGCGCGGTCTGGAGCTGGTAGCGCCGCCGCCCCACGACGTACGCCGTCACGAGGGGGAGCAGCACGGCGAGCGCGCCGATGCGCACCAGGCTGTCCTGGCCCAGCAGCACCGCACACGCGATCGCGGTCAGTCCCGCTGCCAGGAACGCCCGGCCGCGCAGTGTCAGGCCGGCGAGGCCACTACGCACGGCGGTGGGGCACCGGGACCGACGCCGCGACGTCGGCGATGATCCGGTCGGCCGCCTGGCCCCCCATGGCGGCCTCGGCGTTGGGCAGCACCCGGTGCGCGATGACCGCGGTGAGCAGGGCGCGCACGTCGTCGGGAATGACGTAGTCGCGACCGCCGATCGCGGCGCGGGCCTTGGCGGCACGCACCAGGTGCAGCGTCGCGCGCGGCGACGCGCCGAGCAGCAGGTTGGGGTGGCCCCGGGTCGCGGCGATCAGCGCGACGGCGTACTCCTGCACGTCATCGGCGACGTGCACCTGGCCCACGATGCCGCAGACCTTGCGGATCTCCGCGGTGTCGGTGACGGGCTCCAGGTCGTCCAGCGGGTTCAGGCTCGCGTGCGAGCCGATCATGGCGATCTCCGCGTCGGTGGTGGGGTAGCCGATGGCGACCCGCGCCATGAAGCGGTCGCGCTGGGCCTCGGGCAGGGCGTAGGTGCCCTCCATCTCCACCGGGTTCTGCGTCGCGATCACCATGAAGGGCGACTCGAGCTCGTGGGTGACGTTGTCGACGGTGACCTGACGCTCCTCCATGCACTCCAGCAACGCCGACTGGGTCTTGGGGGAGGCGCGGTTGATCTCGTCGCCGATCACGATGTTGGCGAAGACGCCGCCGGGGCGGAACTCGAACTCGCGATTGGACTGGTTGAACACCGAGACGCCGGTGACGTCGGAGGGCAGCAGGTCCGGCGTGAACTGGATGCGACGCACGCTGGAGTCGATCGAGCGCGCCAGTGCCTTGCTCAGCTGGGTCTTGCCGACCCCGGGGACGTCCTCCAGCAGGAGATGGCCCTCGGCGAGCAGGACGATCACGGCGGTGGCGACCACGTCGGGCTTGCCCTCGATGACCTGCTCCACGTTGCTGCGGATGCGCTCGGCCACCCGTGCGGCCGTGGCCACGTCGGGTTGTGAGACCTGGGCGTCCAGGTCGGCGCGGGGGGTCGGCGACTCCACGGAACTTGTCTCCCATCGACGGCGTGACGTCCAGCCTACGGCGTACCCCCCGACGCGCGACACGGGAACGGGCGCTCCACTCGGCCCCCTCCTGAAGCCCCGCCGGGCCGGATCCTCCCCACTTTTCGCTCCACCACGCCCCACCGCGGGCGCACACCCAGTGCTGACGCGGGTTTCCGGCGTGCCACGGCACCCGGATTCCCGCGGTCGGGGCGAGGAAACGCCGCGTTTGTGGTTGACGGTGGGGGAAAGTGGGGTACGGTGGGGGAAAGTGGAGGAAGCGGAGGTGCCAGATGCTCTTCATGGGCACCTACACCCCGAAGCTCGACGACAAGGGTCGGGTCTTCCTCCCGGCGAAGTTCAGGGATCGACTCGCGGAGGGGCTCGTGGTGACACAGGGACAGGAGAACTGCCTGGTCGTGTGGCCCGTCGACGTCTTCGCGGAGGAGGCCGACCGTGCCGCCTCGCGTCCGATGACCAACAAGGCCGCGCGTCGCTATGCGCGCATCCTGTTCGCCGGCGGCGACGAGAGCACGCCGGACAAGCAGGGGCGGATCGGCATCCCCGCGCACCTGCGCGAGTACGCCGCCCTGGAGAGGGACGTCGTGGTCATCGGCGTCCGCGACCGACTCGAGATCTGGAACCCCGCCCGTTGGGAGGAGTTCCAGGCCGAGGCGATGGCCGACTTCGCCGACCTCGACGAGGACGACGACTGATCGGTCACCCCGACTCACAACTCAACAACGGATCCGTCGGGCGAGGTCTCTGGCCCGCTCCCGACCAGCCACCTGGGGCACCTTCCCCGGCACCAGGCGGCACCAGCGGTCTTCTGGGACACCTTCCCCGGTTCCAGACGGCCCGGCCCAGGAGCGGGCGGGGACCTGGCTCGACGGATCCGGATCACCACCAGCCACGAGGAACGCACGAGGGGTCGAGCGATGAGCGTGATGGGCGCCAACAGTCCGGCACGGCCGGACGCCGCGCACGCGCCACGGGTGCGGGACATGGCCCGTGAGGCCGTCCTGCGGATGGCGTTCTCGGCCACCGTCTCGCTGGCCCTGGCCGCGTTGCTGCTCGTGCTCGCCTACGGGATCGGGCGCTGAGGGCGACGATGAGCACTCCTCGACACGACCCGGTGATGCTCGACCGGGTCGTTGCCCTGTTGGCCCCCGCCCTCGATCACCCCGACGCCGTCCTGCTCGACGCGACGCTGGGCCTGGGAGGTCACACCGAGGCGGTCCTGGCCCGCTGCTCGCTGGCGCGGGTCATCGGGGTCGACCGTGACCCGGAGGCCCTGGCACGCAGTCGCGAGCGGCTCGCCGCCTACGGCGACCGCTTCACCGCCGTCCACGCGGTGTACGACGAGATCCCGGACGTCCTCGCCGACCTCGGTGCCGGTGCGGTCGACGGCGTGCTGTTCGACCTGGGCGTCTCCTCCATGCAGCTGGACCTGCCCGAGCGGGGCTTCGCCTACGCGGTGGACGCGCCGCTGGACATGCGGATGGACGGCAGTGCGGGACCGACCGCGGCGGACGTCCTGAACGAGTACCCCCCGGGCGACCTCGTGCGGGTGCTGCGCGAGTACGGCGAGGAGCGGCACGCCAAGCGCATCGTCGACGCCGTCGTCCGGGCACGTTCCGAGCAGCCGTTCACCACGTCGGGGCGCCTGGTCGAGCTCCTCTACGACGCGATCCCCGCGCCCGCCCGCCGGACCGGCGGACACCCGGCCAAGCGGACCTTCCAGGCGCTGCGCATCGAGGTCAACGACGAGCTGCGCGTGCTGGAGCGCGCGGTCCCGGCCGCCGTCGACGCGATCGGCGTCGGGGGACGCGTGGTGGTGGAGTCCTACCACTCGCTGGAGGACCGCCTGGTCAAGCGTGCGTTCGCCCGGCGCTCGCGCAGCGACGTCCCCGACGACCTGCCGTTCGTGCCCGAGGGCCACGAGCCCGAACTCCGCCTCCTGACCCGCGGTGCCGAGCAGGCATCGCCGGAGGAGACCGCAGCCAACCCCCGCGCCGCATCGGTGCGCCTGCGCGCCGTCGAGCGCGTCCGACCGCCACATCGAGGAGCCGCCTGATGAGCAGCAGTGCCCCCCAACTCCGCTCCCACCTGCCGCGGACGGCTCCGCAGCTGGCCCAGGCCGCCGTACGCCGTGCCCGCCTCACGCTGGTGCCGCGCCCGGTCGTGCGGTCCAGTGCCGCGAAGGTGCCCTTCGTGATGCTGCTCTCGGTGGTGCTGCTCGGTGGCGTGATCGGGCTCCTGCTCTTCAACACCTCGATGCAGCAGGCCTCCTTCCGGGCCAGCGCACTCCAGGCCCAGGCCAACGACCTCTCGGCCCGGCAGGAGGCACTGGAGATGTCGCTGCAGGAGCTGCGGGACCCCCAGCGCGTGGCCACCCGCGCGCAGCGCATGGGCATGGTCATCCCCACGGCGCCCGCCGGCATGCTCGACCTCGACTCGGGCCGCGTGCTCGGCGACCCGACGCCCGCCTCCGAGGGGCACCGACTCCCGCTGGCCGACCCGCCGCCGACGCGGCCGTCGGTCCTGGACCCGGCGCCGACGACTGCACGGGGACGGTGACGGCGTGCCATCGACCGTGCTCGTCGCCGACGCAGTAGGAATGACCCCGTGACCCGCCCCCGCCTGCCGCGCCGCCGGCCCGTGGAGGCCCGCCTGCGCATCGGGTTCCTGGTGATCGCGATCGTGCTGTCGGTGTTCGCCGCGCGACTGGTGCAGCTCCAGGGACTCGACCCGGGGTCGTACGCCGAGATGGCGGCCGCCGAGGGCTCGGTGACCGTGACGCTCCCCGCGACGCGCGGTGAGATCCTCGACCGCAACGGCGTCGCGCTGGCCCACTCGATGGACGGCAAGATGATCGTCGCCGACCCGGCGCTGACGGCGGACCGCGCGCCGGAGCTCGCGACCTTCCTGTCGCAGCGGCTCGACATCGACTACTTCCGCACCCTGGAGCGGCTCCGGGTGGAGGACAGCAGGTTCCAGTACATCGCGCGGCAGATCCCCGCCAGCAAGGCAGAGGACGTCGTCGCCGACGCCGAGGACGCCGGCTTCTCGGGGCTGCTCACCGAGCACGACCCGCTGCGGACCTATCCCAACGGCCAGGTGGCCGCCAGCCTGGTCGGCTTCCTCGGTACGCCCGAGAACGACGGCACGGCACGGGCACTCGCGGGGCTGGAGGACTCCTTCGACGGCTTCCTGGCCGGCAAGGACGGCGAGGCCCGCTACCAGAAGGGCGCGGGCAACACGATCCCACTGGGTGACAACACGGTGAAGCCGGCGGTCGACGGCGAGGACCTGCAGACCACGCTGGACTCCGAGCTGCAGTGGTACGCCCAGCGGGTGCTGCAGCAGTCCATCGAGCAGTCCGGCGGGGTGTCGGGCCACGCGGTCGTGATGGACAGCCGCACCGGCGGGCTGCTGGCACTGGCCGACTACCCCAGTTACGACAACCGCACCGCGAAGAAGGCGGACGAGGGCCGCTACACGGCCGCGTCGCTCACCGACCCCTACGAGCCCGGCTCGGTGGAGAAGGTGCTGACCGCGGCCGCCCTCATCGACGCCGGCCACGCCTCGCGCAAGACCAAGATCGAGGTGCCCGGCGTCCTGCACCGCCAGGACCGCCCGATCCACGACTGGTGGGACCACGACGACCTCCGCCTGACGCTGGCCGGTGTCATCGCCAAGTCCTCCAACATCGGCACCGTGCTCGCCTCGGACCAGTTCGCGGACGGCGAGCTGCGTCGCTACCTCAGCGCCTTCGGCCTGGGGGAGTCCACCGGGGTGGGCCTGCACGGCGAGACGCGCGGCATCCTGCCCGGCGGATCCGCCTGGACCTCGCAGGTGGGGGACCGCGTCGCCTTCGGCCAGTCGCTGGCCGTCAACGCCGTGCAGATGACGGCGGCGGTCAACACGATCGCCAACGGCGGCGTCCGGGTGGATCCCAGCCTCGTCCAGGGCTCGGCCACGCTGGACAACGGCAACCGGATCGGGACCGACCTGGCCCAGAGCCGTCGCGTCGTGAGCCCGCAGGCGGCCAAGCAGACCATGCAGATGATGGAGCAGGTCGTCGTGCCCGACGTCGGGGTGGCCCCCGGCGCCCGGGTTCCCGGCTACCGGGTCGCGGGTAAGACCGGCACCGCGCAGCGCGTCGACCCCGAGTGCGGGTGCTACGACGGCAGCACCAGCGTGTCCTTCGCAGGCTTCGCCCCGGCCGACGATCCGCGCTTCACCATCTATGTCGTGGTCCACGAACCCAAGAGCGGAGGTGGAGGTTCTGTGGGTGGTCCGGCATTCTCGAAGCTGATGAGTTACACGTTGCGCCGTTACGGAGTTCCGCCCACCGGGTCGGAGACGCCCACGATCAAGACCGAGTGGTGATGGCCGGGGAGGAGACGGCACCCCGCGGGGGTGCCGCATCAGCCACGCGTCCCCGGGACACGCCACCGGTCCGGCTCACCGACCTGGCGGCCCGGGTCGGGTCCACCGCGTCCGGCGAGGCGGACGTCACCGGCATCACGCTGGACTCGCGCCGCGTCCAGCCCGGCGACCTCTACGCCGCCCTGCCCGGCAGCACCGTGCACGGGGCCCAGTTCGTCCCGCAGGCGCGGGACGCGGGCGCGGTGGCGGTGGTGACCGACGAGGTCGGTGCCGCCCACGTGCCGCCCGAGCTGCCGGTCGTGGTGGTGGCATCGCCCCGTGCCGTGCTCGGCGCCCTGGCCGCCGGCGTCTACGACGAGCCGGCGCGCTCGATGGCGATGGTCGGCGTCACCGGTACCCAGGGCAAGACCACCATCACCCGGCTGCTCGAGTCGGGCATGGAGCTGGCCGGGGTCGCCTCGGCGGTGGTCGGCACGGTCGGCACCCGCGTGTGCGGCGAGGACCTGGCGACGGCGCTCACGACACCGGAGGCGCCCGACCTCCACGGCCTGTTCGGACTGATGCGCGAGCGCGAGGTGCGCTGCTGCGCCATCGAGGTCTCCAGCCACGCCCTGGTGCTGGGACGGGTGGACGGCGTGCGCTTCGACGTCGCCGTGTTCACCAACCTCGGGCGGGACCACCTGGACTTCCACGCCGACGTCGAGGACTACTACCGCGCCAAGGCCGAGCTGTTCACGCCCGAGCGTGCGCGCCTCGGGCTGGTCGACATCGACGACGCCCACGGGCGCCGGCTGGTCGAGGAGGCACGGATCCCGATCCGCACGCTGTCGGCGCGCGGCAGCGACGCGGACTGGACCGCGACCGACCTGCACCTCGGGCCCGACGGATCCCGGTTCACGCTGCACGGACCCGGTGTCGGGCCACTCCCGGTGACGGTCGCGCTGCCCGGCGACTTCAACGTCGCCAACGCCCTCGCGGCCATCGCCGCCGCCACCGAGGCCGGGTTCGACGCGGCCGAGGTGGCGGCCGGTATCGCCGCGACCGGCGGCGTGCCCGGACGGCTGGAACGCGTCGACACCGACACCGACTACACCGTCGTCGTCGACTACGCCCACAAGCCGGATGCGGTGGCAGCGGTCCTGCACACCCTGCGCCCGGTGACCGACGGCCGGCTGATCCTGGTGATCGGCGCCGGTGGGGACCGCGACCGCGGCAAGCGGCCGCTGATGGGCGAGATCGCGGCCGCCTCGGCCGACGTACTCATCGTCACCGACGACAACCCCCGCAGCGAGGACCCGGCCGCGATCCGGGCCGAGATCCTCGCCGGTGCGGCCGGTGGCCGTGCCGAGGTGCGTGAGGTCGGCGGGCGGCGCGAGGCCATCGGGTCCGCACTGGACCTCGCCGGACCGGGCGACGTGGTGCTGGTCGCGGGCAAGGGTCACGAGACGGGCCAGGAGGTCGCCGGGGTGGTCCATCCCTTCGACGACCGTGCCGTGGTGCGGGAACTGGTGGCGGGCCGATGATCCCGCTGCGCCTGGACGAGATCGCCGCGATCGTGGGGGGCGAGGTCCACGGCGACCCCGCGACGTTGGTCACCGGCGCGGCGTACGTCGACACCCGGGAGGCCGTGGCCGGCGGCCTCTTCGTCGCGATCGCGGGTGAGCACGTGGACGGCCACGAGTTCACCGACGGGGCGCACGCGGTGCTGGGTTCCCGTCCGACCTCGGCGCCCACAGTGGTCGTGGACGACCAGGTGGCCGCTCTGGGTCGGCTGGCCCGGGAGGTAGTGGGTCGGATCGACGCCCGCGTGCTCGCGTTGACCGGGTCGCAGGGCAAGACCGGCACGAAGGACTACCTCGCCGCGGTGCTGCGCGCCCTGGTCGGCGCGGACCGTGTCGTGGCCACCGCCGCCAACCACAACAACGAGATCGGCGTGCCCCTGACGGTCCTGGCCGCCGATGCCGGCACCACCCACCTCGTGGTCGAGATGGGGGCGCGGGGACGCGGCCACATCGCCTACCTGTGCGAGATCGCGCCGCCGGACGTCGCGGCGGTGCTCAACATCGGCAGCGCCCACGTGGGCGAGTTCGGCAGCCGCGAGGCGATCGCGGAGGCCAAGGGCGAGATCGTCGCGGCGCTGGGCGCCGGGGGCACCGCGGTCCTCAACGCCGACGACCCGCTCACGCTGGCCCAGCGGGACCGCAGCACGGCCGGCGCGCTCACCTTCGGCAGCCGGGGCGACGTCGCGTGGCGCGAGCTCCGGCTCGACGACCTCGGTCGCCCCGCCTTCGAGATCGGGTACGACGGCCACTGGTTCCCGGTGCAGCTGCGCCAGACCGGTGCCCACCAGGTCGCCAACGCCGCGGCGGCCGCCGCCTTCGCGGTGGCTGCCGGGGAGTCCCTCGAGGCGGTCGCGCACGCGCTGTCCGAGGTCGAGTCCGCGTCCCGGTGGCGCATGGAGGTGACCGAGCGACCCGACGGCCTGGTGGTCATCAACGACGCCTACAACGCCAACCCCGAGTCGATGCGCGCCGCGCTGGAGGCACTGGTCGCGGTCGGTGCGAGGCGGGGGCGACGCACCGTCGCGGTGCTGGGGGAGATGCGTGAGCTCGGCGCCGAGCACGAGAGCGGTCACCGGGCGGTCGGAGCAGCCGCGGTGGAGCTGGGGGTCGACGTGGTGCTCGCCGTCGGCGCCGGGGGCGCCGGCATCGTGGCGGGGTTCCGGGAGGCCCGTGGCGACACCACGGCCGTCGAGGTCGCGGGCACTGACGACGCGCTGGAGTGGTTGCGGCACAATGCCGGGGCCGGCGACGTGGTGTTGGTGAAGGCATCGCGCGGGGTCGCGCTCGAACGCGTCGCCGACGGGCTGGTCGACGACACGGGAGAAGGGACGGCGCAGTGCTAGCGATCCTGTTCGGTGGGGGACTGGCGCTGCTGGTGTCCCTGCTCGGCACCCGGGTGGCGATCAACCTCTTCACCCGGCTGGGCTACGGCCAGGAGATCCGGGAGGACGGTCCGACCACCCACCACACCAAGCGGGGGACGCCCACGATGGGGGGCGTGGTGGTCATCATCGCCACCCTGATCGGCTACCTCGGGGCGAAGGTCCTCGACTCGATCCGGCTCGGCGACGTCGCGCTGCCCTCCGCCTCGGCCTGGCTGCTCCTGCTGGCGTTCGTCGGCATGGGGCTCGTCGGGTTCCTCGACGACTTCATCAAGGTCTTCAAGCAGCGCAACCTGGGCCTGCGCAGCAAGGCGAAGATGATCGGCCAGACGGTCATCGCCGTCACCTTCGGTGCGCTCGCCCTCTCGCCCTGGCTGGAGGACGAGAACGGTCGCCGGCCGGCCTCGGAGAAGGTGTCCTTCCTGCGCGAGATCGACTGGCTGGCGCTGCCGACCGTCCTCGCCGTCGTGCTGGTCTGGTTCTTCCTCACCGGCTTCAGCAACGCCGTCAACATCACTGACGGGCTCGACGGCCTCGCCGCGGGTGCGAGCGTGCTGGTGTTCGGTGCCTACACGCTCCTCAACATCTTCCAGAACCAGAACTTCTGCCAGAGCGACCCGAGCCCCGCCTGCTACAACGTGCGCGACCCCCTGGACCTCGCGATCATCGCCGCCGCGATCGGTGGCGCACTGATCGGCTTCTTGTGGTGGAACGCCTCGCCGGCCCAGATCTTCATGGGCGACACCGGTTCGCTCGCCCTCGGCGGTGCGCTGGCGGCGCTGGCGGTGCTCACCCGCACCGAGCTGCTGCTGGTGATCCTCGGTGGCCTGTTCGTGCTGGTCACGATGTCGGTGATGGTCCAGGTCACCTGCTTCAAGGTGACCAAGCGGTTCACCGGCGTCGGTCGACGGGTCTTCCGGATGACCCCCATCCACCACCACTTCGAGATGCTCGGCTGGGAGCAGGTCACGATCGTGATCCGGTTCTGGATCATCTGCGGCCTCTTCGTCGCCGTCGGCATCGGGCTGTTCTACGCCGACTGGGTCGCGCTCGGGGGAGCGGGATGAGTGCCCTCGACGCCACGACGCTGGGCCGCCACGACCGGTGGGACGGCGTCGACGCGACCGTGGCCGGCTTCGGGGCGAGCGGGTACGCCGCGACCGACAACCTCGGTTTCCTGGGAGCGACGGTGACGGCGCTCGCGGAGTCGGCCACCGAGGCGCAGCAGGAGCAGGCCGACCTCATGCGCACCCTCGGCGCGCGGGTCGAGATCGGTCCGGGAGCCACCGAGGTGCTGCCCGACCCGTGCGACGTCCTGGTCGTCTCACCCGGGTTCCGGCCGGACTCGCCGCTGGTCCGCCAGGCCGAGGAGCGCGGCGTACCGATCTGGAGCGAGCCCGAGCTCGCCTGGCGACTGCGTGACACCGAGCGCCCGGCCCCGTGGCTGGCGGTCACCGGCACCAACGGCAAGACCACCACCGTGCAGATGCTGGAGTCGATCCTGCGCGCCGCCGGCCTGCGGACGGTCGCCGCCGGCAACGTCGGCCTGCCGCTGACCGAGGCCGTGATGGACCCGGCGGCGTACGACGTCCTCGCGGTCGAGCTCTCCAGCTTCCAGCTGCACTTCGCCGACACCCTGGCCGCGGAGTCGGCAGCGGTGCTGAACCTCGCCGAGGACCACGTCGACTGGCACGGCTCCTTCGACGCCTATGCCGCCGACAAGGGCCGCATCTACGAGCAGGTCTGGAACGCGTGCGTCTACAACGCGATGGACCACCGCACCGAGGAACTCGTGCGCGAGGCCGACGTCGTGGAGGGCGCCCGGGCCGTCGGCTTCACCCTCGAGGTGCCACAGGTCGGCATGCTGGGCGTGGTGGAGGACATCCTGGTCGACCGCGCCTTCGTCGAGGAGCGCGCCACGAGCGCCGCCGAGCTGTGCACGATCGCCGACCTGGCCTCGCCCGCTCCCCACTTCGTGCAGAACGCGCTCGCGGCGGCGGCCCTCGCGCGTGCCCACGGCATCAGCCAGTCCGCGGTCCGGGAGGGGCTGCGTGCGTTCCGACCCGACGGTCACCGCATCGAGCTGGTGGCCAGCGGGGACGGCATCGACTGGATCGACGACTCCAAGGCGACCAACCCGCACGCGGCCGCCGCCTCCCTGGCGGCGTACGAGCAGGTGGTGTGGGTCGCCGGGGGGCTCGCCAAGGGTGCGCGGTTCGAGGAGTTGGTCCAGCGGGCCCGTCAGAGCCTGCGTGCGGTGGTCCTGATCGGCCGCGACCGGGCCGTGATCGCCGAGGCGCTGGAGCGACACGCACCCGATGTCCCGGTGATCGAGGTCGACGCCGGGGAGACTGGCACGGTCGACGGTGCCGGCCTGATGGCGCGTGTCGTCGGGGCAGCGGCCGAGGTCGCCCGGACGGGCGACACCGTGCTGTTGGCCCCGGGATGCGCATCCATGGACCAGTTCGCCGACTACAAGGCCCGGGGCGACGCGTTCGCAGCGGCGGTCCGGGCGGCCATCGCACGGCAGTGAGGGACGCCCACCGGGCCCCTGAGGACGAGGAGGGGACGCCATCACCATCGCGAACCCCGAGTCGGCACGCCGTCGCTGGCGCCTCCCGACCCCGCCCGCTCGCCGCACCGACGGGCCGGCCTGGTTGGCTGCGGCACGCGCCGCCCTCGACCGGCCGCTGACGACCTACTACCTGCTGCTGGGCGCCACCGCTCTGCTGCTCACCATCGGGCTGATCATGGTGCTCAGCGCCTCCAGCGTGTGGTCCTACACCCAGTTCGACGACTCCTACGTCACCGTGCGCCGTCAGCTGATGTGGGTGGCTCTGGCGATCCCGTGTGCCTGGGTGGCGTCACGGCTCCCGATCCGCACCATCCGGCGCCTGGCCTATCCCGCGTTCGCGTTCTCGCTGGTGCTGCTGGCGTTCACCGCGGTGATGGGCGTGGCGGTCTCGGGCAACACCAACTGGCTCCAGCTCGGGCCGGTCCGCATCCAGGCCTCCGAGATCGCCAAGCTGTCGCTGGTGATCTGGGCGGCCCACATCTACGCCAACAAGGAGCGACGCCTGCACCGGCTGCACCACGTCGTGGTGCCCGTGGTGCCCGGCATGCTCCTGGCGACCGGCCTGGTCGTCGCCGGCCGCGACCTCGGCACGGCCCTGGTCTTCCTCGGCATCCTCGCGGGCATGCTCTGGGTCGTCGGGGCGCCCGCCCGGTTCTTCGTGGTCTGCCTCGGAGCAGCCGGAGCAGCCGCCGGCGCCCTCGCCATCACCAACACCGAGCGGATGGCGCGCATCACCACCGTGCTCGACCCGTTCGCCGACTACCACGGCACCGGCTGGCAGCCCGCCCACGGCCTCTACGCCCTGGCCAGTGGCGGCATCTTCGGAGAGGGCATCGGCGCCAGCCGTCAGAAGTGGGGCCAGCTGCCCGAGGCCCACACCGACTTCATCTTCGCCGTGCTCGGTGAGGAGCTCGGGCTGGCCGGCACCCTGCTGGTCATCGGACTCTTCCTCGTCATCGCCTACGGCACGCTCCGCGTCGCCCGGCAGACCGAGGACTCCTTCGTCCGCTTCGCCTGCTTCGGCGTGGCCATCTGGCTGGTCGGCCAGATGATGATCAACGTCGGCATGGTGCTCGCGCTGCTGCCGGTCATCGGCATCCCGCTTCCCCTCGTCTCCTACGGTGGTTCCAGCCTGGTGCCGACGCTGGTCGGTCTGGGCATGGTGATCGGTTTCGCGCGCCGCGAGCCGGCCGCGGCCCGGGCACTGGCCCAGCGCCGGCGTACGCGCCCGGCGGGGCTGTCGGCCCGACGGTGAGGCCCGGCCGGTCGACGGTGTCGGTGCGAGAAGGAGTGGAGACCAGAGGATGAGAGTGCTGTTGGCCGGCGGGGGCACGGCGGGCCACACGTCGCCGCTGCTCGCGACCGCGGATGCGCTGCAGCGACTCGAGCCCGAGGTGGCCATCACCTGCCTGGGCACCCCGCGTGGCCTGGAGAACCGCGTGGTGCCCGAGGCCGGCTACCCGTTGGAGCTGGTGCCGCCGGTGCCGCTCCCGCGTCGGCCGAGCGGCGACCTGGCCAAGGTCCCGGCCCGGCTGCGTCGCGCGGTCAAGGAGACCCTGGCCATCGTGGACCGGGTGCGGCCGGACGTGATCGTGGGCTACGGCGGCTACGTCTCGATGCCTGCCTACCTCGCCGCCCGCCGGCGACGGCTGCCGCTGGTGGTCCACGAGCAGAACGCGCTGCCCGGCATCGCCAACAAGTTCGGTGCCCGGGTCGCGACGCGGGTGGCGGTGAGCTTTCCGGACACGCCGCTGCCGCGCGCGGAGTACGTCGGCCTGCCGGTGCGCCGGATGATCGCCACCCTCGACCGTGCCGCGCTGCGTGCGGAGGCACGAGCAGCGTTCGACCTGGACCCCGACCTGCCGACCCTGGTCGTGACCGGGGGATCGCAGGGCGCGCGGCGGCTGAACCAGGCACTGGTGGGTGCGTCCGCCGCGCTCGGGTCGGCCGGCATCCAGGTGCTCCACGTCGCCGGGCCGAAGGGCACCAGCGACCCGTCCTGGCGTGACCCCGTCGACGCCGGCGTCCCCTACCGCGTCCTGCCCTACGTCGAGCGCATGGACCTCGCCCTGGCCGCCGCCGACCTGATGGTGTGCCGGGCCGGGGCGTCGAGCGTGGTCGAGGCCGCCTCGACCGGCGTGCCGGCGATCTTCGTGCCGCTGCCGATCGGCAACGGCGAGCAGGCCCTCAACGCGCGCCCGGTGGTGGCGGCCGGCGGCGCACTGTCGTGCGAGGACGCCGACTTCACCGCCGACTACGTGGCGGCCACCGTGCCCGAACTGCTCGGCGACCCCGACCGCATCGCGGCCATGGGCCGGGCGGCGGCCGACCTCGTGCCCAGTGACGCCGACGAACGGCTGGCCGCGATCACGCTCGACGCCGGTCGCGGGGGAGGCCGGGCATGAGGATCCCCGTTCCGGACGAGGTGCTGGCGGCCGCCGACCTCGGACGGGTGCACTTCGTGGGCATCGGCGGTGCCGGGCTCTCCGCGATCGCCCGCATCATGGCGCTGCGTGGGGTCGCGGTGTCGGGCAGCGACGACAACGAGACACCGTTCCTGGACTCGCTGCGCGAGCTCGGGGTGACCTGCCACCACGGTTACGCGGCCTCCCACCTCGGCGACGCCGACACCGTGGTGGTCACCACCGCTGCGCGGGAGGACAACCCCGAGGTGGTGGAGGCGATGCGCCGCGGGCTGCGGATGCTGCCGCGCTCGGCCGGCCTCGCCGCGGTGATGGCCGACCAGCGGGTCCTGGCCGTCGCGGGCACCCATGGGAAGACGACCACCACCTCGCTGCTGACGGTCGCGCTCCAGGCGGCCGACGCCTCGCCGTCCTACGCCGTGGGCGGCGTCCTGTCCGCCACCGGCCGCAACGCCGACGCCGGCGACTCCGACCTGTTCGTGGCCGAGGCCGACGAGAGCGACGGCGCCTTCCTGGTCTACGACACCCACGCGGCCATCGTGCTCAACGTCGAGGCCGACCACCTCGACGTCTGGGGCACCGAGGAGGCCTACGCCACCGCCTTCGAGGAGTTCGTGGACGGCATCGACCCCGCCGGGTTCTGCGTCCTCGGGGTCGACGACCCGGGTGCGGCGCGACTGGCACGCCACCACCGCGAGCGCGGCGGCCGGGTCGTCACGATCGGGCTGGACCCCACCGCGGACCTCCGGGCCGTCGACCTGCGCACCGTCGGCACCGGCACGACCTTCGACGTCCACCGCGACGGCCGACTGGTCGGCACGGTGGCCCTGCAGATCCCCGGGCGCCACTACGTCGTGGACGCGCTGGCAGCGCTGGCCATGGGGCTCGAGCTGGGCCTGCCCTTCGCCGACCTGGCAGCCGGTCTGGGGTCCTTCGCCGGCACGCGGCGGCGGATGGAGCACATCGGCGAGGCCGGCGGGATCCGTGTCCTCGACAGCTACGCCCACCACCCGAGCGAGATCGCCGGCGACGTCGACGCCGCCCGGGCCCTCGCCGGTGACGGACGCGTCGTCGTGTGCTTCCAGCCGCACCTGGTCTCACGCACGCGGCGCCTCGGCGCCGAGATGGCCACCGCCCTCGGCGCGGCCGACGAGGTCGTGGTGATGGACGTCTACGTGGCCCGTGAGGACGCCGATCCCGCGGTGACGGGAGCACTGGTGGCCGAGGCGGTGCCGCTGCCGGCCGACCGGATCGCCTACGTCCCCGGTCGGACCGACGTCCTCGCCGAGCTCGTGTCCCGCGCTCGACCGGGCGACGTGGTGCTGATGCTGGGTGCTGGCGACATCACCGACCTCGCACCGCTGCTGGTCGATCACCTGGGGACACGTGGTGCGTGAGGCCGGGAGCGACCAGCAGCGCAACCGCAAGCGCTTCGCCCGCCGCCAGTGGGCCCGTCGCTGGCTGACGTGGCGCTACCTGCTGGCCGCGCTGGCGCTGGTCGGCCTGCTCGGCTTCGGCGCCTATGCCGTCTTCTTCTCCGCCTGGCTGCGGGTCGCCGACGTGGAGGTGCTGGGGGAGGAGCAGCTCACCCGCGACCCGATCCTGCAGGCCGCCGCCGTGCCGACCGGTGAGCAGCTCGCACTGGTCGACCTGGATGCGATCGCCGTGCGTGTGCGGTCGCTGGCGACGGTCGAGACCGTCGAGGTCACGCGTCGGTGGCCCGACGGCGTACGCATCGAGGTCGTGGAGCGGACGCCGATCGCGGTGATCGCCCGCGGCGCGGGCGGCTACACCCAGCTCGACGACGAGGGTGTCACGTTCGGGCGCGTGGACGACGTCCCCGAGGACCTGCCGCGGATCCGCACCGGTCCCGGCGCGGACCGGGCCGCGATCAGCGAGGCCGCAGCGGTCGTCAGCGCCCTGGACCCGGCCGTGAGCGAGCTCGTCGACGACGTCGAGGTCGCCACCGTCGACCGGATCCGGCTGCGCCTGAGTGATGACCGCGAGGTCCGCTGGGGGAGTGCCGATGCCTCCGAGGAGAAGGCGCGCGTGCTGCTGGCCTTCCTCAACGCCGAGGAGGCCGGCGACGCCGAACCGGCCCGTGTCTACGACGTGAGCGTGCCCGGCCGCCCGACGACCCGCGGCTGATCGCGGCGGCCGCGCCGGCGTTCGTCGCGGGCGCGCGAGCACGCCCGGGGAGAACCCGTCGGACGAACTCGGCGCGCCGTCGGCGTGTTGCCGCACAACGGCTCTCCGGCATGCCTACTGTCATGGGCAGGACGAGGTTGACATAACTATAACCCTCAGGCTGAGGGTCAGGGTTGGAAGTCGACACCGCCGCTTCCCCGCCCGGTACAACCGCCAACCGCACACACGTACGAGCAACGAGAGGTGAAGCCGCCGTGGCTGCACAGAACTACTTGGCCATCATCAAGGTCGTGGGCATCGGTGGCGGTGGCGTCAACGCCGTCAACCGGATGATCGAGGTCGGACTCAAGGGCGTCGAGTTCATCGCGATCAACACCGACGCCCAGGCGCTGCTCATGAGCGACGCCGACGTCAAGCTGGACATCGGGCGGGAGCTGACCCGCGGCCTCGGTGCCGGTGCCAACCCGGAGGTCGGCGCGAAGGCCGCCGAGGACCACGCCGAGGAGATCGAGGAGGTCCTCAAGGGGGCCGACATGGTCTTCGTCACCGCTGGTGAGGGCGGCGGCACGGGCACCGGCGGCGCTCCGGTCGTCGCCCGGATCGCCCGCAGCCTCGGTGCGCTCACCATCGGTGTCGTGACCCGACCGTTCCAGTTCGAGGGACGTCGGCGCGCCTCGTCGGCCGAGGAGGGCATCGCCACCCTCCGCGACGAGGTCGACACCCTCATCGTCATCCCCAACGACCGGCTGCTCTCGATCAGCGACCGCAACGTCTCGGTCATGGACGCGTTCCGGCAGGCCGACCAGGTCCTGCTGCAGGGCGTCTCCGGCATTACCGACCTCATCACCACGCCCGGCCTGATCAACCTCGACTTCGCCGACGTGAAGTCGGTCATGTCCAACGCCGGCTCCGCGTTGATGGGCATCGGGTCGGCGCGCGGTGAGCAGCGATCGGTGGAGGCCGCCGAGATGGCGGTGTCCAGCCCGCTGCTGGAGGCCAGTGTCGACGGTGCGCACGGCGTCCTGCTCTCCATCGCGGGAGGGTCGGACCTGGGCCTGTTCGAGATCAACGAGGCGGCTGCCCTCGTCTCCGAGGCGGTCCACCCCGAGGCCAACATCATCTTCGGTGCGACCATCGACGACGCGTTGGGTGACGAGGTGCGCATCACGGTGATCGCGGCCGGCTTCGACGGCGGACAGCCCAAGAAGCGCGAGGAGGGCACCGCGCTGCGGCGCGGTGAGTCCCGCCCGCAGCAGTCCCAGGAGGACACCCGGGCTGCCGTGGCCGCCGTGGCGACCCGACGAGCCGAGGAGCGCGACGCAGCACCCGCCGAGCAGGCGACGCCCGAGCCGGCCCCGGCGAGGGCTGAGCGCGACGAGCAGCCCGCCGCCGAGCAGGCGCCGGCCCAGCAGTCGACCCAGTCGGCCAAGCCGATGGAGTTCGACGACGACGAGCTCGACGTCCCGGACTTCCTCAAGTAGGGCTGCGATTGTTCGCCTTCCGTGACTCCTGCGATCTCGGCCCGGGCCACCGGGTCGAGGTCGCCGTCACCGACGCCTCGATGGACCTCCGCGAGGACGGTCCGGGCCTGGGTGCTGCGATCGCCGCGGTCGCTGCCGAGACGGGCGTCACCCTCGCCCGGTTGCACCAGGTCCACGGCGACGACGTACTGACCCTCGAGCAGGCGCCCAGCGACGAGGTCCCCACCGCTGACGGCGCCGTGACCGGTCTCGACGGCGTCGGGTTGATGATCCGGGTCGCCGACTGCGTGCCCGTGCTGCTCGGCGATCCCGACCGGCACCTCATCGGCGCCGTGCACGCCGGGCGTCGAGGCATGTCGGCCGGCATCGTCGAGCGCGCCGTCCACCGCCTCCGCGCGATGGGGGCGGCGGACCTCCGTGCCTGGGTGGGTCCTCACGTCTGCGGCGGTTGCTACGAGGTGCCCGAGGAGATGCGACGCGAGGTGTCCGCAGTGGTGCCCGCCGCCCACGCCGAGACGACGTGGGGCACGCCGTCGCTCGACCTCGGTGCGGGCGTCCGGTCCCAGCTCGACGCTCTCGGCGTCGCGGTCCGGGTGGTGCCGGGATGCACCCGGGAGGACGCGCGCTGGCACTCCCACCGTCGCGACGGAGCGGCCGCGGGTCGTATGGCAGCGTTGGTGTGGCAGTCATGACGCGCCACGACGAGATCGCCGCCGGCCTCGCCACGGTCCGGCACCGCATCGCCACGGCGGCGAGCGACGCCGGCCGTGACCCCGACGAGGTCTGCCTCGTCGTGGTCACCAAGTACTTCCCGGCCTCCGACGTGCGCGTGCTCGCCGACCTGGGGGTCACCGACGTCGGGGAGAACCGGCACCAGGAAGCGGAGGCGAAGCACGCCGAGTGCGCCGACCTCGACCTGCGGTGGCACTACGTGGGCGGCCTGCAGAGCAACAAGGCGGCCGCGGTGGCGCGCTACGCCGACGCGGTCCACTCGGTGGACCGGCCCAAGCTGGTCGGCAAGCTCGCCACCGGAGCCGCCGAGCGCAGCGAGCCGGTCGACGTACTCCTCCAGGTCAGCCTCGACCCGCCCGACCGCGAGGGCCGGGCCGGTGCGGATCCCGAGGACGTCCCCGTGCTGGCCGACCGGGTGGCGGCCACGGACGGCCTGCGCCTGCGTGGCCTGATGGCGGTCGCCCCGCTCGACGAGGACCCCCGGCAGGCCTTCGCCCGACTGGCGACGGTGCGCGCGGACTTCCTCGCCCACCACCCCGAAGCTTCCTGGCTCTCGGCCGGGATGAGCGGCGATCTGGAGCATGCGATCGCCGTCGGCGCGACACACGTTCGCGTCGGGAGCGCGGTCCTCGGTTCGAGGCCCTCGGTCCAGTAATGTCACGAACATCAACCCCGCCCGACAGGGCTCCCTGCCGGGCAGAGAGCAAGCGGAGGCAAGTGTCATGAGCGGCGCGATGCGCAGGATCGGTGAATACCTCGGCCTGCTCGAGGACACCGGGTACGACGACTACGAACTCACCGGCACCGAGGAGCGGTCCGCCTCGCGGCCCGTGCGCTCCGTGCCGGCGGCGACGGCCCCGCCGGCCCCGGTGGCCGACCTCAGCGAGCGGCGTCGCCCCCAGCCGCAGCCCGGCACGGTGGCGGAGCTGTCGCGGATCACCACGCTGCACCCCCGCACCTACAACGAGGCCCGGGCGGTCGGTGAGCACTACCGCGAGGGCACGCCGGTGATCATGAACCTCTCGGAGATGGACGACGCCGACGCCAAGCGCTTGGTCGACTTCGCCGCGGGGCTCATCTTCGCCACGCACGGCAGCATCGAGCGGGTCACCAACAAGGTGTTCCTCCTCTCGCCCCACAACGTCTCGGTCACGGCCGAGGACAAGGAGCGGATCGCCGAGGGCGGTTTCTTCAACCAGAGTTGACCCGAGCGTGGGTCGCTCGGTCCGCGGTTGGGCTGCACCGATAGGCTCGGGCGCGCCCTGTTGTCGTAGAGCTAGGAACCATCAGTGACGGTCATCGGCCAGATCCTGTACGGGGTCCTGTTCCTCTTCATGGGCCTGCTGTGGATCCGGTTCCTGTTCGACTGGGTCCAGGTCTTCGCGCGGTCGTGGACGCCCACCGGGGTGCTGCTGGTCGCGCTGGAGTTCGTCTACACCATCACCGATCCGCCGATCCGCCTCTTCCGCCGGTTCATCCCGCCGCTGCGGTTGGGCAACGTCGCGCTGGACCTCAGCTTCATCCTGGTGCTGATCCTGGTCTACATCGCGATGAGCGTGGTCCGCCAGACGATGGTGGTGTGACTGGTGTGAAAGAAGATCATCGTGCAGATGCGCCGCGGCGAGGTCGAGTCGAGCCGCCCGAGGCGCTACTGTCAGTCGGAAAGAACGTCGAGGACAACAGATAGGTGAGATCATGCCGTTGACGCCTGAGGACGTGAGCAACAAGCGCTTCACACCAGTGCGGTTGCGCGAGGGCTACGACATGGGAGAGGTCGACCAGTTCCTCGACGAGGTGGAGGCCGAGCTGGCCCGCCTGACCACCGAGAACGACGAGCTGCGCACCAAGCTCTCCGCAGCCCAGGCCGGGGACCCCGAGGCCACCGCCGCCATCCCGACCACTCCGCCGGTCGTGGAGAAGCAGCCCGAGCCGGAGCCCGAGCCGGAGCCGGAGCCCACCCCGGTCGTGCAGGCGCCGGAGCCGGTGCCCGCGCCCACCAAGGCGCCTGACGAGCCGATCGGCGAGGTCTCCGGCGGTGTCGAGACCATCAAGGTGGAGACCGTGCCGGAGGCCTCGAACGCCGCCGCGCGGCTGCTCGAGATCGCCACCCGCAACGCCGACGAGCTCGTCGAGGACGCCAAGAACGAGGCCGACAAGATCCTCGGCGAGGCGCGCACCAAGGCCGAGCGTCGCGAGCAGGAGTCCAAGGGCAAGGCCGACCGCATGGAGTCCGACGCCCGTACCCGCGCCGAGATGCTCGACAGCGAGACCGCGGAGCGGCGTACGCAGCTCTTCAGCGAGCTCGAGACCGAGCGCGACAAGCTCAGCGTGGAGGTCGAGAACCTCCGGTCGTTCGAGCGCGAGTACCGCGCCCGCCTCAAGAGCTACTTCCACCAGCAGCTCGAGGCGCTCGACGCCCCCGGCGAGACGGCGGCGCCCAGCGACGCAGAACTCCGTGGTGACGCGCCCAAGCGGCTCCGTTCCACCGACGGCAACCAGGGGCAGTAGGCCCCACGCCGATCACCGCGACGAGCGCGGCTACCTCACCGAGGTGGCCGCGCTCGTCGCGTTCGGGGGTGCCACCACGGAATCGGACGGTGTGGCTGCTTGGTGAGGAACATCTCACCGGTTACTCTTCCCCGTCAGCCGTGACGAGCCCGTCACGGCCAGTGCCACTCGGAGGAGGCAGCGGCGATGGCCCGCAGTAGCAAGAAGTCATTGGCCGGCAAGGCGGCATCCGCCGCCCGCCGTGTGGTCGGATCCCGTTCCGAGAAGACCTCGGCTGCGAAGAAGACGTCGGCGAAGAAGGCGCCCGCGAAGAAGGCACCCGCGAAGAAGGCACCGGCCAAGAAGGCACCGGCCAAGAAGGCACCGGCCAAGAAGGCACCGGCCAAGAAGGCACCGGCCAAGAAGGCACCCGCGAAGAAGGCACCGGCCAAGAAGGCACCCGCGAAGAAGGCACCGGCCAAGAAGGCACCCGCGAAGAAGGCACCCGCGAAGAAGGCACCGGCCAAGAAGGCACCCGCGAAGAAGGCACCCGCGAAGAAGGCACCCACGAAGAAGGCACCCGCCAAGAAGGCGCCCGCGCGCAAGCCGCCCGCGGCGAAACGGACTGCCAAGAAGGCTGCCCCCAGCGCCCTGGTCGTCCGTGAGGGCGAGAGCAAGTGGTCCAAGAGCGAGTTGGCCGACGTGCTCGCGCAGCTGAACGAGCAGCGTGCCCACTCGCTGGAGATCATGGACGGGCAGCAGACCGAGCTCTCCGCCATGCTCCACGACTCCGGTGACGGCGCGGGGCAGGACCAGGCCGACGTGGGCGCGACGAGCTTCGAGCGCGACCACGAGATCACGGTGCTCAACACCGAACGCGACAAGCTCGCGCAGATCGACCGGGCCCTGGCCCGCATCGACGACGGCACCTACGGCATGTGTGAGCGGTGCGGCAATGCCATCGGCAAGATGCGGTTGATGGCCTTCCCCCGTGCCACACTGTGCATGACATGCAAGCAGCGCGAGGAGCGGCGGTAGACCACGCAGACGGCGACCCCCGACGGGGGAAGCGCGCGGTGGCCCACCTCCCGACGTGGCTGCTGTTCGCCTCCCTCGCGTCGTTCTGGTACGCCGTCGACCAGGTCTCCAAGCAGCTGGCCGTCACCCACCTCACGGGACGGCCCGACGTGTCCGTCATCGGGGACGTCCTCCAGCTGCACCTGACCCGCAATCCCGGGGCGGCGTTCAGCCTCGGTCCGGACTTCACCATCGGGATCAGCATCCTCGCGCTCGTCGCCTCGCTGGTGGTGCTGTGGCTCAGCCGCCAGCTGGAGGACCGCGTGTGGGCGATCGCGCTCGGGTTCCTCCTCGCCGGCATCCTCGGCAACTTCACCGACCGGTTGCTGCAGGATCCGGGCCCGTTCCGCGGCGAGGTCATCGACTTCCTCATGCTGCCGAACTGGCCGGTCTTCAACGTCGCCGACATCTGCATCAACATCGGCGTCGGCCTGGTACTGCTCCAGTCCCTGCGGGCGATCGGCCTGGACGGGCAGAAGCAGCAGGACGACGACGGCGCCGTCGTCGACGAGGGGGAGTGACGTGGTCGACCACCGACAGCTGCCCGTGCCGGACAGCCTCGAGGGCGAGCGCGTCGACGTCGCCATCTCCCAGCTCTTCGGGCTCTCCCGGACCCGTGCTGCCGACCTGATCGTCGAGGGCGTCGTCCACCTCGACGGCGGCACCGTCGGCGGCAAGAGCGAACGGGTGCTCGCCGGGGCGGTACTCGAG
This sequence comes from Nocardioides panacisoli, assembly GCF_019448235.1. Taxonomy (NCBI): domain Bacteria; kingdom Bacillati; phylum Actinomycetota; class Actinomycetes; order Propionibacteriales; family Nocardioidaceae; genus Nocardioides; species Nocardioides panacisoli. The sequence continues at coordinate 693,796 of NZ_CP080409.1, forward strand.
GTCGAGATCCCGGTCTCCTCCGACCCCCTGACCGTCGTGCCCGAGGTCGTGGAGGGCATCACGATCATCCACGACGACGAGTCGATCGTGGTGATCGACAAGCCGGTGGGTGTGGCCGTGCACCCCTCGCCCGGTTGGAAGGGCCCCACCGTCGTCGGGCACCTCGCCGCGGCGGGCTTCCGCATCGCGACGAGCGGCGCCTCGGAGCGACAGGGCATCGTCCAGCGCCTCGACGTCGGCACCTCCGGCGTCATGGTCATCTGCAAGTCCGAGCACGGCTATGCCCTGCTCAAGAACGCCTTCCGCCGCCGGGCGGTCGACAAGACCTACCACGCGCTGGTGCAGGGGCACCCGGATCCGTTGGCCGGCACGGTGGACGCGCCGATCGGCCGGCGCCCCGGCGCGGACCACCGGTTCGCGGTGATGGACGGCGGCCGCGCCAGCATCACCCACTACGAGACGCTGGAGGCGCACCGCTTCGCGAGCCTGCTCGAGGTGCACCTCGAGACCGGGCGCACCCACCAGATCCGGGTGCACATGTCCGCGTTGAAGCACCCGTGCTGCGGCGACCTGACCTACGGCGCCGACCCGGTCCTCGCCGAGCGCCTGGGCCTGCAGCGCCAGTGGCTCCACGCCATGCGGCTGGGTTTCGAGCACCCCGACACCGGCGAGTACGTCGAGTACGAGTCGACCTATCCGCAGGACCTGCAGCAGGCACTGGACACGGTCCGCGAGAGCCACTGAGCCGATCACCGCGAAGACTCCCGCGGATGTCGGCGGGGCTGCCCAGGCTGCACCCCGAGGTCGCGTAGGCTGACGTTCCTTCCCCGCCGAGTCGTCGCCACCGTCGCGTCGGCCTCCGCCGTCCAGTCGCACCACGCAATCGGGAGACACCAGCAACACCATGGCCGCCGGTCCGAGTGGGTCCACGTCCGGGGACTTCGTCCACCTCCACGTCCACACCGAGTACTCCATGCTCGACGGGGCATCGCTGCTCGACGGGCTCTTCGAGCGGGTCAACGAGCTGGACATGCCGGCGATCGCCATGACCGACCACGGCAACCTCCACGGTGCCTACGACTTCTGGTCCAAGGCCCGCAAGCACGACGTGAAGCCGATCATCGGCATCGAGGCCTACCTCACCCCGCAGACCCACCGCAGCGAGCGGCGCCGCGTGCGGTGGGGCCAGGGCGACATGGCCGAGGAGGGCGGCAACGACGTCGCCGGCGGTGGTGCCTACACCCACATGACGATGTGGGCCGAGAACACCCCCGGGATGCACAACCTGTTCCGGCTCTCCTCCTACGCCAGCCTCGAGGGCTTCTACTACAAGCCGCGCATCGACCGCGAGCTGCTCCACCAGTACGCCGACGGCATCATCGCCACCACCGGCTGCCCCTCCGGCGAGATCCAGACCCGGCTGCGCCTGGGCCAGTACGACGAGGCGCGCAAGTCCGCGGGGGAGTTCCAGGAGATCTTCGGCAAGGACTCCTTCTTCCTCGAGCTGATGGACCACGACATCGACATCGAGAAGCGGGTCCGCAACGACCTGCTGCGGCTCGGCAAGGAGCTCGGGCTGCCGCCGGTGGCGACCAATGACTCCCACTACAGCCAACCCGGCGACGCCGAGGCGCACGACGCACTGATCTGCGTCGCATCGGGCAAGCGGCTGGCCGACCCCAATCGGCTGAAGTTCGCCGGGGGCGGCTACTACGTGAAGTCCGCGGCCGAGATGCGTGAGACGTGGGCCGACCGGTTCGGCATGCCCGAGGCGTGCGACAACACCCTGCTCATCGCCGAGCGGTGCGACGTCGACTTCACCGAGTCCACCGGCGGCTACATGGCCCGGGCGGACGTGCCGGCGAGCGAGGACGAGGAGTCCTGGTTCGTCAAGGAGGTCTGGCGTGGCATCGAGGAGCGCTACCCCGGCACCCGGCTCAACGACCGGGTCAAGGAACGCGTGCAGATGGAGCTCGACGTCATCCGCACCAAGGGCTACTGCGGCTACTACCTGGTGGTCGCCGACTTCATCGGCTGGGCCAAGCGCAACGGCATCCGCGTCGGCCCCGGTCGTGGATCAGGCGCCGGCTCGATCGCGGCGTACGCCCTGGGCATCACCGACCTCTGCCCCCTCGAGCACGGCCTGATCTTCGAGCGGTTCCTCAATCCCGAGCGCCCCTCGATGCCCGACTTCGACATCGACTTCGACGAGCGTCGGCGCACCGAGGTCATCCAGTACGTCAGCGAGAAGTACGGCAGCGACCGCGTCGCCTACATCGCGACGTTCGGCCGGCTCAAGGCCAAGGCGGCGATCAAGGACGCCGCACGGGTGCTCGACCACGGGTTCGCCATCTCCGACCGCATCACCAAGGCGATGCCGCCGGACGTGATGGGCAAGGGCGTGCCGCTGAAGGACATATTCGACGACAGCCACAAGCGCTTCGCCGACGGTGCGGAGTTCCGCACCCTGCACGAGCAGGACCCCGACGTCCGCACGATCTACAAGACCGCCCTCGGCCTCGAGGGCCAGATCCGGCAGTGGGGCGTCCACGCGGCCGGCGTGATCATGTCCAGTGAGCCGCTGGTCGACATCGTGCCGATCATGAAGCGCGAGCAGGACGGCGCGATCATCACGCAGTTCGACTACCCGATGTGCGAGTCGCTCGGGCTGGTCAAGATGGACTTCCTGGGGCTGCGCAACCTCACCGTCCTCGACGACGCGGTCGCCAACATCAAGATCAACCGCGGCGAGGACGTCGTCGTGGAGGACCTGCCCTTCGACGACCCCGCGACCTTCGAGCTGCTCACCGCCGGCGACACGCTGGGGGTCTTCCAGCTCGACGGCGGCCCCATGCGGGCGCTGCTGCGCAGCATGCGGCCGGACAAGTTCGCCGACATCTCCGCGGTCGGTGCGCTCTACCGTCCCGGCCCGATGGGTGCGGACTCGCACAACAAGTACGCCCGCCGCAAGAACGGGCGCGAGGCGATCGAGCCGATCCACCCCGAGCTGGCCGACGCGCTGGAGCCGGTGCTGGGTGAGACCTACGGCCTGATCGTCTACCAGGAGCAGGTGATGGAGATCGCCCAGGTCCTGGCCGGGTTCACGCTCGGTGAGGCGGACATGCTCCGTCGCGCCATGGGCAAGAAGAAGAAGGAGGAGCTGGACCGCCAGTACGTCGGCTTCCAGTCCGGCATGCTCGAGCGCGGGTTCTCCCAGGAGGCGATCACCGCGCTGTGGGAGATCCTCCTCCCGTTCTCCGACTACGCCTTCAACAAGGCCCACTCCGCGGCGTACGGCGTCGTGTCCTACTGGACCGCCTACCTCAAGGCGCGCTACCCGGCCGAGTACATGGCCGCGCTGCTGACCTCGGTCAAGGACGACAAGGACAAGATGGCGGTCTACCTCAACGAGTGCCGCCGCATGAAGATCGCGGTCCTGCCGCCCGACGTCAACGAGTCCCAGGCGACCTTCACCCCGGTCGGCCACGACATCCGCTTCGGCCTGACCGCCATCCGCAACGTGGGCCGCAACGTCGTCGACCAGGTCGTCGCCGCTCGCGAGGAGCAGGGTCGGTTCGTCGACTTCGACGACTTCATGGCCAAGGTGCCTGCGCAGGTGTGCAACAAGCGGGTCGTCGAGTCGCTGATCAAGGCCGGCGGGTTCGACGACCTCAAGCACAAGCGCCGCGCCCTCGTGGCGGTCCACGAGTCCGCGGTTGACCAGTACGTCGACATCAAGCGCAACGAGGCCATCGGCCAGGACTCGCTCTTCGCCGGTCTGGACGACGAGGACGGCGGCGACTTCGGGGTGCAGGTCGCGATCCCCGACATCGACGAGTGGGACAAGACGACCCTGCTCGCCCACGAGCGCGACATGCTCGGCCTCTACGTGTCCGACCACCCGCTCTACGGCCTCGAGCACGTCCTGTCCAACACCGCGGACTGCACCATCGGAGAGCTGATGGCCGACGAGGACCGGCCTGACGGCTCCACGGTCACGGTGAGCGGACTGGTGACCTCGGTGCAGCGCAAGATCACCAAGAAGGGGGACCCGTGGGCGATGGTCACCCTCGAGGACCTCGAGGGTGCCGTCGAGGTCCTGTTCTTCCCCAGCTCCTACCAGCTGGCCAACACCCTGCTGATGCCCGACGCGATCATCTCGGTGCGGGGCCGGCTCTCGCGCAGCAAGGACCAGCCCGAGCTGCACGCCCAGGAGGCGACGGTCCCCGACCTGGACCGCTCCGAGGAGGGCCCCGTCGTCATCAGCCTGCCGGCCACGCGCTGCACGGCGCCGGTGGTGTCGCAGCTCAAGCAGGTCCTCTCGACCCACCCCGGAGTGACCGAGGTGCGGCTGCGGCTGCTCAACCGTGACTCGACCAAGCTGATGCGCCTCGACGACCGACTGCGGGTCTCGCCGAGCTCGGAGCTGTTCGCGGAGTTGAAACAGTTGCTCGGTCCGGGATGCTTGACGGGGTGAGCACCCCGACCCCGCCCCCGCCCCCTCCGCCCCCCGTGCCCGGCACCCGGCGCGGGGTCCTCCGTCGCGTGCTCGTCGCGGTGGGCATCCTGGCCGGCGCGGCCGGCCTGGGGTGGGTCGCCGGACAGGCGTGGTGGCAGTGGTGGTCGCCCGCGCCGACCGGCTTCGTCTACGAGACCGCCGAGGGGCTGCGGTGGATCGCCGAGCCGGTCGACGCCGGGTCGGCCCAGCTCTTCTCCGCCACCGGTCAGTACGTCGCCATCGGCAGCGCTCTCGGCGTGCTGCTCGGCTGCGTGGTCGCGGCCCTGACCCGCGGCTGGGAGCTGGCCGGACTGGCGGTGGGCCTGGTCGCGGCGGCGCTAGCGGCGGTCGTGATGGTCACCGTCGGCACCGACCTCAGTCCGCCGGACCCGGCTTCGCTGGTCGAGGAGGCAGGCGCCGGTGCCGAACTGCGGGGCGCGCTGCAGGTGCCGGGCTGGTCGCCCCACGTCGCCTGGCCGGCCGGGCTGCTGCTGGGCCACCTGGCCGTGACCCTGCTCGCCCCCCGCCGTCCGCGGGGCTCCTCAGTTGGGGGAGAACCGGTTGCGCGCCACGTCGGTGGCGGGCAGCGACGGGATCACGTTCAGCGCTCGTAGCTCGCTGCGCAACAGCGTGGTCAGGCGGGTGAGCCGGTCGGTGGCGTCGTCGTTCTCCAGCAGCGCCTGCCGCTCCGGCATCGGCAGCGGCACCGCGGCGGCGAGTGCCCACGACAGGTACCCCGGATCGCGGGGGAGCGTCCCCGGGTGCGGGTCGGTGGCGAACTGCCCGACCTGGTGCCGATAGGCGGTGAACATCCCGCGAGCGACGATGGCGACCTCGTCGTCGACCGGCGCGCCGGTCTCGGGGACGTCCTCCACCTCACCCACCGGGTAGGTGTCGGTCGGGGTGAGCCGGTTGAGACGGATCCGGTCCCGCACCACGGCGACGATGTCGAAGGTGCCGTCCTCGTGGGCCTCGTGCTGGGTGAGCTGGAGACGCACGCCGAGGCGGAACAGTGACTGCGCGCCGTGGTCGCCGACCTCGTACCCCTCGCGGATCGCGACCGACCCGAAGACACGATCGGCCGGGTCCGCGACGTCGAGCAGCTCCCGCACCAGGGCGGTGTAGCGGTCCTCGAAGATCCGCAGCGGCACACTCGCCCCGGGGAACAGGACGGTGCTGAGGGGAAACATCGGCAGCGTGGTCGCCACCCCACCAACCTAGGCGGTGTCCACCGCGCACCGGCGAAGCGGCCCCCAGGCGTGGCGCCCCATAGAATCGGACACATGATCCGACGCATCGACCTGCGCGCGGAGGACCCGGATTCGGTCGACTACCGCGCAGCCGTGCCCCGCGCCGACTTCGACGTCGAGGCGGCGGTGCCGGCGGTGCATGCGATCTGCGAGGCCGTGCGGCACCGCGGCCTGGCCGCGATCCGCGAGTACGCCGCGCAGTTCGACGGCGTGACGCTGGCGGACGTGCGGGTCTCGAGCGAGGCGATGGTGACAGCACTGGAGCAGCTCGATCCCGACGTGCGGGCGGGCCTGGAGGAGTCCATCCGCCGGTTGCGGATCACCAGTGAGCACGAGCTCGAGCGCGATGCCACCACCGAGCTCGCGCCCGGTGCGCGCGTGACCCACCGCAAGGTGGCGATGGACCGGGTCGGGGTGTACGTCCCCGGCGGTCTCGCGCCTTTGGTGTCGAGCGTGCTGATGAACGTGGTACCGGCGCAGACCGCGGGAGTGCGGGAGATCGCACTGGCGAGCCCACCCCAGCGCGAGTTCGACGGCAGCGTGCACCCGACGATCCTCGCTGCCTGCGCGCTGCTGGGGGTCGAGGAGGTGTACGCCGTCGGCGGTGCCCAGGCGATCGCGATGTTCGCCTACGGCACCGAGGGACCCGACGCGCCCGACGGCTGCCGTCCGGTCGACCTCGTCACGGGGCCCGGCAACATCTACGTCGCGACCGCCAAGCGGCTGGTGCGCGGCCGGGTCGGCATCGACTCGGAAGCCGGACCCACCGAGATCGCGATCCTCGCCGACGACACCGCGGAGGCGGCGTACGTCGCGGCGGACCTGATCAGCCAGGCCGAGCACGACCCGATCGCCGCCTCGGTCCTGGTCACCGACTCCGAGCGGTTGGCCACCGAGGTCGAGACCGAGCTGGAGCGCCAGGTCGCCGCGACCAAGCACACCGAGCGCATCACGACCGCGCTGGCGGGGGAGCAGTCGGGCATCGTCCTGGTCCGCGACGTCGAGCAGGGCATCGCCGTGGTCGACGCCTACGCCGCCGAGCACCTCGAGATCCACACCGCGGACGCCGCGTCCGACGCCGCGCGCATCCGCAACGCCGGTGCGATCTTCGTCGGTCCGCACGCGCCGGTGAGCCTGGGCGACTACTGCGCCGGCTCCAACCACGTGCTCCCGACCGGCGGGTGCGCCTGCCACTCCTCGGGGTTGTCGGTGCGCGCCTTCACCAAGTCGGTGCACGTCGTGGACTACAGCGCCGCGGCGCTGGCCGAGGTCGCCCACCACGTGGTCGCACTCGCCGATGCCGAGGACCTTCCCGGTCACGGCGCCGCGGTCCGGGTGCGCACCGAGGCGGCCCGGGACCTCCCGGGGGACGACGCATGAGCTTTCCCCCGATCCGTGAGGAGCTGCGTGGCCTCACGCCGTACGGCGCGCCCCAGCTGGACGTGCCGGTGCAGCTCAACACCAACGAGAACCCCTACGCCCCCTCTGCGGCCTGCGTGGCGGACATCGCGCGCGCTGCGGGCGAGGCCGCCGCGCGCCTCAACCGCTACCCCGACCGCGAGTTCACCGTGCTGCGCGAGCGGCTCGCCGACTACCTCACCGCGGACCTGCGGTCGACGGGCAGCGACGCGCCGGGGGTCACCGCGGGCCAGGTCTGGGCGGCCAACGGGTCCAACGAGGTGATGCTCCAGGTGCTGCAGGCCTTCGGCGGCCCGGGACGGACGGCGCTGAGCTTCGCGCCGACGTACTCGATGTATCCCGAGTACGCCCGCGACACCCACACCGCGTGGGTCGCGGGCCACCGCGAGCACGACTTCACCCTCGACCCCGTCCACGCACGCGAGCTGATCGAGCAGCACCGGCCGCACGTCGTGCTGCTGCCGAGCCCGAACAACCCCACGGGGACCGCGCTGGCCCCCGAGACCGTGACGCTGTTGTGCGAGGCGGTGGGGGAGTCCGGTGTGGTCGTCGTCGACGAGGCGTACGGCGAGTTCCGGCGTACCGGCACGCCCACGGCCCTGGAGCTGCTGCCCCGGCACCGCAACCTGGTCGTCACGCGCACGATGAGCAAGGCGTTCGCGGCCGCCGGGCTCCGGCTGGGCTACCTCGCCGCCGACCCCGCGATCTGCGACGCGATCCGTGTCGTCCGGTTGCCCTACCACCTCTCGGCCACCACCCAGGCGGTCGCCGTGGCGGCGCTGGACCACGCCACCGAGCTGCTCGGTGGCGTGGCCGACCTGCGCGACGAGCGCGACCGGACGGTGGTCTGGCTGCGCGAGCAGGGCCTCCAAGTGGCGGACTCGGACGCCAATTTCTGCTTGTTCGGCACCTTCGAGGACCGGCATGCTGTCTGGCAGGGTCTGCTGGACGCGGGTGTCCTGGTCCGCGAGGTCGGCCCGGAGGGCTGGCTGCGGGTGTCGATCGGCACCCACGAGGAGATGGCGACGTTCCGGGACGCGTTGCGCCACGCGATGCACCACCACGGCCCCCAAGGCAAGGAGACAACCGTATGAGTCGCACGGCAACGATCGAGCGGGGCACCAAGGAGTCCAAGGTCCACGTCGAGGTCGACCTAGACGGCTCCGGCAAGGCCCAGGTCTCCACCGGGGTCGGGTTCTACGACCACATGCTCGACTCCTTCGCCCGCCACTCCCTGGTCGACCTCACCGTGCACACCATGGGTGACGTCCAGATCGACGCCCACCACACGGTCGAGGACACTGCGATCGTGCTGGGGCAGGCACTGCGCGAGGCGCTGGGCGAGAAGAAGGGCATCCGCCGCTTCGGCGACGCGACCGTGCCGCTGGACGAGGCGCTCGTGCAGGCCGTCGTCGACGTGTCCGGGCGCCCGTACTGCGTCCACACCGGCGAGCCCGAGGGGCAGGCCTACGTGCAACTCGGCGGCGACGGCGTGCCCTACCTCGGGTCGCTGACCCAGCACGTCTTCGAGACGATCTCGTTCCACGCCCACCTCGCGCTGCACGTGCGGGTGCTCGCGGGCCGGGAGCCGCACCACATCGTGGAGACCCAGTTCAAGGCCTTCGCCCGCGCCTTCCGCGACGCGATCGCCCTGGACCCGCGCGAGACCGGTGTGCCCTCCACCAAGGGCGCGCTCTGACCCCGCAGCGACCCGACGTCGTGGTCCTGGACTACGGCTCGGGCAACCTCCGCTCCGCCGTGCGCGCGATGGAGCGCGCAGGCGCGGCGGTGACGCTGACCGACGACATGGACGCGGCACTCGCGGCCGACGGACTGGTCGTCCCCGGCGTCGGTGCCTTCGCCGCCTGCATGGCCGGCATCCGTGGGATCCGCGGCGAGCGCCTCATCGCGCGCCGACTCTCCGGCGGGCGACCGGTGCTGGGCATCTGCGTGGGCATGCAGGTGCTCTTCGAGCGCGGCATCGAGCACGGCGTCGAGACCGAGGGCTGTGGCGAGTGGCCCGGCGTGGTCGAGCGGCTGCAGGCGCCGATCGTGCCCCACATGGGATGGAACCGGGTCCAGCCCCCGTCGGACTCGTCGCTGTTCGCCGGCGCGGCCGAGGAGCGGTTCTACTTCGTCCACTCCTACGGCGTACGTGAATGGGCGCTGACCACCAACGACCGCACGCCGGCGGCGTACCAGCCGCGGGTGACCTGGGCCGAGCACGGCGGCGACCGGTTCGTCGCCGCGGTCGAGAACGGCCCGCTGTGCGCCACCCAGTTCCACCCGGAGAAGTCCGGCGACGCCGGGGCCCGCGTCCTCGCCAACTGGGTCGCCGGCCTCGCCGCGTGACACCCCGCCACGACACGGGGGCGACCGCCCCCGGAAGGACGAGATGAGCAACTACCTCGAACTCCTCCCCGCCGTCGACATCCAGGACGGCCAGGCCGTGCAGCTCGTGCAGGGCGTCGCCGGGTCCCAGAAGGCCTTCGGCGACCCGATCGAGGCGGCGCTGCGCTGGCAGGAGGCCGGTGCGGAGTGGCTGCACCTGGTCGACCTCGACGCCGCGTTCGGCCGCGGCAGCAACCGCGCCCTGCAGGCCGAGATCACCGCCCGGCTGGACATCGACGTGGAGATGAGCGGCGGCATCCGCGACGACGCGTCCCTCGAGGCCGCGATGGCCACGGGCTGCCGACGGGTCAACATCGGCACCGCCGCGCTCGAGCAGCCCGAGTGGTGCGCCCGAGCGATCGCCACCTACGGCGACCGGGTCGCGGTGGGGCTGGACGTGCGCGGCCGCACGCTCGCCGCGCGTGGCTGGACCCGCGAGGGCGGCGACCTCTACGAGACCCTCGAGCGCCTCGACCGCGAGGGGTGCGCCCGCTACGTCGTCACCGACGTCAACAAGGACGGCATGCTGCAGGGGCCGAACCTGGACCTGCTCGGTGACGTGTGCGCCGCCACCGACCGCCCGGTCGTGGCCTCGGGGGGAGTGACGACGCTCGCCGACATCGAGGCGTTGATGGGCCTGGTCGCCGACGGCGTCGAGGGCGCCATCGCAGGGACCGCCCTCTACGAGGGCCGGTTCACCCTCCAGGAGGCCCTCGCCCTGACCAAGGGTGCGGCATGAGCCTGGCCGTGCGCGTCATCCCGTGCCTGGACGTCGACGCCGGCCGGGTCGTCAAGGGCGTCAACTTCAAGGAGCTGCGCGACGCCGGTGACCCGGTGGAGCTAGCGCGCACCTACGACGCCGAGGGTGCCGACGAGCTGACCTTCCTCGACATCTCCGCCTCCCACGAGGGACGCGCGACCACGTTGGAGATGGTGGCCGCGACCGCCGAGCAGGTGTTCATCCCGCTCACTGTCGGTGGCGGTGTCGGCTCGGTCGAGGACGTCGACCGGTTGCTGCGGGCCGGCGCGGACAAGGTCGCGGTCAACACCGCGGCGATCCGTCGCCCCGACCTCGTCGCCGAGATCGCCGACCGGTTCGGCAACCAGGTCCTGGTGCTGTCGGTGGACGCCCGCCGGGTGCCCGGCGGTGCGAGTGAGGCCTGTCCCTCCGGCTTCGAGGTGACCACCCACGGCGGACGCGAGTCGGCCGGGCTGGACGCCATCGCGTGGGCGGTGCAGGCGACCGAGCTCGGTGCGGGGGAGATCCTGCTCAACGCCATGGACGCCGACGGCACGACCGACGGGTTCGACCTCGAGCTGATCGAGTCCGTACGCCGCGAGGTCACCATCCCGGTGATCGCCTCCGGCGGCGCGGGCGCGGTCGAGCACTTCCCGCCGGCGGTCGACGCCGGGGCCGACGCCGTGCTCGCCGCCACGGTCTTCCACTTCGGCACGCTGCGCATCGGCGAGGTGAAGGACACCCTCGCCGCCGCCGGCCACCCCGTACGCTGAGCCCGTGCCGGACCTGGATCCCGCGATCGCGGAGCGCCTCACCCGCAACGATGCGGGGCTCGTCCCTGCCGTCGTGCAGCAGCACGACACGCGCGAGGTGCTGATGCTGGCCTGGATGAACGACGAGGCCCTGCGCCAGACCCTGACCACCGGGCGCGCGACGTACTGGAGTCGTTCCCGGCAGGAGATGTGGGTCAAGGGCGAGACCTCGGGGCACCGGCAGTGGGTGCACGAGGTGCGCCTGGACTGCGACGGCGACACCCTCCTGGTCCTCGTCGACCAGGAGGGGCCGGCCTGCCACACCGGTGCGCGCACGTGCTTCGACGCCGACCGGCTCCCGCTCGGTGCCGAGACCGGGGGAGGCCCGGCGTGACCGCCGCTGAGGCGACCGGAGCGACCGACCCACCGCGCGGCCGGCGCCGCACCTTCGTCCCGGCCCTGCTGGTCGGACTGCTGGCGGGCGCCGTGGCGGCGGTGGCCGGCAACCAGGCGTGGGTCGAGCCCGCGAGCGACTCCCCGGCCGGCTCGATCGGCCAGGTGGCCGCCATCGCGGCGGATGCGTCCTCGCCCCTGACGACTGCCGTCGCGCTGGTCTCGCTGGCGACGTGGGGCGTGGTGCTGGTGACGCGCGACCGGTTCCGGCGCGTGATGGCCTGGTTCGGCGCCCTGGTGGCCGTGGCGCTGCTGGTCGTGGTGGTGCTGGGACTGGCCGCGGCACCGGACGACCTGCGTGACCTGATGGCGCAGTACGGCATCACCGAGCCCGACCTGCGGCGTACGCCGTGGTCCTGGGTCGCGCTCGCCGCGACCCCCTTCGCGCTGGCGGCCGCGCTCGCCGCGGCCAGGGACGTGCGCCACTGGCCCCAGATGGGCAGCCGGTACGACGCGCCCAGCGCGCCGGACACGGCCACGGCGGACGACGACCCGGCCGAGGAGCAGTCCCACCTGGAACTGTGGAAGTCGCTCGACGAGGGCTCCGATCCGACGCGGTGAGCCTCCCCTACAATGATCCGGCACGCATCACCGGCACGAGGAGCTCCAGCGCAGATGGCACATCACGGCAACACCCCGGCGGCGTGGACGGCTGTCCTGATCGCGCTGGTCGGCTTCGTGGTCGGCGGCGTGGGCTTGATGTTCAGCCCCATCGAGATGGCCATCTTCTGGGTCGGCTGTGCGATCGTGGTCGGTGCGGGCATCGTGTTCGTCGTCATGGACAAGATGGGTCTGCACGACTGACCGGGAGGCACCATGAGCGTCGGTGAAGCGCCGACCCTGCTCCCGCGGGGGACCGACGGCCGCCCGCGCTGGCAGCGGATGGTCGCGCCCGCCGCGGTCGCCGGCGGACTGCTCGCGGCGACGGTCGCTCTCCACGTGCGCGACCCGCACGCTGCCGGCTCGTGGGGCATGTGCCCGAGCGCAGCGCTCGGCTTCTGGTGCCCCGGGTGCGGTGGTCTTCGAGCGGTCAACGACCTCAGCAACGCCCAGGTGGCCGACGCCGCGTCGAGCAACCTGCTCTTCGTGGCCTCGCTGCCGCTGATCGCCTACGCCTTCTGGCGCTGGAGCGCCGGACGGTTCACCGGACGCGCCTGGCGGCCCAGCGCCGCCACCGGCAACGTCGTGGCCGCCGGACTCGTGGTCGCGATGGCGGTCTTCACCGTCCTGCGCAACCTGCCGGCCGGGTCCTGGCTGGCGCCCTGAGCGAGCCCGACCCGGCCAGCATCGGGTCACACGTTGGTGTTCCAGGTCATGTCGACCACGCCGGTCGCCACCAGCACCCAGTTGACGATGCCCAGCACGACGCCCACGACGCCGAGGATGATGCCGGCGAGGGCCATGCCGCCGCCGGTCTTCATGCCACCGGACTCGGCGACCTCCTTGCGGCCGAGGAAGCCGAGCACGGTCGCCGCGATGGACACCACGAAGATGCCCGAGCAGCACAGGCCGACGATGCCGACGATCATCGAGATCAGCGACATCACCGACATGCTCCGCTGCTCACCGGCGGGCGGTTGGCCGCCGTAGGGCGAGTCGCCACCCGGGGGAGGCGGGGGCGGGGTGCCGTAGTTCGGGGGCTCGTTGACGCTCATGGGGGAGTCCCTTCGACATCGGCCCGGCCGAGCACCGGGCGGTTGCGGTGACCCTACCGGGGCCGTGACAGACTCGGTGCAGCAGCGGCAGGCCGCTGTGGACCCAACTGCTGTGCGAGGAACGGAGAGGCGCGACATGTCGGTGCTCGACGAGATCGTCGCCGGCGTGCGTGAGGACCTCGCCGTCCGGGAGTCGTCGACGCCGCTGGTCGAGGTCCGCGCGATGCTCGCCGACGCCCCGGCGCCGCGGGACCCGATGCCCCACTTCCGTGCTCCGGGATCGAGCGTGATCGCCGAGGTGAAGCGCCGGAGCCCCAGCAAGGGGGACCTGGCCGAGATTCCCGACCCCGCCTCGCTGGCGCGCGAGTACGCCGCCGGCGGCGCCGGCGCGATCAGCGTGCTGACCGAGGCGCGCCGGTTCGGCGGCAGCCTCGACGACCTGCGCGCGGTGCGCGCCGCCGTGGACGTGCCGGTGCTCCGCAAGGACTTCCTCGTGACCGAGTACCAGGTGCTCGAGGCCCGAGCCGCCGGCGCCGACCTGGTGCTGTTGATCGTCGCCGCGCTGACCGACGAGGAGCTGCGCCGGCTGCACGACACCGCCCGCGAGCTCGGCATGACGGTGCTGGTGGAGGTCCACGACGAGGCCGAGACCGCACGTGCGGTGGACCTGGGAGCGGAGCTGATCGGCGTCAACGCCCGCAACCTCAAGACCCTCGACGTCGACGCCGGCACCTTCGGCCGGCTGGCGCCCCTGATCCCCGAGGACCGGGTACGCGTCGCGGAGTCGGGCATCACCGGCCCTGCGGACGTCGACGACTTCGTGGCCGCGGGCGCCCGCGTGGTGCTCGTCGGCGAGGCACTGGTGCGGGGCGGCACGCCCCGCGAGGCCGTGGCGGCCATGACCGGACGGGAGGCCTGATGGAGCTCGACCAACAGCACGGTGCGGACGCCCTCGGCTGGTTCGGTGGCACCGGCGGCTTCGGTGGCCGGTTCATGCCCGAGGCGCTGATCGCCGCCCTCGACGAGCTCGACGTCGCGTGGCGCGACGCCCTCGCCGACCCGGCGTTCACCGAGGAGTTCCAGCGCCTGCTGCGCGAGTACGCCGGCGTCCCCTCCGCGCTGTACGACGCCACCCGGCTCTCGGCCGAGGCGGGCGCCCGGATCCTGCTCAAGCGCGAGGACCTCAACCACACCGGGGCGCACAAGATCCGCAACGTGCTCGGCCAGGCCCTGCTGACCAAGCGCATGGGCAAGACGCGCGTGATCGCGGAGACCGGTGCCGGACAGCACGGTGTCGCGAGCGCCACCGCGGCGGCGTACCTCGGCCTGGACTGCACCGTCTACATGGGCGAGGTGGACACCGAGCGCCAGGCCCTCAACGTCGCGCGCATGCAGCTGTTGGGCGCCGAGGTGGTCCCGGTGACCAGCGGATCCCGGACGTTGAAGGACGCGATCAACGAGGCGCTGCGCGACTGGGTGGCCAGCGTCGACCACACCGCCTACCTCTTCGGCACCGCTGCCGGACCCCACCCGTTCCCCAGCCTGGTGGCCTCCTTCGTGCGCGGCATCGGCGACGAGGCGCGGCAGCAGTGCCTCGACCTCACCGGTTCGCTGCCCGACGCCGTCGCCGCCTGTGTCGGTGGCGGCTCGAACGCCATCGGCCTCTTCGCGGGCTTCGTGGACGACCCCGGGGTCGCGATCTACGGCTTCGAGGCCGGCGGCGAGGGCGTCGACACCGATCGGCACGCCGCCACGATCCACGCCGGCAGCGTCGGCGTCCTGCACGGCGCCCGCACCTACGTCCTGCAGGACGAGGACGGGCAGACCGTGGAGTCCCACTCGATCTCGGCCGGCCTGGACTACCCGGGGGTCGGCCCGCAGCACGCCAGCCTGGCGGCCACCGAGCGCGCCACCTACGTCCCCGTCACCGACGACCAGGCGATGGCGGCGATGTCGCGCCTGGCGCGCACCGAGGGGATCATCTGCGCGATCGAGTCCGCGCACGCGGTCGCCGGGGCCCTGGAGTTGGCGAAGCAGCGCCCGGGGCAGACGCTGCTGGTGAACCTGTCGGGCCGCGGTGACAAGGACATGGGCACCGCGCTGGAGTACTTCGGGCTCGGCGAGGCGGGCCGGGAGTCCGACACGTGAGCGCCGCGACCGCCTTCGAGAAGGCCCGCGCCGAGGACCGGGCCGCACTGGTCGGCTACCTGCCTGCCGGGTTCCCCGACGTCGAGGCGAGCATCGCGGCCCTGCGCACCATGGTCGACGCGGGCTGTGACGTCATCGAGATCGGCCTGCCCTACAGCGACCCCGTGATGGACGGGCCCACCATCCAGACCGCCGCGCAGCAGGCACTGGAGGCGGGCACCCGCACCAGCGACGTGCTGCGCGTCGTGGAGGCCGTGGCCGGGACCGGCACCCCCACACTCGTCATGACCTACTGGAACCCCGTCGAGCGCTACGGCACGGAGCGGTTCGCCCGCGACCTCGCCGCCGCCGGGGGAGCGGGACTGATCACGCCCGACCTCACGCCGGACTTCGCGCCGGAGTGGATCGCGGCCGCCGACGCCCACGACCTGGACAAGGTGTTCCTCGTCGCTCCCTCCTCGACCGATGAGCGCATCGCGATGACCACGGCCGCGTGCCGCGGCTTCGTCTACGCGACCGCCGTCATGGGCGTCACCGGCGCCCGCGAGTCGACCAGCGACCTCGCCGGACCACTCGTCGCCCGCACCCACCGCACCACCGACCTGCCCGTCGGCGTCGGCCTGGGGGTCAGCAACGGTGCGCAGGCGGCCGCCGTGGCGGCGTACGCCGACGGCGTGATCGTCGGGTCCGCGTTCGTGCGGACCCTCCTGGACCACCCCGGCGACGCCGCGGCCGGACGGCGTGCCCTCGGCTCGCTCACCGAGGACCTCGCGGAGGGCGTCCGTGCGTAGTCTCCTGGCCCGGTTGTCCCTGCTGCTCGTGGCCGCCCTGGTGGCCGGCTGCGGTGCTGACGCCTCCTCCGCCGAGTTCAACGGGGTCCGCCTGGAACAGCCGTACGGCGTCCCCGACGTCCCGCTGACCGACACCAGCGGGGCGTCGTACTCGCTGAAGGAGGACCGGGAGGACGCGCTGACGATCGTCTTCTTCGGCTACACCCACTGCCCCGACTACTGCCCCCTGGTCATGGGGTCGCTCTCGGCGGCGATGAACCACCTCTCCGAGGAGGACCGCGAGCGGGTCAACGTCACCTTCGTGACGACCGACCCCGCGCGCGACGACGAGCAGGCCCTGCGTGACTACCTCGACGGCTACGGATCGGAGTTCGTGGGCCTCACCGGCGACCTCGAGCGGGTCGTCGAGCTCGCCGAGCCCCTGCACATCTACGTCGCCGACGGTGCCGAGCTGCCCAGCGGCGGCCGCGACCTCGGCGGCCACACGACGGCGACCCTGGCCATCGGCGAGGAGGACGAGGCCGTCGCGTTGTGGAAGCAGGACACCTCGGCACTGGAGTACGCCGAGGACATCCACGCGCTGCTCGCCGACGACTGACGGCCCGACGACGGAGACACCAACGTGCTGCTGCCCGACCTGATCCCCGGCCTCATCGCCGCCAGCATCCCCAGCCCCTCCCAGGGCGTGTGGGAGCTCGGACCGGTGCCGATCCGCGCCTACGCGCTGTGCATCATCACCGGCATCATCGTCGCGATCTGGCTGGGCGAGCGCCGCTGGGTGGCGCGGGGCGGTCAGCCCGGCGAGGTCCAGGACCTCGCGCTGTGGGCGATCCCGTTCGGCCTGGTGGGCGCCCGCGCCTACCACGTCGCGACCGACTGGCAGCAGTACTTCGGCGAGGGCGGCGATCCGGTCGCCGCGCTCTACGTCTGGCGCGGCGGCCTCGGCATCTGGGGCGGCGTGGCCCTGGGCGCGCTGGGCGTCTACCTCGGTGCCCGGCAGAAGGGCATCCGGATCTCGGCCGTCCTCGACGCGCTCGCCCCCGGCGTGCTCCTCGCCCAGGCCATCGGTCGCTGGGGCAACTGGTTCAACCAGGAGCTCTACGGCAGCCCCACCGACCTGCCCTGGGCGCTGGAGATCGACCAGGAGAACTTCTCCGGCAGCTACGTCGACCAGCTCGCCGCCTCCGGGCAGCCGATCCCCGAGGTGGCGACCTTCCACCCGACGTTCCTCTACGAGAGCCTGTGGAACCTCGCGGCGTTCGTCGTGGTGCTCTGGCTCGAGCGTCGCTACCGGCTCGGGTACGGGCGCGTGGTCGCGGCGTACGTCATGGCCTACACCGCCGGGCGTGCCTGGATCGAGCACGTCCGCATCGACGACGTGCAGCTCGACGACGTCCTGGGCCTGCGGTGGAACGTGTGGATGTCGATCGCGCTGTTCCTGCTCGCGGCCGCCTACTGGTGGTGGTCGGCACGCCGGCACCCCGGCCAGCCGGAGTCGGTCTACGTCGACGGGCGCGGACCCGTCGAGACCGTCGCCGACGGCTCCGCGGAGCCGGCCGATGACACCGATGTGACCGAGGCCACGCAGGAGCGCTCCGAGGAGTGAGGATGGCACGGGCCAGTTGACGCGGTGGTAACGTGGAGTTTCCGCCGCGTGGGCCACCGACGTCCCTTGCGACCCACCTTCCGTGGTGCTCTCTCACCACGGACGATGCCGACGGGAGAACTCCAAGTGCCCTATCCGCACGCGTTCCCGCCGCCTGAGGGTCTCTACGACCCGAGTCACGAACACGACGCCTGTGGTGTTGCCTTCGTGGCGACGATGACAGGTGAGGCGAGCCACGACATCGTGGTCAAGGCGCTGACCGCGCTCCGCAACCTCGACCACCGCGGCGCCGCCGGCGCCGAGCCCAACTCCGGCGACGGCGCCGGCATCCTGTTCCAGGTGCCCGACGCCTTCCTGCGCGAGGTCGCCGACTTCGACCTGCCCGCGGCCGGCGAGTACGCCGTCGGCACGGCGTTCCTGCCGGGCGAGGACGACCACGTCGCCAAGACCCGCACGCGGCTGGAGGAGATCGCCGCCGAGGAGGGCCTGACGGTCCTGGGGTGGCGTGACGTTCCGGTCAACCCCGACATCCTCGGCACGATGTCGCTCGCCGTGATGCCGACCTTCAGCCAGCTCTTCGTCGCCGGCTCGGACGGCGCGACCACCGGCATGGCGCTGGAGCGGCTCGCGTTCTGCCTGCGCAAGCGCGCGGAGCGGGAGACCGACGTGTACTTCCCGTCGCTCTCGGCCCGCACGCTGGCCTACAAGGGCATGCTGACCACCGAGCAGCTCGACGAGTTCTTCCCCGACCTGCGCGACGAGCGCATGGCCTCGGCCCTCGCCGTGGTGCACTCGCGGTTCTCGACCAACACCTTCCCGAGCTGGCCGCTGTCGCACCCGTTCCGCTTCATCGCCCACAACGGCGAGATCAACACCGTCATGGGCAACCGCAACTTCATGCGGGCCCGTGAGGCGCTGCTGGAGTCCGAGGTGATCCCCGGCGACATGGAGCGGCTCTTCCCGATCTGCACGCCCGACGCCTCGGACTCGGCCACCTTCGACGAGGTGCTCGAGCTGCTGCACATGGGCGGGCGCAGCCTGCCCCACGCGGTGCTGATGATGATCCCCGAGGCGTGGGAGAACCACGAGGAGATGGACCAGAAGCGGCGCGACTTCTACCGCTTCCACGCCTCCTTGATGGAGCCCTGGGACGGCCCGGCCTGCGTGGTGTTCACCGACGGCACCCAGATCGGCGCCGTGCTGGACCGCAACGGCCTGCGACCGTCGCGCTACTGGGTCACCGACGACGGCCTCGTCGTCATGGCCTCCGAGGTGGGCGTCCTCGACATCGACCCCGCGTCGGTGGTCCGCAAGGGCCGCCTGCAGCCGGGCCGGATGTTCCTCGTCGACACCGAGGAGCACCGCATCGTCGAGGACGAGGAGATCAAGGACGAGCTCGCCGCCGCGCATCCGTACGACGAGTGGCTGCACGCCGGCCAGCTCCACCTGGACGACGTCCCGGACCGCGAGCACGTGGTGCACACCCACGCCTCCGTCACGCGGCGCCAGCAGATCTTCGGCTACACCGAGGAGGAGCTGCGGGTCCTGTTGACCCCGATGGCCAACAGTGGCGCTGAGGCCATCGGCTCGATGGGCACCGACACCCCG